>NZ_KQ958155.1:702-44327 GCF_001546855.1 Megasphaera sp. MJR8396C | reverse complement strand
ATGATGTAGGCAGAATTAGGGAGATGTTGTCCTCAACATCGCTGCACCTATGTTTTTTCTGACTTACAAGCTCCCGATTCTATAAGAGGGAGTCGTTGACCAGATTCCTCCTATTAAACATCCCTATTATACTATACTTTAGGGGCCGATGGAACTTTGAGAAGGTGTCAAAAAAACATGTGAAATTTTTATGCAAAATACTTGCATAATTTTTCTGCCTGATGTATACTATCAAGCGTAGACAGAATAAAACTTATCATCCATCGCAATCGTTCATTCGATAGAGGAGGAAATTATCATGAGCAATACGAAAAAAGAGATTAAAAAAATTGTCCTTGCTTATTCCGGCGGACTCGATACATCGGTCATTATTCCCTGGTTAAAGGAAAACTACCCCGGTGCCGAAGTCATTGCAGCCTGTGCCGATGTTGGCCAGCCTGACGACTTTGAAGCCATTGAAAAGAAAGCCTATGCTTCCGGTGCTTCTAAAGTGTACGTCATGGATATCAAGAAGGAATTTATGGAAGAATACGTTTGGCCGACGGTAAAAGCCGGTGCCGTTTATGAAGGGAAATACCTCCTCGGCACGTCCTTTGCCCGTCCCCTCATTTCTAAAAAACTCGTAGAAGTCGCTAAAAAAGAAGGGGCTGAAGCCATTGCTCACGGCGCTACCGGCAAGGGCAATGACCAGGTCCGTTTTGAATTGACGGTTAAAGCCTTGGCTCCGGAAATGACGCTGATCGCTCCGTGGCGGATGTGGGACCTCAAATCTCGTGAAGATGAACTGGCTTATGCTGAAGCACACAACGTCCCCATCGACTATAAATCGGAAGAAAATCCCTATCCCTACAGCATGGACTGGAATATCTGGCATTTGAGCCATGAAGGCGATGACCTCGAAGATCCGGCCAATGCTCCGAAAGACATGGTCTACATGGTCACCAAGACGCCGGAACAGGCTCCGGACGCTCCGGAATACGTCACCATCGACTTTGAAAAAGGGATTCCCGTCGCCGTCAATGGTTCCAAATATGACGCCGTTACCTTGATTACGGTCCTCAATGAAATCGGTGCCCGCAACGGCGTCGGCATCGTCGACATCGTTGAAAATCGTTTGGTCGGCATGAAGAGCCGCGGTATTTATGAAAACCCGGGCGGTGCCATCCTGATGTATGCTCATCGGGAATTGGAATACCTCACCCTCGACCGCGATACCTTCCATTATAAAGAAACGGCAGCCAACAAGTTTGCCGAACTCGTCTATGACGGCAAATGGTTCTCGCCGCTTCGCGAAGCCCTTTCGGCTTTCGTCGATGAAACGCAGCAGACCGTTACCGGTCAGGTTATTTTAAAACTCTACAAGGGCAATATCATCAGTGCCGGTTCGACGTCGCCTTATTCCTTATACAATGAAGAATTCGTCACCTTTGGCGAAGACGATGTCTATGACCAGACCGATGCGGAAGGGTTCATCAACCTCTTTGGATTGCCCCTCAAGATGCGGGCCCTGATGAAGCAGCACGCTGAAAAACAGGGTAAATAATAAGGAGCGAAGGATATGAAGTTATGGGGCGGCCGGTTCACTAAGGCCACAGATAAAAGTGTAGAAGCCTTCAATGCATCCATCCAGTTTGACTGCCGGATGTACGCCGAAGATATTTGCGGCAGCATTGCCCACGCGACGATGCTGGCCAAAGAAGGCATCATTTCGGAAGAAGACAAGGACGCTATCGTAAAAGGCTTGAAGGCTATTTTCCAGCAGATTGAAGACGGGAAGTTTGACTTTTCCGTCGAGCTCGAAGATATCCACATGAATATTGAAAAGCGGCTTACCGATGCCATTGGCGAAGCGGGGAAACGCCTTCATACGGGCCGGAGCCGCAACGACCAGGTGGCCCTCGATACGCACCTCTATATTCGTCGGGAAATCGCCGCCATTGCCGACCTCTTGGTCAAACTCCAAGAGTCGCTGGTCAAGGCTGCTGAAAAGTACAGCGACGTCATCATGCCCGGCTATACCCATCTGCAGCGGGCGCAGCCGATTCTCTTCAGCCACCATCTCATGGCCTATTTCTCCATGCTGTCCCGCGACTTCATTCACTTGAAATATGCCTGGGAGATGGCCGATATGATGCCCCTTGGCGCCGGCGCTCTGGCCGGTACGACCTATCCTCTCGACCAGCCTTTTGTCGCCGAAACGCTCCAGTTTGGGGAACTCTATGACAACAGCCTCGATGCCGTCAGCGACCGGGACTATATCATTGCCTTCCTGGAATTTGCAGCGGTCCTGATGATGCACCTCAGCCGCCTGTCGGAAGAATTCATCCTCTGGTCGAGCTCGGAATTTAAGTTCATCGAACTCGACGATTCCCACTGCACGGGTTCGTCCATCATGCCGCAGAAGAAGAATCCTGATATCTGCGAACTCGTCCGCGGCAAGACGGGCCGTTTTTACGGCCACCTCATGGGCGTTTTGACGATGATGAAGGGCATTCCCATGGCCTATGACAAGGACATGCAGGAAGATAAGGAAGGCGTCTTCGATGCCATCGACAATTTGAAGTTTGCTCTGACCATCTACGCCGCCATGATCGATAAAATGACCGTCAACGGCGATCACATGCGGGAAGTGCTGGAAAGCGACTTCTCCAACGCCACTGACATGGCCGACTACTTGGCCAAAAAGGGACTTCCTTTCCGCGAAGCCCATGCCGTCGTCGGAAAAGCCGTCCATTACTGCATCGAACAGGGAAAGGTATTACAGCAGTTATCGCTGTCAGAGCTCCAGGCCATGAGCCCGCTCTTCGCCGAAGATATCCATCATTACTTGGATATCGAAACGTGCGTCAAACAGCGTAACACATATAACGGCACGTCGCCAACGTCCGTTGCGCGTCAATGCAAAGCCGGCCGCGATACGATTGCCGGCGAACAGACCCAAATCGGAACCTGGGACGATGTCGTCTCCTCTGTCTATGAACTACTGAAGTAACGCGATTGAAGCAAAAAGGAGTTGTCTTTAAAGGCAGCTCCTTTTTGTTTGGATAAGGCCGCTAGGTGAACAATTACTTGTCATAGGGCCGCTTGATAAGGTATAATAAAAAAGCATGAAAAAAATTATAAAAAAAATTACGAAAAATTTATTTATCTTATTCGTAACCAGAAAGGAGGGGCCTGCCTATGTCACCGACAGCACAAACGACACTGGCTCATGACGTTTCATTCAACGGGATCGGCCTGCACGCTGCCAATGAAGTTCATATGGTACTGCGCCCGGCTCCGGCTGATACAGGTATTGTTTTTATTCGGACCGATTTGCCGGAAAAACCGTCTGTACAAGCCCATCTGACGAATGTAACCAATACGATGCGGGCGACAACCCTTGAAAAGGGGAGCGCCAAGGTCTTTACCGTAGAACACCTGCTGTCAGCCCTTTATGGAATGGAAATCGACAACTGCTTTGTCGAAATGGATTCCGTCGAACCGCCCGTTGCCGACGGCAGCAGTCTGACTTTTGTCAAGCTCATTGAAGAAGCGGGCGTCCATGAACTCGATGTGCCGCGCCGGCCGCTGGTCATACAAAAACAGCATCTCATCCAGGACGGAGATAAGTTCATCGCCCTCGTACCGCATGACGGCTTCCGCATCACCTTTACCTCGATCAATCCACACCCCATGCTGGGCGTGCAGTTTTTTGACTCGATGATCACCAAGTCCTCGTACATCAATGAGGTTTCTTTTGCCAGGACCATCGCCTTTACGGAAGAATTGGAAATGCTGAAGAAACTGGGCCTTGGTAAGGGCGGTACGATTGAAAACGTCGTCGTTTATGATAAGACGTCGTGCTTGTCCGTGCCGCGTTCGGATGATGAATTGGTCCGCCATAAGGTCCTCGACATCATCGGTGACTTGTCCCTCTTGAACCGACCGATACAAGGGCATGTCATTGCCGTTAAATCGAGCCACACCTTGAATAACCAGCTGACCCACCAGATTTTTGAAGAACTACAGTGAGCTAAGGAGGAATTCTCATGACTTTGGAAGTAACTGATATTATGGAAATTTTGCCGCATCGCTATCCCATGCTGCTTATTGACCGGATCATTGAATTGGAACCGATGAAATATGCCATCGGCATCAAGAATGCGACCTTTAATGAGCAATTTTTTCAAGGCCACTTTCCGGGCAAACCGGTTATGCCGGGCGTCCTCATTGCCGAAGCCATGGCCCAGGTTGGCGGCATCGCCCTCTTGTACCCTGAAGAAAACCGCGGTCTCATCCCCTTCTTTACGGGCATCGATAAGATCCGCTTCCGCCATCCCGTCATCCCCGGTGATCAATTGGTCATGCGGGCTGACATCGAAAAGGTAAAGGGCCGCATGGGTAAGGTCAAAGCCCAGTGCCACGTCGGTGATACCCTCTGTGCTGAAGGCGAATACCTCTTTGCCCTCATGCCGGGACAGAACCCGAAAAAGTAATCGATAAAATTGACTTTATGTTGAATAGTGAGCTAAATGGGCGCATTTATTAGCATAAAGGGGAATATTGCAGGAAATGGCTTGATTTTGCCGGGCGAAAGAAATCGTCTCTCCTGCGACTGTATACGTAGATATTTATGAAATTAAGCGACTGTCCCCTTGGGGCAGGGAAGCGAGGAGTGACTTTAATGACCGAGGAAACGAATAACATGCGCCAGAGCATGATACATCCGACGGCTGTTATAGACCCGCAGGCTAAAATCGGGGCCGGTGTTAAAATCGGACCGTACGCCGTTATCGGGCCTCACGTCACCATTGGTGACGGAACAGAAATCATGGCCCACGTTACGATTGACGGCTGGACGACGATTGGTAAGGACTGCCGGTTTTTCCCGAGCTGTTCCATCGGCTCGGAGCCGCAGGATTTAAAATATCACGGTGAAAAGAGCTTTCTTATCATCGGCGACCGCTCGGTTTTCCGGGAATTCGTCACGGTCAGTACGGCAACGGGTGAAGGGGAAGAAACGCGAATCGGCAATGATTGCCTATTCCAGGCCTGTACCCATGTAGCCCATAACTGTGTCGTCGGCAACCATGTCATCATGAGTAACTGTGCCGGTCTTGCCGGTCACGTTACCGTCGAAGACCGGGTCGTCATCGGCGGCATTGCCGGCGTCCATCAGTTTGTCAAGATTGGCCGCAACAGCATGATCGGCGGCCTGGCCAAGGTCGTACAGGATATTCCTCCCTTTGTCATCGCCGATGGTCAGCCTGCACGCTGCATCGGCCTGAACAGCGTCGGCCTTTCGCGGGCCGGTGTACCGGAAGATGTCCGTCGGGAATTGAAAAAAGCATTCCGCATCTTGTACCGTTCGGGACTCAATTTGCGCCAGGCTATTTTTGAAATGGAACAGGAACTGGATAGTTCTGAAGAAGTAGAACATTTTCTCCGCTTCCTTCGCAATGCCGATCGCGGTATTTGCCGAGGAACAAAGGATTAGGCAGCAGCCAGTGAGTAAAAGGGGTGTCGCACCTGCGATAGCCCTTTTTTTACTGACAAGGGACCTGTTTTTTTGTATAATATAGAGATAAATATTTCTCTTTATGAATAAGGATGATTGCTATGGAAAAAGTTGGACTCTTGGCCGGTATCGGTAAACTTCCTGTCGAGTTTATGCGGGCTGCAAAGCACCTGGGATACGAAGTCGTCGTCATCGCCGTCGTCGGGGATGTCGAACCGGAACTGGCAGCAGAAGCCGATGTATACTACGATATCAACGTCGCAAAACTGGATAAAGTCATTAAGACCCTCAAAAAGAATGACGTCTCGAAAGTTACCATGATCGGGAAAGTCACCAAGGAAATTCTCTTTAAGGGACTGAAATTCCCCGATTGGCGGGCCATTAAACTGCTGGCAAAACTGCATAACCGCAAGGACGATACGATCATGCTGGCCATCGTCGATGAACTCGCCAAAGACGGCCTTGAAGTCGTCGACCAGACCTTATACCTGAAAGACCTCATGCCGGAAATCGGCGTCTTGTCGCGCCGCAAGCCGACGGAAGGGGAAGAAGACGATATCCGCTTCGGCTTCGTCACGGCTAAGGCCATGGGCGGCATGGACATCGGACAGACCGTCGTCGTCAAGCATAAAGCCGTCATGGCTGTCGAAGCCATCGAAGGCACCGACGCCTGCATTCGCCGCGGCGGAGCTCTCGGCCGTGAAAAATCGGTCGTCGTCAAAGTGGCCAAACCCAATCAAGACCCGCGTTTTGATGTGCCGGCCGTCGGCAGGCAGACGATTATGTCCATGATTGAAAGTAACTGCAACGTCCTTGCCATGGAAGCCGGACGGACCCTCTTTGTCGAACAAGACGAAGTCCTGCGCCTGGCTGACAGCCACGGCATCGTTATCTGTGCTGTTGATAAAAACTTTTGACGGGAGATCCTATGAAGATTATGTTTTCTGCCGGTGAAGCGTCAGGCGACCTCCACGGCGCCAATTTGGCACGAGCTTTGAAACAACTTGCGCCGGATATCGAACTGCTCGGCATGGGCGGTGAACGGATGAAAGACGCCGGCGTCGATATCGTCTATGATATCGCCAATCTGGGGGTCATCGGCATCGGCGAGATTATCCGCAAGATTCCTTTTTTCTTTCGCCTTCGCGATTTTCTGGTCGATACGATGAAAAAAGAACAGCCCGACGTCCTCCTTTGCATCGACTATCCGGGCTTTAATATGCGCCTCATTAAGGCTGCGAAAGCCGCCGGCATTCCTGTCATCTATTACATCCTGCCGACCATTTGGGCCTGGCATAAGAGCCGCGGAAAGACGATTGCAAAATATACCGATTTGGCCATCTCCCTCTTTCCCTTTGAAGCCAAGCTCTATGAAGACCTCGGTACGAATGTCCTCTATACAGGGCACCCGCTCTTGGACAGCGTCCATCCGAGCCTGAGCCGTCATGACGCTTTTCAAAAGTTTGGCCTGGATGAAGAAAAAAAGACGGTCCTGCTCATGCCCGGGAGCCGTGTCCAGGAAGTAAAGAGCCTGTTGCCGTGCATGCTGGAAGCGGCAGAAAAACTCAGCCGCGACCACGGAGATATGCAGTTTCTCGTCCCGCGAGCGACGACGATCGATAGAGCGATGCTCGATGATATCATCGAAGCTTCCGGCGTCCCGGTTACCGTCGGGGAAGGCAATGTCTACGACATGATGAACATCAGTACAGCAGCCATTGCCGCCTCGGGGACGGCGACCCTTGAAACGACCCTCATGGGCCTTCCGACGCTCCTCGTCTACCGCGTCAATCGCCTGACCTATTGGCTTTCCAAAGTTTTAGTACATATTGAAAGTATCGGCCTGCCCAACATCATCATGGGACGCAGGGTTATTCCCGAATTGTGGCAGGATGACGTGACGCCCGATAATATCACCGATGCCGTCCTTCCCATGCTGGACGACGGGCCGCGCCGCACGGAGCTCTGTGAGGGCCTTTCCGCCGTGCGCCGTACGATGGGAGAATCGGGGGCTGTCATGCGTACAGCCAAAGCTGTCTTAACTTTTGCAAGAGAAAGAGGTATTCATGAAGCAGTACAATAGTTGGCAAGGTTATAAACGATTATTAACTTTCATAAAACCCTATAAGACACGGCTCGTTTTCGCCGTCATCTGTATGGCCCTGTCCGGGGCGAGCAACGTCGTCGTCCCCTGGCTGATCAAGGACGTCATCGATAAGGTATTGGCCAATAAAGATATTTATACCCTGAACCTCATCGTCGTCGGCATCCTGATCCTGTTTTTGCTGCGCGGGTTCTTCTACTTTGGCGAACGCTATCTCATGAGTTTCGTCGGTCAGAAAATTGTCAACGATATCCGCGAAAAACTGTATCGCCATTTACAGACCCTGTCCTTGTCTTATTACGATAAGCACAAGACGGGCAACATCATGAGTAACCTGACCAATGACGTCACGGCGCTCCAGACGGCCATTGCCGGCAACCTCATTTCTTTCGTCCAGGAAGCGGTCATCCTCGTCGGCTCCCTGGTATCGATGATTTTCCTTTACTGGAAACTGACCCTTCTGACCCTGGTCATCGTGCCTTTAGTCGTCTTTACGATTAATTTCTTCGGCTCCCGCCTGCGCCGGGCCGGTCACGACGTCCAGGGCAAGATGGCCGATATCACGTCCCTTCTTGAAGAAGCCATTTCCGGTATCCGCATCATTCGCTCCTTTAACCGCGAAGATTTTGAAATCCGTCGCTTCATCCTTCAGAATGACCGCAATTTCTGGGCCCTGATGAATACGACGCGGCTGACGTCTTTATTGACGCCGTTCATTCAGTTCTTTGCGGCCATCGCCGTTACCGGCATCATCTGGTACGGCGGCATGAGCGTCATCAATGGGGAAATGACGGCCGGCGCCTTGATCGCCTTCCTGATCTACGCCATTAACCTGGCCAACCCCGTTCGCCGCATCAGTGAAATTTACGGCGATATCCAAAAATCCCTGGCCGCTGCCGATCGCGTCTTTGAAACGATCGATACCGTTCCCGATGTCAAGGAAAAAGAAGGTGCCATGGTCCTGCCCCAGGTAAAAGGGGAAGTGACCTTCGATAACGTTTCCTTTGCCTACGATAAAGAACACCCGGCTTTGACCGATTTCAACCTCGAAGTCCGTCCCGGGGAAGTCGTCGCCCTCGTCGGCCCCAGTGGTGCCGGCAAGTCGACGGTGGCCAACCTGATGCCTCGCTTTTATGACGTTACGGCAGGGCGGCTCTTGATTGACGGCATCGACGTACGGGATGTCACCTTTTCCTCCCTTCGTCAGCAGATCGGCCTCGTGCCCCAGGAAACGATGCTCTTTAACGCCAGCGTTCGCGAAAACATCCTCTACGGCCGCCTCGACGCGACGGATGATGAAGTCGTCGCTGCGGCTAAGGCTGCCAATGCCCATGAATTTATCATGAGACTGCCCGGCGGTTACGAGGCCCTCGTCGGCGACCGGGGCAACTCCTTGTCCGGCGGTCAGCGGCAGCGCATTGCCATCGCCAGAGCTATTCTTAAAAATCCCCGCATCCTCATCCTCGATGAAGCGACGTCGGCCCTCGATACGGAAAGTGAAAAGATCGTTCAGGCTGCCCTGGACCGACTCATGGAAGGCCGGACGGCCGTCGTCATCGCCCATCGCCTGAGCACCGTCCGCAACGCCGACAACATCGTCGTCATCGATCACGGTCATATTGTCGAAACGGGGACCCATGCCGAATTATTGGCCAAAGAAGGCCTCTATGCACACCTCTATGCTGTTCAATTTAACGATAAGAAAGAAGCTTCAGAAGGTTGAGCGTGATGAAAAATCTAAAATCGCATCCGATGTACTGGCTGTATAACATCCTCCTTCTCATCTATTGGGCGACCCTCATTCCCATGTTGATCTACCGCTTGATCCATGAAGAAGGGTTCTATCAGCGCATCAAACAGAGCATCGGTTTTTTGCCGGAAGAACTAAAAGAAAAAATATCGAACCGTCATGCTATTTGGGTCCACGCCGCCTCGGTCGGTGAAATCGTCGCGGCCAGCCCCATTGTGCGTGAAATGCGAAAAAATCACCCCGATGAAGTCATCATCGTGTCGGTCGTTACGGCGACGGGATTCCGCATGGCCCATCAGATCATTAAAGGGGCCGACGGTATCCTCTACTTTCCTTTGGATCTGCCGTATTTTACCAACCGCATCCTGACCATCGTCAATCCCCAGGCTATCGTCTTGGTCGAAACGGAAATCTGGCCGAACTTTTTGCGCATTGCCGCTGATAAACACATTCCGGTCATGATGATGAACGGCCGCATCAGTCAGCGCAGTGCCGTTCGCTACCGCCTGATTACCTTCTTTACGCGCCGCGTCTTGTCGACGATTCGCATGTTCTGCATGCAGAGCTATATCGATGCCCAGTACATCATCGATATCGGCGCCGATCCCAATAAGGTCATCGTCACGGGCAACACCAAGTACGATCAGACCTACGGCATCGTAACGGAAGAAGAAAAGAAGCGTTTTCTTCATGAACTGGGCTTTGATGAAGGCAGTCCCATCATGATTGCCGGCAGTACCCATCGGGGCGAGAACAGTCCGGTATACAAGGCCTTCGTCAAGATTCGCGACCATTTTCCCGAGGCCAAGTTGATTATTGCGCCGCGCTATATTTACCAGGCCGACCTCATCGTCGATGAAGGCATCAAGCATGGCGTGACCATGGTCAAGCGCAGTGACATGATGGCAGGGAAGGCTATTCGTTCCGCCTATGATGGCGTCATCCTCGATACCATCGGTGAATTGGGACGGGTCTACAGCCTCGGTGACTTGATTTTCGTCGGCGGCAGCCTGGCTCATATCGGCGGCCATAACATCCTCGAACCGGCAGCTCACGGGAAACCGATCGTCGTCGGCCCGAATATGTTTAACTTTGTCGAAATTTTCGAACTCCTCAGTCGCCACGGCGCCTGCGTTATGGTGAATAACGAAGACGAATTCATCGAAACCTGCCTCGATATCCTGGTCAACCCCGATCGGGCTGAAGCGATGAAGCGAAATTGTATTGCCGTCGTCCAGGAAAACCAGGGGGCGACGCGCAAGAATTTAGATAAACTGCAGGAAATGTTGGAATCGATTCAGGCCGGGAGGTGAGCCTATGTCCTTGAGAACGGCAGGAACCGCTTACTTTCACTATTTGACAGGAAATAAAGAACATCACTGGTGGGACTGGCCGGCCCTGCTCCTGTTGAGCGGTGCCTCTTGGATTTATCGAAAGGCCGTCATCATGAAGTACCGTTCCTTTGCCGATCACCAAGAGCGGCAGGAACGGCTCCCGGCCGTCGTCATCAGTTTAGGCAATATTACCGTCGGCGGGACGGGGAAGACGCCCATGGCCTGTATGCTGGCCAAAGAACTTTCCGCCAGAGGCTGGCGCGTGGCACTCCTCAATCGAGGCTATCACTCGAAACGGGAAAAGAGCGGCGCTTCGGTCATGTCCGACGGCCGCATGGTACTCCTTACGGCTGAAGAAGGGGGCGACGAAGCGAGCCTCATGGCCAGAAGCCTCATGGGCATTCCCGTCCTCGTCGGTCGAGACCGGGCCGTCAGCGGCCGCATGGCCGTCGAAAAATTCGACGCCCAAGTTCTCATCCTCGATGACGGCTTCCAGCACTGGCAGCTTTATCGCGATGTCGACGTCGTCCTCGTCGATGGCACCAATCCCTTCGGAAATGGTCACGTCCTGCCGCGAGGCATCCTGCGTGAGCCATTGGAACATCTTTCCCGGGCCGATATCTTCATCATTACCAAGGTGGACCAAATAACCCAGGAAGCTGTTTCCCAGATTCGGGAGGATCTTCGTCGATACAATGCATCGGCGCCGGTCGCCTTATCGGTCCATAAACCCTCGGCGGTCCTTCCCTTTTTGAACTGGGACCAAGGCCTTCATCCGGAAGATGCCATACCAGCGGGCCTTATGGAGCGCCCCGTGCTGGCCGTATCGGCGCTTGGCAATCCGGCTTCTTTTGAAGAAACCCTGCGGGGGGCCGGGTTTACCGTAGCCGGTGTCCTTCGCTATGAAGACCATCACCATTACGGGCCTTCGGATATCCGGCGCATGGCCGACCTGGCTGCCGAAAAGCAGTGCATCCTGGTGACGACGGAAAAAGACGCCGTAAAACTGCCGGCCGACCTTGTAAAAGAATACAACCTTCCCTTGTACGTCTTGGCCATTACCCTTGAAATCGTAGAAGGGCAAGAACAAATAGATGCCGTCTTGCAATCTGTATTGGAGGATAAACTATGAATTTTGTATGCATCATTCCCTCGCGCTACGCGTCGACGCGCCTGCCCGGGAAGCCCTTATGTGATATTGCCGGCAAACCGATGGTACAACGCGTGTATGAACAGGCGTCCAAGGCCTCGAAACTGACGGCTGTCGTCGTCGCCGTCGACAATCCCAAGGTCTATGATACGGTCGTTTCTTTTGGCGGCCGGGCTGTCATGACCCGGGAAGACCATACCAATGGGACCGACCGTTTAGCCGAGGCTGTGGCTCATTTTCCCGATGCCGATGTCATCATCAACGTCCAGGGCGATGAACCGCTCATTGCGCCGGATGTCATCGACGACTTGTGCCATGCTTTTGAAGACGATCCCAGCCTCTCCATGGCTACCGTTGCAGCACCGCTGGCCGAAGAAGAATATCAGGAACCGAGTGCCGTAAAGGTCGTCCTCAATCAGCGCGATGAAGCCATGTATTTTTCACGGTCCCTCATTCCGTATCCTCGTCATACCTTTGAAGAGGGCGGTATCGTGCCGTATAAACACATCGGCATTTACGCCTACCGGCGGGACTTTCTTCTGGCCTATGCTGCCATGGAACCGACGCCGGCAGAAAAAGTTGAGTCCCTCGAACAGTTGCGAGTTCTTGAAAATGGTTATAAGATAAAAGTGATAAAAACGCATCATCAATTCATCGGCATCGATACTCCGGATGACCTCGCACGCATCCGCCGTTATTTTGCTGAATCTGCTCATAAAGGGGAATAGACTATGGAAACAGTGAAACAAATTCATGTTGGCAATATGCTCGTCGGCGGCAATGGCAATCTGTTTGTCATGGCCGGTCCGTGTGTTATCGAAGATCCGGAACGGACGCTTAATATCGGCCGGAAAATGAAAGAGATTTGTGAACGCTTGGGGCTGCCCTATATCTTTAAAGCCTCTTTTGATAAAGCGAACCGCTCGTCGTACACGTCGTACCGCGGCCCGGGCCTCAAAGAAGGCCTGCGTATTTTAAGCGACATCAAAAAGGAACTCCAAGTGCCGGTCATCAGTGACATTCATGAAGTCAGCCAGGTGGAAGCGGCTGCAGAAGTCCTCGATGTCATGCAGATTCCGGCTTTCTTGTGCCGGCAGACCGATCTCGTCGAAGCGGCTGCTGCGACGGGAAAATGCGTCAACGTGAAAAAAGGCCAGTTCATGGCCCCGGACGATATGAAGAATGTCGTCGATAAAATTGTCCATACGGGCAATGAAAACATCATGCTCACCGAACGAGGCGTCAGCCTGGGCTATCATAACCTGGTCGTCGACATGCGCTCCTTCCCGATTATGCGCAGCCTCGGTTATCCCGTCGTCTTTGATGCGACTCACAGCGTCCAGCTGCCGGGTGGTGCCGGCACCAAATCGTCGGGCCAGCGCCAGTTCATCGGAAACCTTGCCCGCGCCGCTGCCGGTTCCGGTATTGACGGCGTTTTCATGGAAGTCCATGACAACCCGGCCGAAGCGCTCAGCGACGGACCGAATATGCTGTATTTATCGCAGGTCGAAGGCGTCCTTCGCGATATGGTCGCCATTCGGGACATTGCCAAAAACAGCGTAAGCACGGAAATGTGAGGGGAGTCGATATGATGGATATTTTAGAAGAAGCAAGAGACGTGCTCCATCAGGAAGCACAGGGGATTGAAAAATTAATTCCGACGTTGGATCAGAACTTTGTCAATGCCGTAAACCTCATCCTTCAGTCCGGCGGTCGGGTCATCGTGACCGGCATGGGGAAATCCGGTCACATTGCCCGCAAAGTAGCGGCTACCTTGTCGAGTACGGGGACGCCGTCGATTTTCCTCCATCCTGCCGAAGGGATTCACGGCGATTTGGGCATGGTCACGGCCGACGATATCGTCCTGGCTTTTTCAAACAGCGGTGAAACCGTTGAAATCCTCAATACCCTGCCGTCGCTCAAGCGCATTGGGGCTAAACTCATCGCCGTCGTCGGCAACCACAATTCGACACTGGCCAAACACGCCGACATCATCCTCGATGCCTCCGTCGAAAAAGAAGCCTGCCCCTTAGGGCTCGCTCCGACGACGAGTACGACCGTTTCACTGGCCCTCGGCGATGCTTTGGCTGTCGTTCTCCTTACGCAACACCACTTTACGAAAGAACAATTCGGTATCTTCCATCCCGGCGGTGCCCTTGGCAAAAAACTGCTGCTCACCGTCGACGATGTCATGCATAAAGGCGAGGATAATCCGGTCGTCACCGAAGACAGCAGCGTTCAGGACGCCTTGTTCCTCATGACCGAAAAAGGTCTCGGTGCCGTTTCCGTCATCGATGAAGGCGGAAAACTGATCGGCCTCGTTACCGACGGCGACGTCCGCCGCGGTCTTGAAACGGGCTCTAATTTCCTGCAGTGGCCGGTAGATGCCATGATGACCAAAAACCCGCGGGTCATCGTCAACCATAAACTGGCGACAGAAGCCTTGCACATCATGGAAAAGAATCAGCCGCGGCCGATTACGGTCCTGCCCGTCGTCGATGAAGCACAGAAGGTCGTCGGCATGGTCCACATTACGGATTTACTGCGGCAGGGAGTGGTCTGATGGGCTTTTTGACACACGTTAAAATGCTGGCCCTCGATGTCGACGGCGTCTTAACCGACGGGATTATCTACTACAGCCCGTCGGGCGACGCCATGAAAGGCTTTTCAGCCCGTGACGGCATGGGGATTTCCCTGGTCCGGGCAGCGGGCCTCAAGACAGCCCTGGTTACGGGCCGCCGCTCGCCGATGGTCGAACAGCGGGCCAAAGATTTGCATATCGATTACGTCCTGCAGGATTGCTCACATAAACTTCGTTCGATGCAGCAATTATGCAGTGAAATCGGTCTTTCCCTCGATGAAGTGGCTTACATGGGAGATGACCTGAATGACGTTGAACTCATTGCCAATGCCGGTTTTGGTGCCGCCCCCCTCGATGCCTGTGAAGAAGCACGAAACTCGGCCGCTTTTGTTTCTGCCTATCCCGGCGGCCATGGAGCCCTTCGGGAGTTTGCCGAATATATTTTAAAAAGTCAACACGTTTGGGATGACGTCCTGCGCCAATATCTGGGGGATTCGGCATTTACGTTGCGCCAATAAGAAAGGAGAGTCTGTACTGTGGGGAAGGAATGGCAGTACCACGTTGCTCGCGGATTTGGGAAATTTCTCTGTTGTCTTCCGTATCCGCTCATCATTTCTTTGGGCCGTACACTCGGTCCTTTCGTAGGGAAACTTATGAAAAAGCAGCGCGAACGCGGTATTTTCCAAATTCAGCGCGGACTGGAATGCAGCCGGCCGGAAGCGGAAGCCATCATGACCGAAGTCTTTCGCAATCTGGGTCAATCGCTGATGGAAATTCTTTATACACCGCGGCTGAATCCTGACAATATTCGCCAATACGTTACGCTCGACCACCCGGAACGACTCGATGAAGCGATGAAAGAGGACAAAGGGGTCATCGTCCTTACGGCGCATATGGGTAACTGGGAATGGCTCGGTGCCCTGGCCATGTATGGCTATCCGGCGTCGACGATTGTCAAAAACCAGGCCAATAGTGCCGTTACCCGACTGCTCAATGAAAATCGGGAAGGCATGGGCCTTGAAGTCTTTGCCCGCGGCGGCAATGAAATGATCATCGCAGCCCGTGCCTTGAAGCGCAAGAAGCTCCTCGGCTTTTTGGCCGACCAGGACGGCGGCTTTTACGGTGTGCCCCAGCCCTTTTTGGGCAAGATGAGCTCGACGCCGAAGGGACCGGCCATGTTCGCTCAAAAATTTCATTCACCCATCATTCCGGTCTTTACCATCCATGATGAAAACCACCGCACCCATCTGGCGATCGGGGAAATCATGCATTATGAAGACACGGGCGATAAAGAAGCCGATATTGCCCGCATGACCCGGAAGATGGCGGTCATTACGGAAAATTTCATCAAAGAACATCCGACCGAATGGTTGTGGTTCCAGCACCGCTGGAGTACAGAACCGGAAGAAATCATTGCATTACAACAGAAACCGGAGGCGCATATCGATGATCGTCGAGAAGCTGAAAAAGAATAAACTTTCCTTGATTGCCGTCATCGCCGTCGTCGGCTTTGCTGTCATGCTTTACGTCTTCATGAATCCCAATACGTCGGAAGACACGATGGTAAGTCCGGATAAGCTGGTCGAATTCGAAGGTTCGGAACTCGAAGAAAAACAGGAAGGCAAACTCGTTTGGAGACTGACGGCCGATAAGATTCAAATCGATCCGGATACACAGATCATGTACTTCACCAATCCCAAAGCCCTGGTCGTCGCTGAAGACGGGACGCAGATGACCATTACCTCCGATAAGGGCATCGTCGACCGTGAAAAGCGGACCATCGAAATCAAGCAGCCGGTTAAGGCTGAGACCGATAAGGGCGATACGTTGCAGACTGACGGCAGTGTGTATTATAATATGGATACGCGTATGATTAAGGGCGGCAAGGTTGTCATGGAACGCCATGACAATACGACGCTGAAAGCCGATGCTTTTGAAACCGACAGCAGCCTGACCAAGGTCTTGCTGACCGGCCATGCGCAAGTGACAAGGGGAGAATAATTATGATGGAATTATTGGCAAGAAAATTGGCAGTTGCTGCCCTCATCGGGTCCCTGATCCTTCCGTCTGCCGGGGTCATCGCCGCCGATAACAACGGCAATTCTGCCGTATCGGTCACGGCCGACAAACTCGAATACAACGGTAAAACCCAGGTCGCCACGGCTACGGGCAACGTCGTCATCGTCCGCGATCAGGCGACGATGACCGGGAATAAAGGCGTTTACAACTTAAAGACGTCTGAAGCTGACATGGAAGGCAACGTTGCCGTCCAGCAGCCGAATATGCAGCTCAATTCGGATAAAATGCATTCGACGAACCGCAATTATATCGTAGCCACGGGCAACGTCCACGGTGTCTATGAAGATAAAAAAGTTCGCGGCGATAAGGTAGAATACTACCTCGATAAAGATTACAGCATCGTCACCGGCAACGGCTATCTTGAAGCCCAGGGCTCGCAGATGTGGGCCGACCATATCGATGCCTGGTTTAAGCAGATCAAGGCCGTCGGTACGGGCAACGTCCACGTCGAATCGCCGTCAGACAATCTCGTCGCCTATGCCAACCAGGCTGTCTACACCCAGACGCCGGGACAAAATGACGGCGTCGTCCACCTCCGTGGGAACGTCAATGCGACACAGAACGGCAATTCCTTAAACGGGGATAGTGTCGATATTCAGCTTGCCGATAATTCTGTTCAGACTCGCAGCCGCTCAACCATCGTCATCGTGCCGGGCAACGAGTAAGGGGTATCCATGTTCATTCAGACTAAAGATCTCGTAAAATCGTATAAAGAAAGAAATGCCGTTGACGGCGTCAGTATCCGCGTCGACCAGGGTGAAATCGTCGGCCTCCTCGGCCCCAATGGGGCGGGGAAGACGACGACCTTCTACATGATCGTCGGCATTGAACGGCCGTCGGCCGGTGAAATCACCATCGATGGCAATGATATTACCAAGCTTCCCATTCACCAGCGGGCGGCCCACGGCATCGGCTATCTGCCTCAGGAAGCGTCTATCTTCCGCAAGCTGACCGTAGAGGACAATCTCTTGGCCCTGCTGGAAACGACGAAGCTCAGCAAAAAGCAGCAGCACGAGAAGGCCGAAGCCTTGATGGAAGAGTTTTCCATCACCCAGCTGCGGGACCGATTGGGCATCCAGTTGTCCGGCGGGGAACGGCGCCGCGTCGAAATTGCCCGCTGTCTGGTGACCGACCCGGCTTTCATTCTCCTCGATGAACCCTTTGCCGGCATCGACCCCTTGGCTGTCAACGACATCCAAGGCATTATCAGCCATTTAAAACGGCGCGGCATGGGCGTCCTCATTACCGACCACAATGTCCGGGAAACGCTCAGCATCGTCGATAAAGCCTACATTTTGAGTGATGGGAAAATCCTCCTCGAAGGCAGTCCGGACTTCATCGCCAATGACCCGGTCGCCAAGAAATTCTACTTAGGCGAAGAATTCAGGATGTAACAGGGAGTATGGAATGCGAATATTAGACAAGTATATCTTAAAAGAATTTATCGGCCCCTTTCTGTTTGGCGTCTGCGCCTTTACGGCCGTTTTCATCGGCACGGGAACGCTGTACCGTATCGCCAACCTCATCAATCAGTACGGGGCCTCTCCTTGGGCGGCTTTTCGCGTCTTTGTCTTAGCCATACCCTCTATCGTCGTCATTACCTTTCCCATGTCGGTCCTTCTGGGATCGCTCATGGCCTTTGGCCGCCTGTCAAGCTCCAGTGAACTGATCGTCATGCGGGCCGGCGGTCAAAATTTTATCCGTCTGGCCATGCCAGTCTTCGTCGCGGCCTTATTTATTTCTCTCGGAGCGACGGCCTTCAATGAATACGTCGTACCGCGGGCCAATAATGCCTATAACCGGATCATCAATGAAGAAATAAAGCACAACGTCGCGCCGACGACCCAGGACCATATCATCATCAAAAATACGGATGGCTCCGATATTTCCAGCCTGATGTATGCCCGTCAGTACGACGCTACCTCGCGGGAATTGAAGGATATTACCGTCCAGGAATTTGAAAACGACCAGCTTATGCGCGTCGAACAGGCCGACCGCGCCGATTGGAACGGCCAGAAATGGATCATGCATGAAGGCACGATCTTTGACGTATCGACGGATGAACGGACGACGCGGTCTATGAAGTTCCAGAACCAGGCACTGCCGGTGACGCAGAAGCCCGATAAAATCGCGTCTTCTCAGAAAAAACCGGAAGAATTGACCATTCGTGAACTGCGCGAGCAAATCAAACTCCTCGACCAAAATTCCGTCGATACCAATAAGATGAAAGTCGAAATGTACAATCGCTTCGCCCTGCCCCTGGCCAGCCTCGTCTGTGCTGTCGTCGGCGCGCCCCTAGGCATGCAGAAGCAGCGTGGAAGCTCTTCCATTGGGTTCGGCATCAGTGTCGTCGTCATCTTTATCTATTACTCGATCATGACTCTTGGCAATGCCTTGGGGAATGGCGGTAAGATACCGGCTTATATCGCCGCCTTTTTGCCCGACATCATCTGTGGCATCGCCGGCGTCATCTTAGTCTATAAAAAATCGAAATAAGCAAAGGAACTGTCTAACCGGCAGTTCCTTTTTTTTGAGATTCAATATAAAATAGCATTCTAAAATCAGGGTGTCGATTGTGACCGAAGAAAGATAGGACCTCATCGGTTTTGGGATAATTGGAGCCTTTCTGACCCTTCACGCTTGCAGGAAGGCTCCTTTATAGTCTATAATATAATGAACTTAAATGATAAGAAAAGGTGGTGGCTTATGGAATACGGATGGATTATGCTGGTCGTTTTAGCCGTCATGGGCGGCATCATTGCCTATCTTGGCGATAAAATCGGCTCTCGGGTTGGCAAACAGAAAATTAAATTATTCGGACTTCGGCCGAAGTACACGTCGATCTTAGTCACCATCCTGACCGGCATCAGTATCGCCGCCATTACCTTAGGCGTCATGTCCATCCTTTCCGAAAACGTCCGCATCGCTTTATTTGGCATGCATCAGCTTCAGATGCAGAAAGCCCAGCTTGAAGCCCAGCGCAGCCAGCTCATGCAGCAGGCCGTTGAACTCGGCAAGGAGCTCGATGATAAGAATGAACTGATTGCGTCCAATGAAGAACTGCTTAAACAGCAGCAGGAACAGCTCGACGGGAAAAATGAAGAAATCCGCGCTACCCAGATGGACCTCCAGCAGGCCCAACTGGCTCGCGACGATAAAGCTCGTCAGCTGACGGTCATTCAAGTCGCCATGGACGAAGCGAAAAAGCAGCGTGACTCGGCCCTGGCCGACAGTGAAAAGGCCCGTCAGGACGTAGCTATGCTGGAAGAAACGAAGAATAAAATGATGGAAACCATCGATGGCCTCGACCAGCGCATTAAGCTGCTCAACGCGACGATGACCAATATCCGTGAAGGTACGGTCGTCTTCCGCGTCGGCGAAGTCCTCTCGAGCAACGTCCTTCGCGGCGGTCTGTCCATTGAACAGACGCGGGAAGAATTGAGCCGGGCCATGAGTCAGACCAATACTATGATTGGCCGTCATCTCGGCGTTACCGATGAAAATACGATTTTGCTGTATATTTCACCGGAAGAATTCAATGCCACCGTCGATGCCCTACAAAAAGCCGGCAAGTCGCAAAAATTATTGCGCATCATTGCTGCCGGGAACATCATCCTCGGCGAACCGGCCCTGGTCCATGTTGAAATGTATGATAACCAATTGATTTATCATCGCGGCGACGTCGTCTTTGAAGAAGAGCTAACCGGCGAGGAACTGTCGGGCAACACGGAACTTCAGGTCATGCGTTTCCTGCATAATGTCAACCAGCAGGCTCAGGCTAAGGGCCTGTTGCCAGATCCCCTGACGGGTAACGTCGGCGCCTTGACGGCCTCGGAAATGTTCGATACCATCAATCGCATCAAGAGTCATACCGGGACCAGCGTTGTCCTTAAAGCCGTCGCCGAAACCGATACTTATACGGCTGGTCCGCTGCAGATTGACATCCGCGTCGAAGCCGGTAAGTAGGGGAGGAAGACCATGATTTTTGCCATTGACCCGGGCTCAGAAAAGACTGGGACCGCCGTTGTAAATGACGACGGCAGCCTGGTCACGAAAGCCATCGTGCCGACGCCGGACCTCCTTTCTTACGTAGAGGAGATCTATGGGAAGTACCCTTTTTCTCATATCGTCATGGGTGACGGGACGAACCATAAGCATCTGCAGCCTTTAGTCGAGCAGTGGATTGCCGATGGCCGCCGTGCCGTCACTTTTTCACTCATCGATGAAAAATTTACGACCGTTGAAGGCCGTAATCTCTATTTTCAGTGCACACCGCGCAAGGGGTGGCGGCGCTTCATCCCCTTGTCACTTCAATATCCGCCGGAACCGGTCGACGATTTTGTCGCCTGGATTATCGGCCGCCGCTATATTACGAAAAAACAGGGAGGTAATCTATGAAATATTTCTTACGCGCCTTAGGGCTTGCCTTCGGTGCCTTTATCTATACCATCGGGCTCGACGTATTCCTCGTTCCGAACCACGTCATTGACGGCGGTGTCGTCGGTATTGCCCTCATGGCTGCTGAAATCACGGGAATCAGCTTCAGTATTTTCATCATCGTATTGAACATTCCCTTTTTTATATTCGGGTATAAAAAGATCGGTGCTTTTTTCACCGTGTCATCCTTATTTTCTATTCTCTGTCTGTCCGTATGGAGTGATTTCCTTCACTATCCGCCGGTCACGTCAGATCCTTTTCTGTCGACCATTTACGGCGGCATCATCATCGGTCTCGGCGTCGGCCTCATCATTCGCTGGGGCGGATCCCTTGACGGTACGGAAGTGTTGGCCATCATCGCCGATCGGCAGATGCCTTTTTCCGTCGGCGAAATCATTATGTTCTTTAACCTCTTCATTTTAGGCAGTTCGGGCTTCGTCTTTTCCTGGGACAGTGCCATGTATTCCCTGGTCGCCTACTTCATTGCCTATAAGATGATCGACGTCGTTACGACCGGTCTCGATGAAATGAAGGGTATGCTCATCGTAACGGGAAAACACGACGCCGTTGCCCAGTGCCTCACTCAGGATATGGGCCGTGCCGTGACCCTCATCAACGGCGAAGGCGCCTATCGTCGGGAAAAGACGATGATCCTGTACTGCGTCGTATCGCGTCTTGAAATTACCAAGATCCGCGACGCCATTACGACCATCGACCCGGCCGCTTTCGTCTCCGTCTTCGATATCAGCGAGGCCCACGGAGGGCTTTTCAAGCGGAGAAAGAGCCACGGATAAGGGAAAAAAAGCTTGACATTATTGGCGAATCTGCTGTATTGACATAATTTGCATATTTGCTATTATATAAAATAATTGGGTTATGGACGTAACCTGACATGATGCAAACAATGAACGCTATCGGGAGGTATACAATGGCACAGTTAAATTTTAACATCGAAGATATTTGCGGCACCTTGTCTGAAAATAAAGACGGCTGGCGCAAAGAATTGACTTATATCAGCTGGAATAATCGGGCTCCTAAGTTCGATCTGCGCTCGTGGGATCCGGATTACCAGGCGATGACCAAGGGAATTACCATGACCAAGGAAGAGTTGGAAAAACTGCGTGACGTATTGAACGAAATGGATTTCGATAAATACTAAGGAGTGAGGAGTATGCTTTCGGCAATTCAACGAGAATGAATGGGATGAAAGCATACTTTTTTTATTTTCCTTGCCAAAATCGTCAAAACATTATATAATCTCTAGTTGTATGTGCTAATAATACTTGGTAATAATTTCAAGGGTGAATGACATGGTCCGTATAGCAAGAGATAAGCGACATGCTTTGTTACAGAAGCGAATTGAAGATAATCCTTTTATAAATGACGAAGAATTAGCTGAAGAACTTTCCGTCAGTGTAGCTACAATCCGCTTGGACCGAATGGCCTTGGGGATCCCTGAAATGCGCATCCGCATCCGCCAAAAGGCGGAGGAGGCGCAGCCCAAACTGCGAAATGCGACCGTCGTCGGCGAACTCGTAGACTGCATCATCGGAAAGAATGCCATTTCGATTATGACGGCTACGGATGATATGGTCGACGAAGCCCATATCGTGCGCTCCCAATGCCTGTATGCCCAGGCCAGCTCCTTGGCACGGACAGTGTTAAACCTTCCTGTCTGTATCACGGCAGTGGCCAATGTAAAATATAAACAGCCCGTCACCGTAGGCGATAAACTGATTGCCAAAGCTGACGTCATCCGCCAGCGCGACCAGAAATACTACGTATGGGTTACGATTCGGAAGATGAGAAAAGAAGTGTTCCGGGCGAAATTTATTATAGAATCTTTGGAATAATGGAGCGGTAGTATCATGAAAATAGCAGTAGATGCGATGGGCGGCGATTACGCACCGGAAGAAATTGTCCTCGGTGCCATCGAAGCCGTCAAAGCATATGATTACGATGTCGTCCTGGTCGGTGACGAAACGAAGATACGCCAGGTATTGACGACGTATGGGGCGAAAGAAAATGAACGCCTGTCGATCGTCCATGCCAGTGAAGTCATCGAAATGGGCGAGCATCCAGCTCAGGCCATTCGCCGCAAGAAAGACGCATCCATCGTCGTTGCTGCACGCTTGGTAAAAAACGGCGCATGTGATGCTGTCGTTGCCGCCGGCAGCACCGGGGCCGCTGTCACAGCTGCCCTTTTCGAACTGGGCCGCATCAAGGGGATTGAACGCCCTTGCATTGCGACGCCGATCCCTTCTAAAAAGGGGATTACCGTCCTCCTCGATTCCGGGGCTAACTCCAGCAGCAAGCCGAAACACTTGGTTGAAGGCGCCATCATGGGCTGCCATTACGCCAAATACATCCTCGGCATTGAAAAGCCGGCTGTCGGTCTCCTGAATATCGGGGAAGAAGCGTCGAAGGGCAATGAATTGTGTCAAAAAACCTATCCCATGTTGGAAAATTTGAAAACCATTACTTTCTACGGCAACGTAGAAGGCCGAGATATACCGAAAGGAACGGTCGACGTCGTCGTCTGTGACGGATTCATCGGCAATGTCATCTTGAAATTTGGAGAAGGCATGGCCATGTTCATCATCCGTCTCGTCCGCGACACGATCAAGCAGAGCGGCTTCATCGCTAAATTAGGGGCGCTTGCCATCTATCCGGCTTTGAAATCGCTCAAGAAGCGACTAGACTTTACCGAATACGGCGGAGCGCCACTACTTGGCGTCAACGGCAGCTTTATCATCTGCCACGGCAGCTCTAAGGCCAAGGCCATTAAAAACGCTGTCCGCGTGGCCGGCGAAATTGCAGAGCAAGACGTCATCGGCCATATTCGAAAAAGTATAGAGGAAGAAGAGGTAGAACAGTATGATAGTGAAAGCTAACGCAGCCGGTGTGCTGGGTACGGGCCATTATGTACCCGATAGAGTCGTTACCAATAAAGAATTGGAAAAGTATGTCGATACATCGGATGAATGGATTCAGAGCCGTACCGGCATCAAAACGCGTCACTTTGCCGAAGACGGAATGAATACGTCGGATATGTGCACCATCGCGGCGAAACAGGCTTTGGAAATGGCCAATCTGTCAGCTGAAGACCTGGATATGATTATCGTCTGCACCTTGACGCCGGACATGACCATCCCGTCAACGGCCTGCATCGTCCAGGATAATATCGGTGCCAAGAACGCCGCTGTCTTCGATTTGTATGCAGCCTGCTCGGGCTTTGCCTATGGCGCCATTACGGCGGCACAGTACATCGAAACGGGCATGTACCGCCACGTTTTGGTCATCGGGGCTGAAATCCTCAGCCGTTTCCTCGACATGACCGACCGCAATACGTGCGTCCTCTTCGGCGACGGCGCCGGAGCCGCTGTATTCGGTCCCGTACCGCAGGGCTACGGCATCCTCGGTGCTGACATGGGCGCCGACGGAAGCGGCGGCAAATACCTGAACATCCCGTCCAGCGGGGTCGCTATTTTGCCGACCGATGAAGCTCGGGCGAAACATGAAACGTACATCAAGATGGACGGCAAGGAAGTGTATAAATTTGCTGTCAAAGTCATGGGACGGACGGCGGAAAAAGCCTTGGAACGGGCCGGTCTCAGTTACGAAGACATCGACCTCATGGTTCCTCATCAGGCCAATACCCGCATCATTCAATCGGCAGCCAAACGGCTCCACCTTCCCATGGAAAAAGTCTTTGTCAATATCGATAAATACGCCAACACGTCCGGGGCATCCATTCCCATTGCCCTCGATGAAGCCTTGCGTCAAGGCCGCATGAAGCGCGACGACATCGTCGTTTTGGCTGGATTTGGCGCCGGACTGACGTGGGCCGGCTTAGTTATGAAATGGTATTAATTTTTTGTGAGAGGTGTGACTGATGATGAAGAAAGCCTTTGTTTTTCCCGGACAGGGTGCCCAAAAAGTGGGTATGGTCAAAGATTTATACGATGCCTACCCGGTCGTAAAACAGCTCTTTGAAGAAGCTGACGATGCCTTGGGTTTCTCGCTGACGAAACTTTGCTTTGAAGGTCCTGACGAAGAACTGATGAAGACCTATAATACACAGCCGGCCATCCTTACGGCCAGCACGGCATGCTGCCGCGTCCTGGCTCAGGAAGGCCTGACCCCGGACATCGCAGCCGGTCACAGCCTCGGTGAATATTCAGCTCTCGTCGCAGCCGGTTCCTTGACCTTTGCCGACGCTGTGCGGACCGTCCGCCTCCGCGGCCAGTTCATGCAGGAAGCCGTTCCCCTCGGAGAAGGCGGCATGGCGGCTATCCTCGGCTTAGACGAAGATAAGATCAAAGAAATCTGCGCCGACATTTCTAAGGCAGGCGGCGTCGTTCAGGCCGTCAACTTCAACTGCCCCGGCCAGATCGTCATTGCCGGCAGCACTAAAGCCGTTGAAGAAGCGGCAGACCGCATGAAGGCTGCTGGTGCGAAACGCGCCGTTCTCCTTCACGTCAGCGCTCCCTTCCACAGCACGCTCATGGAACCGGCGGCAAAACGCCTGGCCGAAGTCCTCGACGATATTACCATTTCCGATGCCAAGATTCCCGTCGTTGCCAATGTCAACGGCCAGATTGAAACGGCTGCAGCCGATATCAAGGCATCCCTTATCAAACAGGCGGCCAGCCCCGTCCTCTGGATCGACTGCACCAAGACCATGCTCGACTTTGGCGCGGAAAACTTCGTAGAAGTCGGTCCGGGTAAAACCCTTTGTGGTTTTAATCGGAAAATTGACCGCAAAATCCACAGTGAAAATGTAGAAGATATTCCTTCCTTAAAGAAAACGCTTGAATTTTTCCAGGAGGTTCGATAAAATGCAGTTAACAGGAAAAACAGCCATCGTTACCGGCGGCTCCCGCGGCATCGGCCGTGCGGCAGCGCTGACCCTTGCTGAAGCCGGTGCCGACGTCGCTGTCATCTATGCCGGCAATACCGCCGCTGCTGAAGAAACGGTCCGCCTTATCGAAGAAAAAGGGCGCAAAGGCCTTGCCATCCAGTGTGATGTGGCTGATGAAGCTGCCGTCACTGCTATGGTCAAAGACGTCAAGAAAGAATTGGGACGTATCGACATTTTAGTCAATAACGCAGGCATCACCCGTGACGGCCTGCTCATGATCATGAAAGAAGACGACTGGCAGGCCGTGCTTGACACCAATCTTACCGGCGCTTTCCACTGCACCAAGGCCGTTACCCGGCTGATGATGAAGCAGCGCAGCGGTTCGATTATCAACATTACGTCTGTCGTCGGTGAAACAGGCAATGCCGGCCAGGCCAACTATGCTGCGGCCAAAGCAGGCCTCATCGGTTTCACCAAATCGGTTGCCAAAGAACTGGCTTCGCGAAACATCCGCTGCAATGCCATTGCTCCGGGATGCATCGAAACGGACATGACGGCGGTCCTCGGCGAGGACACTGTCGATGCCATGATTAAAACGATTCCCATGGGCCGCGTGGCTCAGCCGGAAGAAGTGGCAAAAGCCGTGTTATTCCTTGCATCGGATGATGCCAGCTATATTACCGGCCAGACCTTGAATGTCGACGGCGGCATGGTAATGTAAAAAATCATACTCCACTGAAAGGGGGTGAATGGACATGAGCGAAGAAAATACTTTTGAAAAAGTAAAGAGCATTGTTGTTGAACAGTTAGGCGTTGACGAAAAAGAAGTCAAAATGGACGCTGCTTACATCGATGATTTAGGCGCTGATTCCTTGGACATCGTAGAACTGATCATGGCTTTCGAAGAAGAATTCAATATCGAAATCCCTGACGATGTTGCTGAAAAAATCAAAACTGTCAAAGATACAGTTGATTACATTGAAAAGGAAAAGAAAGCATAAGTTTGCAATAAGAGCCTGAAGGGGAAGGCCTGTGTGTCTTCCCCTCCTGGTATCTTGAATGGAGGAAAACAGAGTGAAGCTGCCAGAATTAAGAATAGGTAAGCTTGTAGCAAAGGTGCCAATTATTCAAGGTGGTATGGCAATCCGTTTGTCCACAGCCCGTTTGGCGGCAGCAGTAGCCAATGAAGGCGGTATCGGCCTTATTGCGGCATCTGGCATGCCTTTTGACGAATTGCGACATGAAATTAAGTTAGCCAGAAAGTTATCTCCTCGTGGAATTATAGGTATAAATGTCATGGTAGCAGCCCGCGAATTTAAGGGTTTGGTTACTACGGCAATTGAAGAAGGAATCGATCTGGTTGTGGCAGGCGCAGGTTTTTCCCGGGATATGTTTGCCTGGGGGAAGGATTCGGGCACGCCTATTGTCCCTATTGTGTCTTCTGCCAAACTAGCTAAAATATCCCAATCCCTGGGTGCTTCGGCCGTCGTTGTCGAAGGTGCAGAAGCAGGCGGGCATTTGGGAACGAATCGCTCGAGCCGCGTCATCGTACCGGAAGTACGGGCCGCTGTTGACATTCCCGTCATCGGCGCCGGCGGCGTCCTGCATGGAAGCGATGTTGTAGAAATGCTCCGTCTCGGAGCCAACGGTGTCCAGATGGGCAGCCGTTTTGCAGCCAGTGTCGAATCGAACGGCGCTGACGCTTTAAAAGAAGTCTATCTCCGGGCCAATAAACCGGAAGATTTTATTCTCGTACACAGCCCTGTCGGCCTTCCTGGCCAAGCTATCCGTACGCCATTCTCCGAACGGATTCTTTTGGGGACGGCACCGAAGCCGGAAACGTGTGATTTCTGTCTGAAAAAATGCAGCCATAAATACTGCATTATCCGGGCATTGACGCGGGCCCAGCAAGGGGACGTTGAAACAGGCCTGGTATTTTCCGGCAAACGAATGATGGAAATTCATGACATCCTGCCGGTCAAGGATATATTTGCAAATATCAAACGGGAAGTGGAAGAGATTCCCGATTGATACGTGCGTTACATTTTATAATGAGGTGAAAACTTTGGAAAAACGCGTAGTAATTACAGGGTTAGGGGTCATTTCTCCTGTCGGCATCGGCAAAGATGCTTTTTGGAAAGCCCTGCTCAACGGCGAAAGCGGCATCGGCCCCATTACCCACTTTGACGCAGCGGAATATACGACTCGCATTGCCGGCGAAGTCAAGGATTTTGACCCTGCCGATTTCGGTATCGACCGTAAAGAAGCCCGTCACATGGACCCGTCCACGCAGTATTCAGTAGCCGCTGCGAAATTAGCCTTAGATGATTCAAAAATCAACTTAGACGAAGAAGATCGCGACCGTATCGGTACCATTATCGGCACCGGCATCGGCGGCATGGAAACACTGCATAACTTATATAAAGGCCTCTTTTCGAAGGGACCGTCCCGCGTCAATCCCTTTGTCGTACCGAAGATGATTGTCAACATGGCCTCCGGCCAGGTATCCATTTTCTTCGGCCTTCAGGGCCACTGCGCCAGCGTCGTTACGGCCTGCGCAACGGGTACCAACTCCATCGGTGACGCTTACCGCATGATTCAGCGGGGCGAACTCGATGCAGCCCTTGCTGGCGGTACGGAAGCTGCCGTTTCTCCGGGTGCAGTTGCCGGCTTTGCGGCGATGAAAGCCCTCAGCACGCGCAACGATGACCCGACTCACGCTTCGCGTCCTTTCGATAAAGACCGCGACGGTTTCGTCATGGGCGAAGGCGCCGGCATCGTCGTCCTCGAAGAACTGGAACATGCTAAAAAGCGCGGTGCTCACATCTACTGTGAAATCGGCGGCTACGGCAGCAATGCCGATGCTTACCACATCACGGCGCCGGCACCGGAAGGCCTCCAGCAGTCCAAGTGCATGGCCTTGGCTGTAAAAGACGCCGGCCTCAAACCGGAAGACGTCGACTACGTCAATGCCCACGGCACGTCCACTCACCTCAATGACTTTAATGAATCCGTCGCCGTTGCCCGCGTCTTTGGCGACCATACCAAAGATATGCTCATGAGCTCGACGAAGTCAATGACCGGTCATCTCCTCGGTGCAGCCGGTGCTGTCGAAGCCATTGCCTGCGCTATGACGATCGAAACCGGCAAGGTCCATCCGACGATCAACCTCGTGGAACCGGAAGAAGAACTGAAAGCCCTTGGCATCAACTACGTTCCCAACAAGGCCGTCGATGCTAACGTCAAGGTTGCCATTTCCAATTCCTTTGGTTTTGGCGGTCACAACGCGACGCTGCTGTTCAAAAAATATGCTGAATAAAGAAGAAGACTGACCTGATGGATACGACTCGTAAAGAACAGTTAGAACAGTTCATACAGGTCTTGGGCCTTGGAGAATTCCATAATTTCCTTATTTTGGATCAGGCCCTGACCCATTCTTCCTATGCCAATGAAAATAAGGCCAATCATGGTTACTACAATGAACGCCTGGAGTTTTTAGGCGACGCCATCTTAGACTTGGTCGTAGGGGAATACTTGTTTCTCCACTATCCGCATATGCCTGAAGGGCAGCTGTCAAAGGCCAGAGCCAGTGTCGTCAGCGAAAGCCCCCTGGCTTCGGTGTGCATGAAGTTCCATATGGGCGACTATCTCCTCCTGGGGAAGGGGGAAATCGCAACCGGCGGCCGCACGCGTCCCAGCATGCTGGCCGATGCCTTTGAAGCCGTTGTCGGTGCCATCTATATCGACAGCTCTTACGAAGAGGCGCGGAAATTCATCCTTCACCAATTAAAGGACTATTTGGACCTCGTCGACAGTGGTCATTACGAAAAAGACTACAAGACGATTTTCCAAGAGTACGTACAGCAAGACGGTCCTCAGCATATCGAGTATCGCCTCTGCCGGACAGAAGGGCCGGACCATGACAAGACTTTTTACATGGAAATCCTGGTCAACGGCAAGGTTCTCGGCGAAGGATCGGGAAAATCAAAAAAATATGCCGAACAACACGCAGCGCATGAAGCGCTGACGCGGTTAAAAGGCAAGTAGACGGGGAGCTGCCTGAGCAGCTCCTCTTTCGCAGTTTATACACCCATTTATGACTATGAAAACTTCTATCATTCCTATCTTTATCCCCCATATCGGCTGTCCGCATCGCTGCGTCTTCTGCAATCAGTGGCAGATTACAGGCCACCACGGCCTGCCTACGAGAGATGCCATACGCGAGCTCATTGGCTCCTATACGGCATCGGCCGGTGAAGGACGGCACTGGGAAGTCGCCTTTTACGGCGGCAGCTTTACAGCCATTCCCATGCCGCTGCAGCAGGAGCTGCTCCAACCGGCCTATGAAGCGCTGAAAGCCGGCGTCATTCAAGGGATACGCTGTTCGACGCGGCCGGACTGCATCACCGAAGCCATTGTAACGAATTTGAAGGCCTATGGCCTGACCTGTGTAGAACTCGGCGTTCAGTCCATGGACGACCGGGTGCTGCAGCAAGCTCAGCGGGGCCATACAGCAGGGGATGTCATAAAGGCGACGGCCTTGCTGCGACAGTACGGCTTTACCGTCGGCCATCAGCTCATGCCGGGCCTTCCCGGGGAAGATTGGGACAGCCTTTGCCGAACGACGAAGGCCATCGGCAATCTCCGGCCGGATCTGGCCCGCATCTATCCCGTCGCCGTCCTTCAGGGGACGGAACTGGCCGCCATGTATGAGGACGGGAGCTATAAGCCTCTTACGATCGCTGAAGGGGTGCGGCGGGCGGCTTATATGAAGCAGCACTTCCTGGAACGAGGCATACGATGCATCCGAACGGGGCTTCAGGCCACGGAAGACCTGGACGACTCTTCGCAGGTCCTGGCCGGAGCCTATACGCCGGCTATGGGTGAACTCGTCGACACCTATCGCTACCGAAGGCAGCTCCTGTCCTTTTTAAGGACCCTTCCAGGGGACGAGGCCGTTACCATTTCCTATGATCGCCGCGAGACGTCGCGCGTCCGGGGCTATCGCAGCCTTACCGTTAAGACCGCGCGCTGGAGTATTCCCTTGACCTTGTCGTGGCGGGAAGGGGACGTACCCCTGGGTCACGTCTACGTCTTTCAAGGACAGACGAGCTATGACTTAGATATGAATAGCCAGGCCAGTCCTACTATGATATAATAAAATAGTACGTATGATTTTAACAATAAACAAATTGCAATAGATATAATATGGAGGAAAGAGAATGGCAAGAGTAAAAATAACGGAAACGGTTCTGCGCGACGGTCATCAATCCATTGCAGCGACGCGCATGCGCCTTCGCCAGATGCTTCCTGTCCTGGAAGCCATGGATGAATTAGGCTACAACGCCCTCGAATGTTGGGGCGGCGCTACCTTTGATACCTGCATGCGCTTCCTCGATGAAGACCCGTGGGAACGCCTGCGGACGATTAAAAAGCATGTGAAAAAGACGCCGCTGCAGATGCTGCTTCGCGGTCAAAATATATTAGGTTATCGTCACTATGCCGATGACGTCGTCTATGAATTTGTCAACCGCGCCGTCGATAACGGCATCGACATCATCCGCGTCTTTGACGCCTTAAACGACCCGCGCAACATGGAAGCGGCCATCAAAGCGGCAAAAGACACGAAATCGGTCCACGTCCAGGGCGCCCTGGTCTATACTATCAGCCCCATTCACACCATGGAATCCTTTACCAAGGTCGGTCAGGAATTACAGGATATGGGCGTCGACTCGGTCTGTATCAAAGACATGTCGGGCCTCTTGTCGCCTTATGATGCCTATAACCTTATCCGCATGCTCAAGAAGCACCTGACCGTGCCCATTGAACTGCATACGCACTGTACCTGCGGCCTCGGTGAAATGACCTATATGAAAGCCATCGAAGCCGGCGTCGACATCATCGATACGGCCTTGTCGCCCTTTGGCGAAATCACCAGCCAGCCGGCGACGGAATCGATGGTCATGGCCTTAAACGGCAGTATCTACGATACCGGCATCGACGTCGACCGCCTGTGGCCCATTGTCGACCATTTTAAAAACGTCCGCAAGGAACTGGCCGACGAATTTAAACTGACCATGCCCAGCCAGATTAACCCGGCTGTCCGCAAATATCAGATTCCCGGCGGCATGCTGACCAACCTTTATAATCAGCTTAAAGCCCAGGGCGCCGAAGACCGCTTCGATGAAGTCCTGGCCGAAATGCCCAACGTCCGCCGCGACCTCGGTTATCCGCCGCTGGTTACGCCGACCAGTCAGATTACCGGTTCGGCAGCCGCCCTAAACGTCCTCTATGGCCGTTATAAGATCGTGACCAATGAAGTGCGCGACATCGTTCGCGGCAAATATGGCCGTGTGCCCGGTACCATCGACGAAGAATTCCGAAAGATGTGCATCGGCGATGAACCGGTCATTACTCATCGTCCGGCCGATGACTTGGCACCGGAATTGGAAGAAGCCAAGAAGGCCTTGGCCAACGAAGGCTTCCCCAATGCCAGCATGGAAGACGTCCTGAGCTATACCCTGTTCCCGGAAGTGGCGCTGCCCTTTTTCCTGAAGCGGGACGGACGACAGTAACATATCGATAGCAAGTTCCTTGTATAGTGGCGATGTTTACAGCAGCTGCCTCGAATGGACGTGAGTACAGCTGCTCACGTCCTTTTTTGTAATGTGAATGACCTCATCTTGGATAAATTGTCATTATGTTTGCCTTGATTTTTCAGGCAATTCATGATATCTTTTAGTTATAATGATAGCGATTTTCAATTTATGGTTTTCATGGTAGAGGAGGTTCATCTTATGTCATTAATCAACAAGGAAGTCAGTGATTTTACGGCCAAAGCTTTCCATAATAACGGATTCATTACCGTTACCAAGGAAGATCTCTTGGGAAAATGGAGCGTATTCTTTTTCTATCCTGCTGATTTTACTTTTGTGTGCCCGACGGAATTAGCCGACCTCGAAAGCTTTTATGAAGAGTTCAAAAAGATAGGCTGCGAAATCTATTCTGTTTCCTGCGATACGGAATTTGTGCACAAGGCTTGGCACGATCACTCGCCGCTCATCAAAGACATCACTTATCCGATGATGGCCGATCCGACCCATGCTTTGGCTCGTGATTTTGAAGTCCTCATCGAAGATGCCGGTGTCGCTGAGCGAGGAACCTTCATCATCAATCCCGAAGGCCAAATCGTCTCCTATGAAGTCAATGCCGGCAACGTAGGCCGCAATGCCGAAGAACTGCTGCGAAAAGTTCAGGCTTGCCAGTTCGTCCGTGAACACGGCGACGAAGTGTGCCCGGCTCGCTGGACACCGGGTGCTAAGACTTTGAAACCGGGCATCGATTTGGTCGGCACCTTATAAGCGGCTTTTCAAAAATCATACGGTCGTGTATCATTATCCTTATGAAGATCGGTGACCTTCATAAGGATAATTTTTTTGTCAAAATCGGAGAAAGGGGGCCTTTCTATGCCGGTCAATTCTTTTGAAACCTATCCCATGTCGTGGCGCCCGTCCCGTCGTGACATAGAAGGGCGTCTCCAGCCTTTTTATAAGGCCTTGGCGGCGCAGCTCATAGAAGATATCGAACGCGGCCGCATCCTGCCGGGAACGAAACTGCCGCCTCAGCGGGAACTGGCCGATTTTCTCGACGTCAATGTCAGCACCGTATCCAAGGCTTTTCGCTATGCCTCTAACCGGGGCCTCCTTACCAGCGTCGTCGGTCGGGGAACCTTCGTCGCCTATGATGCCGGTACCAGCCTGCTGGCAGCTCCAAACAGGACGCCTATCATCGAGATGGGTTCCATGATGCCCGAACGATTGGCTGGCGATACCGTGGCCTCTTTGGTGGCCGAAATGATGAGCGATAACCGTCGCGAACGGTTCTTTCAATATGCCTATGGGAACGATCGTTTTTACCAGGAGGCGGCGCAGACACTATTAGGCTGGGCCGGCGTCACCGTAGAAAGGCCGGTTCTGTTTTCTAATGGCGGCCAGAATGCCTTGACAGCTATCTTGGCGGCTCTCTTTCGGCCCGGCGACCGCATCGGCGTCGATCCCCTGGTCTATCCGGGTTTTAAAAGTGCGGCCAAACTCTTCGGCATCCGCCTCGTCCCCGTCGGACAGAAGGATGGGGAAATGAGTGAAGATGGCCTTTCTTATGCCTTAAAGAATCACCACATTAAGGGAATCTATGTGACGCCGGACTTTCAGAATCCGACGACCCACACTATGTCGGCAGCCGGCCGGGAGAGACTCGCCGCTTTTTCTAAACAGCATGACCTCCTCATCATTGAAGATGCCATTGCCAGTTTGCTGACAGATCATCCGGCGGCGCCGGTCAAAACCTTGGCACCGGACCAGACGGTCTATCTCTTCAGCCTGTCAAAGACCATTCTGCCGGCGTTGCGACTGGCCTATGTCGTGCCGCCCAAACGGTTGGAAGAGACGCTGTCCTCGGCCTTATACACCTTGAATCTCTCCCAGTCGGCCCTGCTCATGGAACTGGCGGCTCGGCTCATCGTATCGGGAAAATGTGAATCCCTTATGGCTCTTCGCCGCCAAAGCCTGAGGGAGCGAAACGAGCTCACGGACCGCATCTTACAAGGCTGGCCCTTAGCCGGCGGGCGCGATGCCCTTTGTCGTTGGCTGACCCTTCCGACGCAGCTGACCGGGCAGCAGTTTGAAAGTCTTTGCCGAAAAGGCGGTGTCCGCCTCTTAGGGGCCGAACATTTTGCCGTCGGTACTGATGTCTCCGTCCATGGCGCCAGGCTGGCCATCGGGGCGCCGAACGACATGGCTTCCTTAGAACGAGGCCTTCATCTTATAAAGGCGGTCTTAGTTCCTTATCGGGAATAATCGTATGGCACACAATTATAATATTGTGTGCTTATTTTTCCTATGCTATGATGAAGGCAGACAGAATGATTATCTTTCGAGGAGGGATTTTTATGAAATGCTATGTCGTCGATGCTTTTACCAAAGAAGTTTTTAAAGGAAATCCGGCTGCAGTCTGCGTTCTGGACTCCTGGCTGCCCGATGCGTTGATGCAGGCCATTGCCATTGAAAATAATTTGTCGGAAACGGCCTTTACCGTAAAGGAAGGGGAGGCTTACAAGCTTCGCTGGTTTACGCCGGGCGGTGAAATCGACCTCTGCGGCCATGCGACGCTGGGGACGAGCTTCGTCCTGGCTCATTTCGTTGAACCCGAGGCTGAACGCTTCATCTTCCATACTCTGGGCGGAACACTGACGGTTACTCGGAAGGGTGATTTGTTTTCCATGGTCTTTCCGGCTTACGACATGGTGCCGACGGCCGTCACCGAGGCCATGACCGATGCCCTTGGCATCAGACCTTTGGAAGCTTATATAGCACGGGATTTGGTCTGCGTCCTGCCTGACGAAGACGTCGTACGGAACTTTCAGCCGGACTTAGAAAAGATCAAAGGCCTTGACGGAATGCTCTGCCACATTACGGCGCCGGGACGGACGTACGACTGCGTCAGCCGCAGCTTTGCACCGAAACTATCCGTCCCCGAAGATCCCGTCTGCGGCTCCGGTCACTGCCACATCATTCCCATCATGGCCAAAAAGCTCGGCAAAGAGAAGCTCTTGGCCTACCAGGCCTCGAAGCGGGGAGGGGAGCTCCAGTGCCGCCTCGACGGGGATAAAATTTCCCTGGCCGGCTATGCCGCCCTTTATTCCATCGCTGACCTTCAGGTGTAACTTGCCGGACGCCTTGACAGGCTTAGGTAAAATTGCTACAATATTTATCACAACAAAAGCGATGAGCGGAAGAAGCTTTACTTCTTTTTGTCAGCGAAATGCCGATTCGGTGCGAGGGCATTCAAAGAGAGTAGGGCGCGTCACCCGGGAGCTGACAGGAGGAAAGGCCTGTCCGTCAAGCAGACGTTACCTGTGCCATGAAGCGGTCGCGGAAGCGGCAATTTAGGTGGTACCGCGGAAGATACAGCATTCTTTCGTCCTAAGGAATAAACCCTTAGGCGAGGGAATGCTCTTTTTTGTTTTGGAGGGAATCATCATGAAATGGAATAAAGAACAACTGGGCACGTATGCACCGAATGACATGGAAATGGCGTGGTACGATTTTTGGGAAAAGAACGGCTACTTCCATCAAGAGCCGGATAAGAGCAAGAAACCCTTCAGCATCGTCATGCCGCCGCCGAACGTTACGGGTCAGCTCCACATGGGCCATGCTCTGGACAACACCCTGCAGGATATTCTGGTCCGCTTCAAGCGCATGGAAGGCTACAACGTCGCCTGGATTCCTGGCACCGACCATGCCGGTATCGCTACCCAGGTAAAGGTCGAACAGCAGCTGGCCGAAGAAGGCAAGACCCGCTACGAAATCGGCCGCGAAGAATTCCTCAAACGTGTCTGGGCCTGGAAAGAACAGTACGGCAACCGCATTGAAAAACAGATTCGCCGTCTCGGCTCGTCCTGCGACTGGAGCCGCAAGCGCTTTACCATGGACGATACCTGTGCCCGCGCCGTTCGGGAAGTCTTCATTTCCTTGTATGAAAAAGGCCTCATCTATCAGGGTCAGCGCATTACCAACTGGTGCCCTCACTGCCATACGGCCTTGTCGGACATCGAAGTCGACCACTCCGACGTCGCCGGCCATCTGTGGTTCGTCAAATACCCCGTCGTCGGTGAAGACGATTACATCATGATCGCCACGACCCGTCCGGAAACGATCATGGGTGATACGGCCGTTGCCGTCAATCCCAACGACGACCGCATGAAGAAGTATATCGGCAAGAAAGTCATCGTACCCCTCGTCGACCGCGAAGTCGAAGTCATTGCCGACGACTACGTCGATATCGGCTTTGGTACAGGCGCCGTCAAGATCACACCGGCTCACGACCCGAACGACTTTGAAATGGGCCAGCGCCACAACCTGGAATCGATTATGATCATGAACCTCGACGGCACGATGAACGAAAAAGCCGGCGCCAAATACGACGGCATGACCCGCGAAGAATGCCGCAAAGCCGTCGTCGCCGACCTCGAAGACTTAGGACTCCTCGATCATATCGAAGATTTGACCCATGCCGTCGGTCACTGCTCGCGCTGCAAGACGACGGTCGAACCCTTCGTCACCAAGCAGTGGTTCGTCAAAATGAAACCCCTTACCGAAGCTGCTCTCAAAGCCGTAGAAGACGGCAAGACCCGCTTCATCCCCGAACGCTTCGTCAAGACCTACAATCACTGGCTGGAAGACGTCCATGACTGGTGCATCAGCCGTCAGCTCTGGTGGGGCCATCAGATTCCCGTCTGGTACTGCGACGACTGCGGCAAAGCCTCGGCCAGCCGCGAAGACATTACGGAATGCCCGCACTGCCACAGCCAGCATATCCATCGCGATCCCGACGTCCTCGACACCTGGTTCAGCTCGGCTCTTTGGCCTTTTTCGACCATGGGCTGGCCTGATAAGACGCCGGATCTCGACCAGTTCTTCCCGACCAGCGTCTTGGTTACGGGCTACGATATCATCTTCTTCTGGGTTGCCCGCATGATGTTCATGACCTGTGAATTCATGAAGGACATCCCCTTTGAAAACGTCTTCATCCACGGCTTGGTCCGCGACAGCCAGGGCCGCAAGATGAGCAAGTCCCTGGGCAACGGCATCGATCCCCTCGGCGTCTGCGAAGAATACGGCGCCGACGCCCTGCGCTTCACCTTGGTTACGGGTAATACGCCGGGCAACGACATGCGTTTTTACATGGAACGCGTCGAAGCTAACCGCAACTTTGCCAACAAGATTTGGAACGCGTCGAAGTTCGTCATCATGAACCTCACCGATTTTGACGAATCCTTCGTACCGGAAGAAAAAGACTTGACCCTGGCCGACCGCTGGATCCTGACCTCCTTTAATGAAACGGCAGCCAGAGTCACGGAAGACCTCGATAAATTTGAATTGGGCGACGCTGCCGATGCCGTCTACAACTTCATTTGGAGCTCCTACTGCGACTGGTACATCGAACTGGCCAAGAAGCGCCTCTACCAGGCCGACAGCGACCGCGACAAGCACACCGTCCAGTACGTGTTGGTCTATGTCCTGACCCATACCTTGGAAATGCTCCATCCCTTCATGCCCTTCGTTACGGAACACCTCTGGCAGCACCTGCCTCACGAAGGGGAAAGCATCATCGTCGCTCCCTGGCCGAAAGCCCAGGATAAGTGGAACTTTACTGACGACGCCGCTACCATGAATACCCTCATGGAAGCCATCAAGGGCATCCGTAACCTCCGTGCCGAATCGAACGTCCCCATGGGCAAGAAGGCACCGGTCATCTTAGCGCCGGCAACGGAAGAATTGGCCCAGACCTTGAAGGATTACGAAGACTACTTCCATACCCTGGCCTTTGCCGATAAGGTAACCCTGCTCTCGGCCAGTGACGCCAAACCGGAAAATGCCGTCGTCGCCGTCGTTCCGGGCATTGAAGTCTATTTACAGCTCAAAGACCTGATCGACGTCGAAAAAGAAACGGCCCGCGTCCAGAAGGAACAGGAAAAACTCCAGAAGGAAATCGACCGCCTCGACAAAAAGCTGGCCAACCAGGGCTTCCTGGCCAAGGCCCCGGCAGCTGTCGTCGAAAAGGAAAAGGGGAAACTGGCTGACTATCAGGAAAAAATGGCTGCCCTTACGAAACGTATGGAAGATTTGGCAAAACTCTAAGAGGCTGTTATGACATACGAAGAAGCAATAAACTATTTAGAAGCTGCCAACGTCTTTGGCATTCAGTTGGGACTCGGGCGTATTCAAAATCTCTTGGAACGCCTGGGAAACCCCCAAAATAAGTATCAGACGATCCACGTCACCGGCACTAACGGCAAGGGCTCGGTGACGGCTATGATCGCCTCGGCCCTTACCGAAGCCGGCTTTAAGACCGGCCGCTATACGTCGCCTCATTTAGAGGACTATACGGAACGGATCCACATCGATCATCACGACATCTCCCGCGATGATTTTGCCGCTGCCGTCGCCGTCGTCAAAGACGCCGTGACGGCCATGGTGGCCGAAGGGGGAGAAGGGCCGACGGAATTTGAACTGATTACGGCCGCCGCCTTCTGGTATTTTGCCAGTATCGGCGTCGACTATGCCGTCATCGAAGTCGGCTTGGGGGGACTCCTCGATTCGACCAACGTCATTGTCCCGGCCGTATCGGTCATTACTAACGTGGCCATGGATCACATGAAGTACTGCGGCAATACGATCGAAGCCATTGCCGAGCAGAAGGCGGGCATCATCAAAGAAGGCGTGCCCGTCGTTACGACGGCCGAAGGATCGGCCCTGGCGGTCATCGCCCGCAAGGCCTATGCCATGCACAGCCGGCTGTACGCCCTCGACCATAGCTTCGACGTCGTCGGCAATGCCGGCCCTGAAGATTCGGCGACGGGCCAGATGGTGACCGTCCGGGAAAAGTTCGGCTTTTCCATTACGACGGTCCTGCCCTTATTAGGGAAACACCAGCGGACCAACTGCGCCGCTGCCGTCATGGCGCTGCTCCTCTTGGCACGCCATGAGAAAAAATTGACCCGGACGGCCCTTGAAAACGGCATCCGTCACGTCGAGTGGCCCGGCCGCTTTCAAGTCTTCAAGGCCGGAGATACGGACGTCGTCCTCGACGGCGCCCATAATCCGGCCGGCATTACGACCTTCTGCAAGACTTATGAAGACGTCTTTGGCGATCGTAAGCGGGTCTTCCTGTTTTCCGTCCTGGCCGATAAAGATTACAGCCAGATGGTGCGGGAACTCTTTCACGAAGACGACTATGTCATCTGTGCGCCGGCGCCGACGCCGCGTACGTCCGATCCGAAAGAGATGGCGAACCTCGTGCCTTGTAAGGCCGACTGGGCAGGGAGTCTGTCGGAAGGGCTCGATAAGGCCTTTGCAGCCGTACAGCCGGATCAGGTCCTGTGCATCGTCGGATCGCTCTACATCCAGGGCGAAGTACGGGCATATCTTCGGGAAAAATACCAGCTTTTCTAAGCTTTTGAATCGGCTCGGAACGGGCTTTTGGCCCATCGTGTTTCCGGCCTGTCAATGCGTTATCGAAAGGGAGTGTCTCCTCATGGAGGCACTCCTTTTTCGTTGCGCCGGAGTGGACCTTATGATAAAATAAAACATATATTTACGGAGGAGCGAACCTATATGAAGTGGATGATACGGACCGGCAGTACGCCTGCAGAGCGGGCACGGCTGCGCGTCGTCTATGCCCTGGCCGGGACTGTTTTTTTTATGCCCTTAAATCTTTTTGTGATGGAGGGCTTTTTCGTCGTGGCCTTGCTGCTCGGCCTGTATTATATGATGCGCTATCCGCGGTTGCCCCTTCGCCGGGCACCCCTTTCGCTGCCGGCCGTCGGTTTTGCCGTCGCGGCCTTTTTGTCGCTCATCGGCTCGCCACACTTCTTCATGGGAACGGCCTTCTACGTCTTTACGGTCTTGCAGTACATCCTGCTTTATTACGGCATCTTAGTCTTTGTCCATCGATCGTGGGAGCGGCGGATGCTCTTTTCGGCCCTCTTATTCAGTGCCTTTGCCGTCGCCTTATATGGCCTTTACCAGTATGCCCACATGCTGGTCCTGAACAATGCCGACTGGGTCGATGAAGCGGCTTTTCCCCTCCTTCGGCGGCGTATGTATTCGACGCTGTACAACCCCAACTTACTGTCGGCCTTCTTGTTGATCGTCATGAGCGCTTCGGCGTCGATGATGATCTGCACCCGCCATTACTGGCACCGGGTCCTGTATCTGGTACTCCTTTCCATCCTGACCCTCTGCCTGGTGTTGACCTATTCCCGCGGCGCCTGGCTCAGCGTCGGGGCACTGGTCTTTTTCTTCGGCCTCTTTTGGGATAAACGGGTGTGGCTCCTCTTTTTGGCAGCGCCTTTGATCGGCGCCTTTTATCACGGCGGCGTAGCTCATCGACTCTTGTCGATCTTCAGCCACAGTGAAGCCGATACGTCCGTTGCCATGCGCATGGATATGTGGGAGGCAGCCATTGCCATGTTCCTCGATCACCCGCTGTTCGGCATCGGCTGGGGGGCTTTTAAACACGTCTATCCCGTTTACAACGAACTGATCCAGGAAGCGGGCATCGTCATCTTCCACGCCCACAATATGTACCTCAATATGTTGGCAGAAACGGGGCTGGTTGGCACCTTCTTCGGCCTGTGGTTTTTCTTTGGCAATGCCTGGTACGCCATCCGCTATGTGAAAGACCATCACGTTCGGACTTTTGACCGGTCCCTGTCCATGACTTTGGCGGCATCAGTCCTGTCGCTGGCGATCAGCGGCATCAGTGATTATGACTTGTTCAGTACGCAAATATCGCTCACTTTTTGGCTGATGAGCGCCCTTTTCGCCAATATGTTGGCTGAACTATGTGAAAAAAGTAATAAAAACAGTTTGCGAAATAATTCACAATGATATATAATAGGCATGTGACTATTATCACTAGACAAGGTGGCTTATAGCTATAGGGAATAGCTGGGGACATAGTTGGAGGGTTACTATCCATGAGACAGAAAAAGGCAATATCGGATGCTGTCATCGAACGATTGCCGCTGTACTACAGGGACTTGCTGTTACTGCAAGATGCGGGAATCGATATCATCTCATCCGAAAAATTAGGGGAACGCTTAGGCATCACACCGGAACAGATTCGAAAGGACCTTACCTGCTTCGGTGCTTTTGGGAAAAAAGGTGTCGGTTATTATGTCGGTGAATTGTGTCAACAGATCGTAGAAATCATCGGACTGCAGCAGCATTGGAAAGTCGGCATCGCCGGCATCGGCCATCTCGGCTGGGCTTTGGCGAACTATAAGACCTTCGGTCGTCTGGGCTTTCGGACGACGGGCCTCTTCGATGTCGACCATCGCATTATCGGCCAGAACGTCGGCGGTGTCGAAGTCACGCCGATTTCTGAAATGGGGGACGTCATCCGCCGCGAAGGCATCCAGATCGGCATCATTACGACGCCGGCAGCCGTCGCACAGCAGGTGGCAGATCAAATGGTCGATGCCGGTATCCGCGGCATCCTGTCTTTCGCACCCTTGCGATTGACCGTTCCCGACGGAATCTTCGTCTTCCGGGAAGACTTGTCCATCGGTCTGAGTCGTATTTCGTACTATCTGACCAATAAGACAGAATAAAGATCGTCGTCAAACGATGGTATAAAGATTCATAAAAGAATTTAAACAGTATCTAAAAAGGATGGTGCCTGTGTACGGCGCCATCCTTTTTTGTGGTATAATACTCATACTACCGTTAGTGAATGAGGTGATTTTATGGACAGCACATCCATTTATGGTGCATATGAACCGGCCCTCGAGGCCGTGATGAAGGACCTTATCGGCCGTATCCGGGCCTATAGCAGTGATACCAAGAAGAAGACCGGCGAAGCCGCTTACGAGCATTTAATCTACCGCTTGAAAGGCGAGGCCAGCATGCGGGAAAAGTGCGACCGCAAAGGCCTTCCCCAGACGGCTCAGTCGGCGCTCCATGATATATACGATGCCATCGGCATCCGCATCGTCTGTTGTTTCCTCGACGATATTTACCGGGCCATCGATTTTTTGAAGAGCCAGCCCGACATCCGCATCGTCGAAGAAAAAGATTATATCCGTAACGTCAAGCCCAACGGTTATCGCAGTTACCACATCATTTTAGAACTGCAGGCGCCTTATGAAGACGTAACCGGTGCCAATCCGGGCCGCTTTTATGCGGAAGTCCAGCTGCGGACCATCGCCATGGATTCCTGGGCCAGCCTGGAACACCAGATGAAGTATAAGCAGGATATTAAAAATCCCCAGCTCATCGTCCGGGAATTGAAGCGCTGTGCCGACGAACTGGCGTCGTGCGACGTATCCATGCAGACCATCCGCAATTTGATCCATGCACAAGAATAAGGGGGAATGAAGATGCGCCTTCTCTTAGCGGAAGATGAAAAAGAAATGTCCGCGGCTCTGGTCGCGATTTTGACCCATTCGGGCTATGAAGTCGACGCCGTTTATGACGGTCAGGCCGCCGTCGATAAGGCCCTGGTACAGTCGTACGACTGTATGATCCTGGACATCATGATGCCGAAAAAAGACGGCGTCCAGGCTCTGCAGGAAATTCGGGAAAAAGGGGATATGACGCCGGTCCTGATGCTGACGGCCAAGGCCGAAGTCGACGACCGCATTACCGGTCTTGACGCCGGCGCCGACGATTACCTGACCAAGCCCTTTGCCATGGGCGAACTCCTGGCCCGCCTGCGCTCCTTGACCCGGCGCTCTCAGTCTTTTACGCCGGCGAAGCTTCACGTCGGAGCCGTCAAGCTCGACGTCGACGAACAGGAAATGGTCTGCTGCAGCTCCATACGCCTGGCCAATCGGGAAACGAAGTTGATGAAATTCTTCATGGCTAACGTCGGAAAATCCTTGTCGACGGAGCAAATCTTCGACAATGTCTGGGGCGATGAGGGCGACGTCGACGACAATATCGTCTTTATGTACGTCTCCTATTTACGAGAAAAACTGGAAGCCATCCAGGCCGATATCGAAATCGTCGGCGAAAGAGGCCAGACCTACTTACTCTCGGTAAAAGAAAGGAAATAGGACCTGTCAACGACTCCCTCTTATAGAAGCGGGAGCTTGTAAGTCAGAAATGCATAGGTAATCGCGACATCTTAAAGCTGCCTCCCTAATTCTGCCTACATCATCGGGCAGTTGACTATGCCCGTTTTGCCAGGGAGATTTACTCCGAGGCAGTTGTAATTCTCTCGTAACGAGGGTGATTGTCTCCAGAAATCCACATCGAA
>NZ_KQ958155.1:0-602 GCF_001546855.1 Megasphaera sp. MJR8396C | reverse complement strand
CATCGTTGGATTGGTATCCGCACTGGCAGCTATACAGGTGTTGATGAGGCTTGCGGTTTTCCTTATGGATAGTACCGCACTTCGGGCAACGCTGAGAGGTGTATTTTGCCGAGACTTTCAATACTTCCGAGCGATTTTCGTGAGCCTTGTAGGTCAGAAATTGCTCAAGCTGATAGAAAGGCCAACTCCGTAGGTCATAGTTCTGCTTTGCAGTTTGAGAGAGATTCGATTCCTCAAAGCTGACACCCGTCAAATCTTCCAGCACGAACAACGTATCTTTGCCGTATTTCGTAACGAGTGTCTTAGAAATCCGATGATTTACATCAGAGATCCAACGGTTCTCTCGTCCGGAAATGGCTTTGAGTCTACGCTTTGCCGATTTTGTGCCTTTGGATTGGAGCTGCTGTCTGACTTTGAGGAACTTATGTCGTTTGGCTGCAATCTTTCGCCCGGAAACAAATTTGGTTTTACCTTGTTCATCGTAACTGACAGCCAGGAATCGTAAACCACGGTCAATCCCGACAACGTGACGGATGTTCTCCTTTTGGAATCCTTCAACAGATTTGGTGACAGGAATATGCAGATACCACCGGCCTTTGAGT
>NZ_KQ958154.1 GCF_001546855.1 Megasphaera sp. MJR8396C | reverse complement strand
TCGGAGTATCCTGCCCGCATTTAGATGAACATGATCAAGCGCCTGCGCCGCAAATTTCTCATCATGGCCGTCATCGGCGTCCTGGTCGTCGTCGGCGGGGCCTTAGGGCTCATCAACGCCATTGCCTATATGCGCATGAACGCCCAGGTCATGTCCGTCCTGACCTATATCATCCATAATGACGGCGCCGTACCCCAGAAAATCGGCGGTGACGACAGCAGTTTCTTCAGCGACCCGTCGTGGACCGAAGAGACGCCGGAATTTGCTTACCAAATTCGATTTTTCAGCGTCCTGGTGAACGGCAGCGGCTATGCTGAACACATCGATATCCAGCACATTGCGGCATTTTCACAGCCGGAAGCCATCGAATACGCCCGAACGACCGTAGAAGAGTCGCGCGAGACCGGCCAGAAACAGGGCTTTTTCAAAAAAGGACGGGCGACCTATGCCTACATGATCAAGCCCAATGACGACGGCAGCTTCCTCATCGTCATCATGGACGCCACCCGCGATGCGGCGGCCGTTACGTCGTTTATGCGCTACTCGGCCTGGTTTGGCTTTGGCTGCATCGTCGTCTACATCCTCATCCTGGCCGGACTCTGCAACATTGCCATTCGGCCCTTCGTCCAAAATATGGAGAACCAGAAGCGGTTCATCACCAATGCCGGTCACGAACTGAAGACGCCGATTGCCATCATTTCCGCCAATGCCGAAGCCATTGAAATGCTGAACGGCCAAAGTCAGTGGACGGACAGTATCTTAAAGCAGGTCCGCCGCCTATCGAACCTCATTCAGGACCTGATCATGCTGTCTAAGATGGGCGAACGGTCGCAAGTCGACCTGGTCATTACCGACGTCAACTTCTCGGAAACGGTCAAAACCGTAGCCGACTCCTTCCAGCAGCTGGCCATCGACGCTGAAAAGACACTGACGACAGCCATTGCTGACAATGTCATGCTCAAAGGGGACAGTAAATGCCTCTATGAACTGGTCAATATCCTCGTCGATAACGCCGTCAAATACTGTGACGACGGGGGCAGCATCGAAGTGGCCCTGCGCCGGTCGCGGCTGGGAAATGGCGTCGTCCTCGACGTATCCAATACCTATGTCGATGGAGCCAACGTCGACTATTCCCGCTTCTTCGAGCGGTTTTATCGCGGCGACGTGTCGCATAACAGCCAAAAAGCCGGCTACGGCATCGGTCTGTCCATGGCCGAAGAACTGACCAAACTGATGGGCGGCAAGATCTTTGCCACCTATAAGGGGCAGCGAATTACCTTTACGGTCCGCCTGGGATAATCTTTTGTCCGATAAAAGCAGTATCTGTGCTATAATGGGGACATGACGAATTTTACGCAGGGGGGAAGACTATGGAAATGCAAATGGAATATATTCGGAAACTGCCGGAACCGCAAGAACTGATGGAACAGTTTCCCATCGACGACGAGGCCAAGGCCGTCAAACGAAAACGGGATGAAGCCATCAAAAATATCTTGTCGGGAAAGGACGACCGCTTTCTGCTCATCATCGGCCCTTGTTCGGCCGACAATGAAAGGGCCGTCCTCGATTACATCCACCGCCTGGTCAAGGTACAGGAGCAGGTAAAAGACCAGATCTTCATCATTCCCCGGGTGTACACCAGCAAGCCGCGGACCATCGGCGTCGGCTATAAAGGGATGCTCCATCAGCCCGATCCGGAAGGAAAGGAAGACATGTTGGGCGGCATCATCGCCATCCGTGAACTCAATACCCGCGTCGTCCAGGAAACAGGCTTTACCTGTGCCGAAGAAATCCTCTATCCGGAAATTTTCCGCTACTTATCGGACCTCCTGTCCTATGCCGCCGTCGGCGCCCGCTCTGTTGAAGACCAGGTCCATCGCATGATTGCCAGCGGTGTCGGTATTCCGGTGGGCATGAAAAATCCGACCTCCGGCGACATTTCGGTCATGCTCAACTCCATTGAAGCGGCCCAGCACTCTCAGGATTTCCTCTTCCGGGGCTGGGAAGTACGGACGACGGGAAACCCCATGGCCCACGCCATCTTAAGGGGGTACGTCGACAGCTTCGGCAACAGCCTGCCGAACTACCACTATGAAAACCTGCAGCGCTTGTATGAAGCCTACGGCAAACGCGACCTCGCTCATCCGGCGGTCGTCGTCGACGCCAACCACGCCAATTCGGGCAAACAGTATCTCGAACAGATCCGCATCGCTAAAGACGTCCTCCAAAGCCGTCGCCATGCGGCCGATATCAAAGGCCTTGTAAAGGGCTTGATGATTGAAAGCTATCTCGAAGACGGCTGCCAGAAAATCAGTGACGGCGTATACGGCAAATCGATTACCGACCCTTGCCTGGGCTGGGAAAAGACGGAACGCCTCATCTACGACATGGCCGACGTCTTATAAATTTATAGCAGGACATGAAAAAAGTCATCCTCATAGGATGACTTTTTTTAGAATGTATCGAGGAGTTGATAGCCTTTTCCCCGCAGGAAGGTTTCCGTTTCCATTTCCCGGGACTTGAAGATGGCCACCGGTGTGCCGGACTGGCGGTTATAGGAAATGTATAAGTAGTCGACGGCCACGTTGGCCTGGCAGAGGTGATCGAGGATTTTATCGAGGCAGCCCGGCGTATCGCCCATTTCGACGGCGACGACGCGGTCCAAATGGCATTGGTAGCCGGCTTTTCGCAGCTCCGATGCGGCCAGTTCCGGATCGGTGACGATGAGGCGGATGATGCCGAATTCGGCGCTGTCGTTAGCCAGCATGGTGTAGATATTGATATTGGCATCGGCCAGGACCGACGTCATCTTGCGCAGGGCGCCCTTGTTGTTTTCCGCAAAGACTGAGACTTGGTTGAGCATGAAATAAGAATCCCCTTTCACGATAAAATATATAGATGTGTTCTTATTTTATCATAAAAAGATAAGTTTGTACTAAGAAAAGAGCAGAGCTTCTCGAAATCATGGAAGAAATCTGCCGGTCCATATCGATTCGTGTTATAATAAAAGAAAGTGTACGAATCGGATGGGAGATGGGAATCATGCCCTTTTCTGTTTTTATTACGCTCTTTGTCATCATGTTGGGACTGACTAAACTCTATATATGGTTGTTTTCGATAGAAACGCCAATCTATGCCATTGGGGCGGCAGCATTGACCTTGAGCGCCATCTACCTGGCCCTCTTGCCGGGCATGAACAAAAGAGCTCAGGAAGAAGAGCAAAGAAAGGCCGAAGCTGAAAAAAAGGAGAAGGCTGTGTCTGAACTTCGCGAACCGTCTGCGGCAGTGCCGAAAGACGACGGTCATGATATGGGAACTGATGAGGCCTTTATGGCGGCCTTTACGGCGTCCATGATTTATCATGAAATCCACGGTCATCATAAGAGCCGGGAAGAACGGGACTATGACGGCAACTGGGATGCGCCCGATGACGACAGCTACTATGCCGACCCTTATGAGGAAAGCCGTGACGATGACTTTTTCTAAATCGATGGTACCGGGAGAGACCGCTTGCGGGCGGTCTCTTTTTGGCGTCAGTCTGTATCTCGAGGCCGGAATATGATATAATGATAACTCACTAGCAGCAAGCTATTTTGACCGAGTACGGTAAGGGAGGATTTTGGGGATGCGGCCTTTTGTTCATTTACATGTTCATACGCAGTACAGTTTATTCGATGGTTTGTGCAAGATTCCCGACATGGTATCGCGGGCGAAAGAACTCGACATGCCGGCTGTGGCCATTACCGATCACGGCAATATGTACGGCGTCATCTATCTCTATCGGGAGGCGAAAGCCCAGGGCATCAAGCCGATCATCGGCTGTGAAGTCTACATGACCCGCGGCAGCCGCTTTGAGAAAAAGACCAAGGAACGGCTCTGCCACCTGGTGCTATTGGCGAAAAATAATCAGGGCTATCATAACCTCATCAAGATCGTCTCCAAAGGCTTTGTCGACGGGGAAAATAACTATCACCGTCCGCGCGTCGACTTCGACCTCCTCGAGCAGTACCATGAAGGACTCATTGCTACGACGGCCTGCATCGAAGGTCAGGTCCCGCAGGATATCCTCAACCACAACGAACAGGGCGCCCGACGCACCCTCGACCAGCTGGTCTCGATTTTCGGCAAGGAAGACTTCTATTTAGAAGTCCAGAATCACGGCATTCCCGAAGAAAAGACGGTGCGCACGGTCTATAAGCGCTGGTCGCAGGAGTTGGGGCTGAAACTGGTGGCGACCAACGACTACCACTACATCGATCAGGCCGATGCGCCGGCTCAGGAAATCAAGCTCTGCATCTCGACGGGCAGCACCCTCGACGACCCGTCCCATTTCCGCTTCTATAATAATGAATTTTATATGAAGAGCGGCGATGAAATGGCCGACCTCTTTTCGGATATGCCTGAAGCCTTGGATACGACCTTGGAAATCGCCGATAAATGCAACGTCGACATCTCCTTTGACGATCGTCATCTGCCGCAGTTTCCCGTGCCGGAGGGTGAAACGGACTCGTCCTATCTGCGAAAGCTCTGCGAACAGGCCCTTTCTGAAAAATACGATCCCATTACGCCGGAAGTTAAAGAGCGACTCGATTATGAACTCGGCGTCATCGACACCATGGGCTTTCCGTCGTACTTCCTCATCGTCTGGGACTATGTCAAATACGCCCGGGATCACGCCATCCCTGTCGGCCCCGGCCGTGGTTCGGCCGCAGGCTCTGTCGTCGCCTACCTCCTGGGGATTACCGGCCTCGATCCTTTGAAGTACAATCTCCTTTTCGAACGTTTCCTCAATCCGGAACGCGTCACCATGCCCGATATCGATATGGATTTTTGTTATGAAAACCGCGGTCGGGTCATTCAGTACGTCACGAAAAAATACGGCATCGACCACGTTTCGCAGATCATCACCTTCGGGACCCTGGCAGCCAAGGCCGTCTTGCGCGACGTCGGCCGCGTCCTCGACATCCCTCTCAGCGAAGTGAACCGCATCGTAAAAATGGTGCCTAATGAACTGGGCATGACCCTCGATAAGGCTCTTCAGATGAGTAAGGAATTCCGCAGTGAATACGAATCCAATGACACGGTTCACCGCCTGGTTGACTTCGGTAAATCCCTCGAAGGGCTGGTCCGCCATTCGTCGACCCATGCTGCCGGTGTCGTCATTTCAGCAGCCCCCGTCGACGACTACGTCCCGGTCCAGCACTCTAAGGAAGGCGACCTTACGACGCAGTACGAAAAGGATCTCGTCGAAGACCTGGGCCTGCTCAAGATGGACTTTCTCGGCCTTCGGACCCTGACTGTCATCGGCGATACGGTCAAGATGATCAATAAGAACTACGGCATCGATTTTGACATCGACGCCATTCCCCTCGACGATCCGAAAACGTGTAAGCTTCTGACCGAAGGCGATACGGCCGGCGTCTTCCAGATGGAATCATCGGGGATCACCAACCTCGTCAAGGAACTGGCGCCGAAGCACTTTGAAGACATGATCCCCCTCGTCGCCCTGTACCGCCCGGGCCCGCTGGGCAGCGGCATGGTCGACGACTTCATCAAGGGCAGCCACGGACAAAAGAAGGTTACCTACCTGCACCCGAAACTGGAACCGATCCTAAAGGATACGTACGGCGTCATCCTCTATCAGGAACAGGTCATGCAGATCGCCTCGGCCTTAGGCGGCTTTTCCCTCGGCCAGGCTGACTTGCTGCGCCGGGCCATGGGCAAGAAGAAAGAATCGATCCTGGTAGCCCAGCGGGCCAACTTCCTCGAAGGGACGCGGAAGAATAATATTTCCGATGACATCGCCAATAAGATCTTCGACCTCATGGTCTATTTTGCCGGCTACGGCTTCAATAAATCCCACTCGGCGGCCTACGCCTACGTTGCCTGGCAGACGGCCTACCTCAAAGCCCATTACCGGGCCGAATTTATGGCCGCGACCATGACCAGCATGATCAACGACAGCAGCAAGATCAGCTATTACGTCGCCGAATGCCGCCGTCACGGCGTCAAGGTCTTATCGCCGGACGTCAACGACAGCGTTTCCATGTTTTCCGTTCAGAACGGAGCCATTCGCTTTGGCCTGTCCGGTGTCAAGAGCGTCGGCGGTAATGCCATCGATGCCATCGTAAAGGCCCGCGAAGAGGGGGGAGCTTTTTCGTCCCTCGGCGACTTTTGCAGCCGCGTCGACTATCACTTGGTCAATAAAAGAGCCCTTGAAAGCCTGATTAAATGCGGCGCCATGGATTCTTTCGGCAAGAAGCGGTCGCAGCTCATGGCCGTCATCGACCAGGCCGTGGCCATGGGGTCCCTCAGCCAAAAAGACTATGCGTCAGGCCAAATCGGACTCTTTGATGATACGGAAGAGGTCATGACTGACCTCGAATACCCCGATATTGAGGAATATCCCATTGAAATGCGCCTGGCCATGGAAAAAGAGTACGACGGCTTCTATTTCAGCGGCCACCCCTTGAGCAAGTATCAGGAAATCATGGACCGCCTCAGCCCCTTGTCGCTGCTCTACGGCGAAGATGGCCGGCAGTATGATGGCAAGATGCTACGCGTCGGCGGCCTGATTACGGCCAAGAAACAGGTCATGACCAAGCGCAATGAACAGATGGCCATCATCACCCTGGAAGACTTCACTCATGCCGTGTCGATTGTCGTCTTTCCTAAGACCTACGGCCGCTACCAGCAGTTCGTCGCCGTCGACATGGCCGTCTCCATTCGGGGACGTGCCGACATCAACGACGACAGCATTCAGATTTTAGCCGAAGAAGTGCAGCCCCTGGGGCAGGCCACGGCGGCATCGGATCCGCAGCCGGCACCGGTCGTATCGGCAGCCGCCGCCAGGGAAGCCGGGGACTATTGGCACCCAGGCATGGGAACGAAACTGTTCATTAAGATCCCGGCTCACCTCGAACGGACCGACCTTGCCAGCCGTATCGGCGGCGTCCTGAAAGAACACCCGGGGCAGGTCAAAGTCTATTTCCACCTCATGGGAAGCCGTAAGACGATCCTGACCGACCAGCAGTATTGGGTAGAAACGACGGAAGATTTGCGCCAGCCCTTGCAGGCCATGCTCGAACCGCGTTCTTTAGTCGTTAAATAAATAAAAGGTGAAGAAGGGAATCCTTCTTCACCTTTTATTTGACGTCATTTCAATTTTTGACTATGATAAAATTACATTAGATCTTTCAAGGCAGCATCAAGACAGCCTCTTTATAACACTAGAATTTTATGCAGCTACTCTATGGTTACTTTATGCGATCATAGAACCGAGCTGTCATGAGTAGAAATTATTCTAGCACTTAAATCATTACCTGGGTTATAAATAGATGATGGGAGTTTGCTGCGTTTTGGACGCCGGAAGTAAGGAAGTGTGAATATCATGGAAGCAAGGGAATGTATTTTACAAGGGCAGACGGCTCTGGGAATTGAGTTTGGATCGACGCGTATCAAAGCAGTACTGATCGATCAGGACGGTAAGGTATTGGCCAAGGGGAGTCACCGCTGGGAAAATTCCTTTGAACAGGGTGTTTGGACCTACCATCTGGAAGACATTCATCAGGGGCTGCGTCAATGTTATCGTGATTTGCGCCAACATGTGCGTGCTGCATATCAGCTGCCGTTGACCCAGATTGGGGCCATCGGCATCAGTGCGATGATGCATGGCTATATGGCTTTGAACGAGGATGGCAACCTATTGGCACCCTTTCAGACCTGGCGCAATACGAATACCGAGACGGCTGCCCAAGCGTTGACCGAGTACTTTCATTTCAATATTCCACAGCGTTGGACGATTGCCCATCTTTATCAATGCATGCTGGATAAGGAAGAGCACCTTTTTCATCTGGATTATCTGACGGTGTTAAGTTCGTACATTCATTGGCGGCTTACGGGAAAGCGCGTCGTCGGTATGGGGGATGCTTCGGGCATTTTTCCTGTGGATCCGCAAACGTTGGATTATGATGAAACGATGATTACGGCGTTTAATAAACTGCTGGCAGATAAGAATTACCCTTTTAAGAATGTCCGTGATATCCTGCCGCAGGTCCTGGCGGCCGGTACCCCAGCGGGGACGCTGACGGCAGAGGGGGCAGCCTTCCTCGATGATTCCAGGGAACTTTTATCGGGGATTCCCTTTTGTCCGCCCGAAGGCGATGCTGCGACTGGCATGGTGGCAACGAATGCCGTACGGGTTCATACGGGGAATGTCTCTGCCGGTACGAGTACCTTTGCCATGTTGGTTCTCGATAAACCGCTCCGTCGCGTCTATCCGGAAATCGACATCGTTGCGACGCCTTCCGGCCATCCGGTAGCCATGTCTCATGCTAATAATGGCACGACAGATCTCAATGCCTGGGTGGATATCTTCAAAGAATTTACGCAGTTAATGGGTGGGACTTATGATACGGATGAGATCTACCATGCCCTGTATCGACACTCTTTAAAGGGCGATGCCGATGCCGGGGGCTTATTGTCATACGGCTATTATTCAGGAGAAAACGTCACCCATTTTAACAGTGGCCGGCCGCTGTTGGTCCGCACGGCAGACAGTCGATTCAATCTGGCGAATCTTTTTCGCGTCAGTTTGTATACGTCTTTAGGCGCGGTCAAGATGGGACTGGATATCCTATTTCAGCAGGAACACGTGAAAGTCGATTCGCTGACGGCACATGGCGGGCTTTTTAAGACCAAAGGAGTGGCCCAGCGGTATTTGGCCGCCGCTGCGGGTGTCCCCGTTACCGTCATGGAGACGGCGGACGAAGGAGGCGCCTGGGGCGAAGCGCTGTTGGCAGCGTATATGCTGACAGGGAAAGAAAGAGGATGGACTCTTGAGGATTATTTGACAGAAGAGATCTTTAAGGGTGCGATAGGTGAGACACTGACGGCGACGTCAGCGGAGATTGCCGGTTTTGAAACATTTATGGAGCGGTATCGTGCGGGTCTCATGCTGGAGCGGGCAGCCATACAGACCGTTTCCTGGTAACCGCTGATTATAAATGGTATAAAACAAGGGAGAGGCTAAAAGGCTTCTCCCTTATTTTATGGGCGCTCCCATATCACCGTTTATGGCAATTTCACTGCCTGTAAGGGTGGCGCCGTTCATGAGCTATTTAAAGTGCAAGCTTAGATTCAGGATTATTGACCGCCGCGAGGATCTAAAAAACAAGAGCCCCTGTGAGGAGGCTCTTGTAATCGAAAGGTGATGCCAGATTTTTTTCGTTCATATTCTCCCGTGGTTCCTTATGATTGCGGGTCGGCGATGATTTGAGCTAAGACGACACGGTACTTATCGTTGTACTTTCTCATGCAGGCGTTGATTTCCCGGCGGATGCGGGCGATGTTTTCTTTGTTGTACTCGTCGGGCGGCACGTGGATGTCACAGATGATGTTCAGTCGGGCGTTTCCCGAGGTCATGCGCAGGTGGTCCGTATGGTAGCGCGGATATTTTTCGTGGACGATATGGTCTAAGACGTGGCGGATGGCGTCGATCTTATCCGGATCGGTACACAAGGGATCCATGTGGATGTTGATATCCATTTGGTAGCGGGCCTTTAATTCGTCTTCCAGGACGTCGAGGGCGGCGTGGACGTCGGCCAGGTTGGCCGTGTCCGGGACTTCGGCGTGGAGGGTACCGAACATCCGGCCCGGGCCGTAGTCGTGGATGCGGATGTTGTGGATGCCGACGACGTATTGGCATTTTAAGGCACTTTCTACGATGCCGTTGACGATTTCCGGATCCGGCGCCTTGCCGAGGAGGATGTTGATGACGTCTTTGGCAATGCCGTAGCCGGCGTACATGATCATCAGGCCGATGGCCGTGCCGGCAGCGGCATCGACGGGAAGGGTCGTAAACTGCTGGGCGAGGGTCGTCACTAAGACGCCCGTCGTAGCTACGGCGTCGGTGATGCTGTCGGCGGCCGTGGCTTCATTGACGCTGGAGTTTATTTTCTTTCCGATGTAGCGGTTATAGACGCACATCCAGACCTTGACGGCAATGGAGATGATGAGGATGCCCAGGCTCCAATAGGAAAATTCAATGGCTTCTGGTTCGAAGAATTTTTCAATCGACGTTTCGCAGAGCTTATAGCCGACGACGAGGATGATGATGGCAATGGTAAGCGACGCCAGGTACTCAAAGCGGCCGTGGCCGAAAGGGTGCTCTTTGTCGGGCGGACGGTTGCTCAGTTTGGCGCTGATGATGGAAATGAAGGAGGAACCCATGTCGGTCAGGTTGTTGAAGGCATCGGACAGGATCCCGATACTGTTGCTGGCCATGCCGACGATAAATTTACTGACGAAGAGGAAAAGATTACAAATGATGCCTAAGACGCCGCCGAGGATGCTGTATTGTTCACGGACTCGTTTATTGTCTGTGTCTTCATAGTTTTTGATGAAGCGGCGTATGATAAATTCAGTCATATCGATTCACCTGACTTTCTGATTTCCTCTATTATATCAGAGTTGGCGCAAGATACAAGAGATAATGAAAATGCAAATGAGAATAATGAAAATGCGAAAAAATCATAATATTATCGAAAATGGGAATAATTATTACCTCTAAGGGGAGGGGAAATTGCAATTCCTCTTAATTTCGATATAATAAAGATGAAGTTCAGAAAATGGCTGAAAATGATAAGCCTTATACACAGGGAGGAACTATGGAGAAAAGAAAAGCCTTGATTTTTGATATGGATGGGACTATGTTTGATACGGAACCCATTTCTTACCGTTTCTGGCGTGAGATATCGGCCCGCTACGGCTACGATTTGGATCGGACCGTCTTTGACCAGATGCTCGGCCGTGATGACCTTCGCATCAAACCCCTTTGCGAAGCTGCTTTCGGACCAGACTATCCTTATGAAAAGGTCGTCCAGGAAAAAGTGGCGGCGCAGATGGAATATTACAAAAGTCATGACATTCTTTGCCACAATGTCAAGTGATGAATTAAAAAAAGCTATCAAAGAAATCCTTCTTCGATAGCAGCGTATTCAACATCTATTCACATTTCCTGCCTTGCGTTCTTCGAGCTGATGAAATATAATAAGAAATGTTGTCGGAGGTGCGAATATGGACTACATGACGCTCAAAGAGGCAAAGGCCGATTGGCTCATTGGCATTAACGCGACCCGCCTTTTCTCTATCCTCTACCATAAAACATTGAATGTCGGCAGAGTGCAAACGCCCACCCTTGCTATGCTGGTAAACCGCGACTATGCAATCAGCAGCTTTAAGAAAGAGAAATATCATGTCGTCCGGCTGGACGTTGGCGGCGTTGCCGCCCTTTCCGAAAGGCAGGACGACGAAGCGGCGGCGCGGCAGATGAAAGCGGCTTGCGAGAAATCGCAGGCCGTTTGTACTTCCCTTAAAAAAGAGAAAAAGACCGCAGCCCCGCCGAAACTGTTTGACCTCACCGCCTTGCAGCGGGAAGCAAACCGTTTGTATGGGTTTACGGCGAAACAGACCCTTGACTATGCGCAAGCCCTTTATGAAAAACGGCTTTTGACCTATCCCCGCACCGACAGCAAATATATCACTTCCGATATGGAGGGCAGCACAAAGGAACTTATCACCGGCCTTTACCGAGTACGGCTATATCGTGGAAAGCGGCGACGAGTGGGAACGGCAGTTTGAGGGGCGCGAAGTGCCGGAAGAATACCGCATTATGAGTTACCCGCAGCCGGAGCGCGGCGAACAGGACAAAGCCTATATGGACGCAGCCGAAACGCAGCAAGCAGACGCACAGGCCGCAGAGCCGCAGCAGCCCCGCCCCGTCGTCCCCATTATCCTTACTTCCGAAAAGCCCGCCGAAAAGGTAAAGGAGATCACCGCGCGTTTGGAACAGGGCGTACAGGCGATTTTTGACAGCGACCGCTACAAAGAGTTTCTAACCGCTATGTCAAAGTTCCATGATTATAGTTTGAATAACACTAGCTTTGCTTGTTGGAATGGTACTTTTTGTAGTCAACGAAGCTAACCGCGTTGAAAATCAAGTGATTATGCAGATGGTCTTTATCGACGTGAGTTGTCAAAACAAACTCATACTTGCCGCCTAATACCGCCCCGGCAAGTTCCATGCCGATTTTGTGCGCTTCTTCCGGTGTGGTTTCTCCCACCGCAAAGGATTGTATCAAGTGCCGCCCTAAATGTGTGCCGCGATCTCCGGCAGCTTCCCGCGTCCATGCAAACTCAATATCGGCGGTTTCCAGCCCGCAGCCGAAAGAGGACGCAAGCAGCTTCCCGTCTGTCTTTTCGGGATTTAAGATATAGTCTATCGCAGCCTTTAAGGTTGATTTAATAGGGTGCGTCTTTGTAACCGCCATATCTCGTCCACCGCCTTTTTAATGTCCTCTATATCCTGCCTGTAAACCGTCCCCGTCGCATTGGCGCGTTTTGCAATTTGGTTGATGTTCCGGCTCACCGCTTGCAGTTCCCGGATATATGCTTTTGTGTCGCTTCGGTCAACGACAAGAATATACCCGTCTATCGCCATTTTACGGAAGTATGCCCCATACTGCTTTATGGGAAGCTGCTTCATCTTCTCGTCGATCAGCCGCTTTTCTTCTTCCGTAACGTAAAACTTCATCTGTATATTTCTCTTTCGGTTTTCCATTTCCGCACCGCCTTTCGGTATAAGGGTTTGGGATTATCCCAACAAGCATTTTCCGCAAACGGGTACTCGTTTGCTGTGCTTGCTATCTACTCCATACCCCCACCGAAAGGCGGTATTTGTTGCGCGTTCCTTTGATTTTGGACGCAAAAAAAGATTGCAGCCGCCATGCGCTGCAATCTCCCGATTTCTCATATTGTGAGGTTAATCCTCTGCTTTTTCGACTTCCGTTATCTCCCTTGCTGTTGCGGTTACAATCCGTATGCCTTTATCGCTCATACCGTCCAGCAGCGCGTCAAGCTGCCGCCGCCCGGTGGATTTCTCCGCATTGCTGTTCGGGAAGAAAAATTGATCTACCGAAATATGATACCGGGTTACAAGGTCATAGAATACCTGTAAACTCGGCTGTTGTCCCTTGTTCTCGATATTCGCAAGGTAGCGCGGGGAAATATATAACTCGTCGCTTACCTTTTTGCGGCTCTCGCCGTATTCATTTCTCGCGGCTTTTATAGCTGCCCCGAAAGCCTTAAAGTCGTACAATGGTACGGGTCTTTTTGCCATTTTCATTCACCCTGTTACATTTTACAGTTCACCTTTCTTTTTGGATATGTCCACACAATTCATATCATTAGGTTAAATACTTCCTGTTGTGTATTGACAGTAGACTGATTTTCTGATAAAATAAAATTTATGTAAAAGGAGGCGGCGTTTATGTTGCATAGCATGCGTATTAGATAAGCATTGAAAAAAAGGATTTTCCCATTTTCAACATGGGCTTTTTTGTCATGCTTATTTTGCGGATGCTATACAAAAAACTAACGACGTATAGATATAGTATAGACATAGTGCAAGCTATGCCTTAGTTTTGTTGTACTGCTCTGTGCATTATAAATGCAGGTCAATGCTCATGTTGAGGATTGACCTGCATTTTTTTGTGTAAAAAGGACGAGTGAAATATAATGCTTAAAAAATATTGGATAAAATGTCCGATTTGTAACGGAAAGACGAGAGTTCAAGTATTTCATAATACTGTATTAAAAGATTTTCCTCTTTTCTGCCCTAAATGCAAATTGACGCATATCATTGATGTAGAAAAATTAGAGATTGTAATCAAAAATACAGAAAAACAAACTTTTATTATTTAGAAGAAAGGATATAAAAATGAAACGTTTACCTAAATATACGCCTGCGGAAGTACGGAATGATCCATACGGATTTACTTACAAAGAAATGTCGGAAGTTATTGGCGAGAATGAAGCAAAAGCCTTATATGAAGAATTATATAAGCAATTACCACGCAAAAAAAATCTATCAATGTTGGTAAAAAATATTTGCAAAAGCAGTGATACTGAAAAGTATGTTTACGAACTGAAAGACAACAAATACATTGAAACGGTTTTTATCAAGCGGCGAGATGGTGGAACTGTTTGCGTGAGCACACAAGTCGGTTGTCCTGTTGGTTGTATTTTTTGTGAGTCCGGGCGAAATGGCTTTGTTCGTAATCTAACATCGTCAGAAATCGTACAACAGATTATATTGTTGCGTCGAAAAGTAAACCGTATCGTTTTTATGGGTATGGGAGAGCCTTTATTCAATTATGACAACTTGATAAAAGCAATCCATATTCTCCGAGATAGATATGGGCTCAACTTTCCAACCGACGGCATTACCATATCAACAGTTGGTCCGGTTGATCAATTAAAAAAATTGCGCGAGGAACATCTTAAAATTCAGTTGACAATATCTTTACACGCAGCAACACAATCTGCAAGAAATCGTATTATTCCTCACATGCGCATATATGCTATTGAAGATGTTGTTAAGCAAGCCTTATCCTATTCTGAAAGGCATAATCGCAAAATTGTCTTTGCGTATTTGCTTTTACCGGGTATAAATGACCGGCCCTCAGATGTAAGACAACTTGCAAAATGGTTTCGGGGCAAAAAAGTTATGATTAACGTGTTACAATACAACCCAACAAGCAATTCAAGAATTAAAGCACCACAGAAACGGGAAATAGTTGCATTCAAACATCAATTAGAGCAAGCAGGACTTGAAGTTACTATGAGAGTTTCTCATGGCAGAGAGATTAACGCGGCTTGTGGACAGTTAGCTAACACATATAATAAATTCAAAAAAAAATGATTAAAAGTGCCAGACGCATAGACGCAGAGCCGATAACGCATTAGGTCAAAAAACCTATGTGTTATCGGCTTTTTTATTTAATATTGCGCAAAAGCCGCTGTTCCCTATTATAGAATGGATTGCGGGTAGTGTATTAAAGTCGCCCTTTTTTAAGGATACGGCGGTATCGGGGAGGTATCGCCGTGTCCATTTTTATTTACTGTAACCCGCCTAATGCTTTGCGGTCAAAAAAAGCTATGCTCCGCAAGCGGGATATTCCGGCTATGAATGTGAACTGTCAATACATTTAGCTACTGCTTACATTTCCTTTGCGCCCGTCCGCGTCTTGCGGACGGGCGCATTTTGCTTTTTTCAACTTTTTTCTGAAAAGCGCACTCAAGAGCCATCTCCCGAACGGGTACGGAGCGAAAGGGGCAGAGAGGACAAAGCCTATTGTTCTTTGACAAAGAAAGCGGCCTTTGGTGCGCAGCATAACAGGCAAACGGGTACATTCCGTCTGTACCGAGCCAGTCGGCGGGTACGCCATGACAGCTTTTCCCCATAGGGGAAAAGCCGAGCGAGAACTACCGCGCCGTAAAACAGGTTTAGCAGCTTGTGGGCGACGACATACAAGGCGGCACAATGATACTCCCGCGTTGAACACCCTCAAAGTATTGCGCGGCGCACCCATAAGCATGGGCCGGGGTGAAACTCCCGTGAGGTTGCAGCTAACAACCGCCCGTTTTTGCCTTTTGACGAATATAGTTTATCCATACAGGAAAAGGAGGTTTTTCTAATGGATAAAAAACAGACAATTACAACCGAACGCAAAATAGGGAAAATCACCTATCTTGTTCAAGCGTTGCCGAGTGAAAAGGCAACCGATACAATCCATAAAAAGATTGAGAAACTCATTGTAAAGGATTTGCAGAAAAAGCCCGGAAATCCGGGATTTTTAGCGTCCGAGTAGTGCATTAGGCGGCGGGATATGGTATAATGATAGCAACACATTATACCTGTTTATTCGGCTGTCGGAAAGGAGGACTAATGTTACAGTCGAATAAAATCACCGCCCTTTACTGCCGTTTAAGTCAAGAGGATATGCAAGCCGGAGAAAGCGGAAGCATACAGCACCAAAAAATGATACTTCAACGCTATGCGGACGAACACCATTTTTTGAACACAAAGTTTTTTGTGGACGACGGATTTTCCGGCGTGAGTTTTGAGCGCGAGGGGCTGCAAGCGATGTTGCAGGAAGTGGAAGCCGGACGAGTGGCGACGGTCATTACCAAAGACCTTTCCCGTCTTGGCAGAAACTATCTGAAAACGGGCGAACTCATAGAGATTGTATTTCCCGAAAACGGAGTACGCTATATCGCGATCAACGACGGAGTTGACACAGCGCGGGAGGATAACGAGTTTACCCCCTTGCGGAACTGGTTTAACGAGTTTTACGCCCGCGACACAAGCAAGAAAATCCGCGCAGTTAAACAGGCACAGGCGCAAAAAGGCGAGCGCGTCAACGGGGAATATCCATACGGCTATATCCCAGACCCGAACAACCGCCACCACCTTATACCCGACCCGGAAACCGCGCCGATTGTCAAACAGGTTTTCGCTATGTTTGTTAGCGGCGTGCGTATGTGCGAAATCCAAAAATGGCTTGCGGAAAACAAAGTCTTGACGATTGGAGCGTTGCGCTATCAGCGTACAGGACAGGCGCGGTATCAGCGGGCAATGATCGCCCCCTATACTTGGCCGGACAAAACGCTCTATGACATATTAGCAAGGCAGGAATATTTAGGGCATACCATAACCGCGAAAACTCACAAGGTATCCTACAAGTCGAAAAAGACCCGGAAGAACGAAGAAGAACAACGCTATTTCTTCCCAAACACCCATGAGCCGCTTGTTGACGAGGAAACCTTTGAACTTGCGCAAAAGCGGATTGCTACCCGCCACCGCCCGACAAAAGCAGCGGAGATTGATATTTTTTCCGGCTTGCTGTTTTGCGCTGGTTGCAGACATAAGATGTATTACCAACAGGGCGTAAATATCGAGCCGCGCAAGTTTTCCTATTCTTGCGGCGCATGGCGCAACAGGGCAAGGACAGGCAGCGAGTGTACCTCTCATTATATCCGCAAAAACGTACTTCTTGATTTAGTGCTGGAAGATATGCGGCGGGTTTTGCGGTATGTTAAGGAACACGAACAGGACTTTATCTGTAAAGCTACCGAGTACGGCGACATGGAAGCGAGAAAGGCATTAGCGCAGCAGCAAAAGGAACTTTTCAAAGCACAGGCGCGTATGACCGAACTTGACACGCTTTTCCGCAAGCTGTATGAGGACAACGCATTAGGCAGACTGACAGATGAACGGTTTGTGTTTCTAACTTCCGGCTATGAGGACGAAAAGAAATCCCTTGCCGCAAGGATAGACGAGTTACAACAGCAGATCGCAACCGTTACCGAGCGAAAAAGGGATATATCAAGGTTTATTCAGATTGTCGGGAAATACAGCGACATACAGGAATTGACCTATGAAAACGTCCATGAGTTTATCGACCGTATTTTGATACATGAATTAGACCGGGAAACCAACACCCGGAAAATCGAAATCCATTATAGCTTTGTCGGACAGGTTGATACCGAGCAGGAGCCGACGCAAGTTGTCAACCATGACCGCCGCAACATGGTAGATGTAAAAAGTATCGCTATCTAACCCCAGCAAAAAAGGGGCCTGAAATGAAAGAGTACACGCTAATTATCAAGGGAGAAATGGATTTTATCATCTTATCTCCGCAGGTGCTTTCTTCCCTGATTACTCAAATCCATAACAGCCCGGAGCGAAAAGTTGTGGTAAGTATTGAGAGCATCATGCCACCAAAGTTTACCGACTATCTGCTTCGGGTAATCAATAGCAACCGCTTTAGCAATGAACGGTTCCGCTATCGCTACATTTTAGAAAATCCTGTTACAAAGAAAGGGATGTATGAGATTTTACGGCAACAGCTTTCCCGCACCAATACGGAGCGATTTCCTTGTTTTCAGACCATACAATTGACCGACACTTTCCAGGGTAATGTGGAGCTGGACATGGAGTGCAACGATCTGTTCTTTTGGGCTTGCAAAGATACAGCAGCAAAGTTTGTTTACACGTTCCCGGATGGACGGGAGGAAACACTGGTGATTGAATACTGAATGAGAAAAGCCCCATCCCTCAATGGTTGAGAGATGGGGCAAACTATTTACGCTGCAATCTCCGGGATTTCCCCGACAAAGTTATAAACAATTCTGACTTCCTGCACCTTCTGACCGTCCACCTTCTTAACCTCGCCGATCAGGATTTTGCTGATAAGCCGGTTCAGTACGGACTCGTCCAGTTCCGCAATGGCGGCATAGCGCCGGATTTCCTTGATAAAGGTTCGGACTTCGCTTTCCTGTGCGTCCGCCCGGCTCTGCATCACCGCCAGATCGTGCAGGCGTTTCTGATTGGCTTCCTGCTCCTGTTCCAGCGCCGCCGTCAGCTTCATAAACCGCTGCTCGGTGAGGACGCCTTTGGCCTTATCGGTGTACAGGCTCAAAAACATCCCGTCAATTTCCTGATTCCGGTCTTCCAGCCGTTTCCGTTCCTTCTCTGTCTGGGAAGCGTCCACCAGATACCGGCGCTCCATCCGGCTGCTGAGCCGCTGGTAGAACGCATCGGCGTCCTTCATGGCCTGCGCCGCCAATTCCTGTATATCCTTCAGCACCAGATTGTACAAATCCCTTGCCTCAATCTTGTGGCTGGTACAGGCGTTCTTGCCCAGCCGGTTGTAAGTCTGGCAGATATAGTATGCCCTGTCAATCGGCTCCCGCATTTCGCCGGTGAAGCGGTTCTTCCCGGTTCTGCCGACCTTTTCATACCGCACCTGCATGGACTTCCCGCAGGTGGCGCAGTAGACAAGCCCGTGGAACAGGTTATAGAAGGGGCAGGCGTTGCCTTTCATAATGGTTGGCCTGCGGTCAATGATGTCCTGTACCTGTTCCCATTCCTCCGGCGTCACAATCGCTTCGTGGCAGCCCTCGATGACCTCCCAATCCTCACGGGGGATAATGTCATAAGTGTTGGAGCGGATGCCTTTCTGGTGTGTCCGGCAGACAAGATGTGCGCCTTTATAAAAGGGATTTCTCAGGATATGGCTGATCCTTGCGCTCCCCCATGAATAGTAGTTCACGTCACATTCTGTATTGCTTTTTACTCTGGTGATGGGGATTTTATCATCCATGAGCTGCTTTGCGATCCGCATACAGCCCCAGCCGTCCAGTGCCATATCATAGATTTTTCGGATCACCGGCGCAGTCTCCGGGTCAAGGATCAGATGCCCTTTGTCCTCCGGGTCACGCATCAGGCCAAGAGGCGGCTGCCCGCCGCAGAACTTTCCCTGCCGGGAACGGGTCATGCGTCCCGCCAGCACCTTTTTGGAAATATCCCGGCTGTACATATCGTTCAGGATATTCTTAAAGGGCGTGATGTCCATTTCCTGACGGGTCAGGCTGTCCACACCGTCCGTGACGGCGATATAGCGTACATTGTGTTTGGGGAAAAAGATTTCGATATAGCTGCCAGCTTCGATATAATTCCTACCGAGCCTCGATAGGTCTTTCGTGATGACGCAGCCGATTTTCCCCGCCTCAATGTCAGCGATCATGCGCTGGAACGAGGGGCGGTTGAAATTGCGACCCGTATAGCCGTCATCCACATAATACTCATACTGGAACATCCCATGCTTTTCTGCGAAGTCCCGGAGCATGAGTTTCTGGTTGCTGATGCTCATGCTCTCATTGTCGCCGCCGTCATCCAGAGAAATACGGCAGTAGAGAGCGGTGATTTTTTCATAGACTTGTTTTTTCCTGCTCATAGCGTTCTCCTTCTATGAACAGGGACACGATACCATTATAGTACCATGTCCCCGTCCCTGAATCAACCGTTTTTACGCAGCTTTTTCTGCCATTTCCCGCTGATGACGCCATTCCTCGAAGTGTTCGCAGGTCTGGCGCTCAATGAGCTGCTCAAAGGCTTCCCGCATGGACTTCTCCCCGGAGAACTCCCGCACCACCACAAAACGGACTTTATTCTTCTGATTTTTGCTTTTTTCCATAGGCTACCTCCATAGAGAGACAGGCCGAACGGCAGCACCGGCAACGAAGTCCGGCAACGAACCTCTAAAAACCTGTAAACTACCGTCTGGCCTGCAAATCTTACTTTGTGAATTTTCTTGAAAAATCTCGTTGCTTTCGTTGCCGGAGATAATGATAAATATTAAAATATCCCTTATTTACTGGTTTTTTCCGTATCCAGACAGGGAAATCCCCGGCAACGAACCCGGCAACCAAGTGGCAACCATCCCGGCAACAGACCGCCATTTTCAGGCGATCCACTCCTTCGGAAGCTCCAACTGGCGGCATTCTTCCTCGCTCAGTTCCACAAATCCATCTTCGTTGCCGGGCAGTTCGTTGCCGGAAACGTCCCGTTCCCAGCCCTTCTGCCTGCCGTATCCGGCGAACATCCTCGGATTGGAGAATGGCTTCCAGCCCGTCACCACTGTATTCATGATCTCGTTGATATTGTGAAGCTGCCACCGCTTCGGCTCGTCATAGGTGTGGCCCAATGCCTCCTTAAAAAGCTGTTTGGAACAGACCATGCTGCCGGTATAATGTTCCAGAAAGCCCTGTATTTGACCGGCCTCCGTGTCCTCCGGCATGAAATCTTTCTGCACCTCCACAAGCTGCCGCTGGATGGACTTGCTGAATTTCATGGAATACTTCCCGCTGCGGTAGATGGTCATGGCCTCCGCCCAGACCTGCAACAGGTAGGCTCTGGAAGCGTCCTCGTCCTCCAAAATGTGAACCTCCGCTTTCTCCGGGTAAATCATGATGGGAAGGAAACGCCGGTTCCCGGCCCGGTCAAGGGGCAGGAAGTCCAGCGTGTTGGATGAACCGCCGAACACGCACTGCCGCAGCCGGTCTTTGGGCTGGGCCTCATAGGGTGTGCGGTAGGTTTCCTTCTGGCGACTGATGAACGAGCGGATTTCCTCTATGCTTTTGGCGCTGCTGGTGGCCAGCATCTCTGACATCTCAATGATCCAGTGGCCTTGCAGCTTCAAAAATACCCGGTCATCGTCCAGCTTTTTCAGGTCATCGGAGAACCACTCGTCCCGGATCGCCAGCAGGCGGAAGAAGCTGGACTTGCCAGCCCCCTGTCCGCCCACCAGACAGAGCATTTCCTCGTATTTGGAGCCGGGAGAAAACACCCGCCGGATGGCTCCCAGCAGGAAGTGTTTTAACATTTCCTCTACATAATCGCTGACTTCTGCACCTAAGAAGTGATGGAGACAGGAGCGGATGCGGGGCGTCCCGTCCCACACAAGGCCGTTCAGCACGTCCTGTATGGGATGGTAGCAGTTCTCATTCGCCACGATGGAGAGCGCCGCCGTCATTTTCTTCTCGCTGGTTAGGCCGTAGTTCTGCTCAAAATAGAGAAGCAGATACTTCACATCCGTATCCGTCAGGGCGCTGGTGTTCCTGCGCCAGCCCAAATCCCGCACGATGTCCACCCGGTCAGTCAGGAGGTTCAGCCGGATGGCGTCCCGCAGGAGAGGGTCATGGCAGAACACCGTCCGGCAGTTGCCGATGGTGTTGGCGGGCTGGCCCTTCTCCGTGACAGAAAGGCCTTCCCGCACCTCGTCAACGCTCTGCTCCGGCGCTAAAGCTTCGGCTGCGCTCATGACGGCCTGCCGGGTGGCTGGCGGTAAACTCTGATATTCGCTGCTCAATCTTCCTCACCTCTTTTCCATACTCAGCGACCACGCAGGCCCGTTCCTCCATACTGCCGGACAGCAGAATATCCAGCAGATACTCCGTGTACGGCTTTTTTTGCAGGGCCTCCACAAACAGCGGGTTCCATGCTTCCTCCAGCGTCTGCGGGGCATATTCCTTCTCCCAGCGTTCCAGCAGATGCAGATAATCGCACAACACCCGGAAACATTTCTGTTCCGCCTGCCGGTAGCGCAGTTCCTCGCTGATTTTTCGCTTGACCGGCTTCCTGCGGGGCGGGTCATGGCCTTTAGCGTCAAAGCCGACCGAGAAATCCTCCGCCAGCTTCAAGGCCGCATCTTTCTTGTTCAGCCCGAACAGACGGGCGGTAAAATCAATCACATCCCCGTCCGCCTGACAGCCGAAGCAGTGGAACCGGCGGTCAACCTTCATGCTGGGATGTTTGTCATCATGGAAGGGACAGCAGGCCATCCCGTTCCTGCCGAGCTGTATCCCATAAGATTCCGCAGCCTGCCTTGTGGGGACAGCCTGCTTCACCGCTTCAAACACATTCGATTTTCTCACCTCCAGACAGAGAAAAAGGCATCCGGTTTTCACAGAAAATCAGATGCCTTACAACTCTATATCGTTCTTTTTGGTCGGGGCGATTCGCCCCTCACGTTCCCAACGCTCCCGGTTATCCCGGTCAGCGTTAATTTTTGCCTTTGCCAGAATATCCATAATGGATTCTTTGGCTTTCTTCTTGACCTGCTCCTTCCCGGCTTGCTTGACTTCCGGCTGCATCAGCGTCCGCTGGATTTTCGCCAGAGCGTGCTGCATGGCGTTTTTGATTTTGGTAATGACCCCATCCAGACGCTCAGCGGCATACTCACGTTCCTTCTTTGGAGCTTTGCGCTCCGGCGAAAGCACCCATTTTTTCGATTCCTCCACCAGACGAATATCTTCCTTGTGCGTCTCCTGCCGGACGGTATCGGTCACCACCTCCACCGCCTTGTCATAGGCCGCATCGGAAACATCATCTAACAGTGTCTCCACGTCCTCAATTTTGAGCGTCAGTTCTTCCAGCTTCTGCTCCTGCGCCGCCAGTTGCTCCTTCTGTTTCATCAGGATATAATCCTGTTTTTCCAGATAGTCCCGCCCGCCGTAGGACGGCTCCTGATCCAGATGTAGCCCATGCCGTCTGGCGATGTCAAACAGAATCGTCCGGCAAACCGCATCAAAGGTCTGCTTGCGGTTGTTGTTCCGGCCTTTGGGCTTCTCAGGGTTTGGGAGAGGGATGCCCAGTTCTTCCAGCGCCTTTTCCTGCTGGGGACACAGTTCCCCGTAGCGGTTCTCACAGTCAAAGACGTGCCGCTCATGGATGTGGGGCGTCCCCTCGTCCAGATGGAGCGCCCAGTCCAGGATGTGGATATGGGAACCGAAGCGGCGCTCAAATTCCTCATAAAACTCATTGACGATGGAAAAAAGCGTGTCCGGCGGGACGGATTCTCCCATCGTGCCGATCTGGTAGATGCTTTCCTCCGGGCAGGTCTTGTTGTTTTTCAGCAAGTCCTCCACGGTGCGGTTGCGCTCCGTGTGCCGGGTTTTCTCATTCCGGGCGTTCTGGGCCTCCACATGGCCGCCGTAATGCTCGTAGTAGTACATCCGCTCGATTTCCTCAAAGCTGAAATCCGGCTGCTCCGGGTTCTCCCGGAACTCGTGTGTCGTAAAGCCCCGGTAGCAGTCCCAGTAGACATTTTGCCTTGCCCGTTCTGCGTCAATGTGTTCGCTGTTCTCCACATCGAACCGGCGGTCATTGTGGCGGGGATTATAGGTGCCATGCTTGCCGGAGCGCCCATTGTGTCGTGTCAGTTTCAAACAGATTTCCTCCTTCCTGCGAAGATGTTCTGGGGCCGGGGAAGGGGCGGCGAAGCCGCAAATCCTGCGAATTTTGCGTCAGGTAATACCCAGTACGAGTTGACGCAGGCATCAACTCTCCCTGGGCAAGGCGTTTCACCCTTGACCCGATGGGGCGGCTGCCCTCAACCCGCCAAGGCACTTCGTCCTTGACCCGATAATGGCTGCCGCCCTTAACCTGCCAATGGGCGTTGCCCCTTGACCCCAGCAGTGCGCTGCCGCCCCTGCACCCCGGCACAAAGGGCTGGCTGCCCTCTGTACTCCCGCACCGGCGAAGCTGGCTTCCACCGAAGAAGCGGTGTTTGCCAGTTTCACCGGCTCCGTATCCGCACATTTGCACCCATAGGCGGGGAATGGATACGGAATACGCCTGCGGGGATTGCCGGTCAAAACAGCGGGTGCAGACCCGTCATTTTTTCCGTAAACGCCCCGGTTTCAGGCGATTTTTTCTTCCGCCCCTACCACCTGAAAGCCATGCTCTTTTGCGTAGGCGCTGGCAGCGGCTTTCCGTTCCTCGCTGTACGGCGGCACCAGCCGGATCGACAGCCGGGACTTGTCCAGCACATAGGTCACGCTGCCCTCCGGCGTGCTGCGCTCCAATCGGCACAGCAGCGGGTACTTCCGGCTGAAATCAGCCAGCCTGCGCTTCAAGCTGGCGTTGAAGGTGTAGATGCTGGCAAGGTTCTCCGCCTCGTTCCAGTTGATGATGGTTTCTTTCTCATACTTAGACAGCTTCCTCATACAGATCCTCCTCATAATCAGTGTAAGATTTCAGCACACGCAGGCTGCGCTTGAGACGGCGGTACTCGTCCATCTCCATGCGCAGATGGTGGTAAAAATCCTCGTACCAGCTTTCGCCCACCTCCGTCTCCACCTTCCGGGCCAGCCCCAGCATCCGGCGTTTGGCCTCCGGGTCAACTGTCAGTGCCGTCAGCCATTTCAGCCGTGTCACTGTATTGTGATGGCTGGGACAGCCGTAAGCGTAGAGAATCTTCTTTTCTTTCATACTCAGTGTCATAATGATTTCCTCCGTTTCTTTGCTGCGGAGCCATGCGCCCCGCATGATTGATAAACTTGTTTCTGTCTGCCGGTCTGCCTGCAAGCCGCTCCTGCCCGGAATTTTTCCCGGCGTATTGGCCTCTTTGGTGCGCTCGATTTCTGTCCTGGCGTCACTTCCCCGGAGGCCATACCCCCTTGCAGCCGGTCATTCGATTTTCAAGGTTCTGTGCCTGTCTGCAAGAACCAGTTTACCGAAAAAAGAGGCTCTTTCCCGTATATCCAAAACGTCGGAAAAACGCTTGAAATCCGCATATTTCCACGCTTATGGAATCGTGCTATAATGGGTGTAATCACTGAAAAACGATAACGAGAGAGGGGGCTTTGGATGTACGCAAAGCTGACAATCCCGGAGCGGCTCAAAGACCTGCGGGTGGTGGACAAGCACCTGACGCTGGAACAACTGGCGGAGCAGACCGGCCTGTCTAAATCCGCGCTGGGAAAATACGAAACCGATGACTACAAGGACATCAGCCCGTTTGCGATTGCAACGCTGGCGGACTTTTACGGCGTGTCCACCGACTATCTGATGGGGCTGACGGAAAATAAAAATCACCCAAACACAGAACTTCAATCTCTGCATCTGAGTGATGATATGGTGGAACTTTTGAGCAGCGGCAAAATCAACAACCGGCTTCTCTGCGAACTGGCTACCCACCCGAATTTCCGGCGGCTGATGATAGATATGGAAATCTGCATCGACCAGATCGCCAATATGCGGGTGGAGCAGATGAATCTGGTGTTGGAGGCCACCCGGCAGACCGTCATGAGCAAGTATGCGCCCGGAGAAGATGACCTCTATATGCGGACGCTGGAACTGGGGCAGGTGCAGGAAAGCGATTTTTACAGCCACGTTATGCACGATGATCTGGACAGCATCGTCCGGGACATCCGGGAAGCACACCGCAAGGACAAGACCACCGCCGACCCGCAGCCCACGCTGGATGATGTGAAGAAAAAATTTGAGCAGGCCATAGGACAGGGCAGCGATACAGAAATGCTGATCCACGAGTTCTGCGATAAGTTGCAGATACCCTTTGAGAAGATTTCCTCGGAGGACTTCTCGGCGTTCCTGCGGATACTGAGCCTGTCCAAGCAGCTCAAAAGCCCCAACAATATGAGAGGAAAGGCCAGCCCCATCCCGCCCAACCGCAAGGCCAGACGTAAGCGGAAGTGAAATTGAGCGGCAAAAAAGCCATCCGCCGGTTGATTGGCAAATGGCTTTTGTGAAGCTGTATTCTGTTGTGGTGGTTGTTCCCAGTTTGGGAACAGCCATTATTGAAGATGCTATTCTTTGTCTTTCTGCGACACCTGCGCATAGGCTTCCTGCTGGACAAGCAGCCCCGCCGAAAAGCCGTATTTAAAGCGGCTTTCGTTTTCCTCACACTGAGCGATTGCCACCTGCTCCCGCAGTTCTTCAACCAGTGCATAGTCCTCTTTGCTCAGACGCTCCGATAAGGCATCCATCAGGGCGGCGCTGGCTTTGACTGCCTGCTTGAACCTCGGTGAATCAGCGACCACCGTTTCACATGGATAAAATCTGCCGTTATACATTTCTTCCAGAATCATGCGTCCACCTCCCTCAGACAAAAATCATCTCAGACAGGATGATTTCCTCTGCCCGGCTGCGAATGCTGTTCATGGTTCCGACCCACGCAAGCTGGTCACGGGCTTTCAGTTCCTCGGTGACACTCTCTGCCTCCTGCATCTGCGAGACGATACACGCCAGTCGGTCAGCGGCCTGTTCGTTCAGGTCAGCAAGATATGTCCAGAGTTTTCCCAACAGAAGCAGTGCATTGTACTGGCCGGGCCGGTGTTCTTGCAGAAACGTCTTGTGCATCCGGCCCCACCGTCCAATGGGGCGGCTTTCCTCCGGCAGCTTCAAATCGGGAATGTAGTAGTCTCCCACCAGCGTGTAGCTGATGCCGTTTTGATGGATTTTCTTTGGTAAATGCTCCATGTTCGACCTCCTGTATTCAGTTTTTTCAGAATCCAGTTGATCGTGTCCCTGTTCATGATAAATTCAAGGCAACTGAACTCTTCACGAACAAGTATGGCATATCCTTTCAAACCGGGCCTGAATCAGATCTTGGAGTATGCTCGAAAAGAAGGACTGATTTGCGCCGTCGCCTCCTCGTCTCCGCGGGAGATGATCGAGTATTTACTGGAACGAAACGGCCTTGCCTCCTTTTTTTCGGTCGTCCAGAGTGGGGAAGAAGCGCCGCACGGAAAGCCGGCGCCGGATGTCTTCCTCATGGCCTGCGAAAAAGCCGGCGTCCAGCCTGAAACGGCCCTGGTCATGGAAGATTCGGAAAGCGGAATTTTGGCCGCTCATCGAGCCGGGATTCCTTCCATTTGGATTCCCGATTTGATTGAAATTGATAAAGAGGTGCAGGCCCTGGCCTGGCATATTTGCCAAAGTCTCTCCGAAGTACCGGAACTTCTTGAAAAAAATACGGCCCGGGACTGAGGGATTTCAGTCTCGGACCGCGTCGGTCAAATGTTGCGGGCGACGAGTTTTTCAAGGGGCTCGTCAGGTCGTTTGAAGGGAATATCTGGTTTTTCTTTTAAATAATCGAGGGCAAAGCCTAGGCAGGTTGCGGCCCCATAGGGCAGGCCGTCTTCATCGAGGTCGAATTCCGGCGTGTGGTGATTGGCGCCGCAGCCTTTTTCTTTATTTTCGATGCCCGTGAAGATCAGGACGCCCGGGTAGAGCCGGGCCGTGAGGGCAAAGGTTTCCGACGCCATCCAGGGCTGGCAGTCCGTTAAGACGTCAGGGCCCATATATTTTTGGACGGCTTCCCGGGCAATGCGGACGCAGGCGGGATCGTTCTGGACTTCGAATAAGGGGTCCGGCATGTGCAGGATTTCGTAGCTGCACCCGTAGGTTTGGCAGGACTTTTTAAGGATGTCCTGAAAGGCTTCATAAAAGCCCTTTCCGGCATTGTCATAACTGAAGAACCGCGACGTTCCCGAAAAGGTCAGGGAGTTGGGAATGACGTTGAGTGTATCGCCGCTGTGCAGGCTGCCGATAGAGTAGGTCAGGCATTCCTTGGGCGAGACGATGCGCATGCGCAAGGCCTGCAGGTTGCCGTAGAAATCGTGGAAGCAGTCGATTGGGCTTTGGGCCAGGTCCGGACGGGAACCGTGGCCGCCGTGACCGTCGATGCGGATTTCAAAGCCAAAACCGCCGGCCATGGGGGCTTCGTCGCAGATGGCGATTTTTCCGGCCGGAATGTCCCAGCGGACGTGGGTGGCATAGCAGGCGTCGACCTGCCAGGGGCTGTCCTGTTCAAGGTAGCGCAGGAGATATTCAAGCGGGCCTGAGGCTTCTTCGCCCCGTTCAAACATGAAGAGGATCGTGCCGTCCCACTGATCTTTCCAGCGGTTCAGTAGTTTTGCCGCGACGAGCTGCATGGCCATGTGGCCGTCGTGACCGCAGGCATGCATGACGCCTGCGTTGCGGGAGCGGCAGACCCGGGAGCAGGAGAGATTCTTTTCGCCTTCCGTAATGGGCAAGGCATCGACGTCGGCCCGAAGGAGCAGGGTCTTTCCCGGTCCCTTGCCGTCGATCCAGGCGATGAGCCCGCCCTGGTCGACGAGGCGGTAAGAAATGCCGTATTCATCGAGCTTTTTGGCGATATAGGCAATGGTCTGATCCTCTTGTTTTGATAATTCCGGATATTCGTGGAAGTGGCGGCGCAGGGCGACGAGTTCCCCCTGCTCTTCTTTTACAGCTTCAAAGATATTGATCATATGAGATTCCCCCTTTTAGCTATTCTTCGATTCCCTCGCGGGCCGGAATGCCCCGGTCGAAGGGATGCTTTATCTTTTGGATTTCAGAGACGTAGTCGGCAAGGTCGATGAGGGCTTGACTGGGATTGCGTCCGGTCAGGACGACTTCCGTTTTGGCCGGCTTTTCTTGCAGAAAGCGGCGGACTTCTTCTTCGGGTACTAAGCCCAGGGCCGAGGCGCCGACGAGTTCATCACAGACGACGAGGTCGGGCTTTTGGTCGAAGCAGAAGGCGCAGACCTTATGGAATAAGTCCGTTTGCGCTTCTTTCGTCTCTCTTTTCTCATCATCGGTCATCTGGAAGGTGAATTTCAGGATGGCCTTGCCCCGAAGGACGGTGATGGCCGGAATCTGGGCTAGGGACGTGAGTTCGCCCGTCGGCCGTCCTTTTAAGAATTGGGCAAAGAGGATGCGCCCGCCGCGGCCGGCACAGCGCAGGGCCAGACCTAAGGAAGCCGTCGTCTTGCCTTTCCCGTCGCCGCAATAAATATGTATTAAACCTGTGTCCAAGAGATTACCCCCTTTTATATTCTCTGGCGGACTGTTACGTTCACCTTATGAGTGAATTATATCATAACGATAGGCTATCAGATAGTGGTCAGTACCGTCTATTCGTGTTATAATATAACATCATTAATTTCTGAAGGAAAGGAAGGCCGGGATGATGAAAGAACGAGCGCATCAACTGCTTATGGCACTGGAAGATGCCGGTTTTGAAGCCTATGTCGTCGGCGGAGCTGTTCGCGATTTGCTCATGGGACGGACGCCCCATGACTACGACATTGCCACGTCGGCCCGGCCTGACGATATCCGCCGCGTCGCCGAAGAAAAAGGCTGGCATACGGCAGAAATCAACGCCGAAGCTTTTGGCATCGTCGTCGTCGTCCTCGACGGCCAACCCTTTGAAGTCGCCACCTTTCGCGGCGAGTCTTACGGCAGTGACAGCCATCGGCCGGACCGCGTCTGGTACGCCGATACCCTTCGCGAAGACGTGCTGCGCCGCGATTTTACCGTTAACGCCCTAGCGATGGATGGCAGGGGAGAAGTCTATGACTACGTCGGCGGCCGAAAGGATTTAAAGAAGAAACGGCTGGTTACGGTCGGCGATCCCGTCCGCCGCTTTCAGGAAGATGCCCTGCGCCTCTTTCGCCTGTGCCGCTTTGCCGGTCAGCTCGATTTTACGGCCGCCACCGAAACGGTAAAGGCCATGCCGGCCGCTTTTGATCGCGTGTCCGGACTGTCTCTCGAACGGGTCGTCGGTGAACTCGACCGCCTGATGGTAACACCGGCTGCTTTTCGCGGCTTAGATATTCTCGTTCGCAGCGGTCTTGGGGCCTGTTCGTGCCGCCAAAAGGAAAACGGCGTTTATACGGCCATTCCCATCCTGCCGGAATTGAGCCACTTGCCCGATACGCCCCAGTCTATGCCCTTTCATCGCTACGATGCGTGGTTTCATACCTTGGCGACAGTGGCCCATACGCCGCAGGATCTGACCATCCGCTACGCTGCGTTATTTCACGATGTCGCCAAAGGCCTGCCTGGGATCCGCGGTGAAAAAGAAGGGCGGTATACCGATTACTGCCACGATTCGGAAGGGGCTGATATGGCCAAGGCCGTGTTGCTGCGCTGGCGCAAGAAACCGGCCTTTGCCGAACGCGTGGCTTGGCTGGTCAAGACCCATATGAAATTTCATTTTTTTGCCAATACGTCAGAGGGAGACGTCGACAAGTGGCTTCGCCGCGAAGCTCTGCAGGGGCCCTTCCATCGGACGGAAGAATTGGTCGAAGCTGTTCAACAGGCGACGGCTCTGTCCATTGGCGATATCATCGGCTGCGGCCGTCCCGATACGAATACGGAAGGAACGGAATCTTTCGGGGCGTATATGACTATGTTGGCCGAAGCCATGCCGGTTAGTACCAAGGACCTGGCTTATGACCGACGCATTCCAGACCAGTGTCGGAATCGTACCGGCCAGTGCCTGCGCGTCCTCTTGAAACGGGTTCAAAACAAGGACCTGGCCAATGACGCCGACGTATTGGCAGCGGCAGCCCAGCGCTGGATGGAACGCCATGAGGGGGATGCAAATCATGGATTATAACGAAAAAAGAGAGAACCGCTATATCCGATTCCGTGTCACCTTCTGTGTTTGCTGCATGATGCTCCTTTCGGCAGCCGTCCTGGGTGCCCTTTTTTATCACCAAGTTCTCCATCATGATGACATGATGGCCATGGCCGAGATGCAAAGTGAAACGGAACGCAATCTTCAATCGCCGCGGGGCATGATCCTGGACCGCAACGGCAAGGTCCTGGCCATCAGCGAAATGTCAAAATCGCTCTACGCCGACCCGACCATGCTCAATGAACCGCCGGAAAAGGTGGCTCAGCTTTTGGCACCGTATCTTCGTATTTCTCAGGACGAAATACTGCGGCGCCTTAAGGAAGACACGGCCTTTGTCTGGCTCGACCGCCAGATGGACCACGATAAATACGAAGCCGTGGAAGGCGTCATTAAGAGCGAAAAACTGCACGGTCTCGTCTTTCGCGATGAAAACCGCCGTTTTTATCCTAATGGCACCATGGCGGCTCAGGTCATCGGCTTTGTCGGTGACAATGACCGCGGTCTCGATGGCATCGAAATGATGCTTGATGATGAAATCCGCGGCAACAAGCAGACCTTCCGCCTTCAGACCGACAGTAACAACATTCCGGTCTTTGACTCGGCCCTTAAAAAATTCCTGCCCGATAAAGAACGGTCGGTCAGCCTGACCCTCGACAGTACCATCCAGTATCTTGCCGAAAAAGAACTGGACGGCATTATGGACCGTAATAAGCCGGAAGGGGCTGCCATCATCGTCATGAATCCTAAGACCGGTGAAATTTTGGCCATGGCCAGCCGTCCGACTTACGATTTAAATAATTATGGCAAGGGCGATAAAGAATCGTATCGGAATCGGGCTGTGGTCAACGTCTATGAACCGGGATCGACCTTTAAGCCATTGGTGGCAGCGTCGGCTCTCGATTCGGGAAAATGGCGCGTCAGCGACGTCTACAACGATACGGGCACGATTCAGGTAGCCGACCGGACGCTGCAGAACTGGGATGAGAAGGGGATGGGTAAGGTCACTCTTCGGGAAATCATCATGTACTCCATTAATACCGGTATGGTCCACATTGCCGAAACGGCAGGGGGAAAATTATTGACCGAATATGCTCATCGTTTCGGCTTCGGCTCGATTACGGGTATCGAACTTCCGGGGGAACAGGAGGGCATCCTGTTTTCGCCGAGTACCATGTCTATCGTCGATACGGCTTCGATGGGGATCGGCCAGGGCATTGCCGTTACGCCCCTGCAAATGGTCCAGGCTTTCAGTGCCATTGCCAACGACGGCCATATGATGAAGCCTTTCATCGTAAAGGAAATCGACAATCCCGACGGATCGGTTTATGAAAAGAGAGAACCCGTTGAAGTCGGTCAGCCGATTAAGCCGGAAACGGCAGAAATAATCAGTAAATTTATGGGAGAAGAAATTTCTTCCGGCGGCGGTCAAAATGCAAAAATTGAAGGCTATACCTTCGCCGGTAAGACCGGGACGGCCCAGAAGAAAACGGCCGACAGCACGGGTTATGCCGAAGGGCAGTACGTCGGTTCCTTCATCGGCTTTGGTCCCTTGGAAGATCCGCAGTTCTTAGTCTTGATCGTCGTCGATGCGCCGAGCGGCTCCTATTACGGGGCTCAGGTCGCCGCGCCGGTCTTTAAGGACTTGATGACGGAAATCGTCCGCATGAAGGGCCTGAGGCCGACTTCGGATACGGGTCTTAAACCTTCGGCTCCCGTAGTTACGGCACCGCCGAGAGTGATACCGCCTGTCCATCAGACCGAAGACGGAGTCCTCATCCCGTCGTTTATCGGCTGGAGTACGAGGGAAGTCAATGACTGGCTCAATGAAGCCGGCCTTGGCTTTGTGCCCAAGGGAATGGGCGATGCCGTCCAGCAGGACCCGCGGCCCGGCAGTTATGCGCCTTCCGGAAGTGACGTCACGGTCACTTTCAAGCGCTGACCGGAGGCATCATCATAGGCTACATAGGGGGAATATCATGCAATTACTCAATGGGAAAGACGTGGCGGCCTTTCATCGTCAGCGCATTGTTCAACAGATACAGGAGGTTCGGGAGAAACGGGGAATAGAGCCCGAACTGTCTATCGTCGTCGTCGGCGACGATGCACCGTCGGCCATGTACGCGGCGTCGATGCAAAAGACGGCCCGCTCCGTCGGCTTAAAGGCCGCTATCTATCGCCAAGAGGCAAATATCGGTGAAGCAGATCTTTTGGCCCTCATCGACAGGCTCAATGACGATGTGTCGGTCTTTGGCATCTTATTGATGATGCCGCTGCCCGAATCCTTTGACAGTCAGCGCATCATCAATCGCATCGACCCGTCGAAAGACGTTGACGGCCTGACCGATGCCAATATCGCCCGCCTGTGTACGGGACGACCGGGGTTCGTTCCCTGTACGCCGCGAGCCGTCATGGCCATCCTTGACTATTACCATCTTTCGTTAAGTGGCAAAGAAGTGGTCATCATCGGCCGCAGCACCGTCGTCGGCAAACCGCTTTCACAGCTTTGCCTGCAGCAGAATGCGACGGTAACGGTCTGTCACAGCCGGACGAAGGATCTCAAGGCCGTCTGCCAAAGGGCCGATGTCATCATGGCAGCGGCCGGTCGGGCAGGCCTCGTTACCGGCGATATGATAAAACCCGGCGCTGTCGTCATCGACGTCGGCATCAACCGCGTCGAAGGCAAGACCGTAGGCGACGTCGCCTTTGAAGACGCCGCTCTTTTTGCCGGATCCATCACGCCCGTTCCGGGCGGTGTCGGTGCCGTGACGACGATGATGATTCTTGAAAACGTCGTCTGCGGCATCGCCCGGACAGAAACTATTTCATAACAGAGAGGGGAGTATCTATGAATATCTTAGATAATTTTCTAGTTCATTATTTACGTCGCTTCGATAGAGATTGTTTTACCGTACGACTTCACGATAAGACCTACACCATTGGTGAAGGTCAGCCCTTGTTCAATATCATCATCAACAAAGACATCCCCAAGAAAGAGCTTTTGGCCTCGACGTCACTGGCTCTCGGTGAAGCTTATATGCGCAAAGACGTTGAAATCGAAGGCGATTTGTTTACGGCCCTGCGCTGCCTCTTGTCGCAGAACAGCCAGTTCTCGCTGGATAAATCCTTCTTTAAGCGCCTGCTCTATCCGTCGGAATCGAAGGCTGCTCAGAAGCAGCAGGTTTCGTCGCACTATGATCTGGGCAACGATTTCTATGCCAAATGGCTCGATCCGTCCATGAGCTATTCCTGCGCCTACTTTAAAAAGGACGACGATACCTTGGAACAGGCTCAGCACAATAAAGTCCATTATATTTTGGAAAAACTGGCCCTGGAAGAAGGAATGACCCTCCTCGATATCGGCTGCGGCTGGGGCTACCTCCTCATCGAAGCTGCTAAGAAATACGGCATCAAAGGCTATGGCTGCACGCTGAGTAAGGAACAGTGGAAGAAGGGCCAGGAACGGATTGAAGCCCTGGACCTTCAGGATAAGGTTCAGATCGATCTCGTCGACTACCGCGATCTCGTTGCCGAAGGCCGCCAGTACGACCGCATCGTCAGCGTCGGCATGCTGGAACACGTCGGTCGTTCCAACTATCCTTTATATATGGAAACGGCCAGCCATCTCTTAAAAGACGGCGGCATGTTCCTGCTCCACTACATCAGCGGCCATGACGAAAGCATCGGCAACCCGTGGATGCGCAAGTACATCTTCCCGGGCGGAACCTTGCCGTCGCTCCGCGAAATCGTAAGCCTGGCTTATGATAACGACTTCCAGGTCATCGACGTCGAAAGCCTGCGCCGTCATTATTACAAGACGCTGATGTGCTGGTTCAATAACTTCCAGAAGGTTCGCGACGAAGTCATCGCTGCCAGAGGCGAAGAATTTGCCCGCATGTGGGATCTTTATCTCTGCGGCTGCGCCGTCTCCTTCTACATTGGCAACATCGATCTCCATCAGATCCTGATGACCAAGGGCAGCAAGAATGACCTGCCTATGACTCGTTGGTACTAATGGCGTTCAACAGTACTTCTTTGTAAATCGACAAAAACCACATATCTACTGAGAGAGGACTTTTTGTGATATAATTTTCACAAAAAGTCCTCTTTTTTGGCATAAACATGCCTGCTGCGGCAGATCGTCGGAGTGGACTCACAATTTCAATTATTTACGTATCGTTTACGTAAAACGTATAACTATGCGCTTATCGATGATAAAATAGCATTAACACTATGCTTGACTTTTATACCTGCAGCGACTATACTAAAAGCATAGAAACGTTAAACGTTATACGAGTCCGGATTAAATTTTGTTCATTCAGAAAAGGAAGTGTACTTTATGATTAAGCAAATTGTAAAAACTTTGGATGGTAACGAAGCTGCGTCCCACGTGGCCTATAACTTTACCGAAGTCGCAACTATTTACCCGATCACCCCGTCGTCTCCGATGGCTGAACACGTTGACGTATGGGCAGCCAACGGCCGTAAGAACTTATTCGGCCAGACCGTTAAGTTGGTTGAAATGCAGTCTGAAGCCGGTGCTATCGGTGCCGCTCACGGCGCTTCCGAAACGGGCAGTCTCTGTACATCCTTCACGGCTTCTCAGGGCCTCATGCTGATGATCCCGGTCATGCACCGTCTGGCTGGCGAATTGAAACCGATCGTCCTGCACATCGCAGCTCGTACGGTAGGGACGCACACCATGTCCATCTTCGGCGACCACTCTGACGTTATGGGCTGTCGTAACACCGGCTGGGCTATGCTCTGCAGCGCCAGCGTTCAGGAATGTGCTGACCTCGCTGCTGTCGCTCACTTGGCTACGATTAAAGGCCGCGTACCGTTCATGCACTTCTTCGATGGTTTCCGGACGTCTCACGAAATTCAAAAGATTAAAATGCTGCCGGCCGAAGAATTAGGCAAATTGATCGACCGCAAAGCGCTCTATGATTTCAAACACACGGGCCTCAATCCGGAACATCCGGTTATGCGCAGTACGGTTACCAACCCGGATATGTTCTTCCAGTCCCGCGAAGCAAACAATATCTGGTACCAGCGCCTGCCTTACATCGTTCAGGACTACATGGATCAGATCGGCGAATTGACCGGCCGTCCGTACCACCTCTTCGATTACTACGGCGCTCCCGATGCTGAACACGTCGTCGTTGCTATGGGCTCCGTTACCGGTGCTATCCAGGAAACGATTGATAAACTCAGCAAAGACGGCAAGAAAGTCGGCTTCCTCCAGGTACGTCTTTATCGTCCGTTCTCCCTCGAACACTTCATGAAAGCTATGCCGGATACGGTTCGCACGATCACCGTTATGGACCGCACGAAAGAACCGGGCGCCTTGGGCGAACCGCTTTACGAAGACGTCTGCGCTGCTGTATCCCACATCAAACAGGACGTTACCGTTTTGGCCTGTCGCTATGGCCTGTCGTCGAAAGACGTTCCGCCGGCATCGATCCACGCCGTATTCAACAATATGGAAGCCCTCCAGCCGAAGAACCACTTCACCTTGGGCATCATCGATGACGTAACCCATCTGTCCATGCCGGATATCCCCATTGCCGTTGACACGGAAGGCACGATCAGCTGTAAGTTCTGGGGCTTCGGTTCTGACGGTACGGTCGGCGCTAACAAGAACTCCATCAAGATCATCGGCGACAACACCGATATGTACGTCCAGGCTTACTTTGAATACGATACCAAGAAATCCGGCGGCGTTACCAAATCTCACCTGCGCTTTGGCACCAACCCGATCCGGGCTACATACTACGTAAAAGCAGCCGACTTCCTGGCTTGTCATAAACAGGCTTACATGGATACCTATGACATCGTCAGTGAAATCAAAGAAGGCGGTATCTTCCTGCTCAACTGCAACTGGGATAAATCGGAAGTTGCCAGCCACCTGAGCAACAAGGTTAAACGCCAGTTAGCTGCTAACCACGTTAAATTCTACATCATCAACGCTACCAAGATCGCTGAAGAAATCGGCCTCGGCAGCAACCGTACCAATACGGTCCTCCAGGCAGCCTTCTTCAAACTGGCGAACATCATGCCGATCGATGATGCTGTAAAACATATGAAAGACGCCATTGCGAAGACTTACCTGGCAAAAGGCGAACAGGTCATCTCCATGAACCAGGCAGCTGTCGACCGCGGCATTTCCGACCTCGTCGAAGTCGAAGTTCTGCCGGAATGGAAAGATCTCCCGTCCGATCCGGTCGTCGAAGATACGAGAAATATTCCTGACTTCATTAAGAACGTCGTTGAACCGTCGAACTTACAGATTGGCGATTCGATTCCGGTCAGCGAATTCGTTCCTTACGCTGACGGCTCCTATCCGTTGGGCACGACGCAGTATGAAAAACGCGGTGTCGCTTCCAAGGTTCCTGAATGGGATGTCGACAAGTGCGTTCAGTGTAACCGCTGCGCCCTGGTCTGCCCGCATGCTGTCATCCGTCCGTACCTCTTGACGGCTGAAGAAAAAGCCAACAGCCCGGAAAGCTTCAAGACCAAAAAAGCCATCGGCAAAGGCCTCGAAAATTATGAATTCCGCATTCAGGTTTCGCCGCTCGACTGCTACAGCTGCAGCGCTTGTGCTAACGCTTGCCCGGCTCAGGCTCTGACCATGAAACCCCTCGATACCCAGCGTCATGAAAGTGAAAACTTTGATTATGCCCTCACCTTATCGGTAAAAGAAACGGGCCTCGATAAATTCTCCGTTAAAGGCAGCCAGTTCAACCAGCCGCTCCTCGAGTTCAATGGTGCCTGCGCCGGCTGTACTGAAACGTCTTACATGAAACTTTTGACGCAGCTCTTTGGATCGCGTATGATCGTTGCCAATGCGACGGGTTGTACCCAGGCTTGGGGCTCTGCTATGCCGAGCATTCCGTACACGACGAACCACGAAGGCTTCGGTCCGGCTTGGTCGAACTCGGTCTTTGAAGATAACGCCGAATTTGCCCTCGGTATGTCCCTCTCCATGGATCAGCAGCGTGAAGCCATCATCATGAAATCGGAAGAACTCCTGCCCTTGACGGAAGGCGCTCTCCACGATGCCATCCAGGCTTGGCTCGATTCCATCGGCGTCGCTAACGAAGGCGAAGTTACAGAAGGCATCAGCCGGACGTACCTCAAAGAATTGATGGCCGCGAAATTGACCGGTCAGGCAGCCGATCTTCAGAAAGACATCCTGGCTCATAAAGAACACGTCATCAAGAAGACGATCTGGATGTACGGCGGCGACGGCTGGGCTTATGACATCGGTTACGGCGGTTTGGACCATGTCATGGCTACCAATGCCAACGTCAACATCATGCTCGTCGACACGGAAGTTTACTCCAATACGGGTGGTCAGTCCTCCAAGGCTACGCCGATCGGTGCCGTCGCTCAGTTCGCAGCTTCGGGCCGCAAGTTCAACAAGAAAGATTTGGGCCGTCTGCTCATGACCTATGGCCATATCTACATCGCTCAGGTTGCTCTTGGTGCCGACGCGAACCAGCTCATCAAAGCCGTTAAAGAAGCGGAAGCTTACAACGGTCCGTCCATCGTCATCGCTTACGCACCGTGCATCAACCACGGTATCAAGGGCGGCATGGGCAACGCACAGAACGAAATGAAACGCGCCGTAGAAGCCGGTTACTGGCACCTCTACCGCTACAACCCGCTCCTCAAGGAAGAAGGAAAGAATCCGTTCATCCTCGATTCCAAGGAACCGACCCAGTCCTTCCGCGATTACCTCCTCGGCGAAACGAGATACGCAGCGCTCACGCGTACCTTCCCGGATATTGCTGAAGAACTCTTTGCCAAGGCCGAAGAATTTGCTGCTAAGAAATACGAAGTATACAAAGAATTGGCCGACAAATAACGTTTGCACGACTATAGATCTGCTCAATCTATAGATACACGCTCAAAAACCATATACATACCCCAAGGCGAAGGCTGCTCCGGCAGCCTTCGTTTTGCATGGGAATCCTTTTCCTTCCAAAACACGTATCGTTTATGATACAATAAGACAGAAAGCAGGTGGTTACTATGAAGAAGATATGGCTCATCCGCCATGGCGAAAGCATTGCCAATGCCGGTGAAGCGACGGACGATCATAAAAGTATTCCCCTGTCCGAATTGGGGTTGAAACAGGCCCAGGCCTTGGCCCTGCAAATACCGAAACAGCCGGATCTCATCGTGACCTCGCCGTATCTTCGGGCACAGCAGACGGCCATGTATACCATCGGACGATTTCCCGATGCAGCGACGGGGATTTGGGATGTCGTCCATGAATTTGTCTATCTGGCGCCGGCTACTTGTGTCGGGACGACATCGGCTCAGCGGCGACCCAGAGTCATCGACTATTGGCGTAACCTCGATCCCGACTACGTCGATGGCGAAGGGGCCGAAAGTTATCGGCAGCTCATCGACCGCATTGAGCGAACCCTGGCCCTCTTGAAGCGACGCCCGGAAGAATTTATCTTAGTCTTTACCCATGCCCAGTTCATCCGGAATTTTCTCTTAGTCTATGAAAATCCGAACCTCCCCGTCGAGGAGTATATGGCGGCCTTTCGCCGCAGCCGTTCCATTCGCAACGGGCAGATCATCGAAGTGACCATGAACTGGTAAAGGCATGTGTGGATCATCCCTTTTTGAAAGGAGTGTTTTAACATGGAATTACAGTACAGTGACAATAAGATTTGGATTGAAAATGAACAGGGCAAGGTCGTCGGGGAAGTCGACTTCATCCAGCGTGAGGACGGCAACTACGACATCGTCCATACCTTCGTCGACGACAGCCTGCGCGGCCAGGGGGCTGCGGGAAAATTGGTCAAAGCCGCTGCCGATGAAATCCGCAAGCGCAATAAGAAGACGGCGACCAGCTGCACCTATGCCCAGGCCTGGTTCAAGCGCCATACGGAAGAACAGGATCTCTTAGGATAATAGAAAGCAGATAATGAAAAAGGCTCCCTGCCGTTGAACTGCTACCCGTCAAGTAGACACTCAA
>NZ_KQ958153.1:115716-131738 GCF_001546855.1 Megasphaera sp. MJR8396C | reverse complement strand
TCTCATGTCTACCTAAAGGGGAGCATATCAGTCTATCGTGACAGGGATTTTCTTCATCTATAAAAGTTCTGATTAAAAGGAGCCGCCGCGGCCGCCATGGCCGCCTCCGCCGCCTCCCAAATTGAAGCTTCCCGGTCCGCCGTCATCGTCATCGCGAGGACGAACTTTGGGAATGCGCTGTACCGTGAGGAATAAGAAGGTATCGGTCTGCTCGGACAGATGGAAGCTGTGCGAATCAAAGTACGTATCGGCAGCCGTGGCCCGCTTGACGTTGCTCATCCTCATGATGAGGTAGCTGCGGAAAATCATGGCAGCCAGCGCGGCCAAAACAGCAGCCGTCGCCAAATTCAGCCATTGAAAGGCATCGGACTTATCATAAGCCTTGCCCTGATCGTTATAGTAAGCCAGGAGCTGTCCCGATGAATGGGCATACTCTTCAAAGGCCTCCATGTAATGGCCCTTCTTCAGAAGGGGCAGGACGGCATCTTCGATATGCTTCAGCCCGTCGGTGTCGCTGATCTTGTCGCGCATCGTCCGGTCGGTCACGATATACCACTGGCGCTGGTCCATCGCTACCACGAAGACCATATTACCGTTTTTCCCGTCGCCGTACTGTTCATCAAGGACGTGGTCGGCATAGTCACCGATCTTCATGCCGTGAGTCGATGGCACGATGTAGACGGCCAGGCGCACATCGTAGGTAAAGTTGACGTTCTTTAACGCCCTCTCCAGTTGGCTTTGCTGCGATTTCGTAAGGACGCCGGCTTGATCGACGACGTTGGGAACCCCTTCTGCCGCCAGGGCCGTCCCCATGAGAATCAAAAAGGACAGGACGAAGAGAGCCGTCCGCATGATAGTTTTCAACACAAGACTCCCCCCTTATATCGGCCACGGCTTACTGCCCATGATGGAGTGGACAATCAGATAGAACACCGGCAGGGTAACCAGCATGGCAATCAGAAAGGCCCAATAGGATTTCACCTTATCGTAAGGCAGGGATCCGACGAAGCGGCCCGTCTGGCCATTCATCATAAAGGTGTAGGGTTTGTCCTGATAGCGCGTCGTCAAGATCCATACCGGCGCCATGGCGTATTCCACCGAGTCTTCATCCTTATGGACGAAGCCTCCTTCCATGAAGCGGCGCTGATGATTGACGACGGTATTGCTGAGGAGGTTGAAAGAGCTTTTCTCCAAGCGGGCATCGGCCCGGGGCACGGCAGATTCGGCATCGACGTCGTACTTATCGGCCAAGCAGCCGGCAAAGTAAGCCGAATTAAAAGGCACGATTTCACTGTAATCGAAGGGCTCGATACTCTCCATATAGAGGTCATTGATTTTCTTGCTGCCGTCGACGGGAATCCGATGGAAGGTCAGCTGACCGGTCCGGTTGCACTGATAGACCCGGGTTTCTACGATGCGTTCATCTTCCATCTCGAGATACGAATCGTCTTCGGCCCGAAAGGAGGCCGACGCCGTGACCTTGGCATTGAACAGCCAAAACGGGACGTACATCGGCTGGACGTCTTCGATGCGGTTGTTCACCGTAAAGGCCTTGGGAAGCAGCCAGTGGCCCCGATAAAATCGTTTCAAGGCGGCCACGGCTTCGTCTTTCGTCTTTTTAAAGGGAATGATGAAATCGGGCCGCAACATGCCGGAAAAGCGGCTGGGAATGAGGGTCGGGTTGCCACAGTAACAGCACTCCGTAGCCATCGTATTTTCGTCGCAGACGATTTCCGCCCCGCAGGACGAGCAGGTATAGCCCTTCAGCCGGGCCGCTTCCTCGTCGCTCCACTCGTTGCCGGCCTTGTCGGTCTGCCACTTGGCCTGTCGGGCCGCATCGGCTTCGGCGGCCAACTGTTCCTTTTTGGCGTACAGACCTTCCAATACGGCGACGTCGAATTTCGTGCCGCAGTAATCGCAGGTGACGGTCTGCGCTTCAGGCTTAAATTGAATGGGCGCCCCGCAATGAGGGCATTTATAACTGACTGACGTATCCGCCATGGGAATCACCTCATCCTTCAGGCTTCTTCGTTCCGCAGTTCATGCAGAATTTCCCCGTGTTGGCCGTACCGCACGACGGGCAGGTCCAATCGGAAGACGCCGGTTTCGGCTGACCGCAGTTGGTGCAGAACTTTCCTTCGTTGCCGCTGTGGCCACAGGACGGGCAGGTCCAGGCTGCGATGGGTTCCGGTTTCGGTTTTCCACAGTTCATGCAGAATTTTCCCGTATTGCCGGTTTGACCGCAGGAACAAGTCCAGCCATCTTCGGGTGCCGGAGCACTTGCCGGCGGAACCGGTGACGGCGACGTTTGCTGCGCCTGTTGACGGGCCGCCAGTTCCTGTGCCAGGCCGGCGCCGGCCTGACCGGCCATATTCATGCCCATGTAGCCCATGGCAGCGCCCATAGCGCCTTCGTTGCCGGCCGCGGTCCGCATGGAATCGGCCGTAGCGTCGACCAAGGTCCCCAACCCGATATCGGGGCGCCCCATGGTCATGCCCATCTGGGCTTTCTGGATCTTTTCTTCGTCTTCTTCATTGGCCTTGACGCTGTTCATCCCGATGGAGACGATTTCAATGCCTCGCAAATCGCGCCACTTCGGCGACAAGACGTCGTTTAAGGCCTTGGTCAGTTCTTCCGTATGACCCGGAAGCTGGGAATAATCGATGCGCAGGGCCGACAGTTTGGCAAAGGCCGGTTGAAGGGCCGTGAGCAGTTCCGACTTCAGCTGGCTGTCCAGGCGGCCGCGGTCATAAAAATCAGCTTCATTGCCGGCGACGTTGGTATAGAATAAGATGGGGTTTACGATATGATAGCTGTACTCGCCAAAGCAGCGCAGGCGCACCAAGAGGGCCAGACCCGTCGTATCGTCATAGGTCTTAAAAGGTACTTCACTGGGCGTGCCGTACTTATTGCCGATGATTTCTTTTAAGTTGAAATAATAGACCCGCTGGTCTTTCCCGGCATCGCCGCCAAAGGTAAAACGCTCCTTCATCTGCTGGAGGACCTGGTGCAGCATTTCGCCTAAGTCACCGGCATAGTCGCCGGAAAAGATGGACGGTTCCGTCGACGTATCGTAGGTATATTCCCCCGATTCGGCACAGACTTCGACGACCTTCCCCGACTCGACGATCATCATGCACTGGCCGTCGTTGACGGCGATGCGCGAGCCGTTGGAAATGATGTTGTCCTCACCGGACGTGTTGCTGCTGCGGCCGAACCGGCTGATTCGCTTTTGGCCCTTGGCCATCAAGATCGTTTCGTTCAGGCTGTCGCAGTAAAAGAACTCTTTCCACTGGTCGCCCAGTACACCGCCTGCGGCACCGATGGCCGCCTTAATTAAGCCCATAAAAAATACCTCCTGTTCATGTATATCATTTTACATTGCTTCTATGTTGCATCCAGCGGCGGCTGCCAAAGAGCAGGACCGCCAAGAGACAGACCATCAGACAGACGGCTATCAGGCTGTGAGGATTAAAATGAATGAGGTCGTATCCCAACCAGACTTCCATACAGACGGCGAGGATTTTCCCGCCCATGGTAGCTGCGCCGTGTTCGGCAAAGCTGATGCGGCTTAAGGCGGCAAAGGCCGTGACCACGAAGTTGGGAGAATAAGGAATGGCCCGAAAGAAGAAGACCAATTTACAGTCGATTTGCCCGTTGAGCTTTGACAGCCAGCGGCTCTTATCGACTAAGGCCTGGGCCTTATGGCGAAAGACGTAGCGCATGATGATGAAGGCCAGTACGTTGCCGATGACCTGGCCGGCCCAGGAAATGAGAATTCCCGGCACGAGGCCGAAGAGGATGCCGTTGACGGTGACGAATTGGACCGACGGCAGACCGGTCATATTGGTCAGAACGATGAGCAAGATCATGATAAACACGGCGACACTGCCGAAGGAAGAAATATAATCGGTCAGGCCCGGAATATCGTGCTGTACCGTCAGCTGCCACAAGGTGCTGTAAAAAGACGGAATGAACCAGTGAATGGAAAGACAGATGGCGACCAGCAGCACCAGTGTCAAAGGCTTCATCAAATTAGCAAGCATCGTTCGATTCATAGAGTGTCCCACTTCCCATAATTATAGTTTCACTATTAATTTCATTTTATAGCAAACAGACCAAAGGCACAAGCTAAAAACGGCATTTTCCGCCACGAGTTATCCCGCTGGTATCGACCGCAGAAAGAAGGCTTCCGCAGGCCTCCGGTCAGGGATAGAGCACTAAGCGAACGTCCATATCCCCCTGCGCTAAAAAGTCAGTCACGGCCTGACGGGCCACGGCCAGTGCTTCCTCTTTGGGATAGCCGAAAATCCCTGCGGAAATGAGGGGAAAGGCGATGGACTTACACTGCGCGTCGGCGGCAAGGTCTAAGGCCGTCCGGTAACAGCTGTAGAGCAGGTCCTTCTCGCCTTGCGTCCCGCCCTGCCAGACGGGCCCGACGGTATGGATGATGTATTTGGCCTTCAGGCCGTAACTGTCCGTTAAAACCGACTGCCCCGTCGGACAAGGGGCTTTCGCCAGGCATTCGGCCTGAAGCTCCCCTGCCCTTTCTCCGGCGGCGCGAAAAATAGCCCCACAGACGCCGCTTCCGGCGAGTAACTGAGAATTAGCCGCATTGACGATAGCGTCGGTATCCATGGTGACGATATCGCCGTGAACGATTGAAAAAGCCATCTTTCTCCTCCCTTTCCCTACATGATCCAAGGTTACCCCGACGTAAGGACCTGACCCCAAAGTGCCCTCTTTCGCCAGGTCAAAAAGTAAATTATAATAAACATAATCAAAATTAGGAGGTCATAGTATGAATAAAAAAGCCATTGTCTTATCGTTGTCCCTGGCAGCCCTTTCCTGCCTGCCCTTAAGTTCGTCCCTGGCCGCCGGCATTCCGGCCTTTAAGAGCAATAAGGCCATGACGGAATACTTTTGGAACGAAGTCTTTAATAAGCACAACACGGCCGTCATCGACAGTATGGTCGGTGCCGATTACAAACAGCACAGCCCGGAATTTGCCGACGGCAAAGCAGCCTTTAAAAACGGCGTCACAGACTTCTTAAAAGCCTATCCGAACAGCACGGCCGTCGTCAAACACATCGGCGCCGACGGCGATCTGGTCTTCATCCACAACCACATCAAGCTCGATAAAAAGGACCGCGGCCAGGCTGCCGTCGACATCTTCCGCATCAAAGACGGAAAGATCGTCGAACATTGGGACGTCATCCAGGATATCCCGGAAAAAGCCGCCAACGACAATACGATGTTTTAAGCAAAAAGGACTGTCATCAAAGGCAGTCCTTTTTTGTTATACGTCGTCCATCCAGCCGTTGATGGATTCCATGATAGAAATTAATTTATTGCCGCGGTCGGTCAGGCCGTACTCGACGGCCGGCGGCACCCTGTCGTAGACTTGTCGGCGAACCAATCCATTGCGCTCAAAGACATGCAGGTTTTCGGCCAGCACCTTGGCGCTGATGCCCGGCATCTGGCGCTGAAGCTGGGCAAAGAACAAGGGCCCGTCGGCTAAGGCCAAGAGCAGCGATGTCCGCCACTTGCCCTTGATGATGCTGATAAAGCAGTCAAAGGGGCAGTCATACGTTTTTTGATCAAAAGTATACATCGGTCTAGGCGTCTTCGTCCCAAGCGTTGATGACGACCGGTTCCGTTTTCAGCATGGCGGCCTGTTCGGGGCTGAAGTGACGGCCGTCGATGACGGCTTCATAGACGTATTCTTTAAAATACTTCGCCGAGCAGACGAAGTAGCCCTGATCGCCGACGTCTTTTCCCCAGGAATTTTCGATTTTCCAGCGGTCGGCCTTGCCGTCAGCATCGAAGTGGACGCCCGTAAGCAGCATGGCATGCGTCGCCGAACTGCTGCCGTACTGCAGGCGTTCGCCCTTGGGCATATCCGTCGAAAAACCACCCAATAAGGCTTCATATTGGACGGAGTCCGGATCCCAGACGCCGTCCTTTCGAGCGCCGAAGGCTCCGGCATCGCAGGCAAACCATACGGCCTGGCCGGCTTTGAGCTGCTTGATGCACAGTTCTTCCAGCTCTTCCTGGGACAGGTGGAGGGCCTTCATATCGGAATCGGACATATTTTCAATGCCGTGGAATTGGATAAGCCGATGGAGGGGTTTATCCGGCGTCGGTTCGTGGATGACCGGCACGTAGTCGCGAAGGGACATACCGACGTACTTTTGGTAAAATTCCTGAGGCGTCAGATTCCGATCTTCGTGGTAGACCTTGTCCTTGTCGCGATAGGCAAAGTCAAAGGTCTGGACGGGCTGGCCAAAGGCAATGCATTCAGCCTTATAAATTTCAGCCAGCATTTCCTGTTTCCGGGCATAGGGATCTTTTCCGGAAAGGACCAATTCCCGCAGCTCCATGGCGTCTTTTCGCAGGAGGCGGTTCATCATGGCCACGAAGCGGTCCGTATGATCCGACTGGTACGATTCGGGCTGGACCTGTTTGGGGACGACGCCGTATTTTTCGATGAGGTCGACGGCTTCCGTCCAGTAGCCTCCGTCGGTCATGCCGCGCAGGACGTACTGCATGAGCTGGCCTTTGATTGGTTCTTGGGCGTTGTCGATGACCATGTCCAGGAAGTTGTTGGCCTTTTCTAATTTATCATAAAAAGAGAGGTAATTCTGCGACAGTTCGAAGTGGTCCAAATGGCAGGTTTCAGCCACCTTTTCCCGGAGGATATTGAGGGCCGCAAAGAGCCAGCAGCGACCCGATTTCTGCTGGGCCGTAATGCCCCGGGTCACGACTTCGACGGAAAAGGCGCCTTTTAACTTGGCGCCCGCCGCCGGAACGTAGGCAAGCTCAGCCATATCGGTCTTAGCCAGGGCCGAATGAAGGACCTGGGCGCCCTTATCGGACGCATAGGCTTGATGAAAGCCCTGTAAGAGCTCTTTCGTAATTTCTTTCATGGTACCTCCTATTTTTGTAACGTATAGGCCCGTTTGGCGATTTCAACGACCGTTTCGCAGGCTTTGACCAACGATTCGATGGGTAGGTATTCGAAGCGGCCGTGGAAGTTGGCGCCGCCCGTAAAGAGATTGGGGCACGGCAAGCCGCGGAAGGAGAGCTGAGCCCCGTCAGTACCGCCGCGGATGGGAGCCACTTCGGGCGTAACGCCGACGGCTTCCATGGCCGTCTTGGCCAAGTCGACGACATCCATGTGGCCGTCTTCGATTTTTTCCAGCATGTTATAGTAGACATCCCGTTCGTCAAGGTCTACCGTCCCCTGGCCGTACTTGTCGGTAAAGAGGGCTGCCATCTGCCGCAGGAAGGCTTTTCGCTGTTCAAACTGCTTCCGGTCATGGTCACGGATGAGGAGGTGCATGGTGCACGTTTCGACGTCGCCGTTGACCTTGTAGACGTGGAAGAAGCCTTCGTGGCCTTCGGTGTATTCTGGTTTTTCTCCGGCCGGCAGGAGCTGCTGCCATTCGGAAGCCATAGTCAGGGCATTGCGCATCTTGCCCTTGGCATCGCCGGTGTGGACGCTGCGGCCGTGGAAGGTAATGGTCCAGTTGGCAGCGTTGAAGTTTTCGTATTCAAGACCGCCCAATTCGCCGCCGTCGACGGTATAGGCAAAGTGAGCACCGAATTTTTCAACGTCGAACAAAGCGGCACTGCGCCCCGTTTCTTCATCCGGCGTAAAGCCGACGCGGATCTTGCCGTGCTTGATTTCCGGATGCTGGATTAAATATTCGACGGCGCTGACGATGGCCGTGACGCCGGCCTTATCGTCGGCACCGAGGAGGGTCGTGCCGTCGGTGAACAAGATGTCCTGGCCCTTATATTTCAAGATTTCCGGAAAGGCTTCCGTCGAAAAGACGATGTTCTTTTCTTCATTTAAGACGATATCCTTGCCGTCGTAATTATCTTTGCGGACGACTTTAATGTCCTTGCCCGAGGCATCGGGGCTGGTATCAACGTGAGAAATGAAGCCGACGACGGGGCCGTCGACACCGTTGGCCGGGAGGGTCGCCATGACGTAGCCATGGTCGTCGATAGATACATCCGTCAGGCCGAGGCCGTTCAATTCGTCGGCTAAGGCTTTGGAAAGGACGAGCTGTCCCGGCGTACTGGGGCAAACGGCGTCGTTTTCTTCATCCGACTGGGTATCAAAAGAAACGTATTTCAAAAAACGATTGATCAATGCATCGCGATGGAGCATGTTAACACTTCCTTTTCTGTACTACAATACTACGCTTTCTATTATAGCAAAAAAGAAGGATCGCTGCATTAAGGCCGGCCTGACCTTTCTGCGCAATCCTTCTTATAACGTATCTTACAGCACTTTGACTTGCTGATTCTTTTCACCGAATTGTTCCATCAGCAGGTGTTTGATGGATTCCCGGTCGGTCCCCTTTGCTTCTTCCTGTTTGATCAGTTTATAGGCGCCAAACAAGGGCGACGGGCCGATTTCAGAGCTGAAGAAGCCGATGCCCTGATTCCAGGCAATGAGTTCGAAGACGTCATCGAGGGCCCGGGAATCGATGCCGTGGATATAGGCTTTGACCAGTTCCCGCACGGCCTGGCGATGGCGGCCGGCGCCGACGGCATTAGCTAACGACAGCATGAGGCGCATTTCATAGGGCAGGTAGTGGCGTTCGTCGTTCCACGTTTCATCCCAAAATTCGACGGCAATGCGGCCCAGGTTCTTATCGATGATGGGGAAATTCAAGAGCGCTGCCGGGCCGAAAGGCTTCTTGCCCGACGCAGCCTTCGCTTCCCGGCGGTAGAACCAGATGTGGTATTCATGAGGCTGTACTTCTTCGACATGATATTCAAAGCCCCGGTCGGTCATGGCTTCATAGAGCGGATAAGGTTCAAAACTCTGGATGAGGTGCAGGCCGCTGCCGGCTTCCACCTGATCGGCCTGTTTGAAGAGACCCTGGGAAAAATTGCCCTTGGCCTGACGCAAATCGACGACTTTAAACTGTTCTTTTTTATCTTTCCATTCGTTATACATACCAATACCTCCTAACGAAATCTCGTAACTTTGTCTAAGCTCTCGCTTGATGATCTTATCCTAACAGATTTCCCTTAGAAGGTACGTTGCTTTTCTAACATTTTTTGATTTTTATTTTCATTTCATAAAAAAAAGCCTCGCCCATCTCGCCAAAGCCCCCGCCTATCGACTGGCGAGACAGCCGTCCTTACAAGGTGTCTCCCCATAGCCTTTCATGGCCTGGACGCTGACAGCTTCATGCCCGCCAAATCGTCCCGCATCGATCGCAGCCACTGAATATCCTTACTCAGGCGGTACTGCAGGAGATACCCTTCATAGGCCGTCATCAAGAAGCGCGACGCCGATTCGGCCTGCCCTTCGGCGATGCCCGACCGGAGCAGGACCTTTTGAAACAAGGCTCGTATCTTTTCCAGTCCCTGCAAAAAGGCCTTGGCCAGATCCGGTTCCGTAAAGGCGATTTCCATGCCCAATACGGAAAAGGGGCAGCCATAAAAATGACCGGCCTCGGCTTCTTCGATCATGACCGAGACGACGCTGCGAATAAAGGACTCCCAAGTCCCTTCCCGGGCGGCAAAGCCTTCCATCATGCCCAAGACCTGTGTTTCATAAAAGTCGGCCGCGGCAAAGCCGACGTCTTTTTTGCTCTTGAAATAAAAATAGAACGAGCCCTTGGTCACGCCGGCCGCCGTCAAAACATCCTGGACCCCGGTTGCCGTATAGCCTTTTGCCCAAAACAGGCCGGCAGCCTGGCGGATGATTTTTTCTTTCGTTTCTTCACCTTTTGTCATAACGCGTTCCTCCGCTGTTACTATACCGAAAATACAGGGGAAATGCAATACAAGTATTGACAAAATAGACCGCTTAGTCTATAAATAGACCAAGTGGTTTATTTTTTTATCAAAAGGAGTACCTCATGAATACGTCTACCCTGGCTGACACCATTTATCGTCAGGCCCGACTGGCCGGCTACGATGACTGCGGCATCATTCCCATCGACGAGATGGACGAGTACCAGGCACGCTTCCAAGAGCGGCTGGCAAAAGAACCGACGAGCCGCCCCTTTTATGAACGCATAGCACCCGGTATGGCTACGAAAAAGCGGTTTCCTTGGGCAAAATCGGTCATCATCTGCACCTGGTGGCTCGGTCGGCACCGCCTGCCCGAAACCCTGGAAGGGAAATACGCCAAGGCCTTCTTTCTTGCACCCCAAGCCGCCCTCCCTGAAAAGGAACTCCGTAAAAAAGATGCCTTTACGGACTGGCTGACGGCCCAAGGACTGCGCTGGGCCGGCGGCGAAAAGAGCTCGCACCTTCAAATCGGCGGCCTTCGCCATGCGGCCATGAGGGCCGGACTGGGCATTATCCGCAAAAATAATTTTCTCTACACCGAACGCGGTTCCTTCGTCATGCTCGAAGGCTTCGTCATCGACCAGCCCTGTGAACTCCGCCAACATCACGATATAAAGCCCTGCGCAGCTCAATGTCATCTCTGCCAGGACCATTGTCCGACCTGCGCCCTGTCGGCCCCCTTTACCATGAATCCCTTGAAATGCGTTTCTTTTTGGAATACCTTCGGTAAGAGCCAGCTGCCGCCGAATATCCCGGAAAAAGCCATGGGCAACTGGATTGTCGGCTGCGACGCCTGCCAAAACAGCTGCCCCTATAACCGGATTCCGGCAGCCAAACCGGAAAAAGAAATCCCGGAAAGGATCAACCGAGCCCTGCCCTGGCTTGATCCGCCAAAGCTGAAAACGGCACCGGATGCCGTCTTACAGGAAGAGATCCTACCCTTATGCGACGATCACATCCAGTCCGACGAACTCGATACCCTCCGTCACAGCGCGGCCCGTTATCTTCGCAATCAGACCCGGCCGTAAGGACCTTATAAAGAGCTTCGCAGGCTGTAGACGAGGATTTTTTCTTTTTCATCGCCGTCAAAGAGGTCGCCGCAGTCGATGGATTCCTCGGCCATGAGGCGCAGATGGTGGTTGAGAAAGTCTTCCACGTCTTCATAGGGATAGTAAAAGAAGATGCGCAGGGGCCGCGGCCGACGCTGGAGGGAATCGAAGATTTGTCCCAAGACCCGCTTCAGCGTATGCAGGGCAAAGGGGTTGAAGAAAAAGCAGCAGTCCGTTTCATCGGGCAGTTCATACTCCGCCGCATCGGCCAGGATGAAGGACACCCGGCTTCGGGCGGCAGCGCTCTTGGCATTGACCATGGCTTTTTGCCACAGCCGTTCATCGTATTCGATGCCGATAGAGCGGCAGCCGGTCTGATAGGTCATGAAGATACTGACCCGTCCTTTGCCGCTGCCATAGTCGACGAGGGTATCCTTTTTTCGGATATAGCCGCTGTTGGCCAGGCGTTCGAGGACGCTGTAATCCGTCGGTTCATAAGGGTGATGTTCCCCATCAGACTGGCTGTCGTCGCGGCCAGCCGTCTTGATTTGTAAAAGTTGTTCCCATTCTTGTTCCGTCATATTTTGTCTCCTTCTCCGTTGTCTTCCTCCTATTATACACCATTCCCGTTTTTACACAGGCCTTACCCTTTCATCACAAAAGATTGATGTCGCCTTGGTAAAATGGATTGAAATATGCAGGAGGTGCATGAATATTATGAAAAAACAATGGAAACGCTGGCTTGCCCTGGGACTGACCCTTACCGCCCTGGGAAGCATCAGCATTAGTGCCCAAGACGTCGAACCGACGGCCTACATCGTCCACGCCGACGCCTATCAGCTGCCCTATAAGGGTAATGAAAAAGCCTTTAACCATCACATCAACCCCGGTTACGGCTCGGCCCTGGTCCTGAAATCCATCAAGGCCAACGGCACGATGGAATTTTATGCCATCACCGACCGCGGTCCCAACGGCGACATCCCGACGTACGTCAAAAATGGTAAAAAGATGTCCGGGAAATTCTTCCCGACGCCGAACTTCACGCCCAGCATCGGCATCATCAAAGTCGATCCGGCCAAACATCGTGCCGACATCATTTCTTCCATTCCCTTGAAAGTAAACGGCAAGCCCATCAGCGGCAAACCGATTCCGTCGGGACTTACAGGCTCGACCAATGAAGTCGCCCTGGACTTCAACATGAAGGACCTCGGCACCGACCGCAACGGCCTCGACACGGAAGGGATCTCCCTCGATAAGGACGGCAACTTCTGGATCAGCGACGAATACGGTCCCTTCATTGCCAAAGTCGATAAAAAAGGCAATATCCTTGAAAAATACGGCCCCGGCATGGGCCTCCCCAAAATCTTAGCCGACCGCGTCCCCAACCGCGGCAGTGAAGGCGTTACGGTCGATGAAAAGGGCCACGTCTTCGCCCTCATCCAAAGCCCCCTCGATGTCGACGGCAAAACGGCCAAGACGGCTAAATACACACGTATCGTCGAACTCGACCCGGTAACGAAAGAAACGACGATGTATGCCTATCCCGTCGACACGGGCTATAAGAACACCGGCGCTGCAAAAATCGGCGATATCACATCCATCGGAAACGGCCAGTTCCTGATGATCGAACAGGGCAAACAGCACGGCGAAATGCAGAACCTGATCTACAAAGTAGACCTCAACGGCGCAACGCCCATCCCCGATAACGGCGATCTCGAATACGGCCGCCTGGACGGCAAGATCGTACCGGCCAAGAAAGAACTGGTCCTCGACCTTCGCGCTCAGGGCTGGAACATCGAAAAGGCTGAAGGCCTGGCCCTCTTGCCGGACCGCAAGACCATCGCCGTCGTCAACGACAATGATTTCGGCATGGACATCGATGTCAAAGACCCGGCCGTCGCCGATCCGGAAGTATCGGACTACACCTACGACAGCGACAAAAAGGCCATGATCTACGACAAGGACAATAAGGTTCATGACGTCAAGATCAGCCTCAAGAAAAACGCTCCGGCAGAACAAGAAAGCCAGATCTGGTTCTTCACCTTGCCGAAAGCCTTATAAGACAGTTCATCATCACTCAGCCAAGCCTCCAAATGGGTGAGATAAAAAACGCAGCAACTTCGATGTTGCTGCGTTTTTTGGTGCCCCCCTTCCCCTCTTGTAAAAGACTCACGATGATCACGGATATCGTTTTCTTCATGGCTACCCGATGCGTGGAATGGCCGCTCATTGACGGCGAAAGAAAAGACCACTCCTGGCTGAGTGGTCTTTATAAGATTCTTGATGGAGAAGGATTAGAATAAGAATACGAACTGAGCCCGCGTCAGTTCTTCCGGATCTTTGCCGTCGCCGTCTTTCACTTTCGAAGCGAAGGACTGTCCGACCTGGAACTGAGCATTTTTGGCAAAGGTATAGTCGATGCCGACACCCCAGGATTCGAGGTTATCCAATTTGCCAATCCGCCGCCAAGAGTTGGTGGCACCAAAAGCGCCTACAGCATAGGCACCGTCCTGGGCATTGATGTATTCAACCCAAATATCCCAGGTCTTGGGCGTAGCCATGACGGCCTTGCCGTAAGTCAAGCGGCCGATCCAAACGCCGGCCGAATCTTCGTTACCGCGGGCCGTGGAGATAGCCTTGTCGTAACTGACGCGTTCGTAGTTAGCCAAAAGCTTCCAGTCCCGGCCGAAGAGGAAGCTTGCATAAGCACCCCAGAGATCATCGAGGTTGGCGTCCTGGAAGGAGTTGTAGTACGTACCGATGGCCGTGCCGTTGCCGAAGGAACCTTCGATGAGACCGTACCCCGTCTTGGCCCCTTCAACCGTGTCGGACCCTGCAAGTTTGCCCTTCTTGAATTTACCGTAACCGGCCGCAGCCTTGAAGCTGTCGCCTTTATAAGCCAATTCGGCGCGGTCGAAGATATCGCCGTAGTTATAGCCATAGGCGTTGTTGCCGCCGAGGACATATCTATCCGTACGGCCGACGCTGAGGTTCCAAGATTTGCCGCCAAAATTATAGTCGACTTTAGCGATATCGGTCAGGATATCGTTTTCATCTTCAGCGGCGCCATTATCCGCGAAGGAGTGGTAATCGCTGCTGATACCGTAAGTAACCTTCGTGCGGTCGTTAACCTGTGCGTTAGCGCGGAGGCGAATACGATAATCCCAAGATTTATCATTTTCTTTGTTGTTTTTCTGATACCGATAACGAAAACGGGCGTCACCGGTCAGTTTCACGTTACCGACGCGGTTTTCGAGAGTACTGACGCGAACGCCGAGGTTATTGAGTTCATCGGCGAATTCATCGGCCAATTTGTTGATGAGGGCACGCTGTTCGACAGAGGCTTTATCCATGTGAGCCATCGCTTTGGCAACCATTTCAGCGGCTTCGTAACGAGTAATGTTGCGCTGGCCCTGGAAGTGTTCCCCATCAACCCCCTGGATGATGCCGGCGTCGGCCAATTCTACAACCGATTTATAAGCCCAGCTATCGGACGGTACGTCGACAAAGGGGTTGGCCGCGAAAGCACAAGTTACGCCAACGGCCATGGTTACTGTAAGCGCTGCTAATACTTTGGATTTCATGAGTCATAACCTCCTATTCGATTCAAGATGAAGTTTCTGTAGGCCTTACACAGTTACCAGTGAATGTCAAAACATAGGTTCAAGGGTTCATGGTCGGTTTGTTCGGGTTTCCTCGCTTTCACGGCCTTAAGGTTTGTCTGTTCTATGGGGAGTGTGCTGCCTTTCTTCGTACAACACTCATTGTAATGATTATACATTTTGTATTGTAACCTGTCAAAACAAAGTATCTTATGGAAAATCTCTTTATTTTTAAATATCGGCTTCAGTAAGCTATTTCAGTTTGTGAATGTACTAACTTTTGCTCTTTACATCGGAACCTGCCGCACAAAAAAAGACCACCCATTTCTGAGTGGTCTTTGTAAGTTCCTTGATGAGGAAGGATTAGAATGCGAATACGAACTGAGCGCGCGTCTGTTCTTCCGGATCCTTGCTGTCGCTGTTGCTGTCTTTGAGTTTCGAAGCGAAGGACTGCATAACCTGGAACTGAGCGTTCTTGGCGAAGGTGTAGTCAATACCGGCGCCCCAGGATTCGATGTTATCCATCTGACCGAATCTCCAGGAGTTGGTGGAACCGCCGATGAATGCACCGTCTTCAGCGTTGATGTATTCAACCCAAGCGTCCCACGTTTTCGGCGTAGCCATGACAGCTTTGCCGTAGGTCAGGCGGCCAATCCAAACGGTAGCCGAGTCTTCGTCGCCACGAACGGTGGAGTTGATATTGCTGTTGTAGTTGACGCGTTCGTAGTTAGCGAGGAGGTTCCAGTCTTTGCTGAAGTTGAGGCTTGCATAAGCGCCCCAGAGGTAATCGAGTTCAGTGCCACGTTTATAATTGTTGTAGTCATGGCCACTGGTGTTGAAGGAGTTGTAGTAACCGCCAATAGCCGAGCCATTGCCGAAGCGGCCTTCGATAACGCCATAAGCTGTCTTGGTACCAGCGAGGCTAACTGTTTGTTCATCACCATTTGCATCTGTATAGGTGTAGTCAAAACCTGCAATCTTGCCGGCCTTAAATTTACCGTAGCCAGCCGTAGCCATGAAGCTGTCGCCGCTGTACTTCAATTCAGCGCGGTCGAAGATATCGCCGTAGTTGTAACCATAGGAGTTGTTACCGCCGATGACGTATTTGTCCGTACGGCCAACGCTGAGGGTCCAATCTTTGCTGTTGCCGAAGCTGTAGTCGACTTTAGCGAGGTCAGTAAAGATGTTGTCGCCTTCGTTAGCTGCATTGTTGTCAGCAAAGGAGATGCTGTCCGTGCTGATACCGTAGGTAACCTTCGTATTGTCGTTGACCATGGCGTTAGCACGGAGACGAACACGATAATCCCAAGAATTGTCGTTTTCTTTGCTGTCTTTCTGGTAGCGATAACGAACACGAGCGTCACCGGTCAGTTTCACGTTGCCGACGCGGTTTTCGAGAGCGCTGACGCGAACGCCGAGGTTGTTGAGTTCGTCAGCGAATTCATCAGCCAATTTGTTGATGAGGGCACGCTGTTCGACAGAAGCTTTGTCCATGTGAGCCATGGCTTTAGCAACCATTTCAGCGGCTTCGTAACGAGTGATG
>NZ_KQ958153.1:0-115616 GCF_001546855.1 Megasphaera sp. MJR8396C | reverse complement strand
GTAAGCCCAGCTGTCGGACGGAACGTCGACAAACGGGTTCGCTGCGAAAGCACAAGTTGCACCAACGGCCATAGTTGCTACGAGAGCTGCTAATACTTTGGATTTCATGAGTAATAACCCCTTTTCGATTTAAGATTGAGTTTCTGTGAGCCTTACACCATTACGGGCGAGAGTCGAAACGTATTCTTCAAGGGTTCATTGGCGAGTTGTCCTAGTTTCCTCTCTTTTACTGCCTTGAATCACATCGTTTGTCCGCTCTATCGGGCGAGTGCTGCCTGCCTTCGCACCACACTCACTGTAATGATTATACATTTTTATTTTTAACCTGTCAAAATAAGGTGCCTCGTGAAAAATTTCTTTATTTTTAAACATCGGCTTCATTAAGCCGTTTTTATTTGTGAATTTACTAACTTTTTACGATTTACCTCCGAGTAATTTTACATATTCATCCATTTCCCGTTTATTTATTCATTTCATGCAATATTTGTCAATTTATATTTCATATTGGGAATACATTTCACTTTGGTAACCTCATAACGTTTTAATAAAGCCGTCTCCGGTGATGAAACGGCTCAACTCATGCATTCTGCTGAAAATCAAAAAAAGGCCCTTTGATAAGTTCTATCGCTTATCAAAGGGCCTCTTCGATCATTGATTCTGCTGCAGGCTGTTGCGGAGCTCGGCGATTTCGTCGGCTAACTTCTGTTCTTCCGCTTCGTTCCGCTCGATGGTGATGGTGAAGGCCATGCCTTCATCGGCCCCTTCGGGCAGGAGTTCGACGGGAAATGGGAGTTCATGTTCATCATCATTCAAGACGATATAGGCTGTCTGTTCCGTAATGCGGTCGATGCTGCCGATGAGTTCTTTTTTCATCTTATTCATGCTCCTTTTCAATGCTGTACGACGAACCGTCGGTCTTAATGGTAATGACGCCGTTGCGGTCCGTCCGATAGACGTCGACATGGTATTTCTGAAGGGTCTTCAAGGTCGGTTCATGAGGGAATTTATAGGAATTATTGACGCCGCAGGAAATGGTCGCCGCCTGGGGGGCTACGGCCTTGATGAAGGCATCGGATGACGAGGTCTTACTGCCGTGGTGACCGACTTTCAGGATGTCGGCCTTGATGTCCTCTTTGAGGAGCTGGTCTTCGACTTCCTTCTGGGCGTCGCCGGTAAACAGCATGGAGAACTTGCCGTAAGTCATCTTGCAGACGATGGAGTTGTCGTTGGTCAGGCCGCTTTCCGATACACCCGTCGTATTATCCTTGGTGAAAATCGTGCCCGGCGAGAGGACCGTAAAGACGACGTCGTCACCGAGGGTCAGGCTGTCACCCTTTTTCAAGACCTTATAAGGGATCTGCTTGGCCTTGATGTTCTTTAAATAGTTGCGGTACATGACCGTATTGGCAACCTGGCCGTTATCGTAAATCTGTTTGATAGGAAAGGCTTTAAACAAGGCCGCCATGCCGCCCATGTGGTCGCCGTGGGGATGGGTGATGAGGACGGCATCGAGTTCTTTTACGTTGCGTGCCTTCAGCTGCTGTACTAAAGAATCGCGGCTGTCGACGTCGCCCGTATCGATGAGCATGTTCTTACCCTTATACTGGATGAGGGTGGCATCGGCCTGACCGACATTCAAGACCGATATTTTCAGGTCTTTATCGGAGTCGGTCAGGGACTGAACGGCACTGGCTCCGGACGAGGCCATAGACGTGACGCTGTTGGCACAACCGGCCAAAATGAGCATCAAGGTCAGTAACAGGGTTAAGGGAAATAACAAAAATCTTCGTTTCTTCAACTTACTTGCCTCCAATTAAGGGCTGCTGCAAAATGGGCAGGGCCAGATTTTTTTCGAGGTCGGCTAAGACGCTCGGTACGGCATCAGCCGTTTCCATAGGCGTAAATCCATAGGGGCCGCGGTCTTTGCGGCAGGCATCGCCAGCAGCGCCGTGGAGATAGACGCCGGCACAGGCAGCACTGCAGAGGTCGCTCATGCCCTGATGGGCCGTCATGGCGGCGATCATCCCGGTCAGGATATCACCCATGCCGCCGCAGGCCATGCCGGCATTGCCCGTCGGGTTGACGTAGACGTTGCCCGTCTTAGCCGATACGATGAGGGTCGGAGCCCCTTTGAGGACCAGGTTGACCTTCCAGTCGGCGGCAAAGGCCCGGGCTCTTCCGATGAGGTCGTCTTTAATCTCATCCAGAGAAAAACCGCTGAGGCGGGAAAATTCCGCCAGGTGGGGCGTCACGATGAGGCGGTGGCCTATGGCCGAGAGGAATTCTTTTTCACCGGCCAGGAGGTTCAAGGCGTCGGCATCGAGGACGACCGGGCAGGTTACCTGTTCCAGGACGCGCTTTAAAAAGTCCCGCGTCCCGTCGTCGCGGCCCATGCCCGGGCCCATGGCCAGGACCGACCAGTGGTTGCTTTCTGCGATGATGGACTCGGCATCGTCTGCCGTAAAGCAGTCGCCGGTCCCGACGCTCTTGACCATGACTTCCGGCTGGACACCGATGCAGTAGGGCCCGACCTTACCGGGTACGCGGAGAAAGACTTTTCCGGCACCACTGCGGACGGCGCCGTGAGCTGCCATGAGAGCTGCTCCTGCCATTTGGCTGCTGCCGGTGACGATGGCAATCGTCCCGTGACTCCCCTTATGGCTGTCGGGGCTGCGGGGCACGACGATTTCAGCGATGTCCGACTGCTGCAGTAAATAGACGGCATCGTCGTTGGCGCCGTAGAGGAGCGGCCCCGGCATGCCGATGGAGTCGACTTCGATATGGCCGGCGCAGGCCCGTCCGGGATAGAGGGACAGTCCCCGTTTCAAGACGCCGAAGGTGACCGTCATGTCGGCAAAGAGAGGGCCGTCTTCTTCATCGTCGCCATGGCTGACAACACCCGTATCGGCATTGACGCCCGTCGGCATGTCGACGGCAATGACCGTCACGGCTCCGACGGCAGAGGCCACATTGACTTCAGCGACGATGGCTGCTACGGGCTGGCGCAGGCTTCCGTGAAAGCCTGTGCCGACCATGGCATCGATGACGATGGACGAGGCGTGAAGCCGTTTCCGCAAAAGCTGCCAGTCTTCCGGGCTTTCCGGTGCCGACAGGAGCAGGCACGTTTCGTCGTCAGCCAATTCCTGTAAGGTATGCAGGTGCTGCCGCGCTTCATCACTGTAATCGGCTTCTTGGCCTAAGATGTAGACATAGGCTCTGGCGCCGGCGGCTAAGATATAACGGGCGATGACGAAGCCGTCGCCGCCGTTATTGCCCTTGCCGCAAAAGAGGACGACGTCCTTGCCGTCCCAGCCTTCGATCCATTTCTCGGCTCGTTCGGCGACGGCGCGGCCGGCGTTTTCCATCAGCACGGCCGGCGCTATAGCGTAACTTCCGTGCATGGCTTCATAATCCATTTGCCGCATCTGGGCGGCAGTATTTATCTTCTTCATGGCAGTCTCCCTTCTCACTCCTAAAAGTTATCGACTTCTTCGCCCTTTACAGGACGACAAAAGCGACGGCATAGTCGCCGTCATGGGCGATGGACAGGGACGGCGGCTGGCAGCTCTTTTCCCGTACGGCCTCGGCGTAGACGCCGTAAAGGCGGTACTGCGGCGCCCCCAGTTCATCGTGGACGACTTCGACGTCGGTCCATTTTCCCTGGCGAAAGCCCGTTCCCAAGGCCTTGAACAGGGCCTCTTTGGCCGCAAAGATGCCGGCCAGGGACTCCGTCCGCCACGACGTTCCTTTTTGGCAATAGGCCAGTTCCTGTTCCGTAAAAAAACGGCCCAGCGACGTGCCGTGACGCCGCACCAAGTCGTCCATACGGCTGATTTGTACAATATCCGTCCCGCAGTGCATACATTCCTCCAAAAAAAGAGCCGCAATCCCCTCAGGAACTGCGGCAAAGTTAACTACCACTTCTGCATTCGGATACAGACGCCCAGCCCTTCCAGCAAGACCCGGAAGGTCGTAAAGGACACGGTCATATCATCGTGAAGGCCGTGGGCTACTTTATAGGAAATCGTAACAGTTTGATGCTGGTAATCGTACCGAAAGCCGTGTAAATTCGTTTCAAAGGTATATTTCGGTGCCGGAATGGAAAACTTCGGCGGCTTCTCGACTTCCAGCCCGTGAATGAGCCGCTCCAAGGTCACGCGCTTGGGCAGTTCAGACTGCAGCATTTCTTCTGTAAAGCTATCCAATACAGACATGAATCCCCCTAGTCTTCTTCGTCGAAGAAGTGCTGATGAATGGCTTTGACGGCCTTATCGACAACTTCTTCCGCAATGAGGCAGGTAATACTGATTTCCGACGTAGAAATAATTTCGATGTTGATATCATTGTCGCTGAGGACACCGAACATGCCGGCAGCAATGCCCGGGTGACCGGCCATACCGGCGCCGACGACAGAAACCTTGGCCATCTTGTCGTCGATGATGATGTCTTCGACGGGCATTTCGCTGCGCAGGGATTCGAAAACCGATTCGGCTTCTTCCAAGTCCGTGCGGGCAATGGTAAAGGTAATATCCGTAACGCCTTCGTTAGCGTAGCGGACGCTCTGAACGATCATGTCGACGTCGACGTTCTTTTCTGCCAATTCAGAAAAGACGCGGTAGGCAAACCCCGGTTTATTAGGAATTCCGAGAACGGTGATTTTAGCCACATTTTTATCCGAAGCGACGCCGCGGATGAGATATTGTTTGACTTCCATAGAGCAATCCTCCTGTATCATAGTTCCTTCATCTTCCGAAAAAGTCGAGCGCACGTAAATGGGAACGCCGAAGCGGCTGCCCATTTCGACGGCCCGGGGCTGCATGACACCGGCGCCGAGTTTCGCCATTTCAAGCATCTCGCCGTATGTGATCTGATCGATTTTTCTAGCATTGGGAACGACACGGGGATCGGACGTGTACACGCCGTCAACGTCGGTATAGATTTCACAAACATCAGCGTGGATAGCGCCGGCGATAGCGACGGCTGTCGTATCGGAACCGCCGCGGCCGAGGGTCGTGATGTCACCATGACCGGTAATGCCCTGGAAACCGGCAACGACGACAATATTATCTTGTTCCAGTGCCTTCATGATACGGGCCGGCTTCAAGGCCAAAATACGGCCTTTGTTGAAGGCATCACTGGTCTTGATGCCTGCCTGAGCACCCGTAAAGGAGACGGCCTTCTGACCGGCTTCCTGGAATGCCATGGCCATGAGAGCGATCGAAACCTGTTCGCCCGTCGTCAGGAGCATATCCATTTCACGGCCGTAAGCCTTAGAGGTAATCTGCTTTGCTAAGGCTACTAAATCATCGGTCGTATCCCCCATTGCAGAAACGACGATGACGATTTTGTCTTCAGGCTTTTTCCCTTTTAAGACCCGTTGCACAATAGCACGCATTTTGTCCGGCGTAGCTACGGAGCTGCCGCCAAACTTCTTAACGATTAATGCCAACTTAAATCCCTCGCTTTTGTTTGTTTAAGTATTCCTTGCCGTGGTAATTCATTCTTATGGTTCAGGCCAACAGAATCCACTTATTGCAATAATATCATGGACGGCCATAAATGTAAAGGGACTGCCGCATGCTGTCATATCACGCAACAGTCCCTGTATTTCCAGAGTGATGAGTAATCAGTAAGCCGAGTTTTGTACTGCTTGCGCAGCAGCAATCATCTATCTAGACATACTGTTGCCAGCATGTTCAAGCGACACAACCCGGAAGATCAGCGGGCCGCTTCATCCCTTCCCTATTCGGTCTTGCTCCAGATGGGGTTTACCTAGCCGGCACATTACTGTACCGCTGGTGCGCTCTTACCGCACCGTTCCACCCTTACCACTTTCGTGGCGGTACACATTTCTGTGGCACTGTCCCTAAAGTCACCTTCGCCGGCCGTTAGCCGGCATCCTGCCCTGCGGAGCTCGGACTTTCCTCTAATGCCGAAGCACTAGCGATTGCCTTTCATACTCAACGTCTTATAGAATATCATATTTTCGGATCGCCGTCAATGAGCATCGACGGCCTTGTCATGCCGTTACTGCAAGATACGGCGGATGTCGGCCACGGCCTGGTTCATGTCTTTCTTTCCGACGATGGCCGAAATCATGGCAAAGGAACGGAATCCTTCGTCGTACAGGCTGCGGATGTTGTCCAGGCTGATGCCGCCGATGGTGACGACGGGCAGGCTGAAGTTCAGGGCAAAGGCCTTGGCTTCCTTACTTACGACGTCATCGGCATCGTCCTTCGACTGGGTCGGGAACATGGGGCCGAAACCAACGTAATCGGCACCGTCGGCTTTGGCCTGTTTCATTTCGTCGATGGTATTGGTCGAAACGCCGATGAAGACGTCCGGACCGGCGAGCTGGCGGACGACCTGGGCCGGGGCATCATCTTGGCCGACGTGGATGCCGTCGGCCCCGCAGGCGATGGCAAGATCCGTCGAATCATTCATAATGAAGGTCACATCATGGTCATGGCAGAGTCTGGCAATGGCGCTGGCTTCTTCGTACTTAGCCCGCCATTTCTTATGCTTTTCCCGGTACTGGATAATGGTGACGCCGGCGGCGATCAAGCCCTTGGCTACGTCGACGTTGTTTCGGCCCAGGCAGAGTTCTTCATTGCCCATGATGGCGTAAACCGGATCTTCTAATAAATGTTTTACATGGTCTTCTTTGGTCATAATATAACTACCTTCCTTATCATGGCGTCTGCACGGCGCTTTAAATTAAAGACTGTATCATGTCCCGTGACGTCGGGTCGCGCTGGCAGTCGATGTCCCAATGGTGTTCAGCCGACGCTTCTATCAGTCTCCGGCAGAGGTCATCGACGACAGGGGATTCCGTGCCGAAGTGGCCGCCGTCGACGACGACGATGCCCTGCTTAAAGGCTTCCTGAGCGTCGTGGTATTTCATATCGCCGGTCAGATAGAGGTCAGCCCCGGCCTGTTTCGCCAGATTAATGAAACCGGCCCCACCGCCGCCGAGGAGGGCAACGCGGCGAACGGTCACATCCGTATCGCCGGCATAGGACAAGGCGTCGCGATGGAGGATGTCCTTAATCTTTCGAAGAACGGCTGCAGCCGGTTCCGGTGTCGGCCAATTTCCGACGCGGCCCATGGTGAAGGAATGGACGGCATTTTTCAAGGGATAGATGTCATAAGCCGGTTCTTCATAGGGATGAGCCTTGACCATAGCCGGCAGGACCTGATTGAGCAGGCTTTCCGGAACGATGGTCTCGATCCGTTCTTCAGCTACTGTTTCGACCTTGCCGACGCTGCCGATAAAGGGATTCGTCCCTTCATGGGGCTTGAACCGCCCTTCTCCCTTGACGGTAAAGGAACAGTCACTGTAATTTCCGATATAGCCGGCACCGCTGTCAGCCAGGGCCTTACGCAGGGCGTCACTGTGGCTTTCCGGGACGTAGACGGCGATTTTATAGAGCTTGTCCTCAGAAACGGGAACCAGGCCTTCGACATCGGTCAGGCCCAATAACCCGGCCAGGACGTCATTGACGCCGCCGTCGGCGCTGTCGAGATTGGTGTGGGCACTGTAGACGGCGATGTGATGGGTCAGCAGTTTTTGGTACATGGCCCCGTTATACGTATCGGTCCGCAGCGATTTAAGCCCGTCGAAGATGACCGGATGGTGGCTTACGATCATCGTGACGCCCTGTTCGATGGCGTAGTCGACGGTGTCCATCATGACGTCTAAGGTCACCAGCAGCTTGTCGACAGTTTCATCGGGATTCCCGATGAGAAGACCCGGATTGTCCCACGACTCTTTTAGCGACAAGGGCGCCCAGGTATTCAATACGTTTACGATTTCACCTACTGTAACTGACATTTCAAGTCCCTCCAAAAGGATAATTCCTTTTCCATTGCTTCAATTTGAACGTGCAGGTCGCGGCGGCTCTTCTTGAGGCCAGCCAAAATCCGCCCCTTGGTTTCCATGAGGATTTCGATCTTGCGGCTGAGGAGCGGATTGCGGCGCTGCCAATTGACCGGGCCCAGTTCATACTGCCACTCCGGCAGGGCTTCGGCTTTTCCCGGAACAGCCCGCAGCAGTTCATAGAGACGGCCGTCGTCGATGACCAGTCGCTCATCTTCGATGTGCCAGTCCTTTTCATAGAGATAACGCCGAAGGTCGCCGCTGTCACTCTGAGGCTGAAGGACGACGAAGTCAAAGGACTGCCAGACGTCGTATGACTGCTGGAGGATTTTTATCATCAAAGAACCGCCCATGCCGCAGATGACGGCGCCGTCGGCTTCCCCGCTTTCGACACAGGTCAGTCCGTCGCCGAGACGGCAGTCGATGCGGTCTTGAAGGCCGGCGCCTTCGACGTGAGCCCTGGCCGCCGCTAAGGGGCCCGGCACGATATCGGCGGCAATGGCCGACGGGCACCACCCCGTTTCACAGGTGTAGACCGGGATATAGGCGTGATCCGTCCCGATATCGGCGATGACAGATCCCTTGGGAATCAAAGACACGGCAGCCTCGAGGCGCGGCGTCAATTGCATAACAAACACATCCTTTATCGTTATATACTATTTTATTATACCCATAGGGCCACTCCTTGACAAGGACGACCCCAAAAGCTCGGGGCACAAAAAAGACTGCCCGAGGCGGACAGTCTTTTCATTAATCTTATTTCGACAAGGCGACGATCGTTGCGATGGCAGCGACGCCGATGGCGATATTGGCTTTGCGGTTTGCCTGGTCGACATCTTTTTTAGGATTTTCCTTTTCTTTCCAGTCGTTCTTGTACTTCTTATCGTTTTTATACTTCTTGTAATTCTTGTCGTTCTTATCTTTCTTATCGTTGTGGTTGTCGCGATGGCGGTTGTTATCCTGCTGTTCCCACTGCTGCTGATCGTACGGTCTCGGTTCGGCAGCCTGAGCCGTCAAGGCAGCACCGCTGAAGGTTGCCACCGTAATCACCAAGACTAAAGCCATGCGCATTATATTCTGAAACTTCTTCATAAAAATCAACCCCTTTATTTAAGATTGATTATAGTATACGCATCAGCCGTTACAATTCAGTCACAAGGCCATTCCAGCGCGACTACAAATCGCTTTCTTTTTCGTAAACGACCCAGACGCCCTTCTGACCGACCCATTTCCACTTGCCGGGCACATCCTGCAGGAAGTGGGCTTCATCCTGATCGTTGACCAGGGCCAGGACCTTGTCGTGGTTGGGCAGGTCTTCGATGGCCATGAAAGGCATGACGTTCTTGGCATTCCAGCTGATATCGCCGGGAAGGAGGTCACGGATGCGGTCGGCCTTAGCCAGGCGATAGGCCTGATGGCCGGAGTAATAGGTCTGGGACACGGAGTAGCGGCCGCCGAACATGACGACTGTCGTCTGATCGTCGGCCATGGTGCGGACAATCTGGGAGACGCCGTACGCCGAGGCCTGCTGGCACTGGGGAATGATGACCATATAGGTCACGGCGACGTAAATGGCAAGAACGATGCCAGCCATGTTGACCACCAGGCGGTCGTATTTTTTCAAATAAGACGCAAAGCCGATGGCAATGGGGATCATGTAGGGGAAGGTATAGGTCATGTACTTCGTCGCCATGAACTGGTAGGTAACGAAGATGGTGACCGCCCAGACGATGAGGAATTGGGTCTTCATGGAAAGGGCCGGCAGGCTTACCTTCTTTTGCCGCCAAAGGGCTGCGATCTTCCGGGTAAGGCCGTAGTCGCGCCAAGCCAGGGGCAGGGTAAAGACCCAGGGAATGAAGCCGACTAAGAAGATGGCACTGTAGTAATACCAGACGTCGTATTTCGGATGTTCCGAAACCGTCGCCCGCAGGACGTTGTGAACGCCGATGAACTGGCTGATGAAGGCGTCGCCGTGCATCAGATACATAGGGACGTACCAGACAGCCGTAATGGCCAGAAACAGCAACAATCCGGAAATCATTTTAATATGCAGCAAGGCTTTTAAATCGCGGCGCCACAAGAGGAACAAGAGGATAATGAGTCCCGGCTGCAGGAGGCCGATTGGCCCTTTAGTCAGCACCGACAGGCCGGCAAAGGCGTAGGCTGCATAATAGAAGGCCGGCTTCTTTTCACTGTAGGCGATGTAAAAGGCCATGAGGCAGGCCGAATAAAATACGAACAAGGTCATATCGGTGATAACGGCCTTGGATAAGTAGAAATATTCGACGGTCGTCATCAAGATGAGGCCCGTGAAAAATCCCGTTTTCTTGTCGTACAGGCGGGCCGTAAAAGCGTAGGCTAAGAGGACGCCGGCGATGCCGAAGAGGGCCGGGAAGAAGCGGGCGGCAAAATCGCTGATGCCGAATAATTTAAAAGCAGCGATGAGTTCCCAATAAAAGAAAATCGGTTTATCATACCAATAATTGCCAAAAATACGGGGCGAAAAATAGTCGCCCGAAGCCAACATTTCCTTGGCCGTCAAGGCATAATTCGATTCGACAGGGTCGGTGATGACCAACAAGTGATTGCCAACGAAACAAAGAATGGCCGTCATGACGGCTAGGACGACAGCCGGTCGTGACAATACAACCTGCCAGAGCCGCTGGGCAAAATGAACCAGTCCCGGCCCTTCTTTCTTCATCTGATAAGTTTCCATGTTATCCTTCCCTTTCTATACATCTCTAATGATGGCTACAGTATAGGGTGGGAAGTTAAACAAAGTTTGAACAGACTGACAATAAACCGGGAATGATCCTTAAAAAGAGCGCTTATCCGTGGAAGCGGTAGCCGGCTCCCCAGACCGTTTCAATATAGCGAGGTTTGGCCGTATCTTCTTCGATTTTTTCGCGAATGCGGTTGACGTGGACTGAAACCGTCGCCGTTTCCCCCAGGGCTTCGCTGCCCCAGACGCGGTCAAAGAGGGTTTCTTTACTGAAGACGATGCCCGGGTTCTTGGCGAAGAACAAGAGGAGTTCAAATTCCTTATTGGGCAGGCTCACTTCCTCCCCTTTGACGAAGACGCGGTGGCCGCTTTCGTCGATTTCAAGGCCGTCAAAACAGAGGGCATGGCGATGGACTTCGCGGGCCGTCAGCTGTTCATAGCGAGCCAGATGGGCTTTGACGCGGGCCACGAGTTCATTGGGGCTGAAGGGCTTTACGATATAGTCGTCGGCACCGAGGCCCAGGCCGCGGATCTTGTCGATGTCTTCCTGGCGGGCCGATACGAGGATGATGGGAATATCCTTCGCTTCGCGGATGGTGCGGCAGATTTGAAAACCGTCCCGACCGGGCAGCATGATGTCGAGGATGATGAAGTCGTAAGCTTCCTGAAGGGCCTTCTTTTCCCCGGTGTCGCCGTCAAAAGCCATGTCGACGGCAAACCCGTTAGCTTCGAGGTAATCCCGCTCCAATTCAGCAATGCCCTTGTCGTCTTCAATGATTAAAATCCGTTTCATCTTATGCCTCCCCTTTCGGTAATCGAATGCAAATGGTCAGTCCCTTAGGCTCTGTCTGGCGGGCCCAAATGGTGCCGCCCATGGCCAAAATAATCTGCTGGACCACGGACAGTCCCAGGCCGCTGCCTTTGGCAGAATTGCTGCGAGCCTTATCGGTCCGATAAAAACTTTCAAATATTTTCGCCAAATCGGCGTCGTCGACGCCGCGGCCGTCGTCGGCAAAGGTCAGGAGATACCCGTCCCCGTCCCCGTCGAGACGGACCGTCATTTGGCCCTTCTCCTGATCCTTATATTTCAGGCTGTTGCCGAGGATATTTTCAAGGACCCGTTGGAATTGGATCCGGTCCAGGCGCACGACAGCCTGATCGACAGCCGACACAAAACGGACTGCCAGTCCCTGAGATTCGTAGAGCGGCGCCTGTTCCCCGACGTAATCGGCAACGTAGGCCTTGATATCGACGGCTTCCCAGTGGAAGGGAATCTGCCCCAGATCGAGCTTTGAAAAGAGGAACAAGGTCTGGACCAATTCGGCCATGTGGCGCGACGTATCCCGGATCATGGCCACATAATGGCGCTGCTTTTCTGGCGTATTGGCAATGCCGTCGACAAGACCGCTGGCGTAGCCTTCGATTTTCGTAAGCGGCGTCGATAAGTCGTGAGAGATGCCCGCCAGCAGTTCCTTGCGGTTCTGATCGAATTTTTCCCGCGTATCCCGGGCGGCCCGCAGTTGGAGCCGCATCTGTTCAAAGGACTGGCAGGTATCGCCGATTTCATCGCGGGACAAGATGGGCACCGGGTGGTCCAAATCACCCTGGCTGATGGCATCGGCCATGTCCCGCATCCGTTCGACGGGTTCGACGATCTGGCGGGCCATCCAGCGCGACAAGGCAAAGCCGACGGCAACGGTCAGCAACACGGCCAAGACGGCCAGGACGTAGAAGGCCAGCTTCAACACGTCTTTCGAGGACAAGTCGATGTATTCCGACTCGGGGTACAAGGGTACGGCGCCGGCCACGGCCAGGTGAACGTCAGTATGGGGCGAGACGTAATAAAAGCGCAGGCCCTTCCCGGTCCAAGAGAAGTCGGCGTGCCCCTGAGGTTCCCCGTCGGTCACCAGCTGATGCAGGTAGTTGCTGTCGATGCCGGCCGTATCGTAGAGCTGCTTGCCGTCCCGCCAGATGGACACATTGAGGCCCTGATCCTCTAAATGATCGGCAGCCTGCAGCAAGGGCGCCAAATCTCCGTCATAGCGGTCGGCCCGGACGCGGAGGCGGCTCAGTTCAAACTGGATCGACATGTTCTGCCCGCTCTCAGGCCAAATGAAGGAAATGACGCCGGCCCGGTTGATATTGCCGAATTGGAGTCCCAAAAAGATAGCGATGCTGACGATTCCCGTAAATAAGACGGGAATAAAGATCATGATAAAGTTAGAAAACAGCAGCCGTTTGCGCAGCGGCCAGTCGCGTAATTGCATACCCATCACCTATTTTTATATAAGATTGAATTTTTCTAGTTTATACCTATAGGTTAAACAAATTTGAAAGAAAATGCAATTTTTCCGGCAATTCTCTTTTTGCCCCGACTCGTAAAGTCTGTTATAATAAGACAAAAATCTATTAAAACGCTATTGTTTTATAAGGGGTGGTAATACATGACTCAGATTACAGCAGAAACTAAGGAAGAATTACGCAGCCGCTTCCCCCAATTCGTCGAAGCGACCAAAGCTTTTTACGCGAAAGAACTGCCGCCCGGCAAATATAAAGGTACCTCCGGTAAATTCGGCAGTTACGGCGAACGGGGCGCCAACAGCAGCATGCTGCGCCTCCGCTTCTCTGGCGGCGCCATCGGTCAGGCCCACATCGCCTTCTTAAAAGAAGCCCTCGAAAAATATAACGTCGACCTCGTCCATTTCACGACCGGCGAAGCCCTGCAGATCCATCATCTTGACGAACAATCGGTCCTCGACCTCTATCAGGACTGTTTCGACCACGGCATCTACTGCGCCGGCGGCGGCGGTGACAATCCGCGCAACATCACGGCCAGCCCCCTCCACGGCATCGCCCCCGGCGAATACTTCAATATGACGCCTTACATTAAGGCTGCGGCCAGCTTCGTCATCAACCTCATTCCCAAATTCAACCTGCCGCGCAAGTACAAAATCAGCTTTTCCAGCGGCCGCGACAACGAAGGCCACGCGACCTTCAAGGATTTAGGCTTCGTCGCCCGTCCCGATCACACCTTTGACGTCTATGCCGGCGGCGGCTTCGGCGTCAACGGCTCGCGCTTCGGCATCCTCATCGACGAAGGCATCGATCCCATGGACATCCCCTATTACATCTTAGGCTACGGCCGCGACGTCTACATGAAGTACGGCGACTACGAACACCGGGCCAAGAACCGGTCGCGGTTCATCCTCGACCAGCTCGGCGAAGACGCCTTCCGCAAAGCCGTCCGCGACGCCGTCGAAAAAGCCCGTCAAGAAGGGATTCCCGAGTTCTCCCTCGAAGAAGAACCGGCCCTTACCAAGAGCGGCGCCGACGATACGGTCCTTTCCGATTTCCGCATCCGCAAGCAGAAACAAGAAGGCCTCTACCACGTCGAATACAAGCCCTTAGGCGGGACGCCGAAGGTATCGGTCTTTAAAGACCTCTTAGGCCTGCTGTCGACGATGGAAGGCGCCGAAATCCGCCTCAACGCCGATGAAACGGCATACATCATCAACCTTACGGCCGACGAAGCCCGCAAGGTTGCCGCCCTGACCGCCGACGATACGGCAACGACGGCCTTTGAACACTCGGTCAGCTGCATCGGTGCCACCGTCTGCCAGCAAGGCCTCCGCGACTCTCACGGCATGCTGGCCGAAGTCGCAAAGACCTTGAAAGACCGCGGCGTCGACAGCCATTTCCTGCCCAAGTGCCACTTCTCGGGCTGCCCGTCAAACTGTGCCGTCCAGCAGACGGCTGCCCTCGGTTTTCGCGGTGCGGCTAAGAAAGTAAACGGCGCCATGGAACCGGCCTTCAACGTCTATGCCGGCGGCAGCTACGCCTTAGGCAAGGGCGTCGTCGCCGAACAGATCGGAACGATTACCTCGAAAAACATTCCGGCCTTCTTCCTGGCCTTAAATGAAGTCCTCCTCAAAGCGGGCCAGCCTTATGATGAATGGTATCCCAGCCATCAGCAGGATCTTATGGCCTTGATCGAATCTTTCGAATAATACGCAAAAAAAGGAACTCTGAAAAGAGTTCCTTTTTTATATACCTTAATGAAAAGTAAGCACGCCTTGCCCAACTGCAAAAAACGGTACCTGACAGAGGGACTGTCAAGGTACCGTTTTTATTAGTGGTTCAAGTAATGGTAGGCTTCCATGGCGGCAATGGCGCCGTCGGCGGCAGCCGTCACGACCTGCCGCAGCGATTTATGACGGATGTCACCGGCTGCAAAGACGCCGGAAAGGTTGGTATGCATCTGTTCGTCGGTTACGATGTAACCGTCTTTCAGGGTCAGGACGTCGGCAAACATATCTGTCGACGGCACGATGCCCAAGAAGACAAAGAGGCCCATGAAGCCGTCTTCGGCCGGCGCTTCGATCTTCGTCGTTTCGCCGGTCTTGACGTTGCGGACCGAAAGCCACTGGAGCTTGCCGTCGCCGCCGGCATCGTCGATGACGGAATCCCACATAAAGTCCAGCTTTTCATTAGCAAAGGCCTGTTCCTGCAAGGCTGGAACGGCACGCAGGGCATCGCGGCGATGGACGACAGTGACCTTACGGGCAAAGCGGGTCAGGAAGATGGCTTCCTGAATGGCACTGTCGCCGCCGCCGGCGACGTAGACATTGAGGCCGCGGAAAAAGCCGGCATCACAAGTAGCGCAGTAGGAAATGCCATGACCGATCAGCTTGGGTTCACTGGGAATTCCCAAGGGGCGATGGTTGGCACCGGAGGCGATGATGACCGTACGGCCGCGGTAGGTATCGGATCTGCCTACCAGTTCCTTGACGTCACCGGAAAGCCGGGCTTCGACGATCGAATCGAGGGCCCTCTTTACGCCGAAGTTCTTCGCCTGCTGAGCCATGCGCATGGAAAGGGACATGCCGCTTTCCCCTTCCAGCATCTGCCCGGGATAGTTTTCAAGATCTGCCGTGAGCGAAATCTGACCGCCGTCCTGGCCCTTTTCGATGAGCAGGACCGACTGATTGTTGCGGCCGGCATAGATGGCCGCCGCAAGGCCCGCCGGGCCGGCACCGAGAATCAATACATCATAAATCATGGCGTTCCCTTCTTTCATAACAACTTAGAGGAGTGCGTCGAGCTTTTCTTTCAAGGCATCGGCCGATACGGCACCGATGGCCTGGTCGACGACTTTACCGTCTTTGATGAAGACGAAGTTCGGAATGCTCATGACCTGGTAATCCTTGGCCAACTGCGGTTCAGCATCGGTGTTGACCTTGCCGATTTTGATTTTGCCGGCATATTCTTCAGCAAAGTTAGCGACGACAGGACCCATCATCTGGCACGGGCCGCACCAGTCGGCATAAAAGTCGATCATGACCGGTTCTTTGCTTTCTAAGACTTCTTGTTGAAAATTATCAGATGTGAATTTGTATTCCATGAGGAAGACCACCTTTCTGTAAATGACTTGATTTTTTCTTTTGATACGTATATTATACATGGTATGTAAAACTTATCAAGTACGAAGTTTTTTTGGAGGTAGTACGAAAAAACGGACTACGGAAGGATGACTAACCATGAACCATGAATCGATCTGTGAAAATATAGCCGGCCAAGGCTGCGGCCTGAAAAAGGTCTTAAATATCATCGGCGGCAAGTGGAAAATCCTCTTGCTCTGCGTCATCGACGACAAGGGCGTCATGCGCTACGGCGAACTGCGCCGGGCCGTCTACGGCATCACCAATACGATGCTGGCCCAATCCTTAAAAGAAATGGAAGAAGACGGTCTCATCGAGCGCCGACAGTACCGGGAAATGCCGGTCCGCGTCGAGTATTCCCTGACCGAAAAGGCCCACTCCATGATCCCCATCCTACTGGAATTGAAGCACTGGGGTGAAAAACATCTCTAAACGCCAAGCATCCCGCCTCCCAGAAAAAAGGAGACGGGATTTTTTTATCTGAAAAAGGCCGTTCTAAAAGGCGGCTAGCGCCCCTTGGCCTTCATGGTGTGCATGACCCAATGATAGGATCCGCCGGTAAACAAGGCCGCCATGACCCAGCAAATGGGGCTGGCGCAGCAGATGCCGAAGTAGCCCCACATGGCCGCCAGGACCAGGGCCGATACACTGCGGCCGCCCAGTTCCAAGAGGCTGCTGATGAGGGGCACGCTGGCGATGCCGATCCCCTGAAGGGCGTTGCGGTAGACAAAAATTTGACCCAAAAAGATATAGAAAGGAACGGACATCTTCAAATACAAGAGGGCCTGTTCCATGAGCAGGTCATCGTGAACGGTCGTGAACAAGGAGATGACGTTGCAGCCGAAAAAGTACATGGCCACGGCAGCGGCGGCACAAAAGGCCAGAGAGACCATCGAACATTGGCGGACGCCCTGGCGGATGCGGTCATACTTTCCGGCACCGTAGTTCTGGGCCGAATAGACGGCCATGGCGATGCCGAAGGAAATCATGGGCTGCAGGGCCAGCTGTTCGATTTTCGTCGCCGATACGAAGCCGGCAATCGTTTCCGGCCCAAAGGTATTGCAGACCGATTGGAGGATCAAAATGCCCATGGAAATGATGAGGAATTGAACGGCCATGGGAAGGCCCAGGCGCAGGTGCTGCCAGGCAAAGGCCCGGTCAAACTGCCAATCGCTGCGGGTCAGGCGCAGCATGGGAAAACGCTTGCGCATAAAGGCAAAGCACATGACCGCCGATACGCCCTGGGCGATGACCAAGGCAATGGCCGACCCCGGCACGCCCCAGCCAAAGACGACGATGAACAACAGGGCCAGAGCGATGTTCAGGAGGGACGATACGATGAGGAAATAAAGCGGCGTCCGGCTGTCGCCCAAGGCCCGGCAGATGCTGGACAAGAGATTGTAGGCCATCATGGCGACCAGCCCTAACACGATGATGATCATGTAGTGGTAGGCATCGTCGTAGAGGATACCGGATATATTCATGACCCTCAGGATGAGGGGCATAGAAAGGCTGACGACGGCCGTAACCAAAAGGGTAATGGCAAAGGCCAATATCGTCGACGTCGCCACGGAACGGCGCAGGCCTTCCATGTCTTTGGCGCCAAAACGCTGGCCGACGATGACCGAAAAGCCCGCCGACAGACCGATGGTCACGCCAAAAACGGACATATAGACAGGGGCGACGGCGCCGACAGCGGCTAAGGCATTGACGCCGATCGTCCGGCCGACGATGATGATGTCGGCAATATTATAAAATTGCTGGAAGACGTTGCCGATCAGCAAGGGCACCGTAAAGGCCAGGATCAGGCTGATCGGATTGCCCGAAGTCATACTGCGAACCATCGAATCATCCTCTCTTTGCAGTACACAGAACCTATAGTGAAATAGTTTTATTATACCACCTTGTGTCGGAAAAACAAGGTCTAATTCAGTTTTAACAAAAGGACAAATCCGTTAATTGTATTCTTAGAGTGGACGTGTACAATAGATACATGACAGTCCGTCATCCAAATCATCTTATGGAGGTGTCGTCATGACCCTAAAAGCATTTTCTCCGATTCCCTCCTGGCTGCCCCCTTTTTCGACAGTCCCCCGCGGCCAGCTGATCACCATCTATGCCTGCAAGGGAAAAGCTCCCTTCGGAACCATCGAAACCGACGAGGATCACCTCGTCTGGCAGCCGTCGCGGTCGGGAAAGGCCGTCACCAAGGCCTTGGCCCTCATGAAAGAGTATAATAAAATCGCCGTCGTCGAAGACTTTCGCATCCTGCCCGACTGCATCCAAGTCTTTATTCTCTATCGAAAATATCACCAGCGCCTGCCCGAGTGGTTCATCCGACGCCTAAAAAACTTCCTGACCCGCCACATCACCGGCGGCGAGATTCCGACGGCACCGATGTGGAAACAAGGGGCTCACACCCAATTGGTCTATACCGATGCGGCCCAGCAGGCCATCATCGAAAGCCTCCATGATGACCTCCACCACTGGCGGTATAAGGGCCGTCTCGGATGAGTTCTGTACGTCAGCCTTATCCTTGCCCCCCCTCTCCGGAAGCGGGCAAAAAAAGAGTCCGAAATACGTGTTTCGGACTCTTTACGGCTGCGGCGGCAGGCCGGTTTGCAGCAGATTCGGCGTCTTCATCTGCCGCTCGCTGCACTGGTTGACGTAGTTATAGAGCAGGGCTTCTAAAAAGCGAAGATCGTCCCTCCTCAGGTTTATTTTTTCATCCGTCCCCCAAGGGTAGCGGATGAGGGTCTGCCAGGTCTGGCGCACGGCCGGCGTGAGCTGCCGTTCGGCCATGTCGTCCCTATGCTGGTAGTCGATGTAGTAGACCGGCTGGCCGCAGTACCCCTGACCGCGGTAAAAGACGCGGGCTTCTTCCGTTTCGGGCAGAAAGCCGGTCAGCGCCAGGAGCTGCCAGCCGGCGATGAGGGTGACGATGCGGACGTCCTTGATTTCGATGGCCCGTCCGTAAAGCCGTACCAAGCGGTACAGTTCCTCATCTCTTTCGCCGCTCGCCGTCAGGAATAGGACCATTTCGACGAAGATCTGTGAATAGACGTAGCCGTCCCAGGTCAGGTCGCGAAGGCGCCGATTGGCCCGGCAATCGTATTCAGTCAAGGTGTGGACGCCGTCCTTTTCAAAGACGTCGAAGGAAATCTCCGCCAGGGGCGACAAGGCGCCGTAGCCCATCTTGCCCTGGGTGCTGCGGCGGGCCAGGACGTGGAGAATCCCTTCCTGGTGCGTCAAAATGGTGAGGACCAGCTGCTTGGCGCTGGTCTTTTTTACGGCCAGGATAAGGCCGTCATACGGTCGTGACGGCCGCTGGCCGAAGGAACGACTAGTCGCCATGGCTGTCACCGTCCCCTTCACCCGTCCCTTCTTCTTCGGGCGGCGGCGGGATGGGAACAGCTCTCAGGCGAACGATGCGGAAGCGCTGCATTTCAAGGACTTGGAACCGGTAGTTGCCGATGGTGACTTCGTCGTGGACGATCGGCGTATGGCCTAAGGCGTTAAAGACGTAGCCGCCGATGGTATCGGTATCGACGTCGTCTTCGACGGGGATGTGCAGCAGTTCTTCGACGTCGTCGAGGAGGACCGTCCCGGCAAATTCGTAAGCGCCGTCGGGAAGGGGCTGAATCTCTTCTTTTTCCGTCGTGTGTTCGTTCTGAATGGCGCCGACCAATTCTTCCAGGATATCTTCGAGGCCGATGAGGCCGACGGTGCTGCCGTATTCATCGACGACCATGGCCAGGTAGGTACGGCGCATGCGCATGAGCTGGAGCAGTTTCGACGCCGGCATGATTTCCGGAATGGTCAGGATCGGCCGTTTGATGAGGTTGAGGTTGCTGCGCTTATGGATGTAGAGATCCATGATGTCCTTGATGTGGACCAGGCCCAGGATATGGTCCTTGTCGTCTTCACACAAGGGGTAGCGCGTATGCCGCGACTGGCGGATAGTCTGCAGATGCTGGTGCATCGTTTCTTCCGTGTAGAGGCAGACGATATCCTGTCGGGGCACCATGATTTCTTTAGCTAACAGGTCGGCAAAGTCGAAGACGTTGCCAATGAGCTCGCTTTCGACTTGGTCGATCTTCCCTTCTTTGTGGCTGGCCGTGATGAGCATCCGGATTTCATCTTCCGAATGGGCCAGGTCGATTTCGTTGGTGACGTCCAGGCCGCGGTCGGCTAAGATGAGCCGTCCCAGGCCGTTGCCGAGGACGATGAAGGGCAGCAGCGGATGGCTCCAGGGATGGATGAGGCGGTGGACCATGCGCAGGCTCCGTTCCGGCCGCTGAAGGCCGACGGATTTCGGGATCAATTCGCCAAAGACCCAGAGGATGAAGCAGAGGATGATGGCCACGACGAGGTCGATGAGCCATAAGATCCAGACGTGGCCGACGTAGGGTTCGAGGAGGCCGTAGAGGCTGTAGAGGATGCAGAACCCGGCGGCACCGGCGACGAGGCCTGACAGGGCCATACCTAGCTGGGCCGTCGCTAGGAAGATAATGGGCTTATCGTACAGGGAGAGCAGCGGCTTTAAAGATACGTCGCCATCGCGGATGAGTTCTTCCAAATATTCCTTGCGCAGCTGGGCAAAGGCGAATTTCCCGGTCACGCAGACGGCGCTGATAATCAGGCAGATCAGAAAAATTAGAAAACATTGGACGATGAGTTGTGCTTCCATCTTGTCGGCCCCCTACTCGTTTTTATAGCCGAATTCGCTGAGGGCTGCCGCCTTGTTGCGCCAGTCCCGCTTGACCTTGACCCAGATGTCGAGGTAGACCGAAGAACCGAGGAGGTTTTCGATTTCCTGACGGGCCAGGTTGCCGATTTCTTTCAGGACAGCCCCGTTCTTGCCGATGACGATGCGCTTTTGCGAATCCCGTTCGACGTAGACTGTGACCCGGATGTAGACCTTGTGGTTGCCCCGGTCCTTCATTTCTTCCGTATAGACGGCGATGGCGTGCGGCACTTCGTCGCGGGTGCAGCGGAACAGCTTTTCCCGGACGATTTCAGCCACCAGCAGTCGTTCGGGCTGGTCGGTGATCATGTCGTCGGGGAAGTATTTCGGTCCTTCCGGCAGAATCTTTCGCAGTTCTTCGACGACGGCGTCGACGTTGTCCCCCTTGAGGGCCGAAATGGGAATGACCTGGGCAAAGGGATAGAGTTCGGCATATTCGGTGATCTTAGCCAAAATCTCTTCTTTGCTCATGAGGTCGACTTTATTGATGATGAGGAAGACGGGAACGCCCGTATCCTTGATCTTTTCGAGGACGAATAAGTCGCCCGGGCCCTTCTTTTCATTGCCCGAAATGAGGAACAATACGGCGTCGATATCGCGTAGGGACTGGTAGGCCGCTTCATCCATGAATTCCCCCAGCTTATGCTTGGGCTTGTGGATCCCCGGCGTATCGAGGAAGACGATCTGACAGGCCTCGTCTGTATGAATGCAGAGGATGCGGTTGCGCGTCGTCTGGGCCTTGTCGGAGACGATCGAGACTTTATGCTTGATAATGCGGTTGATAAGGGTCGATTTGCCGACGTTGGGGCGGCCGACGACGGCGACGAAGCCCGATTTAAACGATTCCATAACGATAGTAGTTCCTCCCTATAATTCCTCGCCTTGGCGGACGTAGTCCAGGCGCTGTAAGATAAATTCTTCTTCTTTGCGCATTTCGGCCTTGTCTTCCGGTTCCATGTGGTCGTAGCCTAAGATGTGCAGCATGCCGTGAATGGTAAGGTAAGCCAGTTCCCGTTCGAAGGAATGGCCGTATTCGTCAGCCTGTTCCTGTACCTTTTCGAGGGAAATGATGATGTCCCCCAAAAGGGCCGTGTCCGGGCCTTCGTAACCGTCTTCTTCGCCTTCGTTGAGGGCAAAGGACAAGACGTCCGTCGGCCGGTCGATGTCGCGGTACTGCTTATTCAAGGCGTGAATGTAATCGTTGTGGCACAAGAGAATGCTGATTTCTGCATTCGGGCCGAGACCGTAGACTAAGGCCGCTTCCTGGCAGACCCGTTCGATGACTTTTTCATAGTCTTCTTGTTCGAATGAAGGATCTTCATAGTTGATGTTGATATGCACGAGTGGTACCCCCTTTGATACAGTGTCCCCCTGTCCTTTCGGGCAGATCATTTATCTTTATAGTAGTTTTCATAAGCTCTGATAATGCGGCCGACCATGTCGTGGCGGACGACGTCTTCGTCACTGAAATGGACCATGCCGACACCTTTGACGCCGGCCAGGATCTTTTCTGCCTCGGTCAGACCTGACATGCGGCGGTCGACGAGGTCGATCTGGGTAGCATCGCCGTTGACGACGACCCGGGAATGATTGCCCATGCGGGTCAGGAACATCTTCATCTGTTCCCGCGTCGTATTCTGGGCTTCGTCGAGGATGATGAACGATTCTTCTAAGGTCCGGCCGCGCATATAGGCCAGCGGCGCTACTTCGATGATGTTGCGCTCGATGAGCTTTTGGAACTGGTCATAGCCGAACATATCGGCCAGGGCATCGTATAAGGGGCGCAGGTAAGGATCGATCTTTTCCTGCAGGTCCCCGGGCAGAAAGCCCAGTTTTTCGCCGGCTTCGACGGCCGGGCGGGTCAGGATGATGCGTTCGACTTCACGGTTCTTGAGGTAAAAAGCAGCCAGGGCTACGGCAAGATACGTCTTCCCCGTCCCGGCCGGGCCGATACCGAAGGTAACGAGGTTCTTGCGGATGGAGTCGACGTACTGTTTTTGTCCCAGCGTCTTGGGCTTGATGAGGCGATGGCGGGCAGAAATGCCGACCGTATCTTCATAGAGGCTGCGCAGTTCTTCGCCCCGCCCGGCTTTGATGAGGCCTGCCGAGTAGCGGACGTGCTGGGTCGTGAGGTAGGTATTTTCCCGGAACAGGTAGCGCAGGGCGCCAAAGACGTCCAGGACTTGTTCGACGTCGGTGTCACTGCCGACAATCATGGCCGTATCGCCGCGGACGGCAATGCGGCAGTCGGGAAATTCACGCTGCAGCGTCTTCAGGAATTCATCTTTCATGCCCAGGACGGCCCGGGCTTCACGCAAATCGGAAAATTGCAGTTTCTTTTCTACCAAAATAATCTCCTTTATGTCATGAATTTACGGACAGCTTTGCCGTGCAGGTAGTCGCATAAGGCGCCCTGGCGGGTATCGCGCCGTTCTAATTCTTCGTCGATCATATCGCGGATGCGCCACCAGCCCATGCCCCAGTTGGCAAAGTCTGTCGCCTCTTTCGGCGCTCTTCCGATGAGGCGCTGGAAGACGATGTCCGGCCGGCTGTATTCGAGGAAGGCTACGACGCGGCGGACGTATTCTTCGCAGGTGAAGAGGCTGATTTCGCCCTTGGCATACCATTCGGCCATGGCCGTATTTTTTATGATGTACAGGGCGTGGAGCTTGACTTCATCGGTCCCGGCAGCGGATACGAGTTTGGCTGTTTCGATCGTGTCTTCCATCGTATCCCAGGGCAGGTCGAGGATGACGTGGGTACAAACCCGGAAGGGATAGTCACGGAGCATCATCATGGCATCGACGTATTCTGCCGTCGTATGGCCGCGGTTGATCTTGGCCAAGGTCTTGTAGTTGGCCGTCTGCAGGCCGAGTTCGACGAGGATGTCGACACCGTACGCTTTTTTGATGTCGGCCATGATGTCGAGGTAGGTTTCATTGAGGCAGTCCGGCCGGGTGGCAATGGCCAGGGCGACGATATCGGGCCGGCAGGCTGCCGTCAAAAAGTCCCGGAAGCGGTCGGGCGGCAAGTAGGTATTGGTAAAATTCTGAAAATAGGCGATGAATTTATTGGCCTTATATTTCGGTTTGATATGGGCCATATTCTGCTCGATCTGCTCCTTAATGGTCACCGAGGCCGGCAGGTTTTCATAGCCGGCGCCGATGGAGCCGCAGAAGGCACAGCCCCGGATTCCTAAGGTACCGTCGCGGTTGGGACAGGTATCGGGGATGCTGATGGGCAGTTTATATACTTTTTCCCCATACGTTTCTTTTAAATAGGTCGAATAGACACGGTAGCGTTCGTTCACAGAGTCTCTCCTTTTGCCGGAATGACGAACCAGTGGGCCCGTTCTTTCTGTTTCTCGGCAATGATATAGGCCGGGCCGTCGGGAACGGTCCCGTAGCGGCTCAGTTCAGCCTTCATGGCCTCGCTGACAGGCCAGATATAGTAGCGCATCTTGAGGTCGCGCCAGTTGGTAAAGCGGTAGTGAGGAATATATTGGCGGAGCCAATCTTCCTTACGGAAGAAGTCGTCGGTCCGGCTGCGTTCCGCCGGCTGCCAGCCGAGGAAGTCGGGATGGAGGCGGAAGCGGAAAAAGGTCAGCATGTCGAGGGCTAAGAGTTCTTTTGCCAGCGCCCGCTGATCCGCCGTCAGCTCCAGGATATCGTCGAGGCAGTGGCCGAGGAAACGGCACAGCGTATCGTCAGACAGGGCCTTTTGGTCATTATGAAGGACAAGCCACTCATCTGTCAAGACTTCATAGAGTTTCATGTAGTCCGGCCCGTACTGCCGGCCCAGCCAGGACAATAGGTAGGTGAATTTCCCTGAGTTATAGGTCCGTTCGAAGACGTCTTCAAAAACCTTTAAATAGGCCACTTTTTCGTAAGGCAGCCAGGTCGTGGCCAGGACTTCATAAGGGCCCTTGGGGTCATAGCGATAATCGTCCGGATAGTCGCGGCGAATGCCCGATCCTTTAAGGAGCTTTAAAAAGCCGATCTGCAGCTTATGGGGCCGCAGGGAATAGATGTCGTTGAAGGATTGGCGCAGGTGGCCATAGTCTTCATAGGGCAGGCCGACGATGAGGTCGAGGTGAAGGTGCATCGTATCGAGGGCTACGAGGCGTTCCATGATGTGCGTGATCCGCGGCCAGTCGTTGTGACGGCGGATGGCCTTCAGGGTCGGTTCATACGTCGTCTGAATGCCCATTTCCAATTGGATGCGTCCCTTGGGGGCCTTGGCCAGTAAGTCGATGTCGTCGTCGGTCAAGACGGCCGGTTCGATTTCCAAATGAAAATTGACCTTTTTTTCGACACCGATCATGTATTCCACTAAAGGCCGGTGATGGTGCGGGCTGCAGTTAAAGGTCCGGTCGACGAATTTCACCTGGGACACGCCGGCGTCGACGAAGGCCTGTAGTTCCTGTAAGACTAAAGGCACGGAGCGGAAGCGGACGCGGTCGTTCATGCCCGACAGGCAGTACTGGCAGTGGAAGGGACAGCCGCGGGAGCTTTCGTAGTACATGATGCGGTGGTCGAGGTCGCGAAAGTCCTGATTTTCATACGGAAAAGGCAGGCTGTCGAGATCGTCGATTTCTTGAAAGGTTTCGTCGCCTTTGATCGTCCCGTCGATGCGGCCGAGGACGCCGGGAATCTCCGTGCCGTCGCCGCCTTTTTCGAGGGCCGTCAGAAAGTCCGGCACCATGACTTCCCCTTCCCCTTGAAGGACGTAGTCGATCTGCGGGCAGTCCTCCAGGACCTTGCGGGCCGTATAAGAGACTTCCGGGCCGCCGACGAAGACCTTGGTCTTGGGAAAGACGTCCTTCACTAAGGAGATGATGTGGCAGGTCATTTCAATGTTCCATATATAACAGGAAAAGCCGATGACGTCGGCTTTAAAGGCTGCTATGTGACGCAGGATGTCATAGGGATTTTGATTGATCGTATATTCAGCCGCCTCGACAACCACGCCGCGGTGGGCACAGGCCGTCGTCAGACAGCGCAGGGCCAGGGACGACTGAATAAATTTCGCATTCAAAATGGTGAGCAGCGTTTTCATGTAAGACCTTCCTCTAACTTGATAATACATTAAGTATACCGCAAGGACGCCGTTCTGTCATGTTTTTTTCGCCAACCACCGGCGGCCAGCCTTTTCGCGATTACCGATTTATGATAAGATGAGGTAGTATATAGATTCTCACCTATGAAAAGGAGGCTTTTCCTTGTTTAAAATAGCACTCGCCCAGACCCGGGTCCACCCCGGCAATCCGCGGCAGAACGCGGCGATCATGAAAGACTTCATCGCCAAGGCCAAGGCCGCCCACTGCGATATCGTCGTCTTCCCGGAACTTTCGATCCCGGGCTACTTCATCGGCGATATCTGGGACCAGCCCGATTACATCGATGAATGCGTCCGTTTCGGCGACGAAATCCGTGACCTGTCCCAGGGCATCGCCATCATCTTCGGCAACGTAGCCAAAGAGACGGATCGGGTCAACCTCGACGGCCGGACGCGAAAATACAACGCCATGTTCATCGCCTACAACGGCAAGTGGCTGTCACCGGCCCGTTCGCCCTACCCTTTCTACATCAAGACCCTGCTTCCCAATTATCGGGAATTCAGCGACATCCGCTACTTCACGTCCCTCATCGAAGTCGCCCAGGAACGCCACGCCTTCCCGGAAGACTTCTTGTCGCCGGTCCAGATTCCCTTCGACGACGGCCGCAAGTTCCGCATCGGGCCCCTCATCTGCGAAGACAGCTGGGATGAAAACTATCCCTTCAAACCGATGCACTACTTAGGCAAGATGTACGATATCGACCTCTTCGTCAATGTTTCAAACTCGCCCTTCACCCTGGGCAAGACCCAGCGCCGCCACCGCCTCTTCGGCCAGGCCATCGACAAGATTCACTGCCCGGCCATTTACGTCAACTGTACGGGCATCCAGAACAACGGCAAAAACATCTATACCTTCGACGGCGCCAGCAGCACCTACCAAAAAGACGGCAGCCACCACAGCGCCTGCACGCCCTTTACAGAAGAACTGCTCATCGTCGACTTCGACGAAACGACCCAGGCCTTTACGTCCCCGTCGAAGGTCCAGCCGGAAAAGTCGCAGATCGAAGATATTTACGACAGCCTCCACTACGGCCTCAAGCACTTTATGGATACCATCGGCGTCCATAAAGTCGTCATCGGCGTATCAGGCGGCATCGACTCAGCGGTCAACGCCGCCCTCTATGCCACGGTCCTGCCGCCGGAAAACATCCTTCTGGTCAACATGCCCAGCTGCTACAATTCGGACATGACCAAGAGCCTGGCCAAGGAACTGGCCGACAACATCGGCTGCCTGTACACGGTCATCCCCGTCCAGGACAGCCTGGAACTGACGCGGAAACAGTTCAGTGAAACCATCCTCCATCAGGGCCAAGCCGATAAAGGTCACCTGGCCCTAACCAGCTTCATCGAAGAAAACATCCAGGCCCGGGACCGGTCGAGCCGCATCCTGTCGGCAGCGGCCGCAGCCTTTGGCGGCGTCTTCACCTGCAATGCCAATAAGGCCGAAACGTCCGTCGGCTATGCCACCCTCTACGGCGACAGCGCCGGCTACCTGGCCGCCACGGCCGACCTTTGGAAGCACCAGGTCTACGAACTGGCCCACTACTTAAACGACAAGGTCTTCGGCCGCGAAGTCGTCCCCCAGGGCAGCATCGATATCGTCCCCAGTGCCGAATTGTCGAATAAGCAGGATGTCACTAAGGGTCAAGGCGACCCCTTGATCTACCCCTACCACGACTACCTCTTCGCCGCCTTCGTCGAACGCTGGCAGCGGGCTACGCCGGAATCGATCCTCAACTGGTACATCGACGGCACCCTGGAAAAGAACATCGGCTGCGCCGTCGACGTCCATAAGCTGTTCCCGACGGCCAAGGAATTCATCGACGACCTCGAACGCTGGTGGCGCCTCCTGGCCGGCTTTGCCGTCGCCAAGCGGATCCAGAGCCCGCCCATCCTGTCCATCAGCCGCCGCCCCTTCGGCAACGACCTGCGCGAAGCCCAGCTGACACCGTACTTTACGACGCGGTACCTGGAATTAAAAGAACGCCTCCTTTCAGAATCTTTCTAACGTATACCACAAAGGACTGCTGATTCACAAGCGTGAATCAACAGTCCTTTTTTCATGTCATCCTGTACAGTTATTGATCTTGTCCAAGGATCATTCCTTGAAAGAATGACGATTTTCCGGTGTCATGCTCTTGATGAGGTCTTCTTTCGAGCGGTTCTTGAAGTCTTCGACTTCACCCTTTACGGCCTTATGAAGCTGTACCGTTACCTGTTCATTCTGATGGGAGTAGTCTTTAAAGGACAGTTCCAAGACTCCGTCTTTCTCCTGATAGGTAAAGGTCAGGGGGTTTTCCGTCGTCGTCGTCAACGTATTGTCTTTTTCCGTTGCCTTGAGATTCATTTCCTTCATCGTCGTCCATTCATACTGCTGGTTGTCCTGGTTGACGATGCTGTCGATCAAGCCCGGATCGGGGATATCTTTTAATTCCCAGTTGCTGCGCTCTAAGCTGACCGTATAGCCATCGCCGGTCTTTTCAATATTGACGTCATAGACGCAGTCCATTTCTTTCGGGAAACCCGTTTTCCCGTAGCCGACCCATTGGCCGGAATAGTCGACACTCTTGGTATTGATGCAGCCGCTGATAAAGGCGACAACAAAGATGCTGACCGCTGCAAACACAACTAGTTTCATGAATTTTGACAGTGAACTCATTAGATTACCTCCTTATGTCGTAATATCAGTTCTTTTAATCTGTGAAGGAGAAGTTTCTCCCCATTTTATTCAACTTATCCAGCAATTCTTCTTTCTGGCGATTTTTAAAGGAATCCAAGTCGCCGGCAGCGTCTTTGCTCTTTTGCAGGGTGACGATGGTATCACCAGTCTTATACTGGAGCTCTTCCTTGTCGGCATTATAGGTCAGGGATGATTGGCTATTGCCTGCAATTTCTAAGACATCGTTCTGAAGACTGCCGGTCAATTTTTCCGTTTCGTTCTTCCAACTGTAAGACGCACTGCTGCCGCTTATGCTTTCCTTGGCATTCCAATAGGAGCGGGTCTGTTCAATCGTATAGCCGTTGCTATTGCCGTCTTTTTCAATCTTCAAATCATAAAAACAGTCAAAATCGGTCTGGTTATAGCGCCCGGTACCGGTCCATTCACCGGCAAATTTGTCCGAACTGCCGCAGCCGCTGATGAAGACGGCGGCCAAGATGGTGACGGCCATGACGACGGCCAGTTTCATAAAACGTGAGAATCTCATAGGGTTGCCTCCTTTTACGATCATACATCTCGATAAGCCCCCTCCCTTTTGGGAAGGGTCCTGCACTCGTTATCATCTATTCAAAAGGTAATTCGTGCCTGTAAAGAAAACAGCTGTCCCGACCGGCATCTGCGGCAATCGATGACGTCTGATACCGTCAGGATTGAGGTCATGATAAAAGACGAATTTCGCATTTATCTCATTACTATATAACATAGAATGATTAGTTCTGTCAATACAGAACCATTAAAATTCACAGGTGGACAGCCCGTTTCCGCGCTTTTTGAAGTCGCCGTGTATCGTGAAAATTCGTAGGAGAAAACAAAAAAACACGCCCTGCCGAATTGGCAGAGCGTGTCAGGAATGGTAGCTTAAACGCGGGTAAGTCAGGAGCCGACTACATGTCTTTCAGTCGACCGATTTCGCTTTTCGGGCGAACCCGTTTGTGCCCAAAGTTTTCGACGATGATGAACATCATCGGAATGAGGAAGACGCCGACGATGGTCGCAACGGACGTACCGAAGACGACGGTAATCCCCATGTTGACACGGGATGCGGCGCCGGCACCGGAGGCAATGGCCAGCGGAATGGAGCCGACGACGAAGGCCAGAGACGTCATGATGATCGGGCGCAGACGGATCTTAGCGGCTTCAATGGCAGCCGACACGGGATCCATGCCGCGCTTATCGACACGGACTTTGGCGTATTCGATGATCAGGATGGCGTTCTTGGCAGCCAGGCCGATGACGGCCAGGATCCCAATCTGGAAGTAGATGTTGTTCTGCTGACTGAAGAGGTAAGCAAAGATGGCGGCGCCAAAGACACCGGCCGGCATACTGAACAGTACGGCAAAAGGAACCTTCCAGCTTTCATAGAGAGCTGCCAGTACCAGGAATACGAAGAGGATAGCCAAGCCAAAGACGTAGACCGTCTTGTTGCCGGCTTCAACTTCTTCACGGCTCATGCCGCTCCATTCGTAGGCATAGCCTTCACCGAGGGTGTCCGCGGCGATTTCTTCCAAGGCTTTGATGGCATCGCCGGAGCTGTAGCCATTGGCCGGAGCCCCTTGGATGTTGATGGACGGATAGTCGTTGAAGCGAGTGATGATCGCTGCCGAACCCATCGGTTTCGGACGAACGAAGTTCGATACCGGTACCAACTGATTACTGGAGTTGCGGACATAGATATGGTTGTTGGCATCGACGGTTTCACGGAATTCCGGAGAAGCCTGGACGATGACCTTGAAGTTACGGCCAAAGATGGTGAAGTCATTGACCTGATAGGAACCGTAGAAAGCCTGGAGCGTCGAATAGAGATCGCTCAGGGAGACGCCTTCACGGGCGACTTTGTCGCGGTCGATTTCCAGCTGATAGCCCGGGGTGTCAGCGGCAAAAGCCGTGTAAACCGAACCGATTTCCGGACGTTGGCGGGCAGCGGCGATGACTTTCTGTGCCGTTTCCGACAGTTCAGCCGTCGTATGGCCGCCGCGGTCTTCAAGCTGCATGGAGAAGCCCGACGACGTACCCATACCGTCAATTGGCGGCGGGTTGAGGGCGATGATCGAAGCCTGAGGAATCTGAGCACCGCGGGCTATGATCTTGCCGATCAAGGCGTTGACCGACAGATCCTTGGTCGTACGTTGATCCCAGTCGGTCAGACCGATGAAGGCAGCGGCGGCATTCGATTTCTGGCCGTCGGCCAGGATGCCGTAACTGACGATGTTCATGGCTTGTTCAACACCGGGCTGTTCTTTCAGCCAATTGCCCATTTCTTCACTGATTTTCTTCGTTTCCGTCTGAGAAATGCCTTCCGGCAAGGTGATATCCATCATGACGAAGGCACTGTCTTCGGCCGGTACGAAGCCTGTCGGCATGACTTTGAAAACACCGAGGGTGGCCGCACTGATGATGATCAGGAAGACGACGCACCAGCGCAGGTGGAGCTGTAAGTGAGCCAGAACCTTGCCGTACCAGGCGATGAGGCGGTCGAACCACTCATTGAATTTGTTGAAGAATTTGTAAATCCCCTTGGGATTTTCTTCCGGTTTATGAATGTTCAAGATGGTCGAGCACATAGCCGGTGTCAGGGTCAGGGCGACGAAGGCCGAAATGAGGACCGACACGGCAACGGTCAGGGCGAACTGGCGATAGAGGATACCGCTCATGCCGCTGATAAAGGCGACCGGAATAAAGACCGACGCCAAGACGCAGGCAACGCCGATAACCGGGTTCTGTACGTTTTCCATGGCGATGATCGTCGCCTCTCGCGGACTTCGGGCGTTATACTTGATTTCATATTCGACGGCTTCGATAACGACGATGGCATCGTCGACGAGGAGACCGATGGCCAGAACCATGGCGAACAAGGTCAAGGTGTTAATCGAGAAGTCGAGGACTTTAAAGAGAGCAAAGGTCCCGAGAAGGGATACCGGGACGGCGATCAACGGAATGAGGGTCGACCGGCCGCTCTGTAAGAAGAGGTAAACGATGAGCGCTACCAGGAGCAGGGCTTCAATGAAGGTCTGGATAACTTCTTCGATGGAGGCCCGGATGAACTTGGTGCTGTCGTATACGACGGCATAGTCCATGTCGGACGGGAAGGATTCTTTCGCCTTTTCCAGGACCGCTTTAGCCCCGCTGACGGACTGCATGGCGTTGGCATCAGCCGTCAGGCTGATCATGAAGCCGGCCGCATTACTGCCGCCGAGTTTGGACGTGACGCTGTAATCTTTAGAACCTAAGTTGACTTCAGCGACGTCGCCGACGCGGACCATGGTGCCGTCCGTATTGGTGCGGATGATGACGTTCTTAAACTGTTCGGCTGTCTGCAGACGGCCATCGGTACGCATGGTGTACTGATAGGTCTGGTTGTTAGCCGACGGCTGGGCGCCGATGGTACCGACGGCAGCCTGGGTATTCTGTGCCGAGATGGCTGAAATGACGTCCGTCGGCGTGACGTTCAGGATGCTCATCTTCATCGGATTGAGCCAGATACGCATGGCATAGTCGGAACCGAATTCCTGGACGCTGCCGATGCCGGGAACGGATTTCAAGGCATCCATGAAGTACTGGGTAGCATAGTTCTTCATGAAGGTTTCATCATAAGAACCGTTCGGCGAGGTCAGGGCGAATACCATAGCCATGGAACTCGTCGACTTCTGAACGGTAACCCCTGTCGCCGTGACTTCTGACGGCAAGGTCGAAGAAACCTGGCTGACACGGTTCTGGGTATTGACCGTATCCATGTCGCCGTCACTGCCCGTTTCAAACTGGGCCGTCAGCGAATAGGTGCCGTTGTCATTACTGGAGCTTTCCAAACTGACTAAGTTGTCGACGCCGACCATCTGGCGTTCGATAACGCTGGCGACGGTCGTGCCGATGACTTCGGCGTTCGCCCCGGGATAGGAGGCCGACACGCGGACCTGAGGCGGCGTAACCTGAGGATACTTGGCTACCGGCAGTGTCACGATTGAAATGATGCCGAGGATGGAGATGATCAGCGAAATGACGACGGCGAAAATGGGCCTGTCAATAAAAAACTTTGATATCACAGTCTCGCCTCCCTACTTGTTCGACGACGAGTCAGAGGCCGTATTGGAGTTATCGTTGTCGATATCCGCCTTGGTCAGCAGGTGCTGGTCCAGCGTAGCTCCTTTGGCTTTCTGATAGCCGTCGACGATGACGACATCGCCGCTTTGAAGTCCGCTGGTGATGATCCAGAACTTACCGACTTTCTGGCCCGGCGTAACTTCACGAGTCTGAGCCTGTCCATTGCCGTCGATGACGGATACGTAGTATTTACCGAGGGTCTGCTGGACAGCCCGCTGCGGTACGGACAAGGCACTGCGCTGAATTCTGGTATCGGAAATGACCGTTGCATACAGGCCTGGGATGAGCAGGTTTTCCGGGTTGTCAAAGACGGCTTTGACGATGATCGAGCCGGAGCTGCCGTCCATGCCGTGGTTGACCTGGGCAATGCGGCCTTCATAAGGATATACGGAGCCGTCGCTCAGGCGGAGCAGGAGGTGATCGCCCCAGTTATTGCCCGAACCGTCCGTCCCCTGCTTGGTCATCTGCAGGTATTCGGCTTCACTGATGGAAAATTCGACATAAACAGGATTGCTCGACGAAATGGTAACCAAGGCCGTAGAGCCTGCCGTAGCATAGGTACCGATGGGAACGTCGTCGACGTTGAGCTTGCCGCTGAACGGCGCATAGACGATGGTGTCGTCGACGTTATCCTGGGCGGCATCGACCTGGGCTGCATTGGCCGCAACGACAGCCGCCTGCTGCCTTGTTGCCGCTTCCTGGTCGGTTACGGTCTGCTGCGGAATGGCATCTTGACTTGCCAGGGCCTGGTAACGGCGCAGATTTAACTGTTCATTGGCCAAACTGGCTTCAGACTGGGCCTGTGTTGCCCGGGCCTGCGCTAAGGCGGCATCGTAGGTGCGGCTGTCGATGCGGAACAGGGCCTGGCCTGCTGTAACATCCTGACCGCCCTGGACGTATTTTTCTACGACCCGGCCGGAAATCCGCGGCTGAATGGGCACTTTATCCATGGCCGATACGGTACCGCTGTATTCGGCCCGAATGGGAGTGTCTGCCGCGACGACCTTATACGTATTGACAGCAACGGCCGCTTTAGCTGCGTCTTTATCAGCGCCACAACCGGCTAGGAGCGCCGCAGCCGTCAGGACGGCAACACTCATCGTCGCAAGTTTGCGTTTTTGCATCATCTTTAGTTTCCTCCTATTTCTTTCGATTCCTGATTTTTAATGCCGTATAATAAGACCTCGACACACCGCTTCATATAGGCACTAAAACTGGAATCTTGATTGACATCGTTGAAGTACTCGAGGATGTCATCGGATGCGCTGTGCAGCATGCGCAATAACAGGACTTTGTCAAAAGGCTTGAATTCCCCTGTTTGCTGGGCTTCATCGAGGATTTGTTCTAAGAGACTCCAATCCTTTTGGTAACGGGATTCCAGGCGTTCGTAGACATCGGGCATCTTCTCCAAAAGTTCGCATATATTCCGCACGGACAAGACTTTCCAATTTTTATTAGGTATTTCAAAAAAGGCAATGATTTTTTCTTCACAAGTCATCGTCTTATCATCAAGAAGCTTCTGATGATATTCGTAAATCGGATCGAAAAATGAAATGATTGCTTGTTCTACGATTTCCTGTTTTGACGAAAAATATTCGTATAAGGTTCGCTTACTGATACGCAGCTGGCGGGCCAAATCATCCATGTGGAATTCTGCCCCGTGCTGATCGATTTCACGCAAGGCTTCCGCCAAAATCTTAGCGCGGATATTTTCTGTCATTCAAACACATCCTACTCCCAAAAAATAAAACATACTGTCTCCAAAACTCAAACATAAAACCCAGTACCACTTTATAGTTTAATATACCGAACTTTATAAGTCAAGATAAGGTTTGTAAACAAGTTGCAATTATTATTTTTCCAATTGGCCGGCCAATTTACGGACGGGCAAAAAGCGGTATAACAGGGCTCCGCAAGCCGCGCCGAGGCAGGTATTGGGTAAAAAGGCGACGATGAAAAACCACAGGGCCACGGCTTTGGAATCTAAGACGTAGGCCGCTACCGGATAGGCGATGAGGCCGCCTAAAAGGCCGGTCCCGACGATTTCACCGACGACGGCACCCCAAATGGACCCGGTCCGTTTATACAGGATTCCGGCCAGGGCTGCACCGATCATGCTGCCGGGATAAGCCAGGACCGTCCCGACGCCCATGGCCATGCGGATCGACGAGATGCAGAAGGCACCGGCCGTCGAATAACGCCAGCCGACGAGGACGGCTAAGAGGACGTTGATGAGGTGCTGCAGGGGAAAGACCCGGGCCCCGCCGAAGGGAAACGAAACGAAGGGAGCCAGGATGACCCCGATGGCGATGAAAATAGCTGTCGCCGTCATTTTTTTAAGTTCAACATTGTTCATCGGTAATCAGAACCTTTCCATACTGTTGTAACATACGATCGTTGAGGCTGTAAAAGGCATCGAATAAAAGGGCGTGGAAGGAACCGGGCCCGGCACTGCCGCCTCTTTCCATGGCCAGTTCTCCGCCGATACCCATGGCCGTGACGCCGGATACGGCTGCCGTAAAGGCGTCGCTGACGGCGGCAAAGGAGCCGATGAGGGACGACGTCATGCAGCCCGTACCGGATACGTAGGTCAGCATGGGGCAGCCGTTATGGACGGTCGCTGTCCGGGTGCCGTCGGAAATGATATCGACGGCGCCGGTAATGGCGATGGTCGTCGCCAACTTTTGGGCAAGGTCCGCCGCCAAGGCGCTGTCTACGGGACGGACGAGGCTGTCGACACCGAGGTTCTGGCCGCTCTGATGGTTGGCCAGGCAGGTGATTTCCGCGGCGTTGCCGCGGATTACCGAAAGGGGCAGTTCCTGTACCAGGCGCAGGGCAGCCTGGGTGCGAAAGGTCGTCCCGCCGGCGCCGACGGGGTCGAAGATGATCGGCACACCGTTTGCTGCTGCCGCCTTTCCGGCCAGGACCATGGCCTCCAAGGTCCACTGCTGAAGGGTGCCCAGGTTGAGGACCAGGGCCTTGGCAGCTCCGGCCATTTCGGCGACTTCTTCGACGGAATTGGTCATCGTCGGCGAGGCGCCGATAGCCAGGGTCGCATTGGCGCAGTCGTCCATGGTGACAAAATTCGTGATGTGATGGATCAGCGGACGTTCCCGGCGCAGGGCCGTAAGCTTCGATCCGACTTCTTCGAGGATGATCATGGCCTCCCCCTCAGTCTTCTTCGCCGTCTTCGCGGGCTGCGACGTTCTTATCAAAGAGGGCGTCGGCAAACTGAGCGGCATCGAAGGGACGAAGGTCGTCGACGCCTTCGCCGACACCGACCCAGCGGACGGGGACGCCAAGTTCCCGTTTAATCGACAGGATGACGCCGCCTTTCGCCGTGCCGTCGAGCTTGGTCAGGACGACACCGGTCAAGGGCACGACGTCGCCGAAGAGCTTAGCCTGGCTGACGGCGTTCTGGCCCGTCGTAGCATCGAGGACCAACAGCGTTTCCTGCGGAGCCCCGTCGATGTTGCGACCGGCGATGCGAGCCATTTTCCGCAGTTCTTCCATGAGGTTCGACTTGGTCTGCAGGCGGCCTGCCGTATCGACTAAGAGGATATCGATGTTTCGGGCTTTGGCCGAAGCCGTGGCATCGAAGACGACGGCTGCCGCATCGGCGCCTTCCTGATGTTTGACGATGGGAGCACCGACCCGTTCGGCCCAGATGGTCAGCTGTTCCGAGGCTGCGGCCCGGAAGGTATCGCCGGCAGCCAGCATGACCGATTTCCCCTGTTCTTCATAGAATTTGGCAAGCTTGCCGATGGTCGTCGTCTTGCCGACGCCGTTGACGCCGACGACGAAGATGACCCGCGTCCCGTCCGTTTCCGGCACGGGTTCGTCGTTTTCATTCAACAGCTTGACGATGCACCGTTCGAGATAGGGAACGACGTCATTACCGTCTTTGATCTCCCGGTCTTTGACGCCGGTCCGGATCTGGTCGAGAAGGTATTCCGTCGTTTCGACGCCGATGTCACCGGTCAGCATGACGGCTTCCAAGTCGTCATACATGTCGTCGTCGATTTTCGCGTAGCCGCGGACGACGGTTTCTATATTTTGAATGAGTGAATTTTTTGTCTTTTCTAAGCCTTTTCGAAGTTTTGAAAAAAATCCCATAATCATGTTCCTTCCTTTAATAATTCATCTACTTTGACCGATAGCAGCCGCGATACGCCTTTTTCTTCCATGGTGACGCCCAGGAGAGTATTGGCCGCTTCCATCGTCTTTCGCCGGTGGGTGATGACGATGAACTGCGTCGAGCCGCTGTAATTTTGAAGATATTTGGCCATGCGTTCTACATTGGCTTCGTCCAGGGCCGCATCAACTTCGTCGACCAGGCAGAACGGCGCCGGATGAAAGGCCAAAAAGGCCAGCAGCAGGGCGATGACCGTCAGGGCTCGTTCGCCCCCAGAAAGAAGGGTCAGGGACTGCTGTTTCTTTCCCGGCGGCCGGATGTAGATTTCTACGCCGGACTCTAAAATATGTTCTTTATCGGTCAGGGCCAAATGGGCTGACCCGCCTTCAAAGAGGCAGCTGAAGATCTGCTGGAAATGGACGCCGATGTCCTGAAAGGCCTTGCCGAACTGGTCGGCCATGGCCTTGTCGATGTCGGCGACGACGGCCCGCAGCTTCTCTCTCGATTCTTCCAAATCGCGGCACTGTTTCTCGTAAAACTGCTGCTTATCAAGGGCGGCCTTATAGTCGTCTTCGGCGGCCGGATTGATGGTGCCCAAGGCGGCAATCTGCCCTTTTAACTGACTGACCTTATCGTGGAGTTCCTTTAAAGATCCTTCACGGCGCCGATCCATGGCTTCCTGACGGCTCAGGCCCTGCATGGCCAGCCGTTCTTCATGATGACTGATATCGCTTTTATATTTTTCCATTTGGATATCGGCGGCGTTGAGGCGCTGCTGCCAGGTCTGACTGCGCTGGCGCAGATCGTCGACGAGGACGTCGAGATCGTGGCTCTGCTGTAGTCGTTCGCTGCGGCTCTTAAAGAATGCTTCCTTAGCCTCATCGGAGCGGGCCGTTTCGGCCTGCTTGACGTCGATATTCTTGGCCAGGTCCTGTAAGAGCTGCTCCGTAGTCTGACGGCAGTTCAGCAGTTCTTCCTGCCGCTTCTTCAAAGCTTCTTGCTGGGACGTCAATTCGTCCTGCCGGGAAGCGTGCTGGGTCAACTGTTCTTCCCCGTGGCGGACCTGTTCCTGTAAGGTCGCCGCCGAGATCTGGCATTCGGTCAAGGTCGTTCGGCACTGGTCGGCTTCTGCCTTGGCCGCATCGGCTGCCGCCTGCCACTGCCGGACGTCCGTTTCCGGCGCGTCTTCCAGGGCCGAAAGAGCCCCTTCTTTGGAAACGAGATCGGCCTGGATGTCGGCCCGGGCCGTATCGAGGTCTTCGACGTGCTGATCCATATCGGCTACGCTCTTTTCGAGATCCTGTTGTTCCTTATCGAGCCGGTTTACCTGCCACTCGGCTTGAGCCGCTTCCTGCTGCGCTTTTTGCAGGTCGCTCTCAGTCCGGGTTAGGACTGCCTGCCCGTCGGTTACGGTTTGGCGCAGGGATTTTCCCTGGGTCGTCAAGGCTTCGAGTTCTTTTTGACCGTCGTCGATCTGCTGCTGTAAGTCTTCCATCAAGGCCCGGCGGCTGATGAGGGAGCCTTCCTGGGCCCGCGTACTGCCGCCGGTAAGAGAACCGCCGGCGTTGAACTGGGTCCCGTCGAGGCAGACGATGCGCAGGCGATGACCGTACTTTTTAGCTACGGCTGAGCCTGTATCCATCGTATCGGCCAAGAGGGTCTTTCCCAATAAGGACGTAAAGACGGTCTTATATTTTTCTTCATAGGTAATGACGTCAGAGGCAAAACCGAGGATACCCGGTTCGGAGGCCGCCCGTTCTTCGTCGGCGGTCCGCGTCCGATGTCTCAAGGTATCGAGGGGCAGAAAGGTCGTCCGGCCGGCTTTCTTTTCTTTCAAATAAGAAATGGCCTGTTTCGCCGCCCTTTCATCTTCGGCCACGATGTGACGGGACGCAGCCCCCAAGGCAACATCGACGGCGACGGCAAATTTTCCAGGGATCCGGCACAATTCACCGACGGCGCCGCAAAGATGACTGCGCCAGGGCTGCTGTGCCGTAAGGACGACCTTAACGGCCCTGCCCAGGCCTTCGTGTTCCTGTTCCATGCTCCGTAAGACGCCGATGCGCTGTAAGGCACCGTCGACGTCGCGACGAAGGCGGCGATATTTCGTTTCAACGCCTTCAAGGAGGTTCTTGGCTTTGGCGGCAGCTTCCTGGTGAGACGCAGCATCCGCTTCCAGATCCCGGACCTTCTGCTGCCACTCGTCTCTTCGGTCTTCGACGTCTCGGCGCTGGGCCTTGACGTCTTCTAAGGCCTGCTTCTTATCCTTAAAAGCTCGATCGGCCTCTTCACAGGCATCGGCATTTTCTTCCAACCGGCGGCGCAGGTCGTCGCAGTCGCGGCTCAGCATGAAGACATCGCGGCTGCGGCTGGAATTGGCATCGAGGCGTTCCTTCAGGTCGGCCGCTGCCTTTTGGGCCTTATCGTCAGCCTGTTTCACTAAGGTTTTCGTCAGGGCCAGGGCCTTTTGAGCCGCTGCCAGTTCTACCTCTTTCTGTCCTTGCTGGCTCTGGAAGGTTTTCAGCTGCTCTTCCCAGGAAAGGCGGCGCTGCTCCAGCTGGGCTTCTTCGAGCTTGGCATCGGCTTCTTGCTCAGCCAGATCGGATTGTCGCTGGACGCAGGCTTCCTGGCGATGGATCAAGCTGTCCAAGTCATGGTGAACGGCCATGGCTGCCTCGTCGAGACGGCGCAGTTTTTCGTCATCTGCTGCCAGGTCTGCCAGGAGGGCCTTTCGCCGCTGTTCCGCTCCTTCCAGTTCCTTCGACGCCGCTTGTTCTTCGGCCGACGCCGACTGGCGGCTGTTTTCGACTTTCGCCAAGAGTCGTTCACTGTTGCGCAGTTCCTGCAGGGTCAGGGTCCCTTCATAGGCCAGTCGTTCGCCGTCGAGCTCACGAAACTGCTGCAGCGTTTCGGCCTGCTTTTGCAGGGGTTCCAACTGCTCTTCAAGAACGCTGGTCAGGTCGCCGATGCGTTCCAAATTGCGTTCCGTTTCGGCAATTTTTCGCAGGCCTTCGGCTTTTCGGCCCTTAAAGCGGCTGATGCCGGCCACTTCTTCAAAGATGACTCGCCGTTCTTCGGGCTTACTGTTCAAGATGCGGTCGACACGGTTCTGGCCGATGACGGCCATCGAATCCTGACCGATACCGGTGTCGGCCAAGAGGTTATGGATATCCTTCAAGCGGCACGACCGGCGGTTGATATAGTATTCGCTGTCGCCGGAGCGGAACAGGCGCCGGGTGACGACGACTTCCGTAAATTCCGTGTCCAAGGCATGGTCGCTGTTATCAAAATAGAGCGATACTTCGGCCGCCCCCTGAGGCCGGCGGGTTTGCGTACCGGCAAAGATGATATCTTCAGCACGCTGGCCCCGCAGTTGGCGGATATTCTGTTCCCCCATGACCCAGCGGACGGCGTCGGAAATGTTGCTCTTGCCGCTGCCGTTAGGCCCGACGATGGCCGTCATGCCCTTATCAAAGTTCAAAGTTGTCTTATCGGCAAAGGATTTGAAGCCTCTCAGCTCCATTTTCAATAACTGCATAATGTTTTACTCTCTTCATCAGCCATGAGTACGAAGTCTTTGGTCATACGCAGGCCTCCCCTTCTTTTTTCGTATAGTTATCATACCATAATTATCCGCCCGTCGCCAGCCGCACATCCGTCCCGTCGGGGCAGTCAAAGATTGTGTAAAAAATCATTAAAAAGGTTGACGAATCGAAAATTAATGATTATATTAGAATTTGGGGTTGGAGGCCCTGATACTGCAGAAAGGGAGAGTACCGTACATGATTCAAGTTTACAAGCACAGCAACGGCCACTTGGATGGAAATATATCCTTGGCAGCCGCTGAAAAAGGCTCATGGATCAACGTCGTAAATCCGGATTCCGACGATTTACAGCTCGTATCCATGGTCACGGAAATCCCCACAGATGTTTTGAAAACCGCCTTGGACACGGAAGAACGTTCCCACGTCGAAATCGAAGACAACTACGTTTTCGTCGTCATCAACATTCCCATCATCCTGGAAACGGACAGTTATGACACCCTGCCCCTCGGTATTTTCATCACGTCAGACTTTATCGTCACCCTCTGTATCCAGGAGACGGAAGTCATGCGCGCCTTTACGAAGAACACCTATCCCCTGTTCCATACCTTTAAAAAGACGCGCTTCTTATTCCAGATTCTCTATCGTTCGGCTACCTTATTCCTTCGCTACTTAATGCAGATCAATCACCGTACCGATGATCTCGAAGAAACGCTGCGCCATTCCATGCGCAACAAGGAATTTTTCATGCTCTTGGAATTACAGAAATCCTTGACCTACTTCACATCAGCCCTCAGGGGCAACGGCATCGTCATGGAGCGCCTCATGCGACTGCGCCGCAACACGGCCCTCCACCATCTCATCAAGATGTATGAAGAAGACGAAGACCTCCTTGAAGACGTCATCATCGAAAACAAGCAGGCTATCGAAATGGTTGAAATGTATTCTAACATCCTCATGAGCATGTCCGATACCTTCGCCTCGATCATTTCCAACAACCTGAACATCGTCATGAAATTCTTAGCCTCGATCACGATCATGCTGGCTGTTCCGACGATCATCTTCAGCTTATGGGGCATCAACGTCCAGGTCCCCTTCCAGGACTCGGCCAACGGTTTCTTCTTCGTTTCAGGCATCGCCCTGATTTGTACGATTACGGCGGCTATCTTATTATGGCGAAAGGATTTATTCTAAAAATTACCTTGTCCTAACACCATGCTCTTGATCGGTTCAAAGGACCGCCGGTGTATCGGACAGGGTCCATATTCCCGAAGTGCTTCCATATGCATCTTGGTCAAATATCCCTTGTGGACGGCAAAGCCGTACTGGGGATATTTTTTGTCGTATTCGACCATCAGCCGGTCTCGCGTGACCTTGGCGATGATCGAGGCTGCAGCGATGGAGGCACTGATGGCGTCACCATGGACTAAGGACCGGTGCGGCACCGTAAGGTCCCGAAGGGGCATGGCATCGACCAGGACGGCTTCGGCCGGAACGGACAGGGTTTCTACCGTTTCATACATAGCCGCCATCGTCGCATGGTAGATGTCGAGGCGGTCGATGTCCTGCTCCGATTTAGCAATACAGGACACGGCCACGGCTTCGGCCATGATTTTATCGTACAGCTCGTCTCTTTTGGCGGGCTGTACTTTTTTGCTGTCATTGAGGCCCGGACAGTCCCAATAAGGGGGCAGGATGACGGCAGCTACCATGACCGGCCCCGCTGCCGGCCCGCGTCCGGCTTCGTCGATGCCGGCTACATGATACAGGCCCTGGCGGTAATACTGACTTTCCGGATCATAGAGGTGCAGGACCCGTTCCCGTTCCTGCTCTTCCTTTACCTTCCGCTTCATATAAGTGTCGGCCAGTTTTCGGACCGACACCCGATCGTCGCCCTTCATGGCCGAAAGCAGTGCTTCGATGTCCCTGCCTTCAGCTAACAGCGCTTTCAGGTCGGCTACCTTTAATTTGGCAATGTCCATCTCATTCATCCCCTTCAAATTCGCCAAGGCGGTCGAGGGAAATGGCGCCGATGACGCCTTCGCGGAACTCCTTCAAAATGAGTTTATACGTCTTTTCCAAATCGACGACGCCGCCGGAGACGATGCAGCCCCGCTTGCGGCCGATGGCTTCGATGGTTTCCAAGGGCTTTTCACTGAGTTCTTCCAATTTATAGCGGCCCTTCAGTTCGTCCGGGTACTGGGCCGACAGCTGTTCGATGAGCTGGCCGATGACCGTTTCCATATCGAAGACGGTGTCGGAAATGGCCCCCGTCGCAGCCAGGCGGTAGGCGCTGGTCTGGTTTTCGAGCTTCGGCCACAAGACGCCCGGCGTATCGAGGAGGTCGAGCTGGTCGCCGATGTGGACCCACTGTTTGCCCTTCGTTTCCCCGGGCTTATCGGCCGTCTTGGCGGCACTGCGATGGGCCAGTTTATTGATCAGCGTCGATTTTCCGACGTTAGGAATGCCGAGGATCATGGTCCGCACGGCGCGGTTCTTAAGGCCCCGGGCCTTCCAGCGTTCGAGCTTCGGCGCTGCCAGGGAGCGGATGAGGGACACCAGTTGTTTGACCCCTTTGCCGCCTTTACTATTGAGGGCCATGACCTTTCTCCCCTGCTGTTTATAGTAGGTAATCCATTCGTCGAGGACGGCCGGATCGGCCAGGTCGGCCTTGTTGAGGACGACGACCGACGGCTTATCGCCGATGAGGGATTTGATCATGGGGTTGGTGCTGCTCAGGGGAATGCGGGCGTCGACGAGTTCGATGACGACGTCGATGATCTTGAGATTTTCCTGAATCAGGCGCTTGGCCTTGGCCATATGGCCGGGATACCAGTTGATTATCATAGGAACTCCTTTATAGAAAAAGAAAGGGGGCTGTCCTAAAAACAGCCCCTTTTCGCCGTCTTTCGACAGCTTATATACTGTATATTCGTCCTTCGAGGGCTTACCACAGGGCACGCTTTCGACAAACGAGATTAGCCTTCTCTTGTTGCGCTCACATGAAGGATGTGTTCGATGACGTCATCGATCGGCTTGTCGCCTAAATCGCCTTTCGAGCGGTCGCGCAGGCCGAAGGCGCCGTTTTCCATTTCCTTATCGCCGACGACGGCCATGTAAGGAACTTTTTCCATCTGAGCTTTGCGGATCTTGTAACCCAGTTTTTCATTGCTTTCATCGACTTCGACGCGGATGCCTTTGGCTTCCATCTTCTTGGCGACGTCCTGGCAGTATGCCAAGTGTTTTTCAGAAATCGGCAGGATCTTGATCTGAACCGGAGCCAACCAGGTCGGGAAAGCGCCGGCATAGTTTTCGGTCAAGATGCCGATGAAGCGTTCGATCGAACCGTAAACGACGCGGTGGATCATGACCGGACGGTGTTTCTGTCCATCTTCACCGGTATAGGTGAGGTTGAATTTTTCCGGCAGGAGCATGTCCAGCTGGATGGTACCGCACTGCCAAGTACGGCCGATGGAGTCCTTCAGGTGGAAGTCGATCTTCGGACCGTAGAAAGCGCCGTCGCCTTCGTTGATGCTGTAGTCGAGGCCGAAGTCTTCCATGGCTTTGCGCAGGGCATTGGTGGTCATGTCCCAAGTTGCGTCGTCGCCCATGGAGTTTTCCGGACGAGTCGACAGTTCAGCGTGGTAGGTCAGGCCGAAGGTTGCATAGACTTCGTCGAAGAGGCGGATTGTTTCCTGGATGACGTCTTCGATCTGGCTGGGCATCATGAAGATGTGGGCGTCGTCCTGAGTGAAGCAGCGGACACGGAACAGGCCGTGGAGGGCACCGGACAATTCATGACGGTGAACGAGGCCCAATTCGCCGATGCGCAGCGGCAGTTCTTTATAGGAATGGGGTTCGTTGGCATAGACCAACATGCCGCCCGGGCAGTTCATCGGTTTGATAGCATAGTCTTCATCGTCGATCTTGGTGAAGTACATGTTTTCTTTGTAATGATCCCAGTGACCGGAAGTTTCCCAGAGTTCGCGGTTCATGATCATCGGGGTCATGACCTGCTGATAGCCGTAGCGGCGATGAACTTCGCGCCAGTAGTCGATGAGCAGGTTGCGGACGATCATGCCCTTGGGGAGGAAGAACGGGAAGCCCGGACCGTATTCGCTGAGCATGAACAGGCCGAGCTGTTTGCCCAATTTACGATGGTCGCGCTTTTCGGCTTCTTCCATCATCTTCAAATAGTCATCGAGTTCGGATTTCTTTTCAAAAGCCGTCCCGTAGATACGCTGGAGCATCTTGTTCTTTTCATCGCCCCGCCAGTAAGCACCGGCGACGGTCTGGATCTTAAAGGCTTTGACGCGGCCTGTCGATTCGCAGTGCGGACCGGCACAGAGGTCGTAGAAGTCGCCCTGGCGATAGAGGGAGATGACGGCATCTTCCGGAAGGTCCTGGATGAGTTCTACTTTATAGTCCTGGCCGGCATCTTTGAACAGTTTCAAAGCATCGGCACGGGACAGGATTTCTTTAGTAATAGGAAGGTTTTCTTTTACGATTTTAGCCATTTCAGCTTCAATAGCCGGGAAGTCGTCCTGCGTGAAACGGTGTTCGGTATCGAGGTCATAATAGAAGCCGTTTTCAATGGACGGGCCAATGGCAAACTTTACGCCCGGATAGAGGTGCTGGATCGCCTGGGCCATGATGTGAGAGGCAGTATGGCGAAGGGTATCCTTCCCTTCCTGATCGGCAAAGGTAAAGAATTCGACCGTCGAGCCATCGACGATGGTTTCACGAAGGTCCGTGACTTCGCCGTTTACTCTTGCGACCAATACCTTCTTTGCAAGACTGTTGCTCAGTTCTTTAACGGCCTGGGCAAGAGAAATGCCATCGGAAAATTGTTTTTTGCTTCCATCTTTCAACAGTAATTCTGCCATACGAAACATCCTCCTTAATAAAAAAAGCCCTCGTCCTCAAGGGACGAGAGCATTACTCACGTGGTTCCACCCTAGTTCACCGGGAAAAATCCCAGCGTACTCAAGCGCCGTAACGGGGCGTCCGGAGCTCCCTACTCAGTTCGGAAACTCAGCTCGAAGGCGGTAACTCTTCAGACTTTATAAGGTACTCGCAGCCATGGTACCTCTCTCTGAAATAAAGGTGCTGTAAAGTCTTGTCCTTTTCAAAGCTTTTCTCTTATATCTAAGGTATGCGTAAATTATACGGCACGTTTCTCCCCTTGTCAAGTCAGAGAAATCATCTTTCCACGGAGAAGATGTCTTTCAAAAAAAAAGCACTGTCTCGAAGGAGACAGTGCTTTTATCATGCACAATCAGGTAACTTATGCGATGCCTTTCTTTTTCTTGATAGCTGCTGTGAGCATCGGAAGAACTTTGTAGACGTCACCTACGATACCGTAGTCGCAAACTTTGAAGATCGGAGCATCTTCGTCTTTGTTGATGGCGATGATGCAGTCAGAGCCGGACATACCAGCCAAGTGCTGAATAGCACCGGAGATAGCGCAGGCAATGTAGATCTTCGGAGCAACGGTTTTACCCGTCTGGCCTACCTGATGGAGAGCGCTGATCCAGCCAGCGTCAACTGCGGCACGGGAAGCACCGACAGCGCCACCGAGAGCGTCTGCGCATTCTTTCAGGATGCCCGTAGCGAACGGTTCTTCACCATTCATGCCGCGGCCGCCGGAAACGATGATGTCAGCGTCTTCGATCTTAACGCCTTCGCCGCCCATTTTAATGAGTTCGACGAAACGAGTTAAGAAGTCAGCATCGCTCAATTTAACTTCTTTTTCGATAACTTCGCCCGTTGCATTGGGGTCAGCTTCCGGTTTTTTGAAGACGTGCGGACGAACCGTACCCATCTGCGGGCGGTTGTCTTTACAAATGATTTCAGCCATGATGTTGCCGCCGAGAGCCGGACGAGTCCATACGATGGTCTTGCCGTCGTCGTCAACGCTGAGCTGCGTGCAGTCAGCCGTAAGGCCGGTTTTCAAGGTGTTGGCAACACGCGGGCCGAGGTCACGGCCGATGTTGGTAGCACCGACGAGGAATACGTTCGGTTTTTCTTCTTCGAAGAAGTCGCAGATGACCTTCGAATAAGCCGTCGTCGTGTAATGTTCGAGTTTTGCGTCGTCATAGACGTATACTTTATGAGCACCGTGAGCAATGAGTTCCTGTGCCAACGGTTTTACATCTTTACCAATGAGAATAGCGCCAACTTCGTCGCCAATGGTGTCGGCCAAGATACGGGCCTGACCCAACAATTCAAAAGATACATCACGTAATTTGCCTTCAAACTGTTCAGCAATTACATAAATGCCTTTGCATTCTGCTAAATCCATTTTCACTGTTCCTCCTTAGAATTAAATGATTTTCTGGGCAGTCAGTTTTTCCATGAGCTGGTCGACAACTGCCTGTTCGTTGTCGTCTTCAACTTTGAGGACGAGACCGCCGGATCTCTGAGGCGGCGTGAAAGTCTTACGAACTTTTGTCGGAGAACCATTCAAACCGATGAGCGTTTCATCGACACCAATAGCAGCGGCGTCTAAGGTCGGGATTTCACGGCGTTTTGCTTTCATCGTGCCGCGGATGGTCGGGAAGCGCGGTTCGTTCAAGTCTTTAACAGCTGTGATGAGGACAGGGAAATCGGCTTCGGTTACGATGTAGCCTTCTTCGTTTTCCTGCTGGACAGTGACTTTGGTGCCTTCAACTTTGATATCGCGAGCATAGGTGATCTGCGGAATGCCGAGTTCGCAGGCGATCTGCGGGCCAACCTGAGCGGTATCACCGTCGATAGCCTGTTTGCCGCAAAGAATCATATCGAATTTTTCGATGCCTTTAAGTTCAGCAACTTTTTTAACAGCCTGTGCCAAAGCATAGCCCGTAGCTAACGTATCGGAACCACCGAGTTTACGGTCGGATACGAGATAAGCGTCGTCAGCCCCCATAGCAAGGCCTTCGCGGAGAACGTCTTTAGCCTGTTCAGGACCCATGGAGAGTAACGTAACCTTTACGTTATCCTTGTCAGCATCCTTCAACTGTAAAGCGCCTTCCAGTGCGTTCTGGTCAAAAGGGTTGAAAATGTTAGGAACACCAGCACGAATGATGGTCTTTTTAACGGGATCAATCTTAACTTCTGCTGTGTCCGGAACTTGTTTGACACATACCAATATTTCCATTTACGTTTGCCTCCTAAAGTCTTTTTTTATGCAACAGGCTTGGCTGATGCCAAGCCTGCATCATAAACTTCAATTATCTTAACAGAGCACCAGCTGTAACCATGAGCTGAACTTCGTTCGTGCCTTCGTAGATCTGGGTGATCTTAGCATCGCGCATATGACGAGCAGCCGGATATTCTTCGCTGTAGCCATAGCCGCCGAAGATCTGGACAGCTTCAGTGGAAACACGCATAGCAACGTCGGAAGCAACGCGTTTTGCAATAGCAGCATCAACCGTGAACGGTTTGCCTTCCTGTTTCAAGCAAGCAGCTTTGTAAACGAGGTTACGAGCAGCTTCGATCTGCATCTTCATGTCAGCCAATTTGAAGGAAACGGACTGGAATTTGCAGAGCGGTTTGCCGAACTGTACACGCTGTTTGGAGTATTCAACAGCATCTGCCAAAGCAGCTTCTGCGATACCGAGAGCCTGAGCGGCAACGCCGATACGGCCGCCGTCGAGGGTCATCATAGCGATCTTGAAGCCTTTGCCTTCTTCGCCGAGCATGTTTTCAGCCGGAACTTTGACGTCCTGGAATACGAGTTCCATCGTAACGGAAGTATGGATGCCCATCTTGTCTTCTTTTTTACCATAAGTGAAGCCAGGCATGCCGTCTTCGAGGATGAAGGCCGTGATGCCGTGGTTGCCTTTGCTCTTATCGGTCATAGCGAAGACGATGTAGATATCAGCATGGCCGCCGTTGGTGATGAAAATCTTGGAGCCGTTCAGGGTGTACGTGCCGTCGTCGTTTTTAACAGCAACAGTCTGCTGGCCGGAAGCGTCCGTGCCGGCATTCGGTTCGGTTAAGCCGAAAGCGCCGAGTTTCGTGCCTTCAACCAAGGGAACCAAGAATTTTTCTTTCTGTTCTTCCGTACCGAACTGCCAAATCGGGTTTGCACAGAGGGAAACCGTTGCCGACAAGGTGATGGAAACGCCAGCATCATATTTAGCCAATTCTTCAACAGCCAGGATGTAGCTCAAAACGTCGCCGCCGTCATCGCCAGCACCGCCGTACTTTTCTTCAAAGTAAGCGCCCGTGATGCCCAAGCTGAGCAATTCAGCGATAAGTGCATCATCATAAATGCCCTGATGATCGCGTTCCATGATGGTCGGAGCCAATCTCTTTTCACCGAAATCTCTAGCGAGGTTCATGAAATCCTGTTGTACTTCTGTTAAGTTAAAATCCATGATGTGTCCACTCTCCTTAGTGTATAGTTAATTTACAGTAAAGCCTTGAGATAAAAACCTGAAATCTGAGACAATACATTGTCCGGTTAATACAAAAAAACAGCTTGGATATATATTCACACGGTCTCAGTGCTTACAAGTGCATTGTACAACTTTTCACAAGTTAAATCAATAGCAAAAGTGCTATAAATCACAATATAACCATTCCATTTTCTCATCTTATCGTATTAACAAGACTTTTTTGTACTAATAAGGCAAAAAGGAGAAAATAGCCTTGACACGGTACGTCTTATTTTTACGGTAGGCTTTAATTCCTATACCTAACTATACTGGTTACAAATACTTAGGAAAGCTTACGGTTGTATTATAGCACGGATACCCCGGAAGTTGTCAAGGATATGTGCCGTAATTCCCCAAATTTTATAATTGCCGTATGTATAAATCTTTATATTATAGGTACGGCGCGGCCGCCACTCCCCTCGCATGGGCATATCCAGGTCTTTAGGGAAATCCGGTGCCGGCCTGGTAGCCAGCTCGATGCGGCCGATTTCCGGCTCATGGTCGTCGAACCATTTCAAGGGCACCGTAAAGGTGTGATCGACTTCACCAGCGCTCAAGGTAAAGTCCGTCGTGTCCATATAGGCGGCAAAGGGCCAGACAGTCACGCCGACAGGCGATTCCAGGTAGTCCAAAGGCCCCCAGAGGTGGATGTGGTCGGCACTGACACCCAGTTCTTCCCTCGTTTCCCGCAGGGCTGCCGCCAAGGGGCTGGCGTCGGTCTTGTCGATGCGGCCGCCGGGAAAGCAGATTTCGCCGGGCTGCCAGTCGAGTTTACTGCTGCGGACTTCAAAGACCAGATGTTCTTCCCCATCTTTGTGAATGACCGGCACCAAGACGGCGCAGGGAACGGTATTGAGGCAGGTGTTTTGACGGACAATGCGTTCGGGCCAAGGCGTAAAAGGCTTCATGTCAATCTCCTTTCAGCATACATTACGTTACAATAAGAACAATCTAAAGAAAAGGAGACTGCCGAATAGACAGTCCCCTCCTTTGTCGAATATATTCACATCGCCTTATTTGACGACGATATTGATGATTTTCTTGGGTACGACGATAAATTTGACGACCTTCTTATCGCCGATGAATTCTTTGATATGCGGCAGAGCCAGGACCTGTGCTTCGAGAGCGTCTTTGTCGGCGTCGACGGCGACGGTCAGGCGGTCGCGGACCTTGCCGTTGACCTGGATCGGCAGTTCGATTTCATCGACGACGAGGGCCGTCTTGTCGACTTCCGGCCAGGCTTCCTGGTGGACGCTGCCTTCAAAGCCGCAGATCTGCCACAGCTCTTCCGTAATATGCGGCGTAAAGGGAGCCAGGATCTTGAGCAGGTTCTTATTGACTTCCAAGGCCACGTCTTCATGGATCGTCGTGTTAGCGCCGGCATAGGCGTGCATGGCGTTGACGTATTCCATGATCGAGCTGACGGCCGTATTGAGGCCGTAGTCACCGTCTTTGCCGAGGACGTCTTCCGTAACCTTAGCAATGGCCTTGAATTCTTCAAAGCGCAGTTCTTTTTCCCCTTCGGTATACTTCTTGTCGGAGGCGCCGATCTTTTCCATTTCCTGGAACTGGTGGACGATGCGCCATACGCGGTTCAAGAAGCGATACGAGCCTTCGACGCCCTGGTCGGACCAGCCCAGATCGCGTTCGGGCGGTGCGGCAAAGAGGATGAATAAGCGGGCCGTATCGGCACCGTATTTGGCGATGATGTCTTCCGGAGATACGATGTTGCCCTTGGATTTACTCATCTTGCTGCCGTCGAGGAGTACCATTCCCTGAGTCAGGAGGCGTTCAAAGGGTTCTTTCTTTTCAACGAGGCCGGCGTCATGGAAGACCTTCATGAAGAAGCGGGAGTACATGAGGTGAAGGATGGCGTGTTCGATACCGCCGATGTACTGGTCGACGTTCATCCAGTGATTGGCCTTCTTGGGATCCCAGGCCTGTTCATCGTTGCGGGCGTCGGTATAGCGCAGGAAGTACCACGACGAGCAGATAAAGGTATCCATCGTGTCCGTTTCCCGTTTGGCCGGGCCGCCGCATTTCGGGCAGGTGCAGTTGACGAAGCTTTCGCTCGTCGCCAAAGGCGATACGGCACCGGCCGTGAATTTGACGTCTTCCGGTAATTTTACCGGCAGCTGGTCTTCAGGGACGAGCTGTTCGCCACAGGTCGGGCAGTAGATAATCGGAATGGGAGCGCCCCAATAGCGCTGACGGGAGATGAGCCAGTCGCGGAGCTTATAGTTGACGGTCTTCTTGCCAAGGCCCTTGTCGGCCAGCCATTTGGTGATGGCTTTCCGGCCTTCTTCGTCAGTCAGGCCGTTGAATTCGCCGGAGTTGACCAGGGTCCCCGGTTCGTGGTAGGCCTCTTCCATGGTCGCAAGATCGAGGTTCTGTTCTTTATTCTGGACGACGAGACGCAGGGGCAGGTCAAATTCTTTGGCAAATTCCCAGTCGCGCTGGTCGTGAGCCGGTACGCCCATGACAGCACCGGTCCCATAGTCGGCCAGGACGTAGTTGGCAATCCAAATGGGGACCTTTTCGTTATTGACCGGGTTTATGGCATAGGCACCGGTGAACATGCCTTCTTTCTTGGCATCCGTTGCCGTGCGGTCGATGTCGCTCATGTTCTTCATGCGGGTAATGAAGGCCTGGAGTTCGGCTTCGTTGGCCTTGCCCTTGATGAGGCTGGCGACGTATTCGTGTTCCGGTGCCAAGACGATGTAGGTGACGCCGAAAATCGTGTCGACACGAGTCGAGAACATGGGCACCTTTTTGCCGATTTCCGGGATGTCGAAGGAGAATTCAGCCCCTTCGCTGCGGCCGATCCAGTTCTTCTGCATGGTCTTGACCCGTTCCGGCCAGCCCGGCAGTTCTTCGAGGTCTTCCAAGAGGCGGTCGGCATAGTCGGTGATCTTGAAGAACCACTGTTTGAGGTCCTTTTTGACGACCGGATTGTCGCAGCGCCAGCAATTGCCGTCAATGACCTGTTCGTTGGCCAAAACGGTGTTGCACGTGTCGCACCAGTTGACCTTGGCTTCTTTGCGGTAAGCCAGGCCGCGTTTATAGAACAGCTCAAAGATCCACTGGGTCCACTTATAGTACTTTTCGTGGCACGTCGCCACTTCGCGGTCCCAGTCATAGGACAGGCCCAGGGATTTCTGCTGGCGGGTCATGTTTTCAATATTGCTGTACGTCCATTCTGCCGGCGGAATGTTGTGCTTAATGGCTGCGTTTTCAGCAGGCATGCCGAAGGCATCGTAACCCATAGGATGGAGAACGTTGTAGCCGTTCATGCGGCGGTAGCGGGCGATGACGTCGCCGATGGTGTAGTTGCGGACGTGGCCCATATGAAGATTTCCCGAGGGATACGGGAACATTTCTAATACGTAATACGGCGGTTTGCCGCTGTCTTCACTGCAGCAGTCACAGTGGTGTTCTTCCCAAACGTGCTGCCATTTCTTTTCGATTTCCTGTGGAATGTACTTTTCCAATATAAGAGCCTCCTATCCTGCCCCAGTCAAAATAAAGACAGCCTGTCTTACAGCGTCTTGAATATTATTATAGTGGCCTCATGGCGTCAAGTCAATTCATGTTTTGCAAATCCCTGCCAAAAATGGGCCGGTTCAAATCCTTTTCGCCAGAAGGCCGCACCCTTCAATCCATAAGTTTGGATGAGTTCAGCCTTAGCTTTTAAGGATTTTTCATCTTCTATCCAAATTTTAACGGTACCCGTCTTCATGGGCAGTTCCAAGTAGTAGAGCCCCAGGTCCTTGTTCCAGACGACGTAGTTCTTATAAGCCTTGAGAACGGCTTCACTGTCGGCCATGGTGAGGGTCCGAACGAAGAGCTTGGCCTTGCCGCCAGTGACGGCAGGCTGATCCGGTTCCGGTTTGACCATTTTCTTCACCGGCGTTACGGCAGCCCGTTTATACGAATCGCCGTCAAAGTCGATGGGAACGATGACGCCGTCCTTGTTTTCTGCTGCCTGACGGGCCGCTTCTTCGGCAGCCGTTTCAACTTCAACCAGCATCGGCTCGCTCGTCTTCGCCTTGTCCTGGACGGTGTCGGATTCGGCCTTGGCCCCTTTTACCGGCGTCGCTCCGACGACGGCCGGCCAGTCGGCGATGTTCTGCGGCAGGTCGCGGCCGTCTTTCGATTCATACCACAGCCGCATGTAGAGGGGCATGCCGAGGACGATCTTTTCGGCAGGGACCAGTTTCAAGGTGTTCTGAACAGCTCGTTCTACCCAGGGGTAGGATGCGACGGGACCGGCGACGGGACTGGTCCGTCCGAACTGGTCGTAAGCCATGATCATCAAGTAGTCGAGGTGCGGTGCCAGGGCGGCCCGGTCGTAGACCATGGACCAATTGGGGCTGTCCGACGGCGGCGTGACGTCCATGGACACCTTCAGGCCATAGGCATGGGCGGCGTCGGAAATCTTACGGACGAAGGCCGTCAGTTTGTCTTTATCGCTATAATTGACGTTTTCAAAGTCGATGTTGTAGCCTTTAAAATCATAGAGGATGGCGTAGCCCATGAGCTGGCGGACCATCGTATCCTGCAGGCGGCTGTCGGACAGGATTTCGTGGGTCAGCTTGGGATCGAAGTTGTTGTCGATGAGGGGCCACATGGCGTAGCCTTTGGCGGCATACGTTTCGGCCAGCATATCAAAATCGGGGTTGCGCAGTTCGATGCCGTTCTTGGTCAGTCGAAAGGCCGTCGGCGACATGATCGGCTGGTGAGTCTGAAGGGACGGCAGATCGGCGTCTTCCTTCATGAGGGGATCCCAGAAGAGGACCAGGCCCATCTTCCCTTCCTTGGCGGCTGCCGGCTTCCGGTTTGGTTCCCGGTGCAGTTCCGGTGCCGTGCTTACGGACTGTTCCGGCGGCAAGAGGGTATTTTTCTCGGTCGGGTTTTCGGCCAGGACGTAGCTGATGCCAAGGGGCCGGCGGACGTTTTTGATATTGATCGTCCGGCCGCCGCTGACGGCCCGTCCGGGAAGGGTCAGCTGAACGGGGTCGCCCTGCCAGGCCGTCGAACCGTTGTCCGCCTTTGGCAGGCGGAACCAATAGGTCCCCTTGCTCTTATCGGCTTCTTTGATGCCGTAGCGGCTGAGGGCCTTGTCCGATACCAGCCAGCGGCCCTGGTCTTCGACGATTTCAAGGTCTTTTACGACTTCATTGGGAATGGGATTGGCCACGGTCGGCACGCTGAAGGCCGGATCCGACGCCTTGGAACTGTCGTCGGCCGGGGCAGCAGCAAAGGAAAAAGCCGTCAGGGACAAGGTGATCAGTCCCGTCAGGCAGGAAACTTTCACAGCATGGTTATATTTCATGATTCTTTCCTCCTCGTGAGGATTGGAAAAAAAAGTTCAATCCTGTATAATTCTATGGTGAACGCGAACAACTTTCAACTCCCGTCCATATTTTCTCATTATACCACACCTAAAGGAGGTTTTATATTGCATCAGTATCTATTTTTTATCGGCTCCTTCCCCGTCCGGGCTTACGGACTGTTATTTATGCTGGGCATCATCTCGTCAGGACTGACGGCCTATTACATCATGAAGCGTGACGGCCGCGGCTGGCACGTCCACATCTTCGACTTCACCATGTACTGCGGCCTGGCCGGCATCGTCGGCGGACGCCTGTGGGACGTCTTCTTCTTCGACTGGGCCTACTACCAGCATCACCTGACGGAAATCCCCTACGTCTGGCAAGGCGGCATGGCCATCCAGGGCGGCCTCTTATTCGGCGCCATTGCCGGCATCCTTTATACGAAGCACTACCACATCGACACCTGGGCCTTTGGCGACCTGTTAGCGCCGGCCATCATCTTGGGCCAGTCCATCGGCCGCATGGCCAATCTCATGAACGGCGACGCCTTCGGCCATCCTACAGGCGGCAATTTCGGTATCGTCTATCCCGAAACGACCCTGGCTTACCAGACCTACAGCAGTCAGCCCCTGTGGCCAGCCGAAGTCTGGGAAGGACAGATCGACGTCCTGGTCTTCGTCGTCCTCCTCTTTTACAGTTCCTTCCCCCACAAGAAGGGCCAGGTCTTCAGCCTCTACGTCATGCTCTACGCCATTGAACGGTTCTTCCTGGAATTTCTCCGCGGCGACTACGTCAACCTGACCATGGGTCTGAAATCAGCGCAGATGACCAGCGTCATCGCCTTCGTCATCGCCTTTGTCGTCTTCCTTTACCTGCAGTTCAAAGGGACGACCGACACGGAAGATAAGGCCCAGGCATAACCGGACAGATCCCCTTAGGGATACAAAAAGGACAGCTCCTTTCGGGGCTGTCCTTTTTTCATGCCGTGCCGAAGCGCGGTCTTCATATAAAGTTTTAGTTCTGACCCTTTTCCAAGGCAGCCTTCAAGGTATGCCATGCCAGGACGGCGCATTTGACGCGGGCCGGCATATTGGAAATGTTCTTCAGGGCAATGGCGTCTTCCAATTCTTCCAGCTCATCATCGTCGGTGATTTCCCGCTTGATCATGTCCAGGAAGAGGTCGACCAGGCGCAGGGCTTCTTCAACGCTCTTGCCTTTGATGAGGTCGATCATGATATCGGCCGAAGCCTGGCTGATGGCACAGCCGTGGCCCGTATAGGCGGCATCTTTGACGACGCCGTCCTGAATGTCAGCCTGGAGGGTGATGTCGTCGCCGCAGCTCGGGTTGTGGCCGTGTTCACTGATGTTGGCAACATCCAAAAGGCGTTTATTGGCTTGCGATTGATTGTGTTCCAGAATGATGTCGGAATACAATTCGTTCATATTTTCCATAGCTCGTTGAACACTCCTTAGTCTTTAAAACCCATCTGTTTGCGGACCAGGGGCAGTTTTTCCAGGAAGTAGTCGACTTCTTCTTCCGTATTGTAGATATAGAAGCTGGCCCGATTCGATGCTTCTACGCCTAAATGAGCGCCAAGAGGCTGTGCGCAGTGATGACCCGAACGGATGGCGATGCCAAAGCTGTCGAGGATCGTCGCTGCGTCATGAGGATGGACGCCGTCGATGGTGAAGGTAATGACGCCGGTCTTTTCCGACGGATCCTTGCTGCCGATGATGTGGATGTGAGGAATCTTTTCCATCCCTTCCAGGCAGCGTTTGGTCAAGACTTCTTCGTGGGCTTCGACCTTGTCCATGCCGATTTTTTCCAAGTAGTCGATAGCGGCGTGGAGAGCTACGGCGCCTTCGACGTTCTGGGAACCGGCTTCAAATTTGAAGGGCAGTTCGTTGAAGGTCGTCGACTGTTCCTGAACGTATTCGATCATGTCGCCGCCGAGGAGGAAAGGTTCCATCCCTTCGAGGATGGCCTTTTTCCCGTAGAGGACGCCCGTGCTGGCCGAGCCGCACATCTTGTGCCCCGAGAAGACGAAGAAGTCGCAGTCGAGGTCCTGGACGTCGGTCTTCATGTGAGGAACGGACTGAGCGCCGTCGACGATGGCAATGGCACCGACGGAATGAGCTTTGGCGACGATGTCCTTGACCGGACGCTTCATGCCGAAGACGTTGCTGACGGCAGCGAAGGAAACGATCTTGGTCTTGTCGTCGATCTTAGCCAAATCTTCGTCCGTGAAGTGGCCTTCTTTATCGAGGTACATGAATTCCAGGACGGCACCAGTCTTTTCGCAGACCCGCTGCCAGGTGACCAGGTTGGAATGGTGTTCAGAAATGGGGATGACGATCTTGTCGCCCTTTTTCAGTTTCGGTTCGGCATAGCTGCGGGCAATGAGGTTCAGGGCTTCCGTCGTATTGCGGACGAAGACGATTTCTTCCGTCGACGGAGCGTTGATGAAGCGGCGGACGGACTCACGAGCTTCGTCGTACAGTTCGCCGGCTTCGATGCTGAGGATGTGAGCGCCGCGGTGAGGATTGCCATTGTGATGTTCGAGGAGATCTACGATGGCGTCGATGACCTGACGCGGTTTCTGCGTCGTAGCGGCGTTATCAAAGTAAACGATGGGATGTCCGTTATGGACTTTAGTCAAGATTGGGAAATCTTTGCGTACATTTAGCATGGCAATCACCTTTCTTGCGGCAGAACTGCATTTTTTCACGTACAGCTTGGAGCGCTTTATTTTCTAAATCCTTGTCACCGAGAGCGTCGATGACCGGGCGGATATTCGATTCGACGATGATCAGCTGGGCGCCGATTTCGTTGAAGCCGCGGCTCATGAGGTAGAACAACTTGTCCTGGTCAATCTGACCGGCACTGGCGGCATGGTTGCCGACGACGTCGTCTTCCTTGCAGAGCAGGAGCGGTACGGAGATGGAGTGGACTTCCGGGCTTAAGAGGATGCAGATATCCGATTCAGAGCCGACGGCCTTCTTACTGCCCCGCAGGAAATCGATGGTCCCGCGGAAGTATTTCTTCGACGTGTCGAGGAGAGCCCCCGTCGTCAAGATGTCCGTATTGGTCTTGACGCCTTTGGTCGGGACCCAATAGGAGAAGTCGACGATCTGGTCGTCGTCGCCGAGGTACATGGCCTGGCTGTTGAAATTGCTTTCTTCGGTCATGAGGTCGGTCTTATAGTAGACGATGGCCGTCTTGCCGCCTAATTCAGCGCTGACGTAGTCGATGGTGCTTTCCTTACCGGCATCGCCGTAGCGGTGTTCGACGTGGCGTACACTGCGGCCGTTGAGCTGGACCTTGCTGATTTTGACGCGGGCTTTTTCCCCGGTCTTGACGTAGGTCAGGAAGTTGACCATGCCGTCGTCGGCGTCGCCGTCAAATTCGAGGTAGACCGTCACATCGCTGTGCGCTGCTGCTTCGATCTTGAGCTGTGCCGAAAGCTGAGGCTGATCGGCGCTGACGCTGTATTTCAAGTGAACCGAGCCCTTCTGGTGTTCGCCGATGGTGACGGCGCAGCCGGAATTGGCTTTGTTCAGTGCATTTTCAAGTGCTTCCGCATTGGAACCTTGGAAATCGCCGAGGTCGGGAATGCCGTTGCCGTCATAGAAGTTGACGGAAACGTCGCCGTCGTGGCGTTCTTCCGGGCGATAAGCGGAGCCGGCCTTGTCAGCCAGGCGGTCCAATTCAAGGTAGTTGACTTTCATCCAGCGAAAAGTCGGGCGCGGGAGTTGGTTATACTGGATTTTATCTGTATTAGCTGCCATAATATTCCTCCTCCCTATTTCAACGAACCCTTGAGTTCGAGGTTGATCAGGTTATTCATTTCTACGGCGTATTCCAGAGGCAGGGCCTTGGATACCGGTTCGACGAAGCCGCGGACGAGCATGGCCCGGGCGTCATCTTCACTGAGGCCGCGGCCCATGAGGTAGAAGATGGCTTCATCGGAAATACGGCCGATGGAAGCTTCATGACCGAGGTCGATGTTGTCGTTCTTGACGATGATAGCCGGAATCGTATCGGACTGGGATTCTTCGTCGAGCATCAGCGATTCGCAGCTGACGTTGGCCTTAGCCCCGTCGGCCGGCGGATTGATGACGACGCTGCCGCGGTAAATGCTGACGCCGCCGCTCTTGCTGAGGGACTTGGAGTTGATGTTGCTCGTCGTGTTGGGCGCATTGTGGACGACTTTCGAGCCCGTATCGAGGAACTGGCCGGCACCGGCAAAGGTGACGCCCGTAAATTCGCAGTGAGCGCCTTCGCCATTGAGGATACTCATGGGATAGAGGCACGATGTATGGGACCCGAAGGAGCCCGTAACCCAGTTGATGCGGCCGTTCTTACCGACGATGGCCCGCTTGGTGTTGAGGTTGTACATGTTCTTGGACCAGTTTTCAATCGTCGAATAGGTCAGCTCAGCGTCGTCGCCGATGAACAGTTCGACGCAGCCGGCGTGGAGGTTGGCTACGTTGTACTTCGGAGCCGAACAGCCTTCGATGAAGTGGACCTTAGCCCCTTTTTCGACGATAATCATGGTGTGTTCGAACTGGCCTGCCCCCGGTGCATTGAGGCGGAAATAACTCTGAAGGGGAATCGATACGTCGACGCCGGCCGGCACGTAGACGAAGGAGCCACCGGACCAAACGGCGCCGTGAAGGGCGGCAAATTTATGGTCTGTCGGCGGAACGAGCTTCATGAAGTGCGCTTTGACGATGTCTTCGTACTGATCGAGAGCCGTATCAAAGTCGGTATAGACGACGCCCTGCTGGACGAGTTCGTCCTGAATGCTGTGATAGACGACTTCCGAGTCGTACTGAGCGCCGACACCGGCCAGGGACGTCTTTTCCGCTTCGGGAATGCCCAATCGGTCAAAGGTATCTTTGATATCGTCTGGTACTTCGTCCCAATTGGCCTTCATCTGGGAATTAGGGCGAACGTAAGTGACGATGTTGTCCATATCGAGTTCACTGATATCAGGACCCCAGTTCGGATATTCCATGCGGTTGAACAAATCCAGGGACTTGAGGCGGAAATCGAGCATCCACTGTGGTTCGTGCTTCTTTTCCGAGATTTCCCGAACGATGTCTTCCGTAAGGCCAGCATCGGTCTTATAGGAATAGGTAAAATCTTTTTTAAAGTTATACATATTGCCGAAATCAGCAAAGGTGTCGATGGTCTTGCGTTCGTCAGCCATCTTGCTCTGCTGTGAGGCAAATTTTTCGTTGTTATCAGCCATAGCTGTACCTCCCACTAGCCTTTATATGCGTCGTAACCGTTGGCTTCAATCGCCTGGATGAGGGATGCGTCGCCGGTCTTGACGATCTTGCCGTCGATCAGGATGTGAACGAAATCCGGTTTGAGCTTCTGCAGGATTTCGCTGTGGTGAGTAATGACCATGATGGAATTGTTTTCGTTGTGGTACTGAGATACCGTTTCCGATACGACGCGGACGGCATCGACGTCGAGGCCCGAGTCGATTTCATCGAGCATGGTCAGTTTCGGTTCGAGCATACACATCTGGAGGATTTCCGTCTTTTTCCGTTCACCGCCGGAGAAGCCATCGTTGACGTAGCGTTCGGCATAGGACTTGTCCATCTTCAGCTGATCCATTTGGGCGTGGAGCTTCTTGCGGAAAGGCATGATGCGCTGCTGGCCGGAAATGGTGCTCTTGGCGTTGCGGACAAAGTTTTCAACGGAAATGCCCTGGACGGCAATAGGCTGCTGAAAAGCCATGAAGATGCCGGCTTTGGCGCGTTCGTTGACAGGAGCTTCCGTAATTTCCTGTCCTTCGAAGAAGATCTTCCCGGCCGTGACGACGTACTTCGGATTGCCCATAATGGCATTGAACAGCGTCGATTTGCCGGCGCCGTTGGAACCCATGATGACATGCGTTTCGCCCGTATTGATCGTCAAATCGAGGCCTTTGAGGATTTCTTTGCCTTCGACGGCGATATGCAAGCCTTCTACTCTTAATAATTCACTCATCATTATCACTCCTACGTTAAGTTCTACGTTTTACTCCACCCCTGCACGGCGATGCAAAAACGTAATGATTTCCTATATTGATAAAGTATACCATTTAGATACACTTACTTTACTGTTCTTAATGTACTCCATAAACGCCACAAAGTCAACCTATTTAGTCGCTTTTTTGACTATTTTTTATCGACTTTGTCCTTCATCCAGCGGGCCCGCAAATCACTGCGCAGCCAGAGCTGCATGCCGCAGACGGCGACGGCCGCCGCCAGCAGGCCTAAAAGACCGGCTGACGGGCCGTCGACGACGAGGGCATAAAACAAAAAGGCATAGACGACGAGCCATAGAAACAGTTTGAGTTTCATCATCTTCGTCAGCTTAGCCACAGGCGTTGCATCCTTTGCAGTCTTCCCCTTCTTCGGGATCGCCGAAGAGGCGGGCCTTCTGACCGCGCATGGCCAGCGTTGCCTGGATATACATGGCGCATTCAATACGCTTCTTCTGGATCTGGCAGCTCAGGTCGTAAGGCGTCTTGATGTCGCCGCCGTACTTGATGTTGTTGGCATGGCAGCCGCCGCTGCAGAAGAATTTAGCCCAGCAGTCGCAGCAGATGGGCTTATTGAGGACGTGCATGTCCCGGAATAAGGGCGGCAGCGTCGTATTGGTCACGCCGTCATAGACGTTGCCGATGACGTATTCATCCTGGCCTACGAACTGGTGGCAGGGATAGATATCGCCGTTAGGGACGACACACATGTATTCGTGGCCGGCGCCGCAGCCGCGGAGGCGTTTGGCGATACAGGGGCCGCGATAGAGGTCCATGATGAAGTGATAATAGATGAAGGGCCGGCCTTCGTCGAGGCGTTTCAAGTAGAATTCGGCCAGGTTGTCGTATTCGTCAAAAATACGGGGCAGGTCCTTTTCGGTGATGGCATAGGACAAGTCGTCGCCGACGACAGGTTCCATGGACAGGCCTTCAAAGCCGAGGTCGGCCATGTGTTCTACGTCTTTGGTGAAATCGAGGTTGTACGTCGTGTACGTGCCGCGGACGTAGTACTCTTCCCCATTGCGGTGCTTGGCGGCATAGACCTGGTTGTCGGCACAGGTCTTGTAGGAGCTGCGGCCGCCGGCATCGGGGCGCATCCGGTCGTGGACTTCGGGACGGCCGTCGAGGCTGAGGATGAGGCTGATGTGATTGTCAGTCAGATACTTGACCTTAGCCGGGTCGAGGAGCATGCCGTTGGTCGTCAGGGACAATTTGAAGACCCGGTCGTGGATCTTTTCCTGTTCACGGATGTATTCGATGGTCTGTTTAACGACGCCGAAGTTCATCAGCGGTTCGCCGCCGAAGAAGTCGATTTCGCAGTGCTGGCGCTTGCCTTCGGTACTGCGGATCAGGAGGTCTACGGCATTCTTGGCTACGTCGAAGCTCATTAGTTCCCGCTTATGCGTGTCGTAGTCGCCTTGGGAGGCAAAGCAGTACTGGCAGCGCAGGTTGCAGTCGTGGGCAATGTTGAGGCACAGGGACTTAATGACCGGTTCTTCTTCGGCGACGACTTTAAAGTTTTCCGTCATGGGCGCAAAGAGGAGTTCCTTTTTGATCAATTCATCGAGTTCACCGAGGATATCGGTGAGGTCCTGTTTATCATACGTACCGGCAAAGGCTTCGTAGACGGCGTCTTTATTGGTGCCGTCGTAGACGTCGAGGACATCGTAGGTCATCTTGTCGATGACGTTGATGATGCCGCTGTTGACGTCGAGGAGCATGTAAGTACCGTTTTGACAGTATTTATGAATCATTGGTTTAATTTCAGCCATGAATAATCTTTCCTCCATATAAAAAAGAACGGGGTGCCGCGTGAGCGACGCCCCTTTTCCTTGAATAACTTATTTTGTGCAGATCTGATTGCCAACGGTGCAAGAAGTCTTGCAGGCGGACTGGCAGGACGTCTGACATTCGCTGCAGCCAGCGTGCTGTGCCGTCTTCTGGATAGATTCCGTATTAATCGTAATGATGTGTTTTGCCATGATCTTCACCTCGCTATCAAAGATTATGCTTTATTTTACCACATTACAGACGATTCTACAACAGAAGTCAAAACTATAAGAGTTTAAAACCTTCAAAGAAGAAGTTCTTGCCGATGCTGATGACCAGCGAGCGTTCTTCAAATACATCGTTTGTGTCAAAGAAAACGTCAAAGCCCTCTTGGTAGGTAGCATAAATCGAGGTAATGCGCTGCAAACATCCGGTGATGTCGTCAGCACTTACTTCCGGCTCACCCTCGGACCGCCATTTCTTATTCTTGAAACCAGCGATGAGCGGTGCATGGGAAACGACCTGTGACTGGTGTTCTACGACCCAGTTCCAGATTCCCTCAGCATACTGCTGGGCCTGTGCCTCCTGGCCTTCAGGGAGTCCGTCGAGAGTAAACAAAACGGGGCGGCCATCAACCATGATTTCATCCATGTAGCTGCCTTTGACATATTTTAAATTCACAGAAGCACCTCCTGCAAAATCATGTGGAGCATGAAGAATGGTTATGTCTAACGTATTAATTTTATCGTGCATTCAGGAGATTGTCAATAAAAAAAAGCTGCCGCCGAAGCGACAGCTTTCCATGGCTGCATTAGTCCATCTTCGTGAAGGAACCTTTGTCAGCACCGCAGGTCGGACATACCCAATCTTCCGGAAGATCAGCAAATTTCGTGCCAGCAGCGATACCGTTGTCAGCGTCGCCTTCAGCTTCATCATAAATGTAGCCGCAGATTGTGCATTCGTACTTATCCATAATCTTTCCCTCCTGATTGACGTATTAATAAATAATACTTATTAATTATTTTTTACACGTTTATGATATCATATTGTCTTAAAAAATGCAAGACTATTTTGCCTGTTTTCCCATATTAATATCGATAATGCCCGACGAGTATGGTGCCACTTCGTATTGACCGAAGATAAAGTGGATATTGCCCTTCTTATCGAGGTAGAAATTCTTGGGATCTTCCGTCAGGCCGTTGAAGTATGTCGACAAGACGTTGTCGCTCAAGGTCAGCTTGTTGGTGATTTTTTGCAGGGTAAAGGCCTTTTCGTCGCCCGGTTTGACCAATTCACGCCAGTTGGTAATGCGCCGGCCCGTTTCCATGTCGAAGACGACGCCCGTCTTCCAGCTCGTCGGATGGGCGGCCCGGTCGAAATAGAGGTAGCCTTCATCGAGGAAGGACAGGTACTTCCCATTGTTTAAGGTCACGGTATAGTGCTTTTCTTCGGTCAATTTGACGCCCTTGGTCCCCTGCTGGGCAAAAAATTCCCGGGCCTGGGCCTGTTCATCGGCAAAATACTGAGCCATCAGGGCCGCAGCCCCGGCATTGCCGTCAATCGAAATCGACGGATACTGGATGGTCAGCGTACTGCCATCGTCATGGGTATAGACAGCCTTCGGTGCGTCTTCAATGACAGCCGGCGACGCCGCCATGGCGACGGCTCCCATGAGCCAGGCGCCGCACAAAAGGGTGAGCAATTTCTTGTTTATCATAAGGAACCCCTCCTCTTTATTTTCTCTATATTATACCATATTTACTGGACGATTTTCCGCTTTTCATCGTTCCCCAGCCGGAAGAAGTCGTAAATATTTTCGGCAGCCTGACGGTTCATGCCCGGCACAGCGGCCAGTTCTTCGATGGAAGCGGCCTTCATGTCGGCCAGGGTTTTAAAGGCCGTCCACAAGGCTTTTCGCCGCTTGGGGCCGATGCCTTCGACGTGGTCCAAGATGGAGACCAGACTGCGCTTGCCGCGGAGGTTGCGGTGGTAGGTAATGGCGAAGCGATGGGCTTCGTCGCGGATTGACTGCAGGAGCTGCAGTTCCGGTGTGTGATGGCTTAAGATGATGGAATCGCTGCTGCCTTCGACAAAGACTTCTTCGATGCGCTTGGCCAAACTGATGACCGGGGCTTCACAGCCGGCATCGCGGATGATGGGCAGGGCGGCGTGGAGCTGTCCCTTGCCGCCGTCGATGATTATCAGGTCCGGTACGGGCCAGTCTTTTTCGCCGTAGCGGCGGGCCATGATTTCGGCCATGGACTTGAAGTCGTCTGGTTTCCCCTGAACGGTCTTCAATTTAAAGCGGCGGTATTCCTTCTTGGCCGGCTGGCCGTGTTCGAAGACGACCATGGAGGCCACCGTTTCGATCCCCTGGGTATGGGAAATATCGAAGCATTCCATCCGTTCGGGAAGATAGGGCAGATTGAGGATCCGCGCCAAGCCTTCGACGGCGCCCGTCGTCTTATCGACGTCGTGCTGCCACTGGAGGCGCTTCTGTTCCAAGAGGGCGGCGGCGTTTTCACAAGCCATGGTCAACAGCTGCTTCTTGGTCCCCCGCTGGGGCACGGTGACGCTGACCTTCCGGCCCTTCTGTTCGCTCAGGCGGCGTTCACAGCTTTCCCCGTCTTCAATGGCCGGGACGACGACTTCCGTCGGGACAAAGGTGCCGTCGCTGTAATACTGGTCGAGGACGGCGCTCATCAGGGCCCCTTCTTCTTCGTCGCTGCTGTTGTCCAGGGAGAAGGTTTCCCGGCCCATGAGTTTCCCCATGCGAACGGTGTAGATCTGGACACAGGTCTGACCGGCCTGACGAGCCAGGCCGATGACGTCCATGTCGCCGCCGTCGGTGTTGACGATGTTCTGCTGTTCCTGAATGACGGCCACGGCCTTGAGCTGGTCGCGGTACATGGCGGCCTTTTCAAACTCCATGGCTTCCGCCGCTTCGGCCATCTTTTCCTGCAGGGAACGGACGACGCCGTTGTCCCGGCCTTCGAGGACGGCCACGGCCTGGTCGACGTTGGCGTTGTAGTCGGCTTTGGTAATATAGTGGACGCAGGGCGCGTCGCAGTGGTGCAGATGATATTGCAGGCACGGCCGATCGCTGGGCATGACCCGGCACGACCGGATATGGTAGGCCCGCTGCATCAGTTTCAAGACCCGGTGGACGGCCGTCGAATCGGCAAAGGGACCGAAGTAGCGGGCGCCGTCGCGGCTGACGCGGCGGGTCATGAAGATCCGCGGATAGTCCTCTTGGACGGTGACCTTGATATAGGGATAGGTCTTGTCGTCGCGGAGCATGATGTTGTAGCGGGGATGATGCTTCTTGATGAGGTTGTTTTCTAAGATCAGGGCTTCCATCTCGGTGGCGACGACGATGGTTTCCAAGTCGACGGCGTGGTTGATCATGGCCGCGACCTTCGGCGAGCGGTTGACGTCGTGGCGGATGTAGCTGGTCACGCGGTTGCGAAGGTTGACGGCCTTGCCGACGTAGATGATCTTCCCCTTCTCGTCCTTCCACAGATAGACCCCGGGTTGGCCGGGCAGGTTCTGTACTTTCTTGCGTACGGCTTCACTGACAGCCATGACTTACCTCCCTTCTCCCTGTTCCATAAAGGCCCGCGTCCGTTCCAGGACCGGTTTCAGGAATTGACCCGTATAGGATGCCGGGACCTTGCAAATGTCTTCCGGCGTCCCCGTGGCAACGACGGTACCGCCGCCGTCCCCGCCTTCAGGGCCGAGGTCGATGAGGTAATCCGCCGTCTTGATGACGTCTAAGTTGTGTTCGATGACGACGACCGTATCGCCGCCGTCGACGAGCATCTGCAGGACGTCCATCAATTTATGGATGTCGGCCGCATGGAGGCCCGTCGTCGGTTCGTCGAGGATGTACAGCGTCCGGCCGGTGCTGCGCTTGGACAGTTCCGTCGCCAATTTGACACGCTGGGCTTCGCCGCCGGACAGGGTCGTCGCCGGCTGGCCCAAGCGGATATAGCCCAGACCGACCTGCTGGAGGGTCTTCATCTTATTGACGATGCGCGGCTGGTTTTCAAAGAAATTGCAGGCGTCGTCGACGGTCATGTTGAGGACGTCGGAAATGGTCTTGCCCTTGTATTTGACTTCCAGCGTTTCCCGATTGTAGCGGGCGCCGTGGCAGACTTCGCAGGGCACGTAGACGTCGGGCAGGAAGTTCATTTCGATGCGGATGATACCGTCGCCCTTACAGGCTTCACAGCGGCCGCCTTTGATGTTGAAGCTGAACCGGCCGGCTTTATAGCCGCGGACTTTGGCTTCTGACGTCTGACTGTAGAGCTGGCGGATGGCATCGAAGACGCCCGTATAAGTCGCCGGGTTGGACCGCGGCGTCCGGCCGATAGGCGACTGGTCGATGTTGATGATCTTATCGATGAGTTCGACCCCTTCGAGGGCCTTGAATTTCCCCGGTCGGTGCGGCGTTCCGTAGACGGCTTCAGCCATGGCCTTATAGAGGATTTCATTGACCAGGGTCGACTTGCCAGATCCGGAAACACCGGTGACGACGGTCAAGGTCCCGATGGGAATGGAAACGTCGACGTTCTTCAAATTGTGTTCGGCAGCGCCGATAATCTTGATAAAAGAGCCGTTGCCCTTCCGCCGTTCTTCGGGAATGGGAATGTATTTCGTCCCCTTCAAGTACTGACCGGTCAGAGACTGAGGGCAGGCCATGATATCGGCTGCCGTCCCCTGGGCGACGATGGTGCCGCCGTGTTCGCCGGCTTCAGGGCCGATATCGACGATGTAGTCCGCAGCTCGCATGGTGTCGTCATCGTGTTCGACGACGATGAGGGTATTGCCCAGGTCGCGCAGGTTGCGCAAGGCGTCGAGGAGCTTGTCATTGTCCCGTTGATGGAGGCCGATCGACGGTTCATCGAGGATGTAGAGGACGCCGACCAGGCCCGATCCGATCTGAGTGGCCAGGCGAATGCGCTGGGCTTCGCCGCCGGACAAGGTGCCTGCCGTCCGCGACAAAGTCAGGTAATCGAGGCCGACAGTCTGGAGAAAGGCCAGGCGAGCCTTGATTTCCTTAAAGACCTGCTGACCGATGAGCTGCTGCTTTTCCGTCAGTTTCAGATTATTAAAGAAAGGGATCATATCCCGAATAGGTAAGTCGGTCAGTTCGGCAATGTTGAGGCCGCCGATCTTAATGGCCAAGGCTTCATGGCGCAGGCGCGTGCCGTGACAGGTCGAGCAGGGCTTGACGGTCATGAATTGGGCAAACTGGTCGCGCATCATATCGGAAGAGGCTTCGCGGTAGCGGCGGCGGACCATGGGCAGGACGCCTTCAAAGGGAATGGAAAAGGTCTTCACTTCGCCCCGCAGGTTTTCATATTCAAAGACACAGTTTTCGGCCGAGCCGTTCATCAGCTTATCCTGAAGTTCTTTCGGCAAGTCGTCATAACTATTGTCTAAGGTAAAGCCATAGGGCTTCAACAAGCCGCCGAGCTGGCGCATGAACCACGAGTCGGGGTTGCTGCTGAGGGCGGCAATGGCCCCGTCGGCAAAGGCTTTCTTCTTGTCCGGCAGGACCAGGTGGATATCGACTTCCATCGTACTGCCGATGCCTGAGCAGTCCGGGCAGGCGCCGAAGGGACTGTTGAAGGAAAAGAGATGGGGCTCGATTTCCGGCAGGCTGATATGGCAGTCCGGGCAGGCGAAGTGCTGACTGAAGGTCAGGACTTCCTTGGTACCCATGCGGAAGATATGGACGATGCCGTCGGCCAGTTTAGCTGCCGTTTCCAGGGAATCGGTAAGGCGCATGAGGATGCTGTCCTTGATGACCAGGCGGTCGACGATGACGTCGATGGTATGCTTTTTATTCTTATCTAAAGGGATGTCGTCGGACAAAAGGTAGACTTCGCCGTCGACGCGGACCCGGGTATAGCCGTCTTTAATGAGCCGGGCCAAGAGTTTCTGATGGGTCCCCTTGCGGCCGTCGACGACAGGCCCCATGACCATGACCTTCTCCCCTTCGCCAAGAGCCATGACGGCATCGGCCATCTGCTCGATGGTCTGCTGGCGAATGGGTTTGCCGCAGTGCGGGCAGAAAGCGTCGCCGACGCGGGCGTAGAGCAGGCGCAGGTAGTCGTAGATTTCGGTAACGGTCCCTACTGTCGACCGGGGATTGCGGCTGGTCGTCTTCTGGTCGATGGAAATGGCCGGCGACAGGCCTTCGATGTAGTCAACGTCAGGTTTATCCATTTGTCCCAAAAACTGGCGGGCATAGGCCGACAACGATTCGACGTAGCGCCGCTGGCCTTCGGCATAGATGGTATCGAAAGCCAGGGACGACTTGCCCGATCCGGACAGGCCCGTAAAGACGACGAGCTTGTCCCGGGGAATCTTGACGTCTATATTTTTTAAATTGTGCTGGCGGGCACCTTTGATGACGATATATTTATCTTGCAAGGTAGACTCCTTCCTGTATCTTCAATGCCATAGCGGCCTAGCGCTTCTTGGCATCGGGCCGTTTGATCTTTCGTTGGTAGCGGCGGCTGGGCATATCCTCGCCTTCCATTTCTTTGGGCAGGGTGTCGTCGTGGCTCATATCGGCCAACTGTTGGCGCAGCTGCCCCAGGCGGTCGCGCAGTTCGGCGGCCTTTTCAAATTCCAGCCGCTTCGACGCTTCCTTCATCTGCAGGGTCATGGTCTTAATGACCTTGTTCAGGGATTCGCGGGTCATGGCCCGTCCCTTGCCGCCCTTTTTACTGCCATAGGCCACATCGTCTTCAGCGACCTTGGTCAGCTCGATGAGGTTGACGACGTCTTTCTTGACCGATTTCGGCGTGATGTGGTGCTGTTTATTATAGGTATCCTGAATTTCACGGCGGCGCTGGGTTTCATCCATAGCTCTGGCCATGGAATCGGTAATCTTATCGGCATACATAATGACCGTCCCGCCGACGTTTCGCGCCGCCCGGCCCATGGTCTGGATGAGGGACGTATCGGAACGCAGGAAGCCTTCTTTATCGGCGTCGAGGATGGCGACGAGAGACACTTCCGGCATATCGAGGCCTTCACGCAGCAAGTTGATGCCGACCAGGACGTCGAATTCGCCGACGCGGAGGTCGCGGATGATTTCCGCTCGTTCGATGGTAGCGATATCGGAATGGAGGTAGCGGACGCGGACGCCCATTTCCTTCAAATAGTCCGTCAAATCTTCGGCCATCTTCTTGGTCAGGGTCGTGACCAACACCCGTTCGTCCTTGTCGGTCCGCTTGCGGATTTCCCCTAAGAGGTCATCCATCTGGCCTTCGATGGGCCGGACTTCGACCTTGGGATCGAGGAGGCCCGTCGGGCGAATGATCTGCTGGGCCATATTCGTTTCGACATCCATTTCATAAGGCCCCGGCGTGGCGCTGACGTAGACGATCTGGTTGATGCGTTCGACAAATTCATCGAACTTCAAAGGCCGGTTATCGAGGGCCGACGGCAGGCGGAAGCCGTATTCGATGAGGCTTTCCTTCCGCGACCGGTCACCGGCGTACATGGCCCGCAGTTGAGGCAGGGTTACGTGGGATTCGTCGACGAGGATCATGAAGTCGTCCGGGAAATAGTCCAAAAGGGTATACGGCGCCTGGCCGGCTTTACGGCCTGCCAAGTGGCGGGAATAGTTTTCGATGCCCGAGCAGTAGCCCATTTCTTCCATCATTTCCATGTCGTACCGCGTCCGCTGTTCGAGACGCTGGGCTTCCAAGAGGTGTTCGCCGTCTTTCAGCTCTTTCAAGCGTTCATCGAGTTCCTGGCTAATGGTCCCCAGGGCCCGTTCCATCTTGTTCTTGGTGGTGACATAATGGCTGGCCGGGTAGATGGCGACGTGCTTGCGTTCGGCAATGACTTCGCCGGTCAGGACATCGACTTCAGTCAGGCGGTCGATTTCATCGCCGAACATTTCGATGCGGATGATCGACTTGTCGAAGGCCGCCGGAAAGACTTCAATCGTATCGCCGTGGACGCGGAAGGTCCCGCGGTCGAGATTCATGTCGTTGCGGTTGTACTGGATGTCGACCAGCTTCCTCAAGATTTCTTCCTGCGTCTTTTCCTGGCCCAGGCGCAGGGAGACGACGAGTTCACTGTAGTCTTCCGGGTCACCGAGGCCGTAGATGCAGGATACGGAGGCGACGATGATGACGTCCCGCCGTTCAAAGAGGCTCATCGTCGCCGAGTGGCGCAGTTTATCGATTTCATCGTTGATGGACGCATCTTTTTCGATATACGTATCGGTCGAGGCGATATAGGCTTCAGGCTGATAAAAGTCGTAATAACTGACGAAATAGCCGACTTCGTTATCCGGGAAAAAGGCCTTGAATTCGCTGCACAGCTGGGCTGCCAGGGTCTTATTGTGAGCGATGACCAAGGTCGGTTTCTGTACCTTTTCGATAAGCTTGGCCATGGTAAAGGTCTTGCCCGTCCCCGTAGCGCCGAGAAGGACCTGGGCCCATTGGCCGGACTGAATGCCTTCGGCCAGGGATTCAATGGCTTCGGGCTGATCGCCCATTGGTTCATAAGGGGCGACGACGCGGAAGGGATGGGACGTATCGTAATCTTTATTATAATGAGACATATCCATAAGGGCCACCTCGCTGCAGCTGTCGGCTGCGGACAACATAACTATTTATTGACTATCTTTCCGATGTTCTTCAACTCGATGGACAAGGTGCCGTCAGGGTTGTTGATGAAGCGGATAAAATCGGTGTTTTCGATATATTCAGACGGGAAGGTAATTTCAATGCCCGTATCGGTTTTTATTTTATGACTGCGGCCGGCTTTCTGGGCGTATTCCTTTTCGATAGCCACGACGTCGGGCAATTTGGCTTCGGCGACTTGCTGCTGAAATTCCTGGGCCATGGCCGGCGAGCTGCCGAAGACATCGGCTCCCATCTCCTGCGGCGAGAAAGAATCGGCGTTTTCAGCGTTTTCCACTAAATAAGTCTTGGTCTTGGACAAGGCTTCGACCGTGCTGGCACCGTGGTCTTCGGCGACTTTTTCGGCAATCTTGCTGATGACCTTGACCGCTTCCTTACTGGAAATGACCGACGTGCACTGGAGGAGCCGGTCCGGCAGGAGGTAGACGTCTTCGCCGTCCATCTTGCGCTTCTTGTCGACAAAGTGGATGGAAAAATCACTCAGCCGGATGAGGGCGTAGGCTTCGGCCTTCTGAGCCATACCGGGCAGGATGGCGTAGTGCTTGATGAGCTTGTTGTAGACCGTCCCTTCGTCGTCGAGAATCTGATGGGTATAAGCCGTCTTATTGTCCAGCATCAGGACGGCAATATTGCGGACGTCGTCGTCATCCTGAAAGTCGATGACCAACAGGTCGGCCGACTCCGGTTCGTCGCAGTGAGCCACGAGCTGATAGAGTTCGCGGGCCGTGTCCGAGGCCAGTTCGTCAAAGGTCATCGTCCCTTCGATCAGGGCCTGGAGCTTAGGCTGAAAGGCACTGGTGGCATAGAAGACGCCCGTCTGCTGGGACGCATCGCCGAGGATGCGGCTGAGCCGTTTATTGACGTATTCATAGACGACGTCGCTGCTGAAGTCGAGGGACTTTTGGGACACGATGCAGACGTTGGTATTGAAATCAAAAATATGGAGCACTGCTGCGTTGATCATCATAATCTATATCATCCTCTACGCTTGTTTTCGTAATTCAAAGACACTGGCTTCGCGGGAACAAAGGACGCGGAAAGGCAGCCAGTGACCGGTACCGCGGTTGACGTAACCCCGGCTTTCACCCTTTCGGAACATGCCGCGCAGGTATTTAAAGCCCACGGCCGTAACCAAAGGACCGATGGGGGCAAACTGAGCCCCGTGGGTATGACCGCTGAGGGTCAGGGGAATATTATGTTCAAAAGCTTCGTCGATGAAGGCCGAGTGATGGGCCAACATGACGATAAAGGCATCGTCGGGAACGCCGTCCAAGGTCTGGCGGACATAGTCCTCCCGCTGGGCGGCAAAGGCTTCATCGCCCTTGGCAAAACTGTAGTCCGTACCGGCAATATAGAAGGGCCGGCTGTCGCTGCCGTTCCTCCCCTTCAAGCCCCGGCCGTAACCGGGACTGGCTTCAAAGGACGTGTTGCGCAGGATGCGGACCGGCGTATCTTCGAGCATGGCCGTAATGGCCGGAAAATTGCGGTAATATTCGTGATTGCCGTAGCAAAAATCGATACCGTCGGGAAAGCGATGGGCGTTAGCGTTGAGGATATCTCTGGCCTGGGGCAGAAGGACGATCTCATCGATGAGATCGCCCGTGATTTCCAGCCGGTTGACGCCCTTTTCGGCAACGGCGTCGATCGATTCCTGAAGGCGTTCGGGGCTGAAGAAAAGTCCCATATGCAGGTCCGAGAGTTGACCGATTTTATAGCCATCGAGATAGTCCGGCAAATTCTTATACGTTAAGACGTGATGGGTCGTATCCAAATCACTTTCACCGAGGACATTCCCGGCGCCGCTGGTGGCAAAGGCCGCAGCCGGAATGAGGGCTGCCATCCCTTTGACGAAGGTCCGTCGGGTCATCCCCTGCGGAGCCGGTTTTTCCTTGCGATGCCAAAAACGGTGGACCGCCGTGGCTAAGGCGACGACGATCAGGCAGGGCAAGGCCAGGAAAAAGGCCAACAGCCAAATGAGAGCCGCCATGCCCTTGCCATCATAGAGACCGTCCCAACCGGACAGGACCATACCGGGAAAGGCCTCTTCATAGGAACTGAAGCCCACCGCCGACAACAGGGTCAGGACCAGGGTCCCCAGGATCAAGGCCTTGCGGTGGCCCGAGCGAAAGACGTAGTCCCATAAGACGGCCGCCAGGACGCAGACGCAGGACGCAAAGATCATGAAAGTGATTAAAAAAGTTCCCTTCATCGTTTACACCATGGCTGTGATCTTGCCGTGCGGACCGGCCCAAGGCAGGGCATCGTAGTCACTGCGGTCAATCCACTGCCAATCCTCCTCTTCTCCCATTTTTCCGTCCGTCAGCTCCCCTTCATAGACCGTGAGCTGCCAGACTTTATGCGAAAAAATACTCTTTAACGACCCGGCCGGACTGTCGTCGACGGAAACGCGCAGGCCCTTGTCGGCCAACATGCGGCGGACGGCGTCAATTCCGTCCTGCCCCGTTCCCGGTGCGTTGGGAAATTCCCACATCGAGGCCAGAAGGCCCTTGGGCGGGCGGCGATGGACGAGCCATTTCGTCCCGTGACGGGGAACGACGACGGTAATCTTTTCGACCGGTGCCTTTTTCTTGACCTGGCGCAGGGGCAGTTCACTTTCCTTGCCGTTAGCCCGGGCCAGGCAGATGTCCCCTAAGGGGCAGTCTTCACAGCGGGGATGCTTGGGAATGCAAATCGTCGCCCCCAAATCCATGAGGGCTTCATTAAAGGCCCCGGGACGATCGTCAGGCATCTGTTCTTCGACCAACGCGGCCACTTGTTTCTTGACTGCCGTCGACAAAACGTTTTCTTCAATATCGTAAAGGCGGGCAAAAATCCGCAGGACGTTGCCGTCGACAGCGGCTTCCTTTTTCCCGTAGGCTAAGCTTAAAATAGCGCCGGCAGTATAGTCACCAACGCCCTTTAAAGCCCGTACTTCCTTCTTCGTATCCGGTACGCGGCCGCCATATTTTGCCTGCACTTCCTGCACAGCCTGATGAAGATTGCGGGCCCGTGAGTAGTAACCGAGGCCCTGCCACTGTCGGAGGACGTCGTCTTGTGACGCTGCCGCCAGACTCTTGATATTGGGGAACCGTTCCATCCAGCTGTCGTAATAAGGACGGACCGTTTCAACCTTGGTCTGCTGCAGCATGATTTCCGACACCCAGACCTTGTAGGGATCGCGCGGCGATTCATCGCGCCAGGGCAGCTCCCTGCCATGGGAATCAAACCAGTCGAGCAGTAAGGAACTCCAATGTTCTTCTTTTATATTCATAGATAATAAGCCTCTTTCTTTCTACACTGTTATTTACTAGTATAGAAATCAAGAGGCCTTTTGTCAAACACGTGTTCTATTATTTTTTCTCATCGTTTCAGCCCCAAAAAAGAAGGCTTTATGACTTACAAGGGATGCAGATTTTTCAAGGATAAATCGAGGATTGGCGCCGAATGAGTCAGGGCTCCACTGGAAATATAATCGACGCCGATATCGGCCAGGGACGCAATATTTTCCTTAGTGACGTTGCCTGAGCATTCCGTTTCGGCCCGGCCGTCGATGAGGGCTACGGCTTCCTTCATCATATCGTGGCTCATGTTGTCCAGCATGATGATGTCGGCACCGGCTTCGACAGCTTCCCGGACCATGTCCAAAGTTTCCGTTTCGACTTCGATCTTGCGGACGAAGGGCGCATAGGCTTTGGCCATGGCAATGGCTTTCCCGACGCCGCCGGCAGCACCGATGTGATTGTCCTTCAAGAGGATGCCGTCAGACAAGTTGTAACGGTGGTTGCCCCCACCGCCGACGGTGACGGCATACTTTTCAAAGACGCGCATATTTGGCGTCGTCTTGCGCGTGTCGACCAATTTCATGCGGCTGCCCCGTAAGAGTTCCACGATCTGCCGGGTATAGGTGGCAATGCCGCTCATGCGCTGCAAGTAATTGAGGCCGACCCGTTCAGCCGATAAGATAGAGCGCATGCTGCCGGTCACGACGGCCAGTTTCTGCCCTTTATGAACGGTATCGCCGTCCTTGACGGTAAAGCGGACCTCGACGCCCTCATCCAAGAGGGTAAAGGCCCGGGCGAAGACGGCAAGGCCGGCAATGACGCCGTCGTCCTTGGCCAAGAGTTCGGCCTGTCCCCTACCATCTTCGGACAAAATGGCGTTGGTCGTCACGTCTTCACTGGTAATATCTTCCTGCAGGGCCTGTAAAATCAGAGGATCAGCCTGCAATTTCATGGTTACGTTGTTCATGACTCTTTTTCTCCCTTTCCATTTCCCCTAAGATACTCTTTCGATACACTTCGTCAAGGCCTCCTTCGTGACGGCTGACGTAGTCCGAAGCTTGAGCACAGGCCAGGCTGAAATCGCCGCAGGCCTCACCCTTTTCAGCCAAATCGAGGGCTGCCCGCTTGCCGAAGACCAGGCTTTCCAAGAGGGAATTGCTGGCCAGGCGGTTACGGCCGTGAACGCCGTTGCAGCTCGTTTCGCCGACGGCGTAGAGATGGTCCATCGTCGTCTTACTGTGGCTATCGACGTGGATGCCGCCCATGAAATAGTGCTGAGCCGGCGTGACCGGGACCCAGTCGACGGTGGCATCGATGCCGTCTTCGAGGCAGCGTTCATAAATATTGGGGAAATGGCCTTCGATGACGTCTTTTCCAAGACCGGTCATGTCCAGCCAGACGAAGGGTCGATTATCCTTTTCCATCTGCTTACGAATAGCAGCCGTCATCAGATCGCGGGGCAGAACTTCATTGGCAAAGCGCTGGCCGTCTTTCCCCCGCAGTTTCGCCCCTTCGCCGCGGACCGATTCGGAAATGAGGAAACTCCGCCCCGGACGGTTCGAATAAAGGGATGTCGGATGGATCTGGACGTAGTCGATATTCTCTAAGGCAATGCCGTGGCGCATGGCAATGGCCAAAGCGTCGCCGGTCAGGTGCGGGAAATTCGTCGAGTGGTCGTAGAGGCCGCCGATGCCGCCGCTGGCCAATATCGTATTGCCGGCTTCAATGGCACGGTAGGCCCCGTCCTTTTCGCGGGCCAGGATGCCGAGACAAGTATTGCCGTCGGTAATGATGTCGACCATGGTCGTGTAGTCGCGGATGGTCACATTGGGAAGCTCCCGAACGGCAGCCAAGAGGCGGCTGGTGATTTCCTTGCCCGTAATGTCCTTATGAAAGAGGATCCGCGGCCGGGAGTGACAGCCTTCGCGGGTATAGTCGAAAGAGCCGTCGGCCTTTCGGGCAAAGTCGACACCGTAGCCGACGAGTTCATCGATGACCCGGCGCGACGAGCGAATCATGATATCCACCGATTCGCGGCGGTTTTCGTAATGGCCGGCCTTCAGGGTATCTTCCATGAAGCTGTCGTAATCAGTTTCATCGTGAAGGACGCAGATTCCCCCTTGAGCCAGGAAAGAATCGCTGTTTTCCACGTCATCTTTGGTAATCATGAGGACCTTTTTATCGCGCGGCACGTGGAGGGCGGCAAAGAGGCCGCTGGCACCGGTACCGACGATGACAACATCTGTTTTTTCTGTTTCCATGACATCTACCTTCTTCTATTTGGCTAACTCCAGCATCCGTTCCAAAGCCCGGACGGCTTTCCCTGCCACGTGATCGTCGACAAAGACTTCGTTGGTCTCATCGCGCAGGCAGTCGCGGACCTTTTCCAAGGTGACTTTCTTCATATTGATGCAGTACGCATCTTCCATGGCCGGATAAAAGACCTTGTCGGGATTGCGCGTTTCCAGCTCATAAAAGACGCCGCCTTCGGTGCCGATGATGAACTCTTTGGCATCCGACGCTCCGGCATAGTCGATGATGCCCGACGTGCTGCCGACGTAATCGGCCAGGGCCAGGACTTCCTTGCGGCATTCGGGATGGGCCAGGAACAAGGCCTTGGGATGAGCCGCCTGAACGGTCTCGACGTAATCCGGGTCGACCGTATCGTGACGGGGACAGAAGCCCTGATTGACGATAAAATGCTTATCCGGCACCTGAGTCGAAACGTAATGGCCCAAGTTCTTATCGGGCGTAAAGAAGATGTTCTTCTGGGGCAGCTTCTTCACGATCTTGACGGCATTGGACGACGTGACGCAGACGTCGGACGCCGCCTTGACCGCTGCCGTCGAATTGACGTAACAGACGACGGCCAAATCGTCGTACTGGGTGCGGGCCTTTTCGATCGTCGCCGTGTCGGCCATGTGGGCCATAGGACAGGTCGCCGTCGCATCGGGCATGAGGACCTTCTTTTGAGGATTGAGCATCTTGGCGCTCTCACCCATAAAATCGACGCCAGCAAAGACGATGATTTTGGCATCCGTTTCGACAGCCTTCTTGGCCAGACCAAAAGAATCGCCGACGAAGTCAGCATAGGCCTGGACCTCATCGGGCACATAATAATGAGCGAGGATAATGGCCTCTTTCTCCTTTTTTAAGGCAGCGATCTCATCTTCAATATACACAGGTTTTCATCCTTTCAGAGAAACGGGACCGCCCGTCGGACAAGTCCCGTTCACCCCGCCGAGTATAAGGCCGGCGACCCTTTTTATTTACCCTAATTATACGCTATTGACCAAATTTTGACAATACTACTGTCAAGACAATAGAAAAGTCAAATATACAGATTTACCCAGAAATCACTACCGATACAGAAAAGAGCCGTTCCCCAAGGTAATGACCTCAGGAAACGACATGTAGTAAAGTGACATAGTCGACCAAGCCTCCATACCAATATGAAAAAGTGTTAGCACTAGTCTAATTATTAACATCAATTTCAAGCAAACCCAGAGTATATCATCGCCCGCGCTCTGATACCAGTCTATCTCCAGATTCAATAAAATCAAGACTTACTCAAAAATCAAGGAGAAAATAAAAAGAGCTAACTTTAAATACCATAAATTATGGATATCAAAGTTAGCTCCAATATATAGACTTTTATTTTCAAGTTCTTTTCAATTTACATTACGAAAATAAGGGCCCTCAATTTCACATCCAATGATGTCCTAACAAAACATCATTAAATATCATGCATATAATCATGATTATTCGAATTCATTTTTAACATGAAGTATCGGAAATTTGAATTGTTTTTTTTCTGAAACCAGAGTCCCTTTTCGTAGGCACATAAATCTTTCCAGATCCTCAATCCTAAAAATTATCCCTTCATTTGCAAATTCATCCAATATCGCTTCTTTGCTCATATAACCACCGTCTATTAATAAATCAATAGCTCCTTGGAATAAGTTATCCCTAAGTTGTCCAGGAACATCCCCTGGTTCTTTTAGTCGCCATCCTTTTTTTGAAATTTGCCTCATCATATACTGGAATTGATTCGCTGTTATAATCCCCATTTGGCGCGATCGATACATCATAGCCTGCATTGACACTTTCCACTTTTTCTTCAATTCTCTATAATAATCTATTGCAGTAGGATAAGCAGAAACAGCCATTCCAAACGATTTTCTCGGCAGCAAAAATGCGCTAGCAAAAATATTTGCCTGTTTTTCCCGCGCATTAAATTCATCCTTAGAGACTTCACCTTCTGTATCTTCAATTGACCATCTATGCATCAAAAGATGTCCAAGCTCATGAGCCATATCAAACCTCAATCTTTCAAGTGGCTTCTTTCCAATTGCTAAAACAACTACATATACATCTTCACCATTAACATTAATTTGTTGACTATAGGCATCAATTGATGAATCTTCATTTTTAAAGCCGGTAACAACAATACCATTAGACTCTAGCAAATACTGAAGATTATCAATAGGTCCATTACCCAATCCCCAATAATCTCTTACGTATTCTGCTAAACGTTCTATCTTAGATACAGCTTCATCAGAATCTACATCTTGAAAATTTTCTTCAAAATCATACATCCTTGTATCTGGCAGATTTAACTGAGGGAAATCGATTTTACTGAGTAATATTTCATATAAGGAAGCTACATATTTTGTCTTTTGTGAGGCTGCAACCCTAGCTCTCTTCGTAGTAGAAGCTTGTGATCTAAAATAAGTTTTTCCAGTCCTAATAACTTGAGAAGGCTCAGTCATAAAAAATTGATAAGGAAACGATAAAGCCTTTGCAATTTTAAAAACATTCTCTGCGGGCGGAGTATTAGCCTCATTTGCATATAACGACAGTGACTGCTTGCTGATCCCGGTTTCCCTTGCCAATTCAGTCATTTTCTTTTCTCTTAATTGCATAGCCTCTTTAAGCCGTACGCCATTAAATTTTTCTTGTTTCATTTTCATATAAAAAGCACACCCTTTTATGTTAATGTTATGCTTTCCTGTCTTCCTCCATTTCCCTAGGATAAATTTCAACCTTTTTATCCGGCTCGCTAGATAACTCACCTATTACTCCAGGTTTAATGGAGACTAAGTCATGCCCATCCTTTACGGGTTTATCTTTAGATTCCAATGTCAATTCACTAAAATCTGGCTTTAAATACTCAAGCAAGGATAGACACTCAAGAGTATGCCCATTCTTATCTAATAGCATCGCATCGATATTCGTAATCATATAATTTGCTGATTTGTAAACAGCAAGCCAACAACGATACCCCTGAAAAAAAGTCGGATTTCTTTTCAAAATTTTGATAAAATCTTCTTCATAAGTATTTTTTCTAAACGCATAAGGATCTTCTAATCCAAAATCAAATAAAGACCCTTGTTCATAAGTTGATATTGCATCTGAATTTAGGTTATTCACTAAAGTCTGTATATAATGGGGATTGCTTCTATCCTTCTTTTTTCTGACACTATCTAAAGCACTCTTTGTGCAAATCAGAAAAATTATTTTATTAACAAAGTCAATAACTAGAACGCCTTGCCAACACGCACGTTTGAATATCATTGTTTCAACAGCTTCACTTGTTGCAAACAGATTCACCAAATTAGTATTTATATTATCCACTCTCACACGAGGAGAGGCATTTTTCGTTACTGTATTACTTTCTTCATCGTAGTGTCGACAATCTTCACCCACGCCTTTTTCCACCGCTCTTACAATACCACTTAATGTTTGATTCATATGTTTGTCGATGATCACAATAACTTATATCCTCCCGGTCTATTTTATAATATTATTTTTACATTTATAATTAAATTTGTCAAGTATTTTATTAAATTTATTTTTTTAGTCATTTCTAAGAGAAATAAATTTTCTACCTTGAAGTAACTCTAGAAATTTAAGTTTCCCCCACCGTAGCCAAATGCTGCATTGTTTTTTTCGCTGCAATATCATGGCAAAGGCAAAATTCTATGAGCTATACCAGCCGATTTTTTTCCTTGCGTTTTCTATCATTATAGTCTTTGATCAACTACTTTATGACATTGCTCCAAGTCTTCAATTCCGTTGCAATCTATAAACCCATATTAGATTTTCTACTTCCCATAGTTTGGTAGTCCAAGTCTTTTGTTTTAGATATATGTTCTCAAAAAAGATATTTTTTTAATCGTTAGATATGACATTCTATCTGGTAGTACTCGACTTAGGCCGAGCGGAATACAAAAGGCCCCTACTTAGTTTAGCTTGCTTTATTCAACGCAGTTCCCCCCCCCTTTCTGCACAAGACTGTTTAGTAATTTCATAACCACCCTCTTTGTGTATAGATTTAAAAGTAAGTCAAAATAGCGCTTTTTCATACCTGCACGTCCTTGCTAATCAAATTAGTAATACTTAGGGCTATAACTTTCTGAGACGAGTTGCAAGATGTCAGTCCTGTGTTTAAGCAATTTGGAGACACCTTGCAGATTTTTCCTTGTAAAAATGATATGTCTAGCGTCTGTACGCAAAGTATGTGTCTTGAAGTGCCCAAATTGAATTTTGAACCCGTTCTCAGTTTATATGAAAACTTTTTTTCACGCGACGTTCCATACATTCGACGATAACCGTAATTTTCATGATTTTTTCGGATATCCTTGATTTTGGTCTCGAGCTCATGAAAGTTCAAAGGGGAACCAGTCGCATTGTCCAAAATGTGTATATTTCGGCAGTTTAAGAAAGGAAAGGATATCTTCTAGTTAATATGATTCTTGGCGAATGTGAGTCAGACTTGCTTTCACATTCGTGCTGCTTCATACTTTAATCGCAGTCACCTCAATACTTTTAAACAAACAGGCTCCACTCTTAGACAATAATTTGCTTCTTCCAATTGTTTCAGATAGACTTGTTGTTCATTTTACGGTTTCCTAGGCATAGTGAGTTTAACTATTTTGAGATTTCTGCCCGTCTATTGTGAGTGGAATCTTTCTAATACTGACTGACCGATAAGTATCTTCCCCCATTTGCCCCAAGACGGTCATTTCATGGCAAAAGTAAACGATAAATTCTGATATCTGTACTTAAGTATAATTTATCTCATAAAGTTTTAACCTAAAAAAGCATTTTGCAAAAAAGCACTCCCCCTGTAGTCAGATTTTAGATCCAACTACAGGGGGAGTGGGTAGAAAGAAGATTATCTCGATATATCCATCCTTCTTGTATCATCATAAAAATCATATTAACTAAACTTACCATTCTTCGACAGTTACTAGTCCTTTTTCAATAACCATCGGAAACGAAAGCGTTTTATTGGTAGCCGCAAATGAAACCATGATTTTACCAGTTTTAATCCCTGTAACTTTTCCTTTGCCAAAAGTCGTATGCCTGACAACCGTGCCTATGCGGAATTTGGACAAATCAATCTCTTTAAACGTAAGATTATCTGTTTCCTCTGAAACGTTATCTTGTTCCAATGTTTCTGGGATAGTATATATTTTTTTGCTAGTTAAAGACCTTTGGACCGGTTGTTCTACAATGATCTTTTTCTTAAAAGGGTTTTCCTGCATCGAAGCATTTTGTGCTGTCGCCATCTCTCTATATTCGTCTTTTGAAATGACAGTACTGAACAAACCAATATTTTCATCCGCAACATGTCTGTTAATCCCCGTATACTCTAACGAAGAATCTTCGTAACGCTTAAAATTATAAACGGCGCTATTCATCAGTGAATCGTTAAAAATTCCTATAGAAACAAGCAATTCAAAATCTTCGATAGTAAGACCCGTTACTTTTTTAAAAAGTCCTGGTTCAAACTGAGTGATGACGTCTTTCAAACTAAATTCACGAAAATCTGTTAAGTACATGAAAATTGGTATTCTAGTAGCAAATTTAATAAGTTTTTCTTGAATTTCTTTTCTCTTAGCCTTATATTCTTTTTCCTCTTCCGAAAGTTTTTTCTTTTTTTTCGGAGTCATTTCTTCATTTCCCTTAGACTTAATCTTTTTAACTGCATTAGACTTATTAATAATAGTTTCAATATCTCTATTTAGACTACGAAAACCTTCTATATTCATAATAGCATTCATTGCGTCTTCATTATTAAGAAGTCTCTGCAAGGTTTCATTATCTACATTTACAAGTAACGCAGATTCCCAGCGCCGTGCCAGTAATGTCGCTGACGTACCGGCCATCGTAATATCGAGAATATCCGATGCAGAAACAGCAGTCATCGTACTTCCATCAAAAGCCAGAACAGGGAGAAAATGGATGAAATTGGCAACCTTTTTTTCCGGATTTGATTCTCGAATATTTAACCTACAACTGTAGTCAGAAATCTGTCGAAGTGCACGATCGAGCGCAAAATCAAAAATGTAGGAATTTTCTTTCATAATTTCTTCCGTCCCGTCTTCCTTCTTAACGGTCCAAGGAGATTGCACACGAAAGGCTGCCTGGAAATAGGTTTCAGGAGAAGATAAATTACGCAACATAAAAATACCGGTCCACGGTTTAATAGTTACACCCGTTGTCAATTTACCACAAGAAAGTGTGATTGTCTTGGTTTCAAGTGGCGAATCCATAGAAGTACGTACCGGTCCAAGAGCTTCCAGCCCGACACCTGCTGCCGCTCCAGCACAGACATTTACATAGTAGTCATGATAGAAGACATTTTGTGCTTCCGCAAGTAGATTTGCCATAGCATAACACGAAGCTACATTCGGTAAAAACCATAAAGTATGATTTAAAACAGAAAGCATTCGAGTATCAGAATATGGCATAACAGGTTTTGCATTCTGACCTAGTTTCAAATCATCAAGCGATGAAGGAAGATAGGCACCACGAATCAGGTTAAGCCATTTCTGAACAGAGTCCTTATAAATAAACTGTGCAGTTTCAACCTTACCTTCTATTGCCGGTTTTGCTGCAAAAAATACATTTAAATCAAATTCATTGAAATCTTCATTATATGCAATACGTCTGATTTCATCAGGAATTCGGTACGTCATTAAAACAATTTGGGGCATAGATGCATAGGGATTAGGCCCATCATGATAATCCCAGTTTTGTTTTGCATTTTGTTCATCAGAATAAGTCCAAGAGAAGATTTGATCTTCCATAAACTCACCTGTGTTCAATGCACGAAAAGGAGTTCCCGATAGAAATAGATAATAATTCGTAGTAATTGGTAAAAAAGTTTCGTTTATAGCATTGTCAGCCTCATCGTTCTTATATTTTTCAAGATCAAGTTCATCATAGCTATCATCATCTTCGTTTTCAAAAAGCTTCTTTGCATTTTCGCGCCAGGCACCGAAATGATATTCATCAAAAATGACCAAGTCCCAATTCGTAGTGTGCACCCATTCATTTTTGACTTTTATACCACCTGCAACATTAGTTCCTAAGAAATCCTGAAATGATCCAAAACAAACAATGGGTTTATCAGGATTCATATCCTCTGGCTTTACTCCTGTCCTCCAAGACAAATCTCGAGAGTAAAATTGCCAGCCTTCAAAATCCACATGTGTATTCAAGTCGGTTTCCCAAGACTCTTCTACAGCAGGTTTAAAAGTAAGAATTAACACACGTTTCAAATTCATTATCTTAGCCAGTTCATAAGCAGTAAAGGTTTTACCAAATCGCATCTTAGCATTCCAAAGAAATTTTGCCGAATGATTTGGATTTTCTCTTTTTTGCGATTCAAAATATGCTTTCGTCATTCGAACAGCACGAGCTTGTTCTGGACGCATAGAGAAGTTTTGTACTCGGTGCGTAATATTTGTTTTATAATGCTTGACTGCATATATCGCTTCCTTGACCTGCTGAACAGAACATTTAAACCATTCTGTTTTTTTACCGTCCTGATCTTTGAGGGCATGAATATGATTTGCTTCCAGTAATTTATGCACTGCGTGGTCATAAAATATCTCTCCAGCTGCATTTAAAGCGGATTCGGTATATTCAACTTTATAAGAACACCCAGGAGTAAGAGTCGGATAATGCTCATGCATACGGTCTTTTACGGGACGGTCGGTATAACCAATTTTCAAACATCCAGGGAATCGAGTATCGGAGTATACATATAGGCTAGGATTAATATCTTTTTTGGGATGAACATATTGATCAAAAATATCAGGCATCAGCGACTACCTCCAATATTAGCTATCTTTGAATCTATAAACAACCACTCATCATCGTTAATATCCCATTTTTTGCAGAGCATCTCATCTGTATACACACCTGAATATTTCTCTAAATGCGGCACAAAACGAAATTTTTCTCTGGTAACATCTTGTGAAACTACACATTGCAATAAAAGGAATCTTGCAACTTTTGTATAAATATAACTTTTAAAAGATTCAACTTCCGCTTTGGTAGTCGCGGAAAAAAGAACTATAAATGACTCGGTGCAGCAAGTTCCTGGGGGAACTATTCTGGTATTACCATCATAATAAAAGCTTACTGGTTTAGTAAAATCTGTTTGTCCTGCAATAGGAGAACGTGGTGCCAAAAACTTCCATTTATCAAGAATATTTCCACTATCAGTCACATCCTGAGGGTCTGCATATTTTAAGCCTATCTTTTGAATAAATTGACATGGTATCCCGTGACTTTTGGGTTTATAAAATGTACGTAATCCAAAAGGCTTTGATGGAGATACAGTCTCATTCATGTATTTACCTTTATGATGCTTTACTATCTTCCTTACAATATCGACAGCTTTATTAGAGCGGATAAAAACATCATATTCATCAAGCAACCTAGTCTGAGAAATATCCTGATGATTACTTGCACAATTCACAACTTCACATAGACCATCATGGTTTCTATCCCATAGGAAATAACAAGCTCCACCAGCTAAATCAACCCCTGGAAAAACATCCTTAAAGCTCTCATAATCAACAAGTTTCGAAATTCGTTTGTCCTGCAGCATCATTTTTCTAAATTTTTCTAATCCCCTGCCACCGGAAAACCATCTTGACGGAATTATCATTGAAAGATATCTTGGATTTAATTTTAGAGCTTGCTGCACGAAATGTTGATAAATAGGCATCGCACTTTTCCCGTGTCCACCGTCCTCTAATTGATAGGGTGGATTACTGATGATTACATCAAACTTCATTCCAAAAATCTCCTCTGGTTTTAATGTATGAATGAATTCATATGCATGATTTTCCATTCCTTCACGCATTACATCATTTAATTGATTGCTATAGTTTATACCGCAAAAAATGCAATGTCCCTTTGAATTAGTTTTATCCCACTTATGCTTAACTTTATGGAACAGAATATTCCCATATACACTATCGAATTTAGTAAGCGAAAATGGACTATTTGCATATTTAGAGCAATATATAGAACGCCTAGATAGGAGTGAGGTCAACTCGGTTATAGCAATTCCATATAGCTGGTTCTTAAAAATCCAGTCACAGCGTTCCTGCAAATTTGGGATTTTATCTGCCAGTCCGACAATTAATCTTTTTGCAATTTCCCGTAAAAACACACCTGACTTACAGGCTGGATCTAAAAATTTTGTATCCAGACTGCGAAAAAGTTCTTGAGGCAATATATCGAGCATATCATTTGCTACATCGGGTGAAGTAAAAACCTCGTCATTGGACAAATCCGCCAGACAAGAAAGCACGTCTGGTTTATAAATACTCGTAAATAAATCAGGATTAAGTGGCATATTGCACCTCCCAAAAATCTATAAGTGGATACTCTTTAATTGGAGCGGGTATCCATTCTTTCATTTCCTCGTCATATTCCCAGCCTACCATATCAAAGGACATTTGTACTTGCTGAACTCTCATTAACGCATCAAGTGTATAATCCCTTCGTTTTATCTTATTACCAGTAATGAAATCCCACTGAGCAAATACGATAGGTGTCCCATCATTTTTCAGAAGCGTCAATGCATCGCCACATAAAATATTTTTACCAAGGATATATTTTGCAGCAGTTCTTACTTCATCCATTATGTCTTCTTTACACTGAGTAAGATAATCTTTATCCCAGATTTTGAACAACCGTTCGCGGCATTCTTCTACATTATCCTCTAAAATATCAATCCCATAAATACTAGTAAGTGCCAGAAAAGAATTTTTCGTATATTCCAAATTATTCCTTGTATATTGTCGTTTTACCCTAACAAGTTTTCGCCTTAAAATCTCCGCTAAAAAGTTTCCATTACCACAGGCCGGTTCTAAAAAACGGCTTTCAATACGGTCAGTTTCATCTTTAACAAGGTCAAGCATCGCATTAACTTCTTGTTCGTTTGTAAATACTTCTCCATGATAAGATACACGATTCTTCGACTTTATCTGTTTTGTCACGTAAAAATTTCACCTCAAGTCACTCTATAAAGACTTTTAAAAGATTATTTATCAGCCACGGTTTCCACAATTTCGTTTATATTGCAATCTAGTGCTTCACAAACCTTAAGAAGCACATCCGTAGTAAGATTTTCGCCCTTGCCTAATTTGGCAAGAGATGCAGTGCTGATACCACTTTTTTCACGCAACTCTTTTTTAGTCATTTCTCTTTTGGCCAATAATACCCACAAAGGTCTATAGCTTATATGCATTAATACCTCCATAAATGCTCTTATTGCAACATCTTAACCATCGAACCGTCTAATCGAAATAAAAGTTAGTAGATTTTCTGAAAAATACGAAGCCCCCTTTTTACCATAACGGTTAATTCCCAATTAAGACGCAAACAAAAGTATGTACAGCTGTGTTTTGGATTAATTTTTCTCAATTCGTTAAATATACTTAAATCGAAAAAGAAATTTTCAATCCACAACTCTTTGTTTAAATTATATCTAATGATTATCCGATGGTCAATTTTAAATTTGTATTCATAAACTTTAAATTGACCATTAAATAATATTCTTCCCGTAAAACACGTGACTCGACTAACAGCCATAGACCTTTATGGCTAAAAACCCGCTTTCAAAGACTTGCCTTTCAATTCATTCAAACAAATATGTATTTCACACATTACATTTCCCTAAAAGAATTTTGATTACTTCTCAAGTAATCAAAAAAGTGACCTAACAAAATCCGGTACAAGACATCATTATCAGATGACCTGTACCGGATTTTCTCATGCAGCATCCAATTTTATGAAACTTATCAGTCTTCCGTCCCCTTTCGGGGATTATGGTTCTTAACGTTGGTCATTGACCAACAGAAGTACTTCAGTTTTAAGGTGTTTCCGTCCCCTTTCGGGGATTGTGGTTCTTAACAGCCCCCTTACGGATGGCATAACCAAGCCATCGATTTTGCCGTTTGCGGGGCGGATTTTATTTTTCTACTATTTCCGGTATTATCTGTGAAAACTTCTATCATAAAGGCTTAAAACCTGCATGTTCATCATATCGGGGCAGAATGTTATAAAATCCATTGGTTTCTTTACATTATACCATATTTTTAATCTTCAAGAAAAATCCAGTACAGCCTTTCTTAAGGATTTCAGTCACCTATTAATCAGATCCTTTTATAGAAGAAGTGCCATCAAGGTGGGAAAAATGGTAATGCGACGAAAAAGACGTTGCTTCTTCACAGATGCCCCTAATCGGGCACAGGAACTCTTTCCATATCTTGGTCGTCAGTTTTTATTAATCGACTTCAACAGGCCTTCTAATTCGCGCCTATGAGGGTTTTCTCCTATATAAAAAGAAGGCTGTACGTCGTGAAAAAAATTCATACGTACAGCCCTTATATGGGGAAGTCTCCCCTCCTAATATACAAGGACGTTTCAATCCACGCACCCTAAGGGTGCGACTGCGAAAGACTATATGTTTCGCTTTTTCTTATAAAAAAAGGACGTCCCATGACAGGAGTCACGGAACATCCTTTTTGTTCGGAGTCAAACGATGATCTTATTTGCCTTCAAAGGTCGGTTTACGTTTTTCTACGAAAGCAGCCATGCCTTCTTTCTGGTCGTTCGTGGAGAAGCAGAGACCGAAGACTTCAGCTTCGTAAGCGATGCCGGTTACGACGTCGCAGTTGATGCCGCGGTTGATGGCAGCTTTGGAGAGCTGTACAGCGACCGGAGCGTTCTTAGCGATCTTGCCAGCCAATTTGAGAACGGTCGGCATTAATTCTTCCTGAGGAACGACTTTGTTTACGAGGCCGATAGCTTTTGCTTCTTCAGCACCGATCATGCCGCCGGTGTAGATGAGTTCTTTAGCCTGGCCGCGGCCAACGACGCGGGTCAAGCGCTGGGTGCCGCCGAAGCCCGGGGTAATACCGAGACCAACTTCAGGCTGGCCGAATTTTGCGTTTTCTGCTGCATAGCGGATGTCGCAAGCGCAGGAAAGTTCGCAGCCGCCGCCGAGGCAGAAGCCGTTGATAGCAGCGATAACGGGCTGAGGCATGTTTTCGATTTCCGTGAAGACGTTCTGACCGAACTGGCCCCATTCGCGGCCTTCAGCCGGAGTCTTGGTAGCCATTTCTTTGATGTCTGCGCCAGCTACGAAGGATTTTTCGCCAGCACCGGTGATAACGACGACTTTAACGGCTTTGTCGACAGCGATCTTTTCGATAGCGTCTTTTAATTCCGTAACCGTGTCGAGGTTCAAAGCGTTCAAAGCTTTCGGACGATTGATGGTAATCGTTGCAATACCGTTTTCTACTGCACAAAGAATGTTCTGGTAATCCATGAGATAAACCTCCTAAAACAACTGATATAAAGAATAGTATAGAATGAGTATAGAAAACGACTGTCTTTTCCAGAATGGACTCCAACAGGCCGGACCGCCCCCGGGATGTTGGAAAGATACGCCGTTTTATGGACTAAAGTTTAAAAATAATACGGGGTGTGATAGTCACGCCCCGTATTCAATTAGCACAATGCTAACTTATTTCGTGTAATCGTAGAAGCCTTTGCCAGTCTTACGGCCGAGGTAACCAGCCTGGACGTATTTTTTGAGCAGCGGGCACGGACGATATTTGGGATCGCCAAAGCCTTCATAAAGAACTTCCATGACGTGGAGAACAACGTCGTTACCGATAAGGTCGCAGAGAGCCAGAGGTCCCATGGGATGGTTGAAGCCGAGTTTGCAGACGTTATCGATGTCTTCTTTAGAAGCAACGCCTTCCATCAAAGCCTGGATAGCTTCGTTGAGCATCGGAATGACGATACGGTTGCCGGCGAAGCCCGGGAAGTCGTTAACTTTAACCGGAGTTTTGCCGAGGTCTTTCGACAACTGTTCGATCTTAGCGTAAGTTTCATCAGAGGTTGCGATGCCGTTGATGAGTTCGAGCAACTTCATGACCGGAGCCGGGTTGAAGAAGTGCATGCCGATAACTTTATCCGGGCGTTTCGTAGCAGCGCCGATCTGAGTGATAGCCAGGGACGACGTGTTGGAAGCGAGGATCGTGTGTTCCGGGCAGAGTTCGTCAAGTTCTTTGAAGATAGCCGATTTGATCTTCAAGTCTTCGATAGCAGCTTCGACGACGAGGTCGATGTCTTTCATGTTTTCAGGTGTACGGGTTACGAAGCCAGTAATGCGAGCCATCGTTGCATCTTTTTCTTCCTGAGTCATTTTTTCTTTAGCAACTAATTTGGTCAGAGATTTGTCGATTTTGGCCTGGCCGCCAGCGATGAATTCGTCTTTAATATCGTTCAAGACAACGTCCCAACCGTGCGTAGCGAAAACCTGTGCAATGCCGGAACCCATCGTACCAGCGCCAATAACCATTACTTTACTCATGTTTAACTCCTCCTTCGTCGCGTGATTTTTTTCACTAGATTATCCTAAAAAAAAAGTCACACGCCTCATAAATAAGATTCACTGCTTACATTGATAGTATACCACACACACCAAAAAAATCCACTAAAAAACGGCACTTTTTTCATTTTTTCACATTTATTACATGCATTTTATGCAAGTCGTTTTAAGTCAAGTTACTTATTATCATTCTTTAATACAATTATATCATAGAAATACGTTACGTTATGAACTTATGTTATAAAAGTTACGTCTATTTTTCACAAAGTGAATCGGTATCCATAACCAATGGGAATTATCGGTCAATCCGGCCGGAGTTTTCCCTAGGACACCGATAAAAAAAGTGCCGCATCCGGCAAAGCGGTACGGCACTTGATCTGTCTTATTTTCCCCCATTGAGGGCTTTTAAGAGGGCGCCCCGTTTTTCATAGGAAGCGCGGTACATCTTGGTATTTTCTTCATCGGGAACATAAGTGGCTTTAACTTCCAGCTGGCGTTCGAGGGCTTTCTTCAAGTCTTTGATATCGCCGGCCGCGTAGGCTGCGACGATGCAGTTGGTCGGTACGGCTCCGCCGGCAACTTTCAAGGTAACGACCGTCGTATCGAGCATGTCGGCCTTGATCTGGTTCCACAGTTCGTCCCGACTGCCGCCTTCGGTAATGGTCAGGTGCTTTAAGCCGATACCGGCTGCCCGGTACTGGTCGGTGACTTCCATGTAGTCGTAGCCGATGCCTTCGAGGACGCAGCGCCACATGGCCCCTTGGTCGGAGTCGAGGGTAAGTCCCGTAAAGGTCCCGCGGACGTTGGGATAGGCGCTGTCGCCGCCGGTAAGGTAAGGCAGGAACATGGCCCCTTCGCAGCCCGGTTTATGGCGCTTGGCCAGTTCGTCGAGGGTTCCGTAGTAGTCGTCCCCTTCTTGTCTGGCAATGCTGTCTTTGAACCAGCGAAGAGCCAAACCGCCCGTGCGGACCATGCCCCAGTAGAAGTACGTGCCCGGCAGTGTCCCGGAGTTAAAGATCAGGTTGCTTCCGGGGACGGACAGTTCAGGCATGATGCCGTCCGTTGCGGCGCAGAACATGGCACAGGTCCCGGCGACGTCGACGGCGTTGCCCGCTTCCAAGATGCCGCTGCCCATCATGGATTCCATCGTATCACCGGCACCGGCGCAGATGGGAATGCCTGCGGGAAAGCCTGTTTCCATAGCGTCTTCTTCACAGAGATGACCGATGATGTCCCAAGGCTTTACGATGCGCGGCATGAAGTCTTCGGAAATGCCCAGAATATCGAGCTGTTCCTTGGACCATTCTTTTTTGACGACATCATAGCCGAGGCCCCATCCAGACATGGTACCCCAATCGATGAAGGCGTCTTTGCCTTTAAGGCCTGCCAGGTGCATCAATACGTAGGGGCAGTTATGGACGAACTTGACGCCCTTTTCTTTCCAGGCCGGGACGTTTTTCATGAACCAGCGGGCAAACATGGCCGGGAACATCATGTTCGGTTCGGCATTGCCCGTTTCCCGTCCCCAGATATCGAGGTTCTTGGCTTTCAGGGCTTCTACATCGTCGCGGGTACGGCTGTCGAGGTAGTTGACGTAAGGCGTAATGGCCTTTCCGTCTTCGTCGATGCCGGCGATGCCGCAGATGATGCCGTCGCCCATGATGGCCCGGACGTTACCGACGTCCCAGCCTTTTTCTTCCATCTGCCGGCTGCAGGACGCCATGCACTGTTTGATGAGGCGGTAATATTCATCGACGTCCATCTGAACCCAGCCGGGCTGGGGATAAGCCAAATGGGTCTTGGCCGTATCCATGGCCAGGCAATGCTGTTCGTCGTCGTAAACGGCTACTTTGACGCTCTGTGTACCGGCGTCGAATCCGAGATAATACTTATCACTCATTGATACCACAATCCTTTCTTATCAGCCGTGGCAGTCCTTGACCATGCCGCCGATGCGCCCGACAAGGCCCGTCGTCGATTGGTTTGGCTTGGGAAAGCGCTTGAGGCTGGTCAGGGCTTCGACGTAACAGAAGTATTCTTCCATCGCCGTTTCGATGGCCGAAAGGGTCTGTCCGTCGATGTGTTCAATGAGGGCCAAATCGTGCTGTTCATAGCGGTTGATGTAGCCGTAAAGCGAGGTAAAGGTACCGGTATGTTTGGTATAAGAACAGAAGAAACAATACTCGATGACGGCGTCGCATTTTTTCAGCGTCTGCTGCTCTGCCGTACTGGAAAATTCCGGTCGGTCCTGGATGATGGTCTTGATCCAGTTGTTGATAACGCCTTCAAAAAAGGTAAATAACGACAACAGTGCCGCCCGATAGTACCGGCGGGATAAAAAGATGCCTTTCTTCGTTTCCTTTTCTTGCTGCATGACAGCCCGTTGTTTAAATGTACAGTAGTCTTTCCACAGTTCTTCGTAGATCGAAGCCTGCAGTATATCCATATCACCGTTTTTGAAAATGGTGACGTCAATCTTGGCCTTCATGAAATCGGCTGTCCTCCTACTTCGATAGTTTTAAAAAATCTGGTTCTTTCTCGGCCATGCGGCTGAGGATCTTTTCGTACCCGCCGCTGCCGTATACGAGACAGCGCTTGATACGGCTGATGGTCGCCGTGCTGGCGCCGGTCTTTTGGACGATATCTTCGTAGATGTCGCCGGCTTTGAGCATGCGGGCTACTTCGAGCCGAGCCGAAATGGCTTTCATTTCCTGAATGGTGCAGATGTCTTCGAAAAATTCATAGCATTCGTCGACGCTCTTGAGTTCCAGTATGGCCCGAAACAGCTGGTCGTGCAGGTGATCCCGTAATTTTTCATTCACTGCCACGATATATCCCTTCTTTCGCTTACAGATTTTGTCTTGCTGAGGCCGTTCCTTTAGTCGGCTAAATACAAGAATTATTATACGGCAATACGGTCAATCTGTCGAGAGAAAAAGCCCCTCCTAAGGGAGAGGCTCTGTTTCTTATAGGCTCGTTTACATGGCAAAGAGATCGATTTGTTCGTCTTCCGGAAGGTCGCCTAAGCAGCCTTCTTCGCTCATGGTGTCGATGAGCGACTGGGATACCTTGCCGCGCATCTTGAGGTCGGCTTTGGAACTGAACGGGGCAGCCTCTCTTGCGGCAACGATCTGTTCGGCAACATTGGCCCCCAGGCCGTCGATGGCCGTAAAGGGCGGCAGGATCTTGCCGTCGCAGATGGTGAATTTCGTCGCTGCCGAGCGGTTGAGGTCGACGTTCAGGAAGGAGAAGCCGCGAAGGCTCATTTCCTTGGCCAGTTCCAGGGCCGAATAGAGGTCCTGTTCGATCTTGGACGCGCTCTTGCCCTTGGCGGCGATGGTTTTCATGGCCCGTTCCTGCCCTTCAAGACCGTGGATCATGGCCGACAGTTTGAAGGCCTTGGCCCGGATGGTGAAGTAGGCGCAGTAGTAGGCCAGGGGCTGGTTGATCTTATACCAGGCGATGCGGAAGGCCATCATGACGTAGGCGACGGCGTGGGCTCTCGGGAAGAGGTAGCCGATTTTCTGGCACGATTCGATGAACCACTGAGGAATGTGCCCTTCTTTCAATTCGCCTTCGTAGTCCGTCGTCTTTTGGCCGAGTTTGTTGGGCTTATCGATGCCCTTGCCCTTACGGACGTTTTCCATGACTTTAAAGCTCGTCTTGGGTTTGATGCCGTGTTCGATGAGATAGTTCATGATGTCGTCACGGGTCGAAACGGCTTCCTTCAAGGGAACCGTCCCCGACGTGATGAGGTCCTGGGCGTTGTTCAGCCAGACGTCGGTACCGTGGGAGAAACCGGAAATACGGACCAATTCCGAGAAGGTCTTGGGCTTGGTATCGACCAGCATCTGACGGACGAAGGACGTCCCGAATTCGGGGATGCCCAGGCTTCCGACTTTGGAACCCAGTTCTTCCGGCGTGACGCCGAGGGCCTTGGTCGAGCTGAACAGGCTCATCGTCGCCGGATCGTCGAAAGGAATGGTCGTGGCCTTGATATGGGTCATATCTTCGAGCATGCGGATGACCGTCGGATCATCATGGCCGAGGATGTCGAGCTTGACCAGACGGCCTTCGATGGAGTGGTAGTCGAAGTGGGTCGTGATGATGCCGCTGTCTTTCTTGTTGGCCGGGTACTGGACGGGGGTAAAGTGATGGACGTCCATGTCGCGGGGGATAACCATGACCCCACCGGGATGCTGGCCCGTCGTGTTCTTGATGCCCGTGCAGCCCGAAACGAGGCTGTTGACGTAGGCGTCGTTGACTTTGATGCCCTTGGCTTCGGCCCATTTCATGACGTAGCCGTAGGCCGTCTTATCCTTGACGGCGCCGATGGTACCGGCGCGGAAGACGTTGTCTTTCCCGAAGAGTTCTTCCGTATATTTATGAGCCTTGGGATGGTATTCGCCGGAGAAGTTGAGGTCGATATCAGGGACCTTGTCGCCGTCGAAACCGAGGAAGATGGCAAAAGGAATGTTGTGGCCGTTCTTTAAGAGCGGTTCGCCGCATTCGGGGCAGGTCTTATCGGGCAGGTCGAAACCGCCGCCGTATTCCCCTTTGGTGTAGAAATGACTCCAATGGCACTTGGGGCAGACGTAGTGCGGCGGCAAAGGATTGACTTCGGTGATGCCTGACATGGTGGCCACGAAGGACGAGCCGACGGACCCACGGGACCCTACGAGGTAACCGTCGTCGTTGGAGTGTTTTACCAGTTTATGGGCGATGTAATAGAGGACGCCGAAACCGTGGCCGAGGATGGATGTGAATTCTTCTTCCAACCGATCTTCGACGACCTTCGGAAGCGGCGTGCCGTAGATTTCATGAGCCTTTTCGTAGCACATGTGCTTCAAGGCTTCCGACGAGCCGGCGATCTGCGGGAAGTACAGCGTTTCCTTCGGGATCGGGCGGCAGTCGTCAATCATGTCGTTGACCTTATTGGGATTGGTAATGACGACTTCCCGCGCCCGGTCTTCGCCGAGGTAGGAAAATTCTTCCAGCATTTCGTCCGTCGTCCTGAGGTACAGGTCGGGCTGGAATTCGGCATCTTTAAAGCCCTTGCCAGTCATGAGGATTTCCCGATAGATCTTGTCTTCGGGGTTCATGAAGTGGGCATCGCAGGTGGCGACGGTCATTTTCCCCAATTCGTCGCCGATTTTTAAGATCGTCCGGTTGATGTCGCGCAGCCCTTCTTCATCGGCCACATAGCCTTCGCGGACTAAGAAGCCGTTGTTGGTCAGGGGCTGGATTTCCAGGTAATCGTAGTAATCGGCGATCTTCTTCAATTCTTCGTAGGGCAGTTTCTTCTGGACCATGGAGCGGACCAGTTCGCCGGCTTCGCAGGCAGAACCTAAGATGAGGCCTTCGCGGTATTCGTCGAGAACGGCCCGGGGAATGCGGGGACGGCCGCGGTAGATGTATTTCAGGTGAGAGATACTGACCAATTTGTACAGGTTGCGGATACCGGTCTGGTTCTTGGCCAGGATGATGATGTGGTACGACTGGTCGATCTTGTCGTCAAAGAGGTAGCCTTCGACGCCGTAAATGACCTTGACGCCGTTGCTCTTATCGGTCGAGATTTCCTGCAGCAGCGGGAAGGACTGGACGACGCCGTGGTCGGTGACGGCAACGGCTGGATGATGCCATTTTTTGACGGTCTTGATGAGCTGTTTGACCGTGATCAAGGCGTCCATATCGCTCATGACCGTATGCAGGTGGAGCTCGACGCGAGGCGTCGGGTTGTTGTCTTCCCGTTCGACGGTCCCGCCGTCGGCAGCCATCATGTCATAGGCCATGAAGACGTAGTCGTTTTGGTAGTTGTCATATTGGATATTGCCGTGGATGCGGACGTAGGCGCCGGGCTGCAGTTTCGTTTTCAAGCAGTCGTATTCTTCCGGCGTCATGGTATTCTTGCGGCGGAACTTGCCGCCCCCGCCCTGATTGCTGACGTCGAGGAATTTTTTGGCCGAAATACCGTTGGTGCTGTCGGCCATCTGGAAGGTCAGGAGGATGCGCTTCGATTTCAATTCCCGGAACTCGACTTTGACGACCTTGCCCTGGAGGACGACGTCGTTCTGCTCTTCGCCGAGGACGTCGTTGATGGGAACCGGCTGACCGCCAAAGGCACGGCCCATCCAAACCCGGCTGTCGCCGCCGGTCTTGGTGCCGCTTCCCTTGCTTTCTTTGGTGACGCTGCACGAGGAAACGGAAGCGCACTGGCAGGCCTTCTTATAGTCTTCATCCTGATATAATTCTTCGTCGACGTCGTAGAGGGCTTCGTACGAATCCTCATGGGGAATGCCGTAGCCTTCGAGGTCATCCGTCGAGATGTCGGCAATCTGCCGCAGGGGATCGTTTTCCGGTACCGCCAGCGACATGTCGCCGCCGTGGAAGACGGACGTCACCTGGTGTTCGACAGAGACGTTGCCTTCAAGGCCCAGTTTCCGGCAGACCCGGTCGCGGAGGAGGTCCATATCGCCGAGGGCATAAGACGACTCGGTCTTGACCTTCCACCAGTGACCTTCGACGTCAGCTGCAATGGAGGCAACGGCGACGGTCTGACCGCCGTCGACGGGAATCAAAATATCATTTTTGGGAACAATATGCCAAACCTTCATAAACTATCCTTTCTTTCAGGCACGGTGATCAGGCTACTCTTCGTCGTAGTCTTCGTCAGCGTTTTCGTCGCCATTCGGGTCATCGCCGGCAGGCGCTGCCGTGACGTTGAATTCCATCATATCGTGCGGCGCGTTGAGGAGCGGATCCTGAGGCTGGAGATCCGCCGTGCTGACGACTTCTTCACTGTCTCCGTCGGGCGTCAAGACGATGGCGTCGTTGGGATCGTAGTGCGACGTAATGAGGTCGATATGACGGTCGCCGTCGCTGTAGGTTACGGTCCGGCGGATGGTGATGTCGTGGCCGTCGTAGCCAAACTGCTTCAGCGTGTCGTCACTGACACTGTCATCGTGCTTCTTTATGATCTTGTGAGGTAAATTCTGGAGATGTGTCGTTTCAAAGGTGACCGTACTGGTATCGGCGTGGTTGCCTAAGATGTACGTCGTCACCGTATTGGCCCCGACAACGGTATAGACGGCGACGGGGTGCTGGAAGGGGTTGGTAAAGGCGAAATCAAGGCCGTCATCGGCAACGGTGGCATCCATGCCGACAGGGACATAGGCTGCCGGAGCGAAATGCGGTTCCCGACTGGCGATGAAGAGGCCGGCCCGGAGGGCTGCGTTGAATAAGGTTGTGCTGACCTGGCAGACGCCGCCGCCGACGGATTGTTCCAACCGGTTTTCAAAGTAAGACGGGGCCTGTTTATAGCCTTTATCTGCCGTTCGCGTGCCGACGTATTTATTGAATGAAAAGTCCTGTTGGCTGGCAACGAAGGCATGATTCAGCCGTTCCTGGGCCAATTTGATATTCGTATTGCGGTCAGGATTGCTGTTGTCGAAATGGGTCGTGTAATAGGACAACACCGTATCGATGTCCTTTAAGTCACCGCTCTTGACATCGGCCTGCTGCCGACTGTCAATGGGCACGTCGATGTCGCCGGTCTGGCCTTTATGCAGGCTGTCGGTAATGGAATCCTTGAGGCCTGCCGTATTGATGACGATGCGGTCTTTTTCCGGTTCGACGGCGACGGTCTTATTGTCTTCCTTGACATAGGCAAAGGCATTTTCCGGATCCTTATCGTGTTTATCGTGAAGATCCGTCAGGGCCTTGTCGAGTTTTTCTTCATCGACGGCAATGGCCAGGGGGATGTCCTTGCCATGCATCAAGGTCGTCGCGACGTCAGCCACGCGCTCCCAGGGCATGCCCTGCCGGCCGATGAGATGGAGTTCATCGTCGATGTAATCGCGGTCGAGTTTGGCACCGAGTTCATCGAGGCTCAGCGTCGTATCGACGCCGTCGGCTGCCAGGTGGAGCTTGCGCCCTTCGATATCTTTGGCATGGAGATCGAGATAGTTGGCAATATCCTCTTCGGTCATATCCTGAACGGAATGGCCGTCGAGGGTCACCATCTGTTCGGCCCGCGTCTGGGCGGCAAAGAACCCGCCGAATCCCAGGATGCACAGGGCCACGACTGCACCGCCTATTTTCTTCCATGACCGAGACTTCGGAGCCGGCAGCCCATGCTTTTCACGATACCGGCGGCGGTATTCCTTCATTCTCTCTTTTCGTTCCTTTTCTGCTTCCGTCACGCTCTAACCTACCTTTTCAGACTACAATAAAGACAAATAAGGGCTCCCATATCGGCCGGCGACGCCTTCCCGCTGCGGATATGGAGCTGTAAGGTAAAAATATTACATATACAACGTTCTAACTCTTCTATTGTCCAATAAGATGCGACTTTTTGCAAGTGATATATGACATATTTCGCACTTCGCCCCTTATTGACAGCCGTCAGGACCTGTTCGCGCTGGTGCTGACCGGCGTGGGCCCGTAACAGTTCTTTATACGACAAGAGGAGCCGCAGGCGCGACAGCATATATCCCGTGTTCTTTAAAAAGGCATCCTGCTTACTGAACAAGCCTTCGACAAAGGGCAGGGTCTTCTCCCCATTGCGGCGAAGGAAGGCATCCATGAAGGTGAAGAGGTTCTTTTCCATGGTGCCGGCAAAGAGGTCGGCCAAATCGTCGGGGCCGATGCTCTTTTTCCCGTCAGGGAGGGTGATGCACAATTTATCGAGCTCGGAAAAGACGTAGAGCAAGGATATGCTGCCCCAGGTTTGAAAGAGGTCCTGCAAAAAGACGACGCCGTCGCGGCTAAGGCTTCGGCCCCGATCTTTAAGATAGGCTGTCACATAGGGCATGACCGTCTTTTCCGTCACCGCTTCGGCAGCGACGACCTCAGCCATGGGCTTCAAGGCCTTAAAGAAAGCGCTTCCCGTATCGACGTTGCCCTTACTGTAAAATAAGAGGCTGTTGCCGTCGTCGAGGTGTCCAGCTTCATCGAGAAACCACTGTTCTTCTTTCGATATTTTACTCCGCGACCGGCCGCCCTTCTTCAAGGGCAAAAAGGGACAGTCGTACCAGACGGTGATCGTACCGCTGCTAAAGAGGCTCGTCCCCTGGAAGGATTCGACGACCGTCGCCGCGGCGGCATCCTTTTGAAAGGTCTGCACTTCGGCATCGCCGCCGGATCGTTTGCGGGCCGCTGCGAAAAACTTCTTCCGCCCCTCTTCCATGAGGTAGGCTTCGGTCCCGTAGATGATCATGATGTTCTTGGTAGTACTCATAAATCTTCCTCAATAAATGTAGATAGGCGCCACTGACCGCGATGGCGAAAGAGGCGCAGTTGTCCGTCCCGAGACGGGATATAGGCAGGAACGCCGTAGCTATCGGCCGCTTCGCCCCACTCGGCGGCAGCGCCTTGGCCGCGGAACCCTTCATAAACGACGGTTCCTAAAGCCGATGCGGGAAAGGATTTTCCGTCCCAAGCGTCAAGGGACCGCAGTTCCCAAAGGAGGGGTTCGCCCGAAAAAGTCTGGGGCACGGCCGTTACGCCGCGATAGGGAATCTCCCCTTTCCCCGGTCCTTTTAGGAAGGTAAATGCTTTTTGGAACAAGGCTTCGGTGTAAGCCCTTTCCTCCCCTTCGACGACGCACCGGCGAAGGCGGAAGATGCCGTTGGCCCGAAGGGCCGGAATGACGACGACGGCCGCCTGATCGGGATTGGAGAATCTCGATTTATTATACCATAAATCGGCCGATCTATCTTCATAAATAATGGCCGTAGCCTGATCGCGGCCGGCGTCAAAAATGAGCACTCCCGGCCCGGATGGCCGCATCATCCAACTGACCGCCAAGGAGATGATTAGGGGCAGAAAAATTTTCTTTCGAAGGCTCCGAAAAAAGACGAATCCCACCAAAAGATACCACGAAAACCAAGCCCAAAGGGACGGCTGTCCGGCCCACAGGCGGCTCCCCGGAAGGGCGGCGATAAAGGCGTTTCCTTTTAAGGCCAGAGCCAACAAAGGCTTTACCCCAAAGAGTATGAGATCGGCACCGGCGTCGTACAAGAGGGATAATACAGAAGCGCCGAGGCCGAGGACCATGACCAGGTCGAGGACCGGCGCCACGACGACGTTGGCCAGTAACGAGTAGACGGGAAAGGAAAAGAAGGCTCCCAAGAGGAGGGGCACGACGAGGACCTGAGCTGACAGAGAGACAGACAGGCAGTTTCGCAAAAATTCCGGCAGAAACGAAAGGATTGTCGTAATCCGTTTATAACATAAGACGATGCCCGCCGACGCACTGCACGACAGGCGAAAGCTCAGGTCAAAAAAGAGGTAGGGGCTGTAGAGCAGCATGGCCATGACGGCTAAGGCCAAAGCATGGCCTGCCGTATAGTCGCGCCGTGCCGTCAGGCTGAAGGCACTGAGACTTCCCATGATGGACGCCCGGACGACGGGCGACGTAAAGTCAGCTAAGGCGCTGTAAAGGAGGAGAAAGGCGGCCGATAAGACAAAGAGCGGCGTCCCGCGAAGGCCAGCGGCCCGGCCGATCACTTGCAGAACGGCTAAGAGCAGGGCCACGTGAGAGCCCGACACGGAGAGGATATGAATGAGGCCCGTCGTGCTGAAGGCCTCGAGAAGACCCGGCGGCAGTTCGTCGTAATGACCGCCAAAGAGGAGGCTCGACAGGACCGGTGCATAGTCCGGCCCGAGGACGGCGTCGTAACGCTTAGTCAAAGCCGTTTTCAGGTCTTGTAGCAAGGCGCGGATGCCCACGGGCTCTGAAAGGACCTGAACGGCCCCACCCTCTTTGCCAAAGATCCGCAGCCAGATGTCCTTTTCCCGGTCGCGGTGACGGGCGTCGTACATGCCGTCGTTTTTATAATACGTCAAGGGTTTGCTCTGGCCCGTAATCCGCAGGGTGTCACCAACGTCAGGCCCATCGGGGACGGTCACATAAGCCCGCCCCTTTCCGGGATACGTCCGGTCGTCATCGCCATACCGATAAGACGTAAGATCCATGACGTAGCGTCCCATGGTTCCCCCTTCACCGGTAAAGGTACCCCGTTTTTCCGAAAGGGTTCCCTCAACGACGAGGTTGGCGCCAGCGGCCTGATGGGGCAAGGCGTCGTAGCCGTCAGCGGCCAGTTGAAGCCGCATGCCTCCGAGGCAAAAGAGGGCCGGAATCAGGAAGAAGATCAAGGCCATTCTCCGATAGAAGGCACACAATCCAGTTCCAAAAAGGGACAAAAGAAAAAAGGCCCCCCACCAAGGAAGGGGCAGTGAAAATCGGTCAGCTGCAGCAATGCCGGCACAAAGGGCCAGTGCCAACGACAGGCTGAGCCACAGAGGCCGCATAGAAAGGGCTTTCATAAGCCGACCTGGTCCTTTAATTTTTGGAACTTAGCCGGCCCGATACCCTTGACCTGCTTCAGCTCGTCAATGTTGGTAAAGGCACCGTGTTCCCGGCGGTAGGCGATGATATTGTCGGCCATGGCCGGCCCGATACCTGGCAGGGTCATGAGTTGTTCGGCATCGGCCTGATTTAACGACACCTTTCCGTCATCGACAGACGGCGGCGGTACGCCGTTCCAGTCATAAGGGATGTGGATATGCATGCCGTCGACGGCCTTTCCGGCCAGATTCACCGCTGCCGTATCAGCATAGGCCGCCATGCCCCCTGCCGTCGCTACGGCTTCACCGACGGTCTGTCCCCCATCGAGGGCATAGAGACCGGGCTTCTGGACGGCACCGGTGACGTAGATAAAGGCTTTCTCGGGCAAGGCTTCTTCGACGACCGGTACCGGTTCGGCCACGACCGGAAAGAGGGCGTCACTAAATTGACTGACGGCCAAAAAAGCGGCTATGGCGCCAAAGACGGCGATTTTCTTCATGTTCGTCCCTCCTATCATAAGGCTATACGTACAGTGTGCCTTACTCAGAGGACGCCGAGGAGAAGTTTAATCGATTTTTAACCGATATTCTTTTTATTCAGGAAGGATTTACCTACCAGCTGCCCTTCGACTTCCAGAAGTTCTTCTGGAGCATGACCAAGAGGGTGAACATTTCCAGTCGCCCTAAGAGCATGGACAGGCAGAGGATGGACTTTGAAAATAGGGACAGTTCGGCATAGGTCGACGTCGCCCCGGTGATGCCGAAGGCCGGGCCGATACAGCCCATGGTCGAGACGCTGATGCCGATAGCATCGAAGACGGTGATGCCGTCAAAGGTCAACAGCAGGGCCCAGAGGGCGATGAACATGACGTATAGGAAACAGAACTGGGCGACGCGGACGACCGTATCGTCGCCGATGCGGTGGCCGTTGATGGTCATGCCCAGGACCTGATTGGGATGAAGTTTGGTCTTGGCCGCATGCCAGATGTACTGGGCCATGATGACTACGCGGGAGACCTTTAAGCCTGCCGCCGTCGAGCCGGCACAACCGCCGGAAATCATGAGCATCAACAAGATCCCCTTAGAAAAGGTCGGCCAGCGGTCAAAGTCGGCCGAGACGAAGCCCGTCGTAGCGATGGACGCCGCCTGGAAAGACGAGTAGCGAAGGGCCGTCGTCGGACCTTCTCCTAAAGAGCTCATGAGATTGAGGCCGATGAGGATCGTCGCCGCGGCCACGATCAAGAGATAGACCCGAAATTCCATATTTTCCCACAGGACGCCCCAGCCCTTCTGCCAGGCCCGGTAATAGAGGGCGTAGTTGCCGCCGGTGAGGACCATGAAAAAGGTCATCCAGCCTTCGACGGCCGGACTTTCAAAGTGGGCGGTGCTGGCATTATACGTCGAAAAGCCGCCGGCCGAGACCGTCGACAAGGCGTGGTTGGCCGCATCGAGAAAATCCATGCCGCAGATGACGAAAATGACGAAGGCCGTCGCCGTAAAGGCCAGGTAGATGCGAAACAGCACCTTGGTCATGTCGTGAAGCCTGGGCAGGACGCGTTCCCTTGTCGGCCCTGTCGATTCGGCATTATACATGTAAAACACCGCCGACTGACCGGCTTCGGGCAAGAGGGCGATGAATATGACGATAATCCCGAGGCCGCCGAGCCAGTGGGTCATGCTGCGCCAAAGGAGCAGGCTCTGAGGCAGGATTTCTAAGTCCGTAATGACCGTCGCCCCGGTCCCGGTAAAGCCGGAGACGCTCTCAAAGAGGCCGTCGAAATACGACAAATAGCCGCCGAGGCAATAAGGAAGCATGCCCAGAAAGGTGGCCAGCATCCAGCCGATGCCGGTAATGGCAATACCTTCGCGCATGGTCAGTTTCTGCGTCCGCACGCGGCCGTAGTTCAGGCAGCTCATGCCGACTAAGCCGCAGAGAATGATGCTGCCCACAAAAGGCAGCCAGCTCGATTCCCCCATGATGATGGCCATGGCCAGGGGCAAAAACAGGACGCCGCCTTCGGCCAAGGCTATTTTTCCTAAAAATCGAGAAATGACGCGTAAGTCCATAAGATCCCCTTCACAAAAAATATTTTCTCTATTATACCATGAGGCTTTCAGAAAACCAAAAGCATGGCCGCCCTTATCTATGATATAATAACAGGATCACAAAATTTATCCCCAAGAAAGGATGATCGTCATGTCCCGTGACTCTATCGATACCTTATTGAACTTCATTGACCGCTCCCCGTCGCCGTACCACACCGTCGCCGCCTCCAAAAAGCTTCTCGACGAAGCCGGCTTTACGGCCCTCGTGCCGGAAGAGACACTGTGGCAATTGAAGGCTGACCGTGCCTACTACGTCCCGGTCTACGGATCGGGCCTCGTCGCCTTCCGGACGGGCCGGGATATCCGCCGTCATCTGCGCCTCAGTGCGGCCCACACCGATTTTCCCGCCCTTCGCATCAAGCAGCGGCCGGAAATCCGCGAAAAGGGCTATCTGAAACTCAATGCCGAAACCTACGGCGGCCTCATCCGTGAATCGTGGCTCGACCGGCCTCTTTCCCTGGCCGGTGCCGTCGCCCTTGAAAGCGACGATCCCTTCCGGCCCAAACTGCGCCTCATCGACCTTGAAAAACCGGTCCTCACCATCCCCCGCCTGGCCATCCACATGAACCGCAAGACCAATCAGGGCATCGAACTCAATCCGCAAAAGGACCTCCTGCCCGTTCTCGGTCTCGACGGCAAAGACGTGACTAAACACTTCTTCCTCGACTTTTTATCCGAAACCTGCCGCTGCCTGCCTGAAGCCATTTTATCGTACGAACTGACGGTCTATCCGGCAGAATCGGGCTGCCGCCTCGGCTGGCACGACGAATTCGTCTCGTCGCCCCGCCTGGACAACCTGACGTCGGTCCTGGCCTCCCTCTTGGCCCTCGTAGGCGCCGACGAAGCCGACGGTTTGAACGTCGTCGCCCTCTTTGACAACGAAGAAGTGGGCAGCCATACGAAACAAGGCGCCGATTCCGCCGTCCTGTCCCGGATCCTGGGCCGCATCTACCACGCCTTCGAGCTGACCGATGACGATCTCTCGGCCGACCTTGCCAAGGGCTTCATGCTGTCCGTCGACGTGGCTCACGCCATCCATCCCAACGTCCCTGAAAAATGCGACATCACCAACCAGCCTCAAATGGGACGCGGCGTCGCCCTCAAGATTGCCAGCAGCCAATCTTATGCCGGAGATGCCGAAGCCGTGGCCGTCTTAAAAGGCTTGTGCCGCAAAGCCGACATCCCCTATCAGATTTTCATGAACCGGTCCGACCTTCCCGGCGGCTCGACCTTGGGCTCCCTGTTATCGGCCAACCTCCCCATCCGGACCATGGACATCGGCATTCCCATTACGGCCATGCATTCCTGCCGCGAATTGATGGGCGCCGCCGACCAGGATGCCCTGACCGACCTCATTACGGCCTTCTTCAGTCATTCCTAAATATCTCGAAATATTTATTTTCTATCCTAGTTTGTCAGCATTGACACGTTTTGTTTTACATCTTATAATGACAAGTGTATAATACAGCATACTGTATAGTATACAGAAAGAGTGGATATGAATGACTCTAGGACAAGAAATTAAGTACTATCGCAAGAAAAACGGCTTAACCCAGACAGCTTTCGGCGACCTCTTCGGTATGTCAAAGCAAGCCGTCTACTCTTGGGAAACAGGTCTTTATTCACCAGATATTTCAGTATTGCTGAAAATGGCTGATTTTTTCCAAATTCCCATCTGTGTCCTTGTCGGCCGGCCCGGCATGTATTGCCAAAAGAGCGACGACACCCGCAGCAACTGCGACTACTGTGCGCCCATCACCGACGAAGACTGTCTCGTCATCCGGGCCCTTCACGCCTTGCCCCCGGAAAAACAGCAGGCCGTCAAGACACTCCTCAATATCAAACCGAAAAAAAACGGCAGCTCCGACGTAGGAGACAACTGACAACGCGGTATTGATGTATAAAAAATCGGACCCGATCCATCGAGGGTCCGATTTTTTATGCCCTTTTCTTGCCAGGGCCTGACAAATAGGCTATGATGAGAAAAAACGAAAAGGAACGATATGCTATGGAATCTCTTCTCCGCTCGGTCTACGGCCGGGCCGAAGCCGAATATGTCATCAAAAAATCCCGCTTCATCGCCACCGTCTGTGAAGTGAAGACGGAAGCCGAAGCGGCAGCCTTCATCGAAAGCGTGCGCAAGCACTATTGGGACGCCCGGCACAACTGCTCGGCCTTCCAAATCGGAGCCGGCGGTCAGATCCAGCGCTCCAGCGACGACGGCGAACCGTCGGGAACGGCAGGCCGCCCCATTTTGGAAGTCTTAAAGAAACGGGACCTTACCAATACGGCCGTCGTCGTCACCCGCTATTTCGGCGGCATCAAACTCGGCGCCAGCGGCCTCATCCGGGCTTACAGCCACGCCGCAGCGCTGGCCCTTGACGAAGCCTCCGTCGTCGACTACACGCCCTTCACGGTCCTTACGGCGACCGTCGCCTATCCCCTGGTCAGCACCCTTGAACGCTTTGCCGAAAGTCACGGCGTCCTCATCACCGACCGGGCCTTTGCCGCCGACGTGACCTTCACCTTTGAAGTCCCAGAGGGTAACAGCGCCGCCTTTATGGCCGATCTGACCAATACCACCAACGGCCGCGCAAGCTTACAAAAAACGGGTACCGTCGTAAAACCGGTACCCGTTACAGAGTCTTAACAGCTGACCTCAGGCCTTATAGCCCGTCGTAAGATCGACAATATTTTCCAATTTTTCGCCGGCCAGGAACCGTTTCAGGTTGTCAACGGCGATACGGGCGATGTAGTCGTGCGTCGCCTGCAGGTGGTAGCCGCCGGAAATGTGCGGCGTAATGTAGATGCCTTTCGTCTGCCACAAAGGATCCGTCGACGGCAGCGGTTCCGGATCGGTAACATCCAGCCCGGCACCTGCCAAATGACCGGACAGGACGGCTTCGCGCAACGCTTCCTGGTCGACGTTGCTGCCGCGGCCGACGTTGACAAAGAAAGCGCCTTTCTTCATAGCCATGAAGCGTTCCTTATTGTAAATCCGATACGTTTCCGGCGTATCGGGCAGGCAGGACGCTACGATGTCCGCCCGGGAAAGATAGTCTTCAAAATGAGCCATATCCCCCATTTCATCGGCTTCCGGCGGTACTTCGCCCTTGCGGCGGCGCAGGCCGATAACCTGAGCACCCAAGGCCTTTACGCGACGGCCAAAGTTGCGGCCGATATCGCCAAAACCGACGACGACGACCGTGGCCCCGTAAAAGGACGTGACCGGACCTTCATCCTGCCACAAGGATTGATGCTGATTGTCATGATATACGTAAAGCTTCTTCATCATGGCCATAGTCAAGGCCAGCATGTGCTCGGACAACGCCAGGCCATAGGCACCGGTCGCATTGGTAAGTAAGACGCCGTCCGGCAGAATACCGGGCTGGCAGTACGTATTGGCACCGGCACTGTTGAGCTGGAGCCATTTCAAATTCTTAGCCTTGCTGACCAGTTTCGGTTCGACGTTGCCGATAATGACGTCGGCTTCTTCGAGAGCCGCACCGGCATCGCTTCCATCACCGGGACAGAAGGTCACCTTGGCACCTTCCGCAGCCGTTTCAAACCACTGTCGCTGTTTTGCATCCGTATCCATGACAACTAGAATATTCAACAGAATCACTCCTTATTATATTTTGTGTTGGCGGCAATTTCCTTCACCGTTTCTAATGGGCATTTTGCGATGTGGGCAATAAATTCATAGGTTACATCTTCCTGCAAGAGCTCCGTAACCAGACGAACTACGCTGCCCTCTTCGCCGTCCATGTTAACGAATTGTCCCATGTCCGCCTCCTCTGCACTATCTGCACAACCAAAAGGTCCCGCATCACCTGGGAAACAAGACCATTTTCGTAAAAATAAACGCTGTATTTACGTTTTAATTATAGCCTGTATATACTGAAAAAGATAGGCAACGGCGCCACTTGTGACAAAACTGTTCAGCGGAGGTGGAAATATATCAACTATCTGTTACTGATAGGCCCAAAAAAGGATTTATTGTTACTAAATAGACAGCCCCTGTCATCAGAGCATGTAAGTCTGACGACAGGGGCCAGTCCCAATAAGCAATCTTATTCAGTTCGTGCCGCCTTATTTGGCCATAAGCGAGGCGACTTTATTGGCAAAGGCAACGGGATCATCGGGCATGATGCCTTCCAGGAGCAGAGCCTGATCGTAGAGCAGCTGGCAGTAATCCTTGAAGTCTTGGCCATCTTTACCAGCCTGATGAACGGCGGCCAGTTTTCCGAACAGTTCATGGTCCGGATTGATTTCCAGGATCCGGCGGGCTTTGAACATGGGGTTATTGGCGGCAGCAAAGGCCTGTTCCATAGCCAGTGACGGACCGGCCGCATCGGCGACGAGGCAGACGGCACCGCTCTTTAAGCGGTTCGACAGGCGGACGTCGGCGACCTTATCGCCTAAGGTGCTCTTCATGTCAGAGAGGAGGCCTTCATTGTCTTTGGCCAGGTCTTCGTTCTTCTTCTTTTCGGCCTTAAAGGCGTCGTCTTCGAGGTCGAGATCGCCGCGGCTGACGGAATGGAAGCGATGGCCTTCGTATTCACCGATGGCTTCGACGGCAAATTCATCGACGGGATCGGTCATGTACAGGACTTCGATATCGCGGTCGCGGAGGAGTTCCATCTGGGGCAGGCCTTCGATGGCTTCCTTATCCTTGCCCGTTGCGTAATAGATCTTCTGCTGGCCGTCTTTCATGGCGTCGACGTATTCCTTGATGGTGCGGAGTTTTCCGTCTTTGGAGGACATGAACAACAACAGGTCCTTCAGCTTTTCAACGTTGTTTTCACCGGTCATCATGCCGCTGTAGACGCCGATTTTCAGGGATTTACCGTATTCGGCCCAGAATTTTTCATACTTTTCACGGTTCTTTTCAAGATCCCGCTTCAAGGACTTGAGGATCGTCTTTTCCAGGTTGCGGCCGATGAGGTTCAGTTCACGGCTCTTCTGCAGGAGTTCACGAGAAATGTTGAGCGACAGGTCCGGCGAATCGACGAGGCCTTTGACGAAGCGCAGGTAATCCGGCAGGAGGTCCTTGCATTTATCCATGATGAAGATATGCCGCGAATAGAGCTGGATGCCCGGTTCATAGTCGGCATAGTAGAGGTTGAACGGCGCCTTGCCGGGGATGAATAACAAGGCCGTGTAATCGACGGCGCCTTCGGCACGGTTGTGGAAGATGTCCATCGGTTCGTCCCATTCATAGAACTGGTGCTGGAAAAATTCGTGGTATTCTTCCGGTTTGATATCCGATTTATTCCGCGTCCACAAGGGCTGCATAGAGTTCAAGGTCCGCGTTTCTGTCTTTTCTTCTTCCGGTGCATCTTCGATGGTCTTTCCGTCTTCGTCCTTAGGCTTTACCTTGGTCGTAAAGTCCATGGTGATCGGGTAGCGGATGTAGTCGGAATACTTCTTGACCAGGCTCTGGAGGATCATCTGGTCGGTGTAGTTTTCTTCGCTATCGTCGCCATAGAATTCGCTGTTCAAATGGAGGATGATCGTCGTCCCGTGCTTCGGTTTCTGGCATTCTTCGAGGGTATATTCGCCGCTGCCCGTCGATTCCCACTTGTAAGCCTGCGTTTCGCCGGCCTTGCGGGTAACGACGGTGACCGTATCGGCGACCATGAAGGCCGAATAGAAGCCGACACCGAACTGGCCGATGAGGTCCTTATTCGTATCGCCGCCGTCCTGGGATTCCTTCAGCTTTTCGAGGAAGGCCTTGGTCCCGGACTGGGCGATAGTGCCGAGGTTATCCATCAGATCCTTTTTATCCATGCCCAGGCCGTTGTCGGAAATGGTCAGCGTATGGCCGTCAGCATCGGGCGTCAGGTGGATTTCAAAGCCCGTGTCCCCTTCGAGGAGATCGCCGTTGGTCAGGGATTGATAATGGAGTTTATCGATCGCATCGGAGGCGTTGGAAATCAGTTCCCGCAGGAAGATTTCGTGATTTGTATAAATAGAGTGGACCATGAGGTCCAGCAGCTGCTTCGTTTCAGCTTGAAATTCATGGGTTTCTTTTGCCATGGTAAAACACTCCTTTGTATCCGTTTTCCGTACCGTCAGCGGCAGCTGAGGTACTTTCACATCACTATCATACCGCAAAAAGTCAAATAGTCAAGTATTTTTTCAGCATAAGCCTATCCCATGGCAAAGGACAAAGCCCGGCCTCATTCCCAGGTTTGAACCGGGCCCATTTTGACCGCTCCGCCCATAAAAATCTGCTGCAGATTCCCCTCGTCATCGACACTGGCCGCAATGGCAATAGTCCCGCCGGGCTGCTTCAGATAAGCGGCGACCCGCTTGCGCGTCGTACAGGCCAAAGCTGCTGCCACGGCGGCAGACCCGCTGCCGCAGCTGTTTTCCCAGTACAGGGTGTCGGTCTGGCTGACGTAGACGGCTGGCACCATCTCCTGGGTCTTGGAATCGCAGAGGATGAGGCCGTAAGCTGGAAAATCTTCGCCGTCGACATAGTCTTTTAAGGCCTGCCAATAGACGTCCTTATCGAGGCCGTCAAACGTCTCGATGAAGTGGACAAAGTGCGTAATTCCCGGCAGGTCGACGCGGAAGAAGCGGGCCGGCTGACCGTCGACGTCGACTAAAAGAGCCCCGACGCCGTCGGGATAAGGCATCTCGATAAAGGCTTCGTAGTCACCGCCGCCCTTATGATTGACCTTGACCGGCAGGATTTCGTCACAGCCCGAACAGGATACGCCGTAGACGCCCTGCTCTTTCCCGTCACAGGACAAGGCGTAAGCTGCCGCCGCCCGCGAGGCATTGCCGCAAAATTCGCCGCCCATCATGTCGACCCGCAGGGTTTTTCCCTCGACACAGGTCACATAGCCGACCTGTTCGGCATCGATGTCGGATCGGGCCAGTAACTGCGCCGCCAGGGTACTGTGCTGCTCCTTGGGAACCGGCGTCAGTACCAAAATCGTCTTATTGCCGCTGGGGTCGGCCAATAGATAGTCTAGTTTCATCATGTTCTCCTTTTCGTGCGGACTGTCTCCGTCGCGATGTAAAGTCTCTTCTGCTATTTTATCACGCCTTCCCCGATCATAGAATATAAGTCCGGCTTTTTTATCCTTATTTACCGCAGGATTTCGTCTCCATACTATCCTTTTGGGTACTATGCCACTTAAAAGTGCATTCTTCCTAAAAAGGATGGTTTACGATACAATAAGCCCATCAGCTGATACAGAACATTGCGATAAAAAAAGACGCTATGGCCCTGACCTTGTCAGGCCCCATCTTAGGTCACAATAAAGGAGATATACTATGTTACACGAAATCAACTGGCCCCACCCATACCTGCCGGGCACGACCGACAATTTTGCTTCGAACGAAGTCATCATCCAGGGCGTTACTGCCAAAGAAGCCTTTGAAAATTTGATTGACACGGCGATCTGGCCGACGTACTATGACAATGTATCCGACGTCGAATTCGACAACACGAAGGGCACGAAGCTTGCCGCCGATACGCGATTTCGCTTCAAGACCTTCGGCTTCCCCATCGAAGCCGAAATCACGGAATTCGTCGCTCCTAAGGGCGATCAGCCGGGGAGACTTTCCTGGCACGGCTGGGCCGAAGGCGACGCGGATCACCGCCTCGACGTCATCCACGCCTGGCTCCTCGAAGACCTGTCGGAAAACCGCCTGCGCATCCTGACCCAGGAATCGCAGATTGGAAAACCGGCAGCCGAACTCCACCGCGACCAGTCGGACCCGATGAACGTCGGCCACCAAAACTGGCTCCGCGGCCTGGCAGCGACCTTGCTGGCAAATAAAGGCCGCTAATATCAACTTTGTCTATTAGGGAAGGAATGTTTTATGGCTAGCAAAAATTCAATGTTTCAATGTCCCGTCGAGGCGGCCTTAAGCCTCCTGGGCGGCAAATATAAGTGCATCATCCTCTGGCACCTCTTAGAAGGCACCCACCGCTACAGCGAGCTCCAGCACGTCATCCCCCAGGCCACGCCGAAGATGCTGACCCAACAGCTGCGCGAACTGGAAGACGCCGGCGTCATTTCCCGCAAAGTCTATCCCGTCGTGCCGCCTAAGACCGAATACAGCCTGACCGAATTCGGCCGGACCTTATCGCCCATCATCGAAGCCATGTGCGACTGGGGCAAAACGTATATGGCCGACCGGATTTTGCCAAAAAATATTCCGTCTAAATAAATATGAATCAAAAAAATATAAATGTAAAATTGATAACTGCTTAACAAGGCGGCTTGAAGACCGAAAATGGGACTTCAAGCCGCCTTTTGTAAACTCATAAAGTCAGGTACCTTATTGTATCAGAATAAATAGTAATTTATCTCATTATGGAAGATTCCTTTCACCGTCAGGACTAGGGACCGATATAGGCCGAGCTCGGGCACAGCCGACCTTTTTCTCACGAAAAAAGCCATGCCCGAACGGCATCCGTCCGGAACATGGCCCTATGGAAAAAAGGATTAGAATGTAATTTCAACGCCCGTGCGCCAAATGCGGCCGTCGAGGTAGATGGCGTCGATTTTTTTATTGAAGACGTTGTCGACACCGGCAAAGAGGCGCGTCTTTTCATTGAACTTACGGTTGACGACGAAGTTAAAGGTCTGATAGGTGTAGGCTTTATTGGTATCGCTTTCATAGTAATTATTGACCCACTGTTCCCAAATCGTGGCATTCCAGCCCGTCGTCTTGTGATCGTCATAGGTGAGCTGCAGGGTCGTAATATTGTCGGCAATGCCGTCGACACCGTGAGCAGAGGCTTCGGCCGACGCCGATTTATTGCTGGCCGACGTCCAGTTGCTGGTCAACTTCGTATCCCAGCGGTCGGACAGTTTGCGGCCTAAGGTCAGTTCGACGCCGTGAGTCTTGGTCGTGCCGTCGATGTTGTAGTACTGGCTCCAACCGCTGCGGCCGCTGCCGACGGTATGGGTGGAAATCATGTTTTCGATATCGTTATGGAAGTAGGTCAATTTCCCGAAGGTCTTGCCCCATTCCCCTTCATAGCTGATATCCCAGTTCTTCGATTCTTCAGGCTTTAAGTCCGGGTTGCCTAAGGTCAGGACGCCCATGTGGGTGTAGTCCATGTAGAGTTCGCTGACGCTCGGCGCCTTATAGCCTTCACCCCAATTGGCCTTGAAGCGGTTGTTGTCATTGAGGAAATATGTCGCGCCGATGTGGGGCGTCGTCTTGCTGCCGAACTGGCTGTGGTGGTCGTAGCGGACAGCCGGGATGATGACCCATTTATCGCCGATGAGCCATTCGTCCTGGACGTAAGCCGCGTAGGTGCTGACGTCTTTGCCGTCAGTGCCGCTGGTACCGAAGTTGACGCCGTCGACGCTGTAGCGGTCGTATTCCGTGCCGTAGGTCAAGGTGTGGTCACCGTTGATCTTATGGCTGTTCTTACCTTCAATGCCCCAAATGCTGTAGTTGTTCGTTTCGCCGTATTCCTTGGCCAGGGCCGTATAGGGCAGGAAGCGGAACTTATTCAGCTTGCTGTAGAAGGTACGGACCATGTAATCGTCCTTGTCATTCTTTCCGGTCAGGCTCAGGCTGGCGTCGCGCCGTTCCGTTTCCAGCTTGGCATCTTCCAGGCGGACGATGCCGCCCCAGGCGCCGAGGTTGTATTCCTTGTGGCTCCAGTCGCCGGTCAGTTTATCCTTATAATATCCGAGGTCGAGGTTGAGGTTTTTGTTTTCCCCGAGTTCATAGGTACCGCTGAAGTTGTAGCTCTGTTTCGGCCCTTCGAGATTCTTGACCGGCAGGCCCGATACTTCGTGTTCCGTCCACTGGCGGTCCTTGGAGAAATTCATATCGAAGGTGCTGCTGAACTTGCCCTGTTTCCCGAGATCGATGTGGTAGTAGTTAGAGATGTTCGTCGTCCCCGTAGCCACGCCCATAGTCACCGACGGTTCGCCGGAAGACTTCTTGGTGATAATGTTGATGACGCCGGACAGGGCGTCGGAACCGTACTGGGCCGAGGCTGCGCCGCGGACGATTTCGATGCGTTCGATGGTATGGACGTTCAAGCGGTCCAGGGCCAGGAGGTTCTGCGTCGTCGACGTATCTTCAATGGCCGTCCGCTGGCCGTTGATCAAGATGAGGGCGCTGTTGCTGGCCATGCCCCGCATAGAGATGCGATGGCCAAAGCCGGTGCTGGTATTCATGATCTGGATGTTATCGGCCAGGCGCAGAGCCGAATAAACGTCGGTAGCCCCTAATTTTTCAATATCCTCTGCCGTAATGACTTCCACCGTCTGCGGTACGGTCTTGACTTCCGCTTCCGTTCTCGTCGCCGTAACGACGACGTCTTTAGTCGTCACCGCCGAATCCGCATCCTGTACATCTGCCGCATAGGCTGGCAGGGACAGGGCCATCAGTATACCCCAGGTTATATAAGCCGCTCTGTTATGTCTCATCGTTCGATAAGTCCCTTCTTTCACTGTTAATTTTGAAAATCTTTCGCAATAAAAGAGTACCATATCTCAGGGTCACCTTCTACTCCATTTAGCCAAAAAGTACTCCATTACGACATTTTTTTCACAAATAGGGACATTTGCGAGCGGCCTATCGCAAAGATTGATGCTTCGTTCCTATCAGGCCTCCAACCGGTCCTGGAACACCTGCTGCTTTCGGTATTCCCGCGGAAGGCAGCCGGCCATCTTTTTGAAGGCGACGGCAAATTTACTGCTATTTTCATAGCCCACGCAGTTGGCGACTTCGAGGACGCTCTTCTCCGTTTTCACCAACAGTTCCATGGCTTTGGCCATGCGCAGTTCCTTCTGATACTGGTACATCGTCGTGCCGTAGACGTCTTTGAAGCAGCGCTTGAGCGACGTCGGCGCCATGTTGTAGCGTTCAGCCATGGCTTCTATGGTGCAGTGGCAGCTCAGATCGGCGACTAATTCCTGATGAACGGCCTTTACGGTCTCGACCTGGCGCCGCGTCAAGTACGGGCGGTCAAGGCGCATCTTGCCTTGAAAGGTGCTGAGGAAGAGAAAAATTTCCAAGATTTTCAGGCGGAAGTAGCGATTGCGAATGGCCGGCGGCACGTGGTAGAGTTCATAGAATAAGTGCTTCATGGCCTCGTTTTCCTGGACGATGATGCCGAAGTCGGAGTCGCTGCAAAAGCGGTCGCACAAGGAAACCAGGGAAAAGCTTTCCTGTTCCAAGAGGCGGTCGATGATGGACTGGGCCCGTTTTTCATCGACTAAGATGGATAGGCCGTGATAATGGGACGAGGGAAAATAAGCCATGTGGCAGTAGTCGCTGCAGCTGCGGCGGCCGACGGACATGTCGCCCTTGCCCATATACAGGTATTCTCCGTTTTTGAACCGGCATTCGATGCGCCCTTCTTCGCAGTGATTGATGGCAAAGACGTCAGGCCGAAGGGGTGCATAACAAGAAAATTCTTCCATATGTGCCTCGAGATAGCTGAGGGTGATGCCGGGATAGACTTCCCAATTGTTCATTTCGGCCGTCCCCGTCTCATTTTCCAGGGATAAGACGGTCAATGGCCCGTCATGGCGAACCATCTTAATCGTCGTCGTATAGTCCATGATAACCTCCTTAAGATAGGTAATAAATCTGCCGCAAAGGCTGTTTCCGTTCGGCAAAACCGGACCAGACAAAGGTCAGCCGCCGGGGCGTCAATTCGATACCGTGCAGGGTGACGGCCAGGCTATCGAGCCGCTTCTGGGAAATCCCTTTGGCCGCAGCCGCCGTCACATAGGCCGGGTCGTCCCCTTCCAGCAGACGTACAGAACCTTCGATCTGAAGACCGCCCAAGTGGCGTACATCGGTAAAGCTGTCGAAGACGGCAAAGGCCGCCTGAGGATTCCGGTAGAGATGGATGAATTTTTCCCCACCTTCGCTGAAAAAATAGAGTTTTTGCTGAACGAAGACGTATTCGATGGGCGTCGCCCGCAAAATGCCGTCGCTGCCGGTCGTCAAGACGCCCGTATTATGGCGGACGAGAAAATCTTCCATAGCCTGCAGGGCTTCTTCATCGGCCAAAGGCTCCGGACGCAGGGCTTTGATGTGCCGCGCCGCTTCGATGGCATCTTCGAGAAAATTTTCACGAGAAAGGCGAAAAGACGCCGTTAAGGACCGTCCCAATCCCTCTTCGACAGCCCGGAGGCCTTCCTTCCAGTCAGCGTCGGTCTTGACCGCAGCCACAAGGATCACCGATTTTCTAGAAAGAGCCTCCCGCCATTCGCCAAGAGACGAGAGCAGGCTGCCTCTTTCCCCCAGAATCAGGACGACCTGACCGTAGTGCTGCCACGGCCGCGGCGATTTATAAGAAGCGCAGGCTCCCATGCCGACCATAGGGCTGACCATCCGGGCTATTTTCTCGCTGACATCATCCTCATAGAGATAGAGTGTATTCATCAGAGCCTCCTTTGTTAATAATATTGACTCTCATTATAATTTTAATAGAGGACGTATCCTCTGTCAAATCAAAGTAATCAAAACCACCAGTTTAACTGGTGGTTT
>NZ_KQ958152.1 GCF_001546855.1 Megasphaera sp. MJR8396C | reverse complement strand
GTATATGTCCACTTGGAGTTCTGCTTTTTCAATTTGGAAAAAAGATATGGAGAAACTTATTGAAGATAACATTCAAGTGGACAGCATGTTTCCTCATACTACATTGTTGTTTTCGTTAACAGGTAAGGAACAGTATATTGTTGATAATCATGAATATGTAGAAAGTATCCCTCTGAAAAAAAAGGGAGGTTATAATTTAATCGATAACTTTGTTAGAATTTATTTAACGATGGTGCATAGCTTATTGATAGATAAATCTATAACGCAGCAGACTTATGATAAAATTGAAAATGGTATTATCAAATTTTGCGCTTATTGGTATGCTCTTGTTAAGACAAATCCTAACCTTACGTTTTCTTTTGAAAATAAGGAAAAATTAATTTCTAAGCAATGTGGCAATTGGGCCGTATATCGATTCTCGATATATTTCTATTTGTATTATTATCCTAAAGCCATTTTACGGAAACTTATCAAAGTAAATAACTAATGTGAATTTTTTTGATATGATGAATAAGTATATGAGACAACCTACAACTTACCATAAAGACCTATTTTCAACTTTTTTAAATCAAATATGGCGAATTTTTTCTGGCCCTCTGATTCTTTTGAGTATTCCATTTTTCTTGACCCCGGAAGTACAAGGCTTTTGGTATACTTTTATTAGCTTGGCCGCACTATCTGTTCTAGCTGACCTTGGATTTTCAAATATCATTCTTCAGTTTTCGGCTCATGAATTTGCCTTTCTGAGATTTAAGGCGAATATGACTTTAGAAGGAGATACATACCACCTTTGCAAATTATCTGATTTTTTTCGATTTAGCACTAGATGGTTAGTAAAAGTTATATTTCTTATTTTTCCATTGATTATAGTTGGGGGTTATTTTTTTATTTCTTATCGAGCTTCGTATGCTGCCACTGTTTCAGGATGGATACCAGCCTGGATTATCTATGCGTTTGCTTCGGCCTTTGTTTTTATGAATTCAATTCTTCTTTCATTCTTTGAAGGATTGAATCTGGTTGGTAAAGTACAGCAACTTCGTTTCCAAATTGCTGTGGCAACGACAATCACTATGCTCTTGGGATTAATTTTACACCTTGAGTTATTTGCACTAGCTTTGTCCAATATTGTTGGTTCTCTTGTGGGGCTGACTTTGATTTTTAAAAATTTTAAAAATCTAATTTGGCAACTTTTTAATATAGAACCCCATAAAATTTACAATTGGTGGCCAGAATTTTATCCTTTAATTTGTCGCTATGCAATCAGCTGGGGAAGTGGATTTTTGGTGTTTCAATTATTTACCCCAATGACTTTTTATTTTCATGGGCCGGTGGCTGCTGGGAAAATTGGGATTAGTATTGCCATGTGGACCGCTGGCTTTAATATCGCTATTAGTTGGATTACAGCAATAACCCCAAAAATGAATATGTTAATTGCTGAAAAAAAATGGAATTATCTTGATAACATTTTCAAAAATGGATTAATAAAATCTATAGGGACCATGATTATTGGTGGTAGCCTATTTTTTGCTTTAGAATACTGCCTATATTCCGATTTATTGTTTTTTCATCGCATCCTAGAGCCAAAAGGAATGGGTATTCTTTTTATTGCTTGGTTACTTCAAGTGATAACTAATGCTATGGCCATATACTTGAGAGCCCATAAAAAAGAACCTTTAGTACATGTGTCTTGCCTTAATGCTGTTATTGTAATAATTGGGACTTTAATCTGTGGTAAATTCCTAGATGAAGCCTATTTATTTGGTGGGTTCTTTGTTGGCTCCCTTATCCAATGTCCGTTAGTATATCTTATTTTTTGTAGCTTTAGAAAACAACATAGAGGTGGATAGGTGTAAATTATGGAAATTATTAACAGAATTAAAGATAAAAATAATCTTATTCATGTGCAGTGCCTATTTTTATCACTAGCGATTATTGCTTCCCCTATATATTCATTGCCTAAACGCTTTCAATTTTTGGGAATAGGTGGAAAATTATCAGGCTATTTCATAATTTTGGGTTTATTGTTTTGTTTGGCTGAATTTTTGATTTATCGATTTAAAATTCCTAAATCAGTACTTCACTTTTTAGGTATTCTTTTGCTTTGGAGTATCTTTACTGAAATCGTCGGTTTAATTACGTATCCCTACTATGGGATGATTAATCCCGCTGGATCTGAGAAATTAAGTGCTTTGATACAATTTCTTGAAGCTCATCATTTTGATACCATTGCTAATATGGGGATAGAAGCAATCTGGATAGGGGCTCAGGCGTTTAAAAGTACTTTTACAGACTTTATTTATACTTTTGTCGTATCTGCATGGGTAATACATTTATTTTCTGAAAATTTCAATGAAGGATTCAATAAAATAAGAAAATATATTCTACTACTGACAATTGCACTCGGAATCTATGCAATACCGGAGATTCTTCTTTTTAAATTTCATATGGAATTAGGGCGTAATATTTTGTCTGTAACAAATCCTTTTCTTTATGATGTAGGTCAATATTTAGGTTGGTATCCACCTTTAATTTGGAGTAATGAGCAGCTCAGAAGTTATTCTACAGAACCTTCTATTTTTGGCTTTTTAGCAGCATCGATTATTCCTATTTCATGGTCTTATTTTAAGGATAAACTTCGTTGGGAGTATTGTGTATTATATAGCTACTTTATCATGCTTGTCTTTATGACTAAGTCAAGAACTGCCAATGCGATTGCGATGTATAATGGAATTACGCTGATTCTCTTGTTTTTTGTATCTAAGGCTAAAAAAATAATTTTGTTGCTATTGGCTTTAAGTTTTGCTGGATTTGCTGCTAATATTGCTTTAAATTATGTTCCTGATTTTCAAATATTAAAACAGTCAGACCAGCCAACACAAGTAGAAAAAACAGAAAATATTAGCGGTTATTATAATGAGAATATGAAAAGCATCTTAGAAAAAAATTCTAGAAGTAATGGGTCTCGCCTGATTAATATTAAGTCACATTTAAATGTAATAAAAGAGCATCCATTTTTTGGAGTAGGCCGTAATTTAAAAGAGTACTATGTAAGAGAGCACTTAACAGTTGATGCAATGAGTAATGATGAAATTCGCTCTATTACGGATACCCTTAATGAAAAGGGGCCACTAGGACCAGCTTCATATGGTAATGTAAATCAATATATCTTTATTCTGGCTAACTCAGGCATTATTGGATTATTTATTTATCTGCTTCCTGTAATGTACATGAGTTATGAAATTATAAAACGACATTTATGGCGTGATGATAAGATACTTATTTTATACATCGCTCTAGTTGGAAATTTATTGGCCCAAATGGCTGGAGAAGGAACGATTTTGTTATATATAATTGGTGGCGTATTGTATGTTGGAATAACTAATTATGATACTATTCCCCATAAAACTACTAATTCTAAATAGAGTGGATAGTGAATATGCTCTTATAGTAAAGAGCCGTGATGTTAGTGAGCAAATTTTCACAGCGTATACCATTAATTGGGATTTCTTTTTTAGATGTCTATAGCTTAGGCTATGGGCATCTTTTTTTGGCGCCGAATAGGCATGATAA
>NZ_KQ958151.1 GCF_001546855.1 Megasphaera sp. MJR8396C | reverse complement strand
TCGGAGTATCCTGCCCGCATTTAGATGAAACAAAAATACATCGCCATTTTCATCCTGGCCTTTTCCCTCTGCGTCGGCTGGAACCTGCTCTTTGACGCGCCGAAAACGCCGAAGCCGACGACAGGCATAACCGCCGGGACCAAAGAGAAATCCGAGCCCCAAGGGACTTGGCCGGCACCGCTCCAGCCCCTTGAAACCAGTCTTTATCCCTATTTACACTTTCATCAGGCCATGGACGCCAAGATCAAAAAAATCCCGGTCTATGTGGCCATCGGAGCCATCTCTAAACCGATGCAGCACGCCGTCGTCGCCACCGAAGACCGCCGCTTCTATTCCCATGGCGCCATCGACCCCATCGGTATCGGCCGGGCCATTCTGACCAACATCCAATCCGGTGAAACCGTAGAAGGCGGCAGCACCATCAGCCAGCAAGTCGTAAAAAATGTCTTCCTGTCCCAAGACCGGACCTTCGCCCGAAAAGCGCAGGAATTCGTCATGGCCTTCTTATTGGAACAGAATTACAGCAAAGATGAAATTTTGGAGATCTACCTCAATACGGCGTATTTCGGCGCCAATGCTACGGGCATCGACGATGCCGCCCGGACCTATTTTACGACGTCGCCGGAAAAATTAGACCTGGCTCAAGCGTCCATGCTGGCCGGCCTGGTACAGGCTCCGACCTATTATAATCCCCTGCAAAACTATCCGGCTGCCAAAGCCCGACAAAAAATCGTGTTGACCCTCATGACCGAACAAGGCTATATCAGCCCGGAACAAAGTAACGACGCCTATAAAAAAGACCTCGGATTACAACGGTAATCTGAGGTCTTTTCACTGCCCTTAGGCTATTACTGTTTTTGAACACGGCTCATCGTATCTTGTGCGAAAGCCCGAGCTTGATCGAGGTTCAATTCACTTTCATCGACGGGAACCTGCATGTATTTATCCTTATCCGTCCAGGTAACATAGGTTCCGATGACGCCACTGCCGGGTTTTAAGAGTTCCACAGCACCGCGCAGGTGTTTCGAAGCCTGGTCAGAATAAGGATCATCATGAAGGGTTGCAAAAACGGCTACGTTGTCGTTTTTAATCTGTCTCAAAGCTTCCTGTCCTTTGGGATCAGCCTGGTCTTTATCGCTCCAAAAGCCGACGAAAACGCAGTCATAACCGGAAAGATCTTTCGGCATTTCATCGACGCTGACGCAGGGCGTCCCTTCAGGAAGACCGGATACAACGGCCTGAGCAATCTGTTTGGTACGGCCGGTCTGGGATGAATATACTACAATGGCGTTCATCTCAACATCTCCTTTTACTAGTTTTGATATTTTAATGTTATTTTAATATTCATTGATATTTATTATCGTTTTTTGTAGTATATCATGAAACGGCCGCGTTTGTCCAATAGTTTTTTTATTAACAATAAGTTTATTTTTTATAATGTTAAGTACAATCTTTAAACAATAAAGTTGGCATGACTTATACCTACTTTATGAAAATAAATTCTCAAAAAATAGAAGGTTCTTCAATGACCTTGCCCGGATTGAGAATCCACTTAGGATCTACGGCACTTTTCAAGGTCTTCATCAGGTCGAGTTCAGCCGGGTCCGTATATTCTTCCATATACTTGAGGCGTTTCAAACCGATGCCGTGTTCACCGGACAGGCGGCCGCCCAGATTATATACATAAGTATACGCCGTCGACCGGAAGTCCTTCAATTGCTGTTCCCAAGCTTCATCACTCATGTCACATTTTAAAATCTGGAAATGCAGGTTGCCGTCGCCGGCATGAGCCAGGCAGAAAATGCGGAAGTCGTACTTCTTGCTTTCTTCAACCAAATGCTGGATGCAGTCGGCAATCTTAGGAACGGGAACGACTAAATCTTCCGACGTGGCCACTTTTGAAAAAGCTCGCGTACTTTCCAGGCAGTTGCGGCGGACCTTCCATACTCGGTCATCGGCTTCGACGATATCCGTCGCACCGCATTCTTCACAGACGGCAGCCAGTTTTTCCATCTTATCGTCCAATTCATCTTCGTTGAAGGTTTCGATGGAAATGATATCATAACAGCCGTCTTCGTAATGGGGCAGCTTCAAATCGCTGTAATCGCTGGCACTGCGGACGAAATTGTTGTCCATGAATTCGACAGACGTCGGATTAAGGCCGGCCTTAATGAGTTTCGGGACCAGGGCCGTCGCCTTAGCAAGGTCGGTAAAGACGGCCAGGACGTCGAGTTTGTATGGCGGCAATGGAACGAGTTTCAACGTCGCCTTAGTAATGATGCCCAGCGTCCCTTCGGACCCGATGATGAGCTGATCCAAACAGAAGCCGGTAGAACATTTCTGAAGCGTCGCGCCGAGATTTACGATCTTCCCCGTCGGCAGAACGGCTTCGATGGCATAGACCTGGTGGCGGGTCGTACCGTAACGAACGGCTTTATTGCCGCCGGCATTGGTGGCCAGGTTACCGCCGATGAGACAGCTGTCAGAGCTACAGGGGTCACCGGCGTAGAGCAGGCCTTTTTCGCGAGCTGCATTTTGAATGTCAATGGTCCGTACGCCGGCTTCAACGATCATATACATGCCGTCTTCGTTCAGCTCGAGGATTTTATTCATCCGTTCCATGAGGAGGACGATGCCTTCATAGGCCGGAACGGCACCGCAGCTGACGCTGGTACCGGCACTGCGCGGCGTGACCGGGACGCCAAAGTGATTGGCGATTTTAAGGACCTCAGAAACTTCTTCAGTACTTGCCGGCAAGACGACGACTTCCGGCGTCCGCCAAAAGGACGGCGCTAAACTTTCATCGGACTTATACACGTCGAGGACGGACGGATCGGTCTTGACGTATTTATCGCCAACGGCATTTTTTAAGGCTGCTAACACTTCATCGGTAACCGGATTGTATGTTTTCATCGTAAAATCCCCTTTGCTTTTAGCAGAAATGGAACCAGGGTTTCACCCAGTGCAACTGCTTTGTGATTTTACGACTATTATAGTACAGGCATCCTTATTTGTCTTTAAAATTCTTAAAAAAATATATACCCCTTTATCATTTTATCTATATCGTATCTCTATCTTAAAGAACCTTTAATTCATTGAGTTCTATATAAAAAAAAGAAGCTGTATTCTGACAGCTTCTTTTATAGCCTAATTTATAACTGCGACTAAAAAATGCCTTATAATACGGGAAAGGTCGCCGCTGCATGGCCCATAACGGTAACGGTGTAATCTTGGGGAAGGTTGGCCTGCGCTTTTTCCCAGGCTGCTTCTAACGATGCCGCCGGGATGAGACCGCTCTGGCGGATGATATCAAAGTTTTCCGGCCGAGTTACGACATAAACAGCCTGCATGGAGCGGAAAATACAGTGTGACTTAAAGGCCACGAAGGCCGGAATGGAAAAGTCGGCCCGCAAGTCCCGTTCAAAGGCCGTCATATCACTGCGGAAAAACCAATCCGTAAAGACGGTCGGTTCCTTAATATCCGGGCAATCGAGGGTGAGGATCATCGTGCCGCCCGGTTTCGTCGCAAAAACGGCATTCATGGGGGCCTTCATGCTCTGGTAGAGATTCATATCCTTGGGATAACCTCCGGCAGAGGCCAAGGTGATATCGGCTTTCTCAGCAATGGGCACGCTGGCAAAGGACAGGAGGTCATCACAGCCTTTCTTCCAGGCTTCATACCAGTGACCACCGACGACTTCAGCCAGATCCCCGTCAGCCGAAAAGACGGTGTTGACCAAAAAGCAAGGATTCAGCAGGGCTGCTGCCTGCTTCATATCGTCGTGAAGGGGGTTGTCCTCTAAGAGACTCGTTTCGCAGCGTTCATTACAGCCGCCGCCAACGTCTTCCGTAAGGGCCAGGGCATGGTTGCGCATGATCGTTTCATAGCCGGCAATCCCCGGCAACACAGCTTTACGGCCGCCGCCAAACCCGGCCATGGGATGGAAGGATACGGCACCGGTCACGATGACCTTATCAGCCCGAACGGCTTCGGCATTGAGCCAAACATCGTTGCCGTGCGTCGTCGTACCGACTTTTACGAGGTTTTCCTTATTACGGCAATCGTGGTTAATGATGGTAAGGCGCTGTACCATTTCTTTGCCGCAGACGAGTTCATCTTCTTCCGACGTATGAGCCCGATGGGTCCCCTGAGCCGTGATGACCTTGATCTGTTCATCGGGAATGCCTGCCCGGTTCAATTCATCGACGATGACCGGCAGCATCTGGGCCGTATGGACGAGACGCGTGATGTCACTGACGATGATGGCCACCGTGTCAGACGATTTTACGACCTCTGCCAAAGGAAGGCTTCCAATCGGCTGGCGCAGCGCTTTGCGGACCTCGGCGGCCTCATCGGTTACGGCAGGGACATGGTTCCCATGTAAATCATATAATACGTGTGTTTCATCAAGAGAAATATGCTGATCCCCTTTTCCAAAGGGAAGTGAATATGTTTTCATAAAAAAATACCCTTCTATCAAAATAGATTCCAATGCCCCATATATAAGGCGACAAGGGAGCGTATGAATAAACAGACAAACAAAATATAAGTCAAAACATAGAGAAAGTTTTCGAAATCTTCCATGTGCTCAGAACGCTCATGAATTTCGTGAAAATGATCGAGTAAAAAATGTCCCATTTGAAAGTCCCTTCCTTATCTGTCTTGATGAGGGAATAATTCATGGACGCGTCGAGCCGATTCTTCATCTTGACGAATCCCTTTCAGCAGGGTGCGTTCTGAATTTTCCATATGTTTTTTAGCCACTTTCCGCGCCATGGCGCTGTTGTGATCGGCAATGTTTTCCACCATCTGCCGATGTTCTTCCCAGGTTGCCGCTAAACGGCCAGGATAATGCATGGAAATGGAGCGAAAGCGCAGCATCTGTTCGCGCAAATTATTCAAGATATCGACCAGTCGCTGATTACGGCTGGCATGATACAGGACGTCGTGGAAGCGGATGTCGGCATCGACGATCTTATCGAATTGGTCGTTGTCGATATATTCATTGATCTCGACGAGAATCCGTTCCAAATCTTCGAGTTCATCCGGCGTAATCCGTTCCGCCGCAAGGCCGGCCGCCAGTTCTTCTAACGCACTTCGGATTTCAAAAACCTGAGCGATATCCTTCAAAGAAATATCGGCCACGTAGGTTCCGCGCCGCGGTACCATGACGACGAAGCCTTCCAGTTCCAACTTGCGGATGGCTTCGCGAATCGGAGTCCGACTGACGCCGAGTTCTTCGGCCAGTTGAATTTCCATCAACCGTTCGCCGGGCTTTAGCACCCCGTCTTTAATGGCCTGGCGCAGGGCCTCGCTGACGACTTCCCGCAGCGGTCGGTAGGCATCTAATTTTATCGGTTCTAACGCATGTCTTTTCGTCTGTTTTTGCATCGGTTATCTTTCACCGTCCCCTCGTTTCACGATTGTGGTCATGTATGTATCGACATCGGCCCAAGTCATCACTTGGCGCCGCACTTCTTCTTCCCTCGTCGGCGGTACTAAGGCAAAGACCGTCGGTCCGCTGCCGGCCATGAGTGGCTGCAGGCCAAGCGATGCCAATCGATCCCGGCACTGAGCTACTTGGGGCACGTCGGGCATGACGAGTTCCTCAAAGGTATTTCCCATGGCATCTGTCAAGGCTTCGAAATCGTCCTTTTCGATGGCCGCTTCAACGGCATCGACATCGATGGTGCCATGCTCTTTATGGCCGTCAAAGAGCGCATAGGCTCGTTTCGTCTCTACGGCGACCCGGGGATGGACCAGGGCAACCGGCCAGGGCGGCAGAGGCGACAGCACTCGAAGTCGTTCGCCAATCCCAGTGCCGCGCATAGTACCCCCGCAAAGGCAAAAAGGCACGTCGGCACCTAGTTTAGCACCAATGCGGCACAATTCTTCCTGCGATAACGAGAGATTCCACAAGCGATTCAACCCGCGCAGAACGGCGGCACAGTCAGTACTGCCGCCAGCCAGGCCGGCGGCAATGGGAATACGCTTTTCAATATGGATGGCCACCTGGTGATTGTCCTTTTTATATGGACAGAGGGCTTTCCAAGCCCGGTAGGCTAAATTGGTCTCGTCACAGGGCAGTGACTCGACGGAACAGGTTAACTGAAATTCCTCCGCTTCGGTCAGCGTTACCGTATCGTAGAGTCCGATCGATTGGAAGATCGTATCGATATTGTGATAACCATCCTCTCGACAGCCTGTAATCGCCAACGCCAAGTTAATTTTTCCATAGCCAATTTCTGTTATTTCAGTCATACTGTCACTCCGTGTATAAAATGTGCACTGCCTTATTGATTAAAAATTTCCCTATGTTATAATGAGACAAAAGCAGGAATTTACTGCCTTCATAGCATCCTGTACGAATGCACAGAATCTTCATTATGCTATCATGATTATACCGTTTTTTCCTTTGCTTTACAATTGTTCATTCAAACTGGGGGAAAAATTATGAAAAACTTATTACCGGCACAAAACTTATTACCAGCCCAGACCCTTTGGGAATTAGCGGTTCCTTACATTGCCTCCTTCGTCGGCAGCCTGGTCGTCGTCATCGGGATGAACGCCTTCTTCATCCCCTTCCATTTATTGAGCAGCGGCATCAGCGGCGCAGCCATCATGATTTATTTTGCAACAGGCCTTCCCGTCGGGACCGGCATCTTCATCCTCAACATCCCGATCATGATCGCCTGCTACAAATTCATGGGACGCCGTTACACCCTCCTCAGCATCGTCGGTACGATCATGCTCTCGGTCCTGGCCGACGCCACGTCCTTCTTATCGACGTGGCAGATCATGGATGATCCCATGCTCTCCTCCATTACCGGCGGCATCCTGTCGGGCATCGGCTTCGGCATCATCTACAAATACAACGGCAACAGCGGCGGCCTTGATGTCATCGGCGCCATCGTCAAAAAATACTACTCCCTGGAAATGGGTACGGTTACGATGATCCTCAACCTGGTCATCCTGTCAGCAGCGGCTTACATGTTCTCCCTAGAAAGAGCCGTGTTGACCTTCGTCGCCATCTATATCGCCGCCTTTATTACCAATAAGGTCGTCCTCGGCCTCAAGCAGCGAAAGAGCGTCCTCATCATTTCCAACCGCTCGACGCCCATCGCCCAGGTTCTTATGCGCTATATCGGCCACGGCGCCACTTATATCCACGGCCAAGGGGCTTACACCATGCAGGATAAACGAGTCATTTATGCCGTCATCAAACTGACGGAAGTGGCCAAAGTCAAGGAAATCGTCAACAAGCTCGATCCTCAAGCCTTCATGATCATCAGCGACGCTTCTGAAGTCGTCGGCCGCGGCTTTACCTCATCGCCAGTTAAATTCCACCAGTATCCTGGCGATGCCCTTTCCATGCCGCATACCCAAAAGAATATGCCTCCGGAATATTGATACGGATAGGTTCAAACGCAGTCCTCGTCGGGACTGCGTTTTTTTCGCGTTCATTTCCCGCAGGACTTCACGACCAGGGCTTACCATACCCAAGGGCTTGGCGAGCTCTACAGGAGCGTACCAAGGATTCCAGAAAGCTCTTTTTACCAGTAAGAATGCCCTTAGCGAAGCGGCAGCCGAAACGGCTCCATGAACATCCCCTATAAGGCGCAGCGGCAGGCCATTATTGATTCGCTGCCCCTTTCCCGTCATTACCTGCAAAACGGGTTCTCATCCGCTTACCCCTGCCTTCGACCTTCCAAAGGCACCCTATTTTTGACAGAAACAAAGCCCCACAAGTTACGCCAGGCATAACTTATGGGGCTTTGTGCTTCGTAAAATCCGTATCTTAGATTCGAATTTCGTTAGTATCGCGATAGATGAGCCATTCAGCAATGTTGTTTGCATGGTCAGCCATTCGTTCGATGTACTTAATAACCAAGACCAAGTCGATGTAGTCTTTGGAATTTTCCGGGTGTTTAGTCATTTCGGCAGACAGATCGATCATCAGGTTGTTGAAAGCCTGGTCGACGATATCGTCTTTATCCCGCATGAATTCTGCCTGAGATGACGTGCCGCGTTCTTTGTAGAAGTCGATGACGTCACTGACCATGGAAGACATGACACCGTACATTTCCTTTACGCCTACCGGCAAGGGAACGTCGTGGTTGGTCTGTTTCAAGTGGATAACGTAGTGGCTGATATCAGCGCAGTGATCGGCAATGCGTTCTAAGTCGGAGAGGATTTTCAGCGTTGCCATCAAGCTCCGATAATCAGCCGCCACGGGACCTTGCATCAAACTAATCGTCAAGTCTTTCTTCATGCACGATTTGACCAGTTCATCGATGGCATCGTCGCCGTCAAAGATGCGCTGAGCCAATTCGACGTCTTTCCGTTCCAAGGCCTTCCACGTGCTTTCTACGGCCTGTTCTACTTTCATGCCCAAGCCGATCATATCCTGCTTCAGCTCAGCCAGTTCTTTTTCATAAATTTCCAGCATAAGTCCCTTGCCTCCTCTTAGCCGAAACGGCCGGTAATATATTCTTCTGTCTTGGGATTCGACGGATTGGTGAACATATCCAGTGTATTATCGTACTCAATAAGTTCCCCTAAGAGGAAGAATGCCGTTCTGTCAGAAATACGACGGGCTTGCTGCATGCTGTGGGTAACGATGACAATGGTATATTTTTCTTTTAATTCCAAGGCTAAATCTTCGATTTTCTGCGTCGAGATCGGGTCCAAGGCCGAAGTCGGTTCGTCCATGAGGATGACCGACGGATCGGCTGCCAGGGTACGGGCAATGCACAGACGCTGCTGCTGACCGCCGGACAGGCCGAGGGCGCTCTTATTGAGGCGGTCCTTCATTTCGTCCCAGCAGGCAGCCTGACGCAGGCTTCTTTCAACGATTTCATCGAGTTTCTTCTTATCGTTGATGCCCTGGACGCGGGGACCGTAGGCAATGTTTTCATAAACGCTCTTCGGGAACGGAGTCGGCTGCTGGAAAACCATGCCGACGCGGTAGCGCAGTGCCAAGGGGTCGACTTCCTTGAAGATATCCTGACCTTCAAAGCGGATGTCGCCGGTGACACGGCAGCCTTCGACCCAGTCGTTCATGCGGTTCAAGGTCTTGAGGAAGGTCGACTTCCCGCAGCCCGAAGGGCCGATGAGGGCCGTAATTTCATTTTTACGAATTTTCATGTTGATGTCTTTGAGCGCCTGGTATTCATCGTAAAAGAGATCCATGTTGCTGACATCAAAGGTATATTCCGCCGTACCGGTCGTGCTCTGTGCACCTTCCTGTACCGCATCAACAGCCCGTTTCTTTTCGATCGTGGCTGCCGAAAAACCCGTAAGGGTCGTAGTAATTTCAGACATTAGTTGTTTCCTCCCATTTTCTTATCGATTCGATAGCTTAAATAGCGTGCAACCAGGCTGAAGACCAATACCATGATCATCAGGATTGCCGACGATGCAGCAGCCTGCTGGGCTGCATCGGCATGAAGGGCTTCCGTACGAAGAGCCCAGATGTGCAGGGCTAAAGTTTCGCCGGGACGGAAAGGGTTAAGGGGACTCGATTTGGTCGTAATGTCCCAGTTGGTCCAGTCGATATCCGTCGACATACCTGCCGTAAACATCAAAGCAGCAGCTTCACCAAAACCACGGCCGGCAGCCATGATGAGGCCAGTCATGATGCGCGGGAAGCAAGCCGGCAAGAGGACATGCCAGATAGTCTGCCAGTGAGAAGCGCCGAGGCCCAAGCTGCCGTTGCGGTAGCTCGACGGTAAGTTGCGCAGGGCATCTTCCGTAACCGACGTAACCAGGGGCAATGTCAGGATGGATACGGCCAAAGCACCGGCCATGAGGTTCCACTGGGAACCGGTCATGACGATGAAGACCAAGTAGCCAAACAAACCGACGACGATAGATGGCAGGGATGCCAAGGTTTCAACGGCCATGCGGACCCAATGGGTGATGCGGCCTTTTTTCGCATATTCAGCGAGGAAGATACCGGCCGGGATCCCGATGATCGCACTGGCGACCAAGGCTAATACGACTAAATAAATCGTATTAAAGAACATGTTTCCTAAGCCGGCACCGGTAAAGGATAAGAGTTGCGGTGTCATGCCGCTTACACCGCTGACGACGACGTAAAGAACGAAGGCAATCAGCAATACGACAGCAAAGGCCGCGCCGCACGTAAAAACGGCGGTCATCATTTTATCTTTACTTTTTTTGGTTTCAATACTGGTCATATTAACTCCGTCCTCCTTTTAATTCGGAAGCGGCATTGATCTGGTGGATAATGAAAATGAACAGGAACGACAGCAGGAACAAGACCAACGCCATCGTCCACAGAGCGGCATTGTATTCGCCGCCTTCCATGGCGCCCCCCATATCCGCTGAAATTGCCGTCGTAAGGGTACTAGCCGGCAGGAACAAGGATGTCGGGAAGACTTTCATCTGACCGATAACCATAGCAACGGCCAGGGCTTCGCCCAAGGCACGGGCCAGGCCCAGGATGATACCGGTGAAAATACCGCTCTTAGCAGCAGGCAGGACGACGTGAGCAATCGTTTCCCAACGCGTTGCACCGAGGCCGTAAGAAGCTTCGCGCCACGATTTGGGAACAGCTGCCATGGCATCGGCTGCCATCGTCGTAATCGTCGGGAAAATCATGACGGCCAAGACGATACCGGCAGCTAAGACGGAAAAGCCAAAGGGCATCGGGAAGATATGGCGCAGTGCCGGAATGAGGACGGTCATGCCGACAAAGCCATAAACAACAGAAGGAATGCCCGTAAATAATTCGATAGCCGGCTGAATCAGGCGGCGCCGCTTAGGCGTCGCGATTTCAGTCATATAAATTGACGAGGCCAGGCTGAAGGGCAAGGAAATAACTAGTGCCAGCAGACACGTAACCAGTGAACCTGCCAAGAACATAGCAGCCCCAACTTGACCGCCGCCTTCGGCCGTATCGCTCGGTTTCCATTGACCGGAAAAGAGAAATTCCGTTACGCTGTGGCCGAAAGTGAAAAACGTATCTGTACCTTTAACAAAGAGAAAAGCGCCAATGAGAAGCGGCACCAGTGCCATACCGATGCCGCAAATGGTGATGAACGTTTTGGCTGCTTTCTCGTTACGATGGGCTCTTTGGACCACCGTTTCGATTGCATTCATACCCGTTCCTCCAATAGATTAATGAACTTCTTTCGTCTGCATCTTCGAGCTTACGCCGTAGCCAAGTTCTTCGATACGTTTGCCGTATTCGGCACCTGTGATGTATTCGATGAAGGCTTTAACAGCCGGTTTCGGATCTTTGCTCGTGTAGATGTGTTCGTAGCCCCATACGCTGTATTTACCGTTGTAGGTGTTTTCCAAGGTAGGTTCTACGCCATCGATGGAAACGACGCCGACGGAATCATTGTTCAGCAAGTACGGCAATGCGACATAGCCGATAGCACCCGGGTTCTGGGAAACGCTCTGAATAAGAATGCCGGAGTTATCCGTTTCAAGGGATTTGTTGTCGGCTTCTTCAGCACCGTTGATAGCATATTTCTGGAACAGTGCGCGAGTACCAGAGGTCTTCGGACGCGTTACCAAGACGATTGGCATATCCTGACCGCCTACATCTTTCCAGTTCGTAACTTTAGCCGTGAAGATATCCTGCAGCTGCTGACGCGTCAAGTTTTTAACGCCTACGTCTTTGTTGATGATCGTAGCAACGGTCATAACAGCGACTTTGTGGTCTTCCAATTTGTCGGCTTTTTCTTTATCGAGTTTCGTTTCGGCCGGTACGTCAGAGTTGCCCATATCAACAGAACCATCAGAAACCTGTTTCAGACCCGTACCGGAACCGCCGGCATTGAGGGTAATGGTGACGTCCTTGTTCGTTGCCTTGAATTTTTCAGCTGCGTCTTTCACTAAGGGCAGCAAGGCCGAAGAACCAGAGCCAGTAATACTTCCGGAAACGTTCGCTTGTTTGGACGAATCACTACTCTGCTGCTGACTTCCACAACCAGCAACGCCAATAGCCATAGTGGCTGCCAAAGCGATGAGAACTAATTTTTTCAACTTCATAACGAAATCCTCTCCTTTAAATAAAAGAATCTGAAAGATGTTCCTGATTCTGAATACAGTCTTATCCTATCAACAGGATGTAAGGTTTGGATGTATGTATTGTAAAATATTGTAAAAAAAATCACCACAACCCGCCAGGCCTGATCAGGCCTGGAAGGTAATGGTGATTTCTGTTCCTTCATTCTCTTTACTGGTAAGGGCAATCGTGCCGTGATGCTGTTCCACAATGTGTTTAACGATCGCAAGCCCCAAACCGGTTCCCTTGATTTTTTGGGAGCGGCTGGAGTCGGCGCGATAGAATCGTTCGAAAACGCGCTTCTGTTTATCTTCGGGAATACCGATCCCCGTGTCGCGGACGACGAGAACGACACGATGACCTTCATGACGAACGGTAACATAGACGTGACCGCCCGGGCGGTTGTACTTCACGGCATTGTCGAGGAGGTTCATAATGAGTTCCCGACACAAGCCGCGGTCGCCGAGGATCGTCGTATCATCCAGCGTACAGTGGATGGTTACCTTCTTTTCCATCAAGACCGGTTCCATAAACTCGACGATTTCCTGAATGAGTTCGCGAAGGTCTACGTCTTCCATCTTAATCTGGCGCTTGCCGTCTTCGATGCGGGCCAGGTGCATGATTTCTTCAATCATCTGCAAAAGGCGCAGGGCTTCTTTGCGAATGAGTGTCCCAAAATGGATGATATCGTCTTTATTGTTGCAAATCCCCGTCGACAAAACTTCGGCAAAGCCGCTGATCGACGTAAGGGGCGTCTTTAATTCGTGGGATACGTTGGACGTAAATTCCCGGCGCAGCTGTTCCCGCCGTTCCTGTTCAGTCACATCGTCGACGATAAACAGCATCCCATAAAAATCATCGTCCTTATAGACCGGCTGTATCGTCAACAGATACCGGCGGTCAGCGCGAGTCAGCTTTTCTTCGCAGACGCCTTCTAAGTGCTGTAAATGATTCCACGGCGCGTCAGGCATGAGTTCCTTTAAATTTCGCTGCAGTACGGCCTGGGTATTGTCGGCCCCTAAAAAGTGAGCTGCCCTTAGGTTGAGACCGGCAATGCCGTAGGATTTGTCGGTCAGGATGACGCCTTCTTGAAGGTTTTCCATGATAAGGCGCATCATATTTCGCTGCTGCTCCAGACTTCGCAGGTTGTCGGTAATGGTCTGACTTTGGAAAAAGATCTTATCGACTAGTGGCTGCAGCTCATGATCGACGTGCGGCGGTTCGGTCATCTTGACGTTGACATCGTTGATTTGGCGGATAAAGAGGGCCGTCTGGCGCAAAGGGCTGAGCAGGCTGGCCGTCAGAATGCGCGACGCTTTGACACAGGCCAGGGCCGACAAGCCCAGGAGAAGCAATGTCCAGGGAAGGAGATTCAAGAAGTGGGCATAAAAGGTATCCCGCTCGAGACTGACCCGCAAAATGGTTCCGTCAGGCAATCGCTTGGCATAGTAGTACAAGGCCTTGGAAACGGTCTGTGAATCGCGGACGGCCATGCCTTCCCCGGTGGCCATAGCCGCTCTTACTTCAGGACGTTCTAAATGATTTTCCATGACGCCCTTATCATAATCTGATTCAAAGAGGACGACGCCGTAGGTACTGATCCAGGTAATGCGCAGGCCGTCATTATTGTGAAAGCCCATCTTTTGCAGGTACAGCGTCGTATCATTGCCTTCTTCAATCGTCGTTTCGACGACGTTCATCGTCATTTCCAATTCTTGCTGAATCTGTCGTTGTGTTGAGTTCCAAAAAAACCAAGTCGATATGAGCAGCGTGACGGCCATGCAGGCCAGCCCCATAACCAGCAGGCTAGCGTAGACCTTACGCTTCATAGGCCGCCTCCGATGACATAGCCTACGCCGCGGACGGTATGGATGATCTTGCCGCCGTCACCGAGCTTCTGTCGCAGGCTCTTGATATGCATGTCGATGGTCCGGCTTTCACCTTCATAAGTGAAGCCCCAAACGGCTTCCATGATCTGTTCTCGTTTGAGGACGATATCCGTATTGACCAAAAGGTAGCGAAGGAGTTCAAACTCCTTGACCGTCAGATGACAGGGCTTGCCGTCGACGGAAACGGTATGTTTTTCCTGATCCAGGGTAACCAGGCCATAGGTATAGACGTTGGTTTCCGTGCTCTGCCGCGTCGACCGGCGCAGGACGGCACGGATACGGGAAATGAGCTCGACGATCCCGAAGGGTTTGCAGACGTAGTCATCGGCACCTCCGTCGAGGCCTTTGACGATATCGTATTCACTGGTCTTCGCCGTCAGCATGATAACTGGCAGGGACTTATACTGCGGTGATTTATGCAGTTTATCGAGGATGTCATTGCCGCTTTCGCCGGGCATCATGATGTCCAGCAGCAAGAGCGCAGGCATCCTATTTTCGAGAGCCGGCCAAAATTCTCGGCTGTCGGCAAAGGTTTCTACTTCGAAATCCTGACTGCGCAGGGCATAACCGACGAGTTCACGGATATTTTCATCATCTTCCACACAGTAAATCAAAGGCATAGGAGCACATTCCTTTCATAAAAACTATAAGGCTATTTTATATTTATTATAACCTAATCGCGAGAAAATCGGCTGTAAAATTACCGTAAAACTACAAATAAAGGGACTGCCTTCATCGGACAGTCCCCCTCTATAGCTTTTTACTTCACCAGGCTATAAGTCAAAGTCCTTGGCCTGTACCTTAACTTCCCACTGCTTTTCGACCTGCTTGTAGGTAATGATAGCGATAAAAGAGTGGAGATCGCGAACCCAGGTATAATTTCGGGTGGCAATGTCGTTATTATCGAGATTCTGCGCCAAAGAGAAGATGACCGTATCCCGTGGGGTCAGGACATAGCCGACAGAGAAGCCTTTCTGACGAGGTTTGTCCAGGGTATCGAAGCGATACGGCGTGTAGCCGCTGACGTTATGCTTCTTATACCAAAAACTGGTCCACAGGTGATCGTTGATGCCTTGATTGAGGATAACCCCCGAATAAGGATCGCGGCGCTGGGCATCCTTCGTCGAATACAAGTCCTTGCGGTAGCCGGCAAAGAAGCGCAGGTTAGCCTTAGTCCACAAGGGAATGGGCACGTGCGTGATTTCCGTCCGGAAGCCTTTATGGGTGCCGGTCTTGACGCCGTCTTCAGCCCAGCGGCCCCAGCTGGCCCGGGAATCGATGTAAATTCCCGTCGTCCCCAAATTGAGACGAGGCGCAAAATACTCGAGTTCCGGCCACTTCGTAGCCCAGATATTATCATCATTATCGGTACTTTCTTCCTGGCTGTAGCCAAAGCGGAAGGTACCAAATCCCGTGTCCTTCTGGATTCGGGCGGCCGGTTTGAAGCCATTCTTGCTGTTTAAGGCATAACTTCCGTGGAAGCTCAGATCACCGGACTCATTGAGGGGTATGTCGGCATAGCCTCTAACACCGAAGCCATCGTCACTGTTATAGGTCGGACGGGGCAGCAGGGTAAAGAGATAGGGCCGCGAATTCTTTCGATTATCGAGGCGGCCTTCGTAGTGGCCATAGGTAAACAGGCGGATGTGCTTAAACCACAGGGCCGTATTTTCAGAGGTAAACTTTTCGCCGGGATAAATGCGGATATCGTCACCGGTAATGTAATAGTCCGGCGTCTTCGCGACGGCATGAGGCGTCGTAATGAGGCCGTGCTTTACATAGCCGATGTTGTCATACATTTCGGCATCGGTCCCGCGAATATACGTCATGGGACCGATAAAGCCTTCGATATTATCCATACTCATGCTGCTGGTCTTACTGTTATAGGTAATATCTTTCCCCGTCAAGGCATTGGTCTCGTTTACATAGACGACGGGACCTGTCGTATGATAGATACCGGTATTGGTATTGCCTTCGACGTAGTTGGCATGGACTTCTTCCATCCCCTGCTGAATATCGACGTTCCCCCGGCTCTTCACATACCCATCGGAGTTGCGGACCAAGAGGTTATCGGCCGTCATATGGACCGGCTGCTGGGGCAGGACCACATCCTGCGCCGTCGAGGCCTTATCCAAATCAACGGGAATAACCGTCTTTTCCGTTACCGGAACGGCCATGGTATTATCGGTATAAAGTTGATCCGTACCGGCTGCCCTGATTGAAAGGGTCAGCGGCAGCAAGGCAGCGACCATCGCCGCTGTCCATGTTTTATTCATTCGCGTCACCTGCTGTATTCGATTGAATCTTGACGACTGTTTCGGCTTCATCATCGTGGTTGGTATTTTCTAAATCGACAGGCGTTACCGTCCCGGCCTTGAGGCCGGCCTGCAAATCGCCGCCGCTGCTGTCACTGTCATGTTCGTCAGCGGCACTGTCGTCGACATCGCTGTCACTGACAGGATTGAACGACGGAACGGTTACACCGCTAGCCGCCATATCGGCCGTTTCCATGTCGTCCATGACGCCGTTTTCCTTAAAGCCGACGACTTCTGTATTGGCCTTCGTTTCGGCATACATCGTCGTTCCTGCCGGAATATCGACTTCGTTACCATGAACAAAGAGACCGCCGACTAAGCCGACTGGACCTAAGATGACGGCACCGGCAGCCGAAGCGCCGACAGCACCGGCCGTCCGTTTATACTGATCCTTGGTCTTATCACCGACCATAAGGGCCACTGGCGAACCGTCCGCTGCGCGAACGTTATCGTACATGATTTCGATCTTTCCGTCTTTGCCAAAGCGGCCTGATTTACGGGCCTTGGTAACCGTCCCGTTTACTTCCATGCCGCGGGGAATGGCAATGACATCGCCGACAAGGACGTCATCAGCAACAGTAAAGCGTACGACATCGCCTTCTTGAATCGTCTTGGAATTCAGTTCGTCGAGGTTGGTCATGGTAACCAGGGTATTGGCCGGAATGATGACACGCTGAGAAATATATTTGGTATTGCCCAAGAGTGCTCGACGGAGGGCCATGACTCGCCCTTCCAAGGAACCGGCCATGGTCTTGCCGTCGATATCCTGTTCCATCGATTCGACACGAACTAAAATCGGTTCTGTCGTAATCTGGCCGGAATACTGCCACTGCAGGAGGTTGACAGCCGTGAGCAAGGACAGGTCTGACCCGGAGTTGCCATATACATCTTTATATAACGAATTGGCTTTATCCTGTAAACTACCGGAAACGGTCGACTTGCCGTTGAGCAGTTTATCGACCGACGCAATCCGGTCATTCAAGGACCCCGTCTGGGTCGTCCCGTAAATCGTCGTTTCTACTTTATCGGCCTTTTCCAAAACCGTGTAATCTGCTGCACCGGCAGCCATCGTACCACACAGGGCCAACACTGCGAGCAGGCAAGAAACCTTTTTATTCCACATAGGCGTACCTCCACGTCAAAATTTACATCTATCTACGAACGGCATCGTTCTCTGTTTTATGGATACTATCCTTATTATATAAGACTGATGTATAAAATGCAATAAAAGGCTTTTTCTCCGCTTTCGGCTTTCATTATTTAATCAATAATACTTATCAATAATACTTATCAATTAAAATTATTTACAAATTATCCTTGATTTTGCCCTATCCCTTTGCTATAATAATTCCGTAACAAATACGTTCTATTTGTTACGATTACAGAAATAAAAAACGAATCAATCAGGAGGAATGAATGATGAAAAAATTTGTATGCAGCATCTGCGGTTATGTTTATGAAGGTACGGAAGCTCCGGAAAAGTGTCCTCAGTGCGGCGCTCCGAAATCGAAATTCACAGAACTCGTTGCCGGCGTAAAAGAATATGCTGACGAACATCGCGTAGGTGTCGCTGAAGGCGTTGACGAACGCATTATCGAAGGCCTCCACCTCAACTTTACTGGCGAATGCAGCGAAGTCGGCATGTACCTCGCTATGAGCCGTGTTGCTGACCGTCAGGGCTATCCGGAAGTTTCTGAAGCCTACAAACGCATCGCTTTTGAAGAAGCTGAACACGCAGCAAAATTTGCTGAACTCCTCGGCGAAGTCGTTACGCCGGATACGAAGAAAAACCTCGAACTCCGCGCTGCTGCTGAACAGGGTGCCTGCGCTGGTAAAAAAGAACTGGCTACCCTCGCTAAACAGCTCAACCTCGACGCTATCCACGATACGGTCCATGAAATGGCAAAAGACGAAGCTCGTCACGGCCGCGTCTTCGATGGCCTCTTGGCTCGTTATTTCGCAAAATAATCCGCTTCAACCGGATGTTAAAGAACTGTCGCTTGGCGGCAGTTCTTTTTTTATGCCTTCCGGCGGATAAATACCAGCTTCCATCAAAAAAGCGCTGCCTCTGAGAGACAACGCTTTTTAAGAGCTTTCTTTACTGCAGTACGGTCGCTTTTTTTTGATATAGCGCTTTCGCCACCAGATAATCACGTAAATAAAGGCGACGATGGCAACCAGGACTATGAGGCGGCCCCAATGTTCCTGAATGCGGAGCAAATCATGACCGAGCCAGACTTCGACTAAGACGGCAGGGAACTTCCCCAGCACGTTGGCGATGAAGTGGTCACGATAAGAGATATGGCTGAGGGCGCTGAAAGCCGTAACGACGACATTCGGTGCGTACGGAATGGCCCGCCCCATCATGACCGTACGGATACAGCTGTACGAATCGAGTTTCTCGAGCATCTTACTCCGCGAAATAACCTTCTGGGCCTGCTTGCGGAGCAAGGTCCTCGTCAGGCGGAAGCTGATTTCAATCCCAATGACTTCGCCGACCCAGGAGATGAGGATCCCCGGAATTAGGCCGAAGATGATGCCGTTTACCGTCAGGAACGGAATCGACGGCAGGCCGATGGCATTGACGAAGGCGATCAGGAAGATACTGAGCCCGACGGCATAAAATCCGAAGGAAGCAATATAGTCAGCCAAGCCATCCAAATCACCACTGGCCGTCAAACGGTACATCGTCGAGTAGAAATCAGGCGCCATGAGTTGAATCGATAGCAACATTAAAATGACTAATAAGCCCCCACCGATATGAAGGAGCCAGCCTAAATATTTATCATTCATAGAAATGCGATCCTCACGTAATAATCAAATTTTCATTACCCTTCATTATACCACATCTTCAGGGTCTCTGTCTGCTATGAGTTCCATTTTTTCGGCTTCGCCCAACCGGTGGCTCATGACGATGAAATCGTCCAGTTTCTGACGGGCTGAGCCGCTGTCGATGATTCGGGCCGCTTTGCGGACACCGGAGGCAAAATCAGGAGCCTGACCGCCAATATAGAGGCCAGCACCGGCATTGAGTAGAACGGCCGTCCGGGCTCCGCTCTTTTCCCCATCAAAAATGCGCCGCGTGATGAGGGCATTGTCTTTCGGAACGCCGCCTTCCAACTCCTGACGCGCGGCTACGGGCAGGGTAAAGTCTTCAGGCCGCACTTCATAAGTCTCAAAAGAACCCGGCGTAAATTCACAAATCGTCGTCGGCGCTGCCGCCGAGATCTCATCACTGCCGTCCCGGCCATAGACGACCATGCCGTGTCGGACACCGAGAGCGGCTAAGACATGGGCCATGGGTTCGACTAAATGGGCTTCGCTGACGCCGAGGATTTCATAAGCGGCATGAGCGGGATTGGTCAAGGGCCGAAGGACGTCAAAGACCGTTCCGATCCCCATCTGTTCGCGGACGACATCGATACGTTTCATCATATAGTAATAGTAACGCGTATAAAAGTAGCAAAGACCGAGCTCTTCCAACATAATAAGGCAGCTTTCGGGACTGAGAAAGATATTGGCCCCCAAGGCTTCCAGGAGATCGGCCGACCCGCTGCGCGACGTCTTCGCCCGATTGCCGTGCTTGGCGACGCGAACCCCGCCGGCGGCGATGACAAAAGCGGCCGTCGTTGAAATGTTGAAGGTCTTCATACGGCCGCCGCCCGTGCCGACGATGTCAAAGACATCATCGCTGCAAGGTACATTCATGCTGTATTCCCGCATCGTCCGGGCGAGGGCGATCACTTCCCGCTGAGAGGCTCCCTTAGTCGTCAGGGCAGCCAGGAATGCCGCCAGTTGAATATCAGACATGGCGCCTTCCATGATTTGTTCCATCACAAAAGAAGTTTCTCTATCGCTAAGATCCTGTCCCTTAGTGATAGCAGCTAATAAACTCGTCAGCATGGGCCTCACCTCCGGCAAAAAAAACGGGATTGTTCTATTCGCATTTATTATACCATATTATTTTGTTTTTTTGTTTTTTATTGGCAAGAAATACCGCAAAACAGCCATAAATGATTAATTTTCCAGGGATTTGATACGAAGTTCCAGTTCTTTTTCATCATAAAAGACCGTTTCTAAGCAAAGCCCTTGAGCCGGCGCCGTCGCACCGAGCTTTGTCCGGTCGCCGCCTTCCAGGATATCCCGAAAACGATCCGGCGTGATGCGATGGAGTCCGATATCGACGAGACCGCCGGCAATATTGCGCACCATGTGATATAAAAAGCCGTCGCCGACGACATCGATATCGAGAAGGTGCCCCCGATCATGGAAGGTGATGGAATACATCGTCTTCACAGGATTCATGGGCGTCGTATTCTGCCCTTCAAAAGCGGAAAAATCATGGGTTCCCAAGAGGATGGCTGCCCCTTCCTTCATGGCCTCCCGGTCGAGGGGCTTGCGGATGAACCAGGCGTATCGCAAGGCAAAGGGATCATGCATCCGATTGTTGTCGATGGTATAGCGGTAATGCTTGCCGACGTTGTCATGACGGACGCTGAAGTGTTCCGGCATTTCACGGGCTGAGAGAACGGCAATTTCCGTCGGCAAATAGCCTTTCATGGCATAGGGAATCTTTTCCGTCGGAATCGAACCTTCTCCATAGAAGTTGACGACCTGACCGCGGGCATGGACGCCGGCATCGGTCCGAGCCGCTCCGTAAATCGTAATTGGCGACTGAAAGATGGCCGACAAGCCTTGTTCGATACAGGCCTGGATCGAAGCGGCATTGGTCTGGCGCTGAAAGCCGTGAAAATCCGTACCGTCGTAGGCCACGACGAGGCAAATATTTTTCTTGGCCATTACAACCACCGCATAGCCGCCAGGATGGCCGTCACGATGAGGACGGCCGCCATAGCAATGGCATCACGATAGGTGCAGGACAATTCATTCATCCGCGTCCGCCCTTCGCCGCCGCGATAACAGCGGGCTTCCATGGCCGTCGCCAGATCGTCGGCCCGGCGAAAAGCACTGACAAAAAGCGGCACCAAGAGAGGGATCATGCTCTTGCCGCGCTGGATGAGGCTACCGCTGGTAAAGTTGGCCCCTCTTGCCGTCTGGGCCTTCATGATGCGGTCCGTTTCTTCCAAGAGCGTCGGAATAAAGCGCAGTGCAATGGTCATCATCATGGCCAGTTCATGAGCCGGCACGCCGATCCGCTTAAAGGGATTCAAGAGGTGTTCGATGCCGTCGGTCAAGACGATGGGCGACGTCGTATACGTCAACAGGGACGAAAAAACGATGAGGAATACCAGGCGGGCCGTCATCAAAGCCCCTTGGTACAGCCCTTCTTTGGTAATGTGCAGCACGCCGTACTGCCAAAGGACGTCACCGGGCGTCGCAAAGACGTGGACGGCCATGGTAAAGATAATGATGACCCACAAGGGTTTCAACGATTTAAAAATGAACCGCACCGGCAGCCGGGAAATGGCAAAATTCAAGGCCACAAAAGCCGTGACGATACCGTAGGACTCCAGGGAATTTGCCAAAAAGATGGCGACGATGAAAATCATTACGGCGATGATTTTTACCCGCGGATCGAGGCGGTGCAGGAAAGACGTCCCCGGAAAATACTGCCCCAGTGTGATATCAGTGAGCATGGCCCGTCCCTCCTTTCAAGCAGTCGTAAATAGCCTCGGCGCCTTGTTCTACCGTCCGTACCCGGTCGTCGACGGCAAGGCCCCGTCCCTTCAGATATTGAAGGACGCCGTTTACCGGCGGAACGGCGACGCCGGCTTGTTGCAGCTCGTCCCCGTGCTGCGCAAAAATCGACAGGGGTTCGCCGTCGAGGACGATATGGCCCTGAGAAAGGACCAGGAGTCGGCTGGCCATCTGCGATATATCTTCCATATTATGGGAAACCAGGATGACCGTAACGCCTTTTTCCTTATGCCAGCGCTGGATCTCGGAAAAAATTTCCCGCCGTCCGACGGGATCGAGGCCGGCTGACGGTTCGTCGAGGATGAGGTAGGCCGGATGAATGGCAATGACGCCGGCAATGGCCACGCGCCGCATCTGACCGCCACTCAACCGAAAGGGCGAGCGGTTGGCATAGGTATCATAGTCAAGGCCGACAAAATCCATGGCTTCCTTGACCCGATCCTCGACTTCGGTCTCACTGAGGCCGAAATTCCGAGGACCGAAGGCAATGTCGCGGGCAATCGTTTCTTCAAAGAGCTGATATTCGGGGTACTGAAAGACCATGCCCACCTTATGGCGCACTGCCAAGGCTTCTTTCGTATTCTTCCCGATATCCGTACCGTCGACGGTAACCGAGCCGTTCGTAGGCTTTATGAGTCCGTTTAAAATCTGGACCAGCGTCGACTTTCCCGAGCCGGTGTGACCGATGATCCCGATGAATTCTCCCTCATGAATCTCCACATTCGTATCGTGGAGGGCCGTTTTTTCAAAGGGCGTCCCGACACCATACGTATGGCTCACATTCGTTAACTTAATTGACATAATGCGTCTCCCAATTCCTTTTCCGTGATAATCGATGCCGGAAGGGTCAGGCCCTTTTGGCGCAGCCGGTCCGCCAATTCTGCGGCGACGGGCACATCAAGGCCCATGTCCTTCAGTTCTTTGACCTTTGAAAAGACGTCCCGCGGCTCACCGTCCATCTTGACTTCCGCCTTATCGATGACGACGACCCGTTCCGCCTGGACCGCTTCTTCCATGAAGTGCGTAATGATGATGACCGTAATGCCTTCCCGGTTCAGTTGATGGAGGGTATCCATGACTTCTTTACGACCCACGGGGTCGAGCATAGCCGTCGGTTCATCAAGGACGATGCAGTCACACTGCATGGCCAGGATTCCGGCAATGGCAATGCGCTGTTTTTGACCGCCGCTCAAGAGGTGCGGCCCGTGTTTAGCATAAATCGTCATATTGACCCGTTTTAAGGCATCGCTGACCCGGGACTTGATTTCATCGGACGGAATGCCGAGGTTTTCCGGTCCGAAGGCGACGTCTTCTTCAACGACAGCGGCGACAATTTGATTGTCCGGGTTTTGGAAAACCATGCCGACGTGCTGGCGTATCTTCCATATATTCTCAGCCTCATCGGTCCGCATCCCACAGACTTCACACGTGCCTGACGTCGGCGTAAGCAGGACGTTAAAGTGCTTGGCAAGGGTCGACTTCCCAGAACCGTTGGTACCGATAATGGCTACGAATTCGCCCTTTTCGACGGTCAGCGAAATGTCCTTTAAGGCATAGACAACCTTGCCATCTTCATCTTCATAGGTATGGCACAGGTGGTCCGTCTTTATCATAGGTATTGTCATACTAAGTCTCCTCACGTAAGAAAAAAGGCTATATTCTTGAATATTATACAGGCAATAACGTCCCCTGTCCATAGATGCACCTAAAAAGGCCGCTGCATCCTGACGGTGTCAACCATGCACGGCCTTTATGATAGGGCGTTTCCCCTCGCTGTTTCAACGGGTCCGACAAGAAGCCATTCTACCGCGCCCGTTCCGGACCATAGGCATTGTCGCCATCGGTCCCCTTTACCGTCGCCAGGCCCAGGTAGCACACAGCCATGATCGACTGGGCGGCCAAGGCTGCCGTATCAAAGGCGAGGACCGGCAGGATATAACTTGCCAGATAGGCGATATACGGAATGGCAAACAAGGCACCCGGTTTATTGAGGTCATGAAAACGCCGGGTACCGAGGGATAGATGAGCCCACACCGTAGGAACCGTCAATACCAAAAAGATGAGTCCGAAAATAATGGCATAATCTTCGTGACCAATCAAAATGGACTCGATGATTTTGCTGTAAAGGATCAGAGAAAACATAAATTGGGCCACCATCAAAATCAACGTCCGTGCCAAAAAGGGACGGCGCTGAATACGGCCGGTAAAGCGAAAATATTTAGCCTTCAGATCGGCAAAATCGCGAAAGCTGACTAAACTGTTTTCACTGCCGGGACCGACAGGCATGGCCAGGCCGCGGTGGATCCGAGCCGACTGGCGGGAACGTTTCTTTAGTTGAATCTTTTTATTTTTTTGAGCCACCAACACTACCTCCTACATGAGATTCTCCCTACTATCGTACTATATTAAAGGGCATGATTCAATTCATTTCGCTTAAAATATGGTATAATAAGAAAAATTACCCTCAAGGAGGCTTTCATGGAATCTACTGTCTTTACGAATCTGAAGGGCTCAGAAGGAGCCCTGACCTTCAATTTTTTCTGCGAATCCCTGATTACATCGCTTCACACCTTGACGCACATCATGGAAGACGAAGGACTTACCGTCCCGGACAATCTTTCTGATGTCGCCGACGCCCTCAGCGAGATGGGCGGCCACCTCATGGATGATTACGCCCGAGGCGAACTCGATGTAGACCGCTTCAAAAATGAAATTCTTGATTTTTATGACCTGAACTTTGCCGTCAATGACGCCTTATCCTCGACCATCATGAGTCACGACGACCTGCAGTATTATTACTATATCTACATGCAGGGACTCTATATTTTCTTCCCTAATATGATGGAAGCCTTTCGTGCCGACATCGATGACGACAATATCGTCCCCGTCTTAAACCAATTGATCGCCGAGTTCGAACAATTATCGAGCAGCGGCTCCTAAACGTTATAAAGAAGTAAAAAAAATACTGCCCCTGCCGGCTTATCATCCAAGATAAGACCGCCAGGCGGCAGTATTTTTTTCGATTAAGAAAGAATAAAGAAATAAACGAAGGAAATGACAGCCACGACGAATCGATAGTAGGCAAAAGAGGCCAGTGTCGACTTGTTCATGAATTTAAGGAACCACAAGACCGAGACGTAGGCGACAATAAAAGCCGTAATAAAACCGATGACGATCATGATCAAATCGTTGCTGCTAAGGTCGCTCAGGCTCTTCAAGAGGTCGTAGAAGCAGGCTACGATCATGACCGGTACGGCAATGATGAAGGAAAAGTCTGCTGCCGCCTTTCGGCTAAGGCCTAAGAACAGGCCGCCGGCGATGGTCGATCCGGACCGGGAGAAGCCGGGCCATAAGGCCAAGATCTGAAAGATCCCCGTTAAAAAGGCCTGGGCAATGGTCATTTTTTCGACGTCGTCACAGACCGTTTTCGTACCGTGCTTTTCAGCCAGCAGCATGAACAGACCGCCGATGATGAGGCCGATGATGACCGTTCCGGCCGAGAAGAGATAGGTCTTAATGGCATGATGCGCTAAATAGCCGATGCCCATGACCGGGACGATGCCGGCGGCGATATGAGCCAGGGTCAGGCCCGTATCGTTGCGAAACCAGTTCTTCGGCTGCAGGAGGTCCCAGCAGCGGTACTGATGGAGCATGCGGTTAAATTTTTCTTTGTAAATGATGACCACCGACAGAATGGCACCTAACTGGATGAAAATCTCAAATACGCTGGCCCGGGGACCGGTAAATCCCAACATATCCCCGACAAGGATCATATGTCCCGTCGAAGATACCGGCAGATACTCGGTGAAGCCTTCGACAATCCCCAAGATAATGGCAATAATAGAATCACTCATTGTTTTATCTCCTTTTCGCTTTGATCGTCCTACCAAAAACCTTACAATACTAAAAGAGTATACCACACTGGCTGATAAAAAAAAAGGCTGTCCGCGAAGGCAACGAGCCTTTTGGACAGCCTTTATTCTAAAGGGTATTTATGAAAAAACGATTGCGAAAAGGTAACTATTTTTTAAATTACAGGACTCTCTCAGTCGTCGAGAGAAATGACATGATTGGGGTTGTCGATGACAAACTTGGCATACTTAGGATCCCCATTGTGTTCAAAATACAAGGTATTGCCTTCCAAGCTACCGCGCCAGCTGACGATAATCGGGCATTCGCGGCTCAGTTTCTTCAGCATTGCCACAGGATCGAGATTCAAAATAGGCGCAAACATAAATTCAACGTTATCAATCATAACAACACGGGCATTGAGACGATGAATCGCTGCGGAGACAAGGGTAATGGCTTTATCCGGACGGTCGGCACGAGGTATTTCCAAAAATTCGTCATCAAAGAGTTCACGGGCTTCACAAATCTTCCAACCGTCTTGATACGTCAGTTCACGGATGAGCTGGCTCTTACCCGAACCGGGACTGCCAATGATAATCAACAGTTTTTCATCGTCCTGGGCAATGTACTTCCATCGTTTTAAAACATCTGCATCTGTAACCATGAAAATCACCTTCGTTTTCTTAAGATATTTAATTTATTTATTTTATTATACCCAACTTTCATCATATAAGTAAAGCATTTTCACTATTTTCTTCACACATATGCAAAAACGGTACGCATCCTCACTTTAATCCGTAACGCTCCATCGGGTCCTGGATATTCTTAATCGGCGTCGACGTCAGGATAATATCGTCGACATAGGGCTCATTGTGGCGCATGATGATGACCAGAGACACGCCTTTTTGATAAGGGCTGTCATAGTAATAGGCATCGACGGATTTTTCCTTATCCGGGCCCCATTCGACGCGGTCCGGACGGCCATACAGTGCCAGAATGGTCGACACGTGATACCCCAGGGTCGCGCCGCGGCTGGTATAGCCATTATTGGTCAGGAGGAATACTTTCTGAATCATATTGCGTCGGTCTACTTCGACACCGTAATCCCCGTAGAGCCAAAAACTACTGTTATTGCGTTTGACCAGCTTGTTCCACATATTGTACTTATTGGCTTCAAAAGGCTGGTTCAGTCCAAAGCCCATGAGGGTAAAGTCCCGTTCGGTCAATTTCTTCGGGTCTTTGGCCGGTTCGCTGGTGATATAAGGCGGCCGGACCGGCATGAGGGCTACCCTTTCCACGCGCCGATTGCCGACGGCAAAGACATACATAGCGTCTTTTTTCGGGCTTTCATAGGTCACGTAATAGACGTTGGCATCGGTATCGCGCAGCATCGAATCGGGAATGCCGAATTGGCGCAAAAGCACTTCGATGGGATACTTCAAGCGCATATCGCGGCCGATGAGGATATTGGTCCCGGTCGTCAAAAAGACAGACTCTACGCCGGGACGGACGCTCTTACGCGAATCGCCGCTAGAGCGCAGGCTGTCGGCCAATTTATTGCGGATGGCAAAACGCAGCTTCAGGTCTTTCCCCGTATACTGCATCGACGTATAGTGCATGCTGGTCGAATATTTGCTGGGATTGCCAAAAATCCGCTTTACTTTCATCGGGCTGTCACCGCTGCGGATGCTGCCAATGTAAAAATCACTGGCTTCTAAGGGGGCAATCTTTAACGTATCCAGCGAATCGAAGATGCGCTGATCGTCCGCCGTCAGGGCGTGGACACTGGCCGGAGCGGCGTTGTGATAGCCGGATTTTTTACCGTCTTTGGCGTCATCTTTTTTAACATCGGCAGCATCGTTCTTATCCGATGGCGTTTTCTCTTTCACGTCAGAAGACGGCTGGGCCTTATCGGATTTTGCCGACTTTTGAGATCCGTCTTTTTTCGCGGAATCTTTACGTTCGGCAGACTTCGACGGCTTTGCAGGCGGCGTCGTTTTATCGGCTTCGTCGGCTTTATCGAGAAGAAGTTCTTCCCCAATCGCTGCCGCAAGGGCCGTCGGCGTATCATTCAGGGAGCTTTCCCAGTTCTCAGTCGGCACGGCGCCGGCTGCCGAGCTCCAAGCCAGGCAAGCCGAGCAGACCAACGCAGCTAGTGCGGTACGTTTCATAGCGTTCCTCCTTTTTATGGGCTGTGATAAAAAAGGGCTGTCCTACGACAGCCCTTTTCTTGCCATTGACATGGGCAAAGGGTGCAACAATTATTTATGCTGTTCCGGACGGCTCAAGGGGAAGAGCAGTACGTCGCGGATAGACGGGCTGTTGGTCAAGAACATGACTAAGCGGTCGATCCCGATCCCAAGGCCGCCTGTCGGCGGTAAGCCGTATTCCAAAGCGCGGCAGTAATCTTCATCCATCTGGTGAGCTTCGTCATCGCCGTGTTCGCGTTCCTTCATCTGTTCGATGAAGCGGTTGCGTTGGTCGATAGGGTCGTTCAATTCCGAGAAGCCGTTGGCCAGTTCCCGGCCATAGATGAAGGCTTCAAAACGATAGGTCAAGAGCGGATTATCCTGGTCCTGCTTGGTAAGCGGTGAGATTTCCAAGGGATGACCCGTAATAATCGTCGGCTGGATGAGGTTTTCTTCAACAAAGGCTTCAAAGAAAGCATTGATGATCTTGCCGACACCGTCATACTGGCCGTATTCAACGTGGTGTTCGTCGGCCATCTTGCGGGCGACTTCGACGTCGGTGACATTTTCAAAATCGGCACCGCTGAATTTCTTAACGGCTTCGATCATGGTCATGCGGTCCCAAGGCGGCGTCAAATCGATTTCTTTATCGATATAGGTCAGCTTCATCGTGCCGTACAGCATGTCGGCCAATTTAGAGACCATGTCTTCCGTAATGTTGATGACATCTTCCAAATCACCGTAAGCCTGGTACAATTCGACCGTCGTAAATTCAGGATTATGACGGGTATCGATGCCTTCATTACGGAAGCAGCGGTTCATTTCAAAAACGCGTTCCAAGCCGCCGACGAGGAGGCGTTTGAGGTGGAGTTCCGGAGCGATGCGCAGGAAGATATCCATATCGAGGGCATTGTGATGGGTCTTGAAAGGACGGGCCGCAGCACCGCCGGCAATGGTATGGAGCATCGGCGTTTCGACTTCAAGGAAGTTGCGGTCATCGAGGTACTTACGAATGCCTTTGATGATTTTCGAACGCTTGACGAAGGTATCCGTGACTTCCGGATTGACGATGAGGTCGAGGTAGCGCTGACGATAGCGCGTTTCCTTATCCGTAAGGCCATGGAATTTTTCCGGCAGCGGACGGAGTGATTTGGACAGGAGCTGCCACGATTCAACGCGGATCGTCGTTTCGCCGGTATGGGTAACGAATACCGTACCGCCGACGCCGACGATATCGCCGAGGTCGAGGAGCTTAAACAAGTTGTACGATTCTTCTCCCAGGACGTCTTTACGGAAATAGAGCTGGATTTCACCGCTCAAATCACGAAGGACGCAGAAAGCCGTCTTGCCGTGGCGGCGAATGGCCATCAAGCGGCCGGCGACACTGACGACGGTTTCATTTTTTTCTAAGGTTTCTGCCTGGTCCTTTACTTCCTGGGCATGGTGATCCCAATTATATTTCTGGCCGAAGGGATAGACGCCGGCATCGATGAATTCCTGCATCTTTTCACGGCGAACCTGCATCTGGTCATTTAATTTTTCTTCTTCCATCATGGGCATTTCTTTTTCTTTCGTATCCGACATGAATATTCCTCCTACAGTTTATTTTGCATCAGGCGGCAAGATCCGGTACTGGAGTTCACCAGCCGGTGCCTTTACGGTAACGACTGCCGGATTGGATGGATTGATGTTCTGACCGAGAATCGCTTTACCTACCGGGGATTCGTTAGAAATCCGGTTGTTGAAGGGATCGGCTTCAGCCGTACCGACGACGGTATAGTCGAAGCGGTCTCCTGTTTCGACGTCTTCCAAAATGACGTGAGAGCCGATGCGGACTTTAGCAGCACCGTCTTCCGTTTCCTGGATGATTTTTGCCGTCCGGATTTTGCCTTCCAATTCGGCAATACGGCCTTCGATAAAGGCCTGTTCATTTTTGGCGTCATCGTATTCCGAGTTTTCGCTCAAGTCACCGAGGGCGATAGCTTCTTTTATACGCTGCGAAACGTTAATGCGGCGGACTGATTTCAGTTCATTTAATTCATCTTTTAATTTCTGCAACCCTTCTTGGGTAATCAGCGTTTCATTGGTCATTGTCTTCCTATTCCTCCTGCGATAGAATCGCGTGTCACTGTTATAGCTTAATTTATACCGTATCTTTAATTATATTCACATCTGTCTTTCATGTCAACAAAACAGCCTGCCCGCGGTCAGCCCAGCTTGGCCAGCATCTCTTCGACGACAGCGCGAAATTCCTCAGCCGACCGGGTCCGGTTGATCCGTTCCCGAAGGGCCGCTGCCCCGTGAAGGCCATGGGTATACCAGGCGGCATGAGTACGCATTTCCCGAATGCCGATGTATTCCCCCTTATACGCCAGAAGGGCTTCAAAGTGAGCCAGCATCTGGGTATACTTCTCTTTAGGCGTCGGCAGCGGCAGGACTTCGCCCGTTTCAAGATAATGGCGTATCTGCGGGAAAATCCAAGGATTCCCCTGGGCGCCGCGGCCGACCATGACGGCCTGGCATCTCGTTTCCGCCATCATAGCTGCCGCCGACGGGCCGTCGACGACGTCCCCATTGCCGATGACCGGAATCGATACGGCCTCGACAACCGCCTTGATTTTCTGCCAATCGGCCTTGCCGCTGTAAAACTGATCCCGCGTCCGGCCGTGGACGGCAACGGCAGCGGCACCGGCATCTTCAGCCCGTTTTGCCAGTTCCGGCGCCACGAAGGCAGTATCATCCCAGCCCGTGCGCATCTTGACGGTGACGGGAATGGACACGGCCTGTACGACGGCGCGTATAATTTTTTCGGCCAAGGGCAGATCCTTCATCAACGCCGAACCGTCGCCATTTTTGACGACCTTCTTTACCGGGCAGCCCATATTGATGTCGACGATATCGGCGCCGGCTTCTTCGACGACAGCAGCCGCCTGGGCCATGACTTCCGGATCAGAACCGAAAATCTGCATCGATAAAGGATGCTCCCCTTCTTCAATATGGAGCAATTCTTCCGTATGTTGATTGCTGTAGCGAATCCCTTGAGAGCTTACCATTTCGGCGCAGACTAAAGCTGCGCCATAGCGGTGAGCAATAACCCGATACGGCGCATCACAGACACCGGCCATGGGTGCCAGAATAATCGGCGCGTCGAGGACGACGCTGCCGATGGCAAAAGGCTTAATTGTTTCGGTCATAAATGATTTTCAGCCCTTCCAAGGTCAACATCGGTTCGACGACGTCGATGGCATCTGTCGCCGGAGCCACGATGACGGCAAGGCCTCCCGTAGCGACGACCTTTGCCTTACAGCCCAGTTCCTTCCGCATCCGCGACACGATGCCGTCGACCTGGCCGACGAAGCCGTAAAAGACACCGGCCTGCATGCTTTCAACGGTATTGCGGCAAATGACTTTTTCTGCCTGGACGACTTCGATACGTGGCAGCTTTGCCGTCCGCTGTACCAGGGCATCCGTCGAAATACCGATGCCCGGGCAGATGGCCCCGCCGAGGTAGGTTCCCTTCTTATCGACGGCACAGAAGGTCGTCGCCGTCCCGAAGTCGATAATGATGACCGGACCGCCGAACTTTTCATAAGCTGCGACGGCATTGACGATGCGGTCAGCACCGACTTCACGCGGATTGTCATATTTGATATCCATGCCGGTCTTGACGCCCGGGCCAATGACCAAAGGCGTCAGGCCAAAATAGCGCTGGCACATCCGTTCGAGGGTCGGCATGACCGGCGGAACGACAGAGGAAATGATGATGGCATCGATTTCTTCTGAATTGACGCCGTTCAAATAAAAGAGATGGCGAATAAGGACGCCGTATTCATCCGTCGTGCGAAGCCGATCCGTCGATACGCGCCAGTGGTCCACGAGTTCCTGATCTTTAAAGATCCCGAGGACGATATTCGTATTCCCTACATCAATGACTAATAGCATAACTTTATCTCCTGCTTAATCTAAGTTGATAATACGCCTATTATAATAACAGAGTTTGCCCGTCTTGAATAGTCTTTACGCACAATTAGACGGGACGAACGTGGACATCGCCGGCCATGACCTTTTCCAGCCCGCCTTCCGTTTCGACGATGAGATTGCCGTCATCATCGATATCGGCGGCCGTTCCAGTAAACGTCCGGCCAATGGAACTGACGGCCACTTTTTGTCCGAGCATACAGGACAAAGCCCGCCACTGTACTAAAATGGGCGCAAATCCTTCCTGACAGACCGTCTGGTACAGCTTTTCCAATTCCAACAAGATGGTCTGCAGCAGTTCCTGCCGCTGAACGCTGACCCCTTCCATGGCAAAACTGGTGACGATATCCTGTAACTCTTCTGGAAGATCACTGGCCGTGACGCCGGTGTTGACGCCGATGCCCATGATGATGTAGTTGACCTTTTCCGCAGAGCCGTTCAATTCGGTCAGGATGCCGACCAGCTTACGGCCGTGAAGCAAAATGTCATTGGGCCACTTGATGCCGCAGTCCGAAAGGCCGTGGGCACGCAGGGACCGGGCCAGGGCCACGGCCGCCAGCAAGGTCATTTTAGAGACTTCCATGGGAGGAATGGCCGGCCGCAGGATAACCGAGAACCACAAGCCCTTGGCAAAGGGGGAATGGAAAGAACGACTCAAGCGGCCGCGGCCGCCAGTCTGTTCTTCGGCGATGACGACCGTCCCCTCGGGAGCCCCGTCATCCGCCATTTGTTTGGCGACGTTATTCGTCGAATCGACCCGTTCCCGGTAGACGATATGCCGGCCGAATTCGGACGAAGAAAGGCCTTTTTCAAGTCCTTCCGGGGACAAGAGTTCCGGTGCTTCACGCAGACAGTAGCCCTTTTTCGTATACGATTCGATGACGTATCCCTTCTGCTTCAAGGCCCGTATATGTTTCCACACCGCCGTTCGAGAGACTCCCAGCTGCTCAGAAATCTGCTGGCCCGATACGAATTCATTTTGGTGTTTTCGTAAAAAGTTAAAAATAGCTTCCCGCATATTCATTCGTCCCTCCTGCTGCCGCTTTTCTGGTCCATGCCCGTGGGGTATCGTATCGCGGCGGTAACATGCTCATCGTTTATGTAAAAATTGTATCATACCCCATAGGCCTGTCAAGGCATTACGCAAAGAGACTGCCGCATGAGGATAAAGCTCATACGGCAGTCTCTAAACGGCCTTGAACTAAGCCATGATAAACTTATTTCTTCGTATCTTTGTCGTCCTTTTCATCGTCCGGATGGGTCAAGCCTTCCGTCAGGCCTCCCTTAGGAACGGGATTGCCCCAAGGACTAATCTGGACTTCCGTCTGTTCCTGCTGAGGCGCTTCGGCAGCAGACGTTTCACTGTCCGATGCTGAAACCGGTTCTTCTGCAACAGGTTCGGCATCGACGGCTTTGGTTTCGACAGTTTCTGCCGGCTGAACAGCCGTATCGGCAGCTTCCGTATCAACGGCTTCGGCCTTTTTTTCTTCAGGAGCTTCCAGCGTCCCGTATTTGACCAAGTTGTCGACTTGCTGACGGTTGATCGTTTCGACTTCGATCAAAGCGTCGGCCATCTTATTCAGCGTATCGAGGCGTTCGTGCAGCATATGGAGAACGTCGGCATAGGCTTCCGATACGATATCGTGCATTTCCTTGTCGATCAGTTCGGCAACGCTGTCGCCGTAATTGCGTTCGTGGCCGAGGCTCTTGCCGAGGAATACCTGGTCCTGCTGTTCACCAAAGACCATGGGACCTAATTTAGGACTCATGCCCAGGCGGGTAATCATCTGGCGGGCAATGCGGGTAACGCTCTGGAGGTCGCCCGATGCACCGCTGCTGATTTCGTTGAAGACGATTTCTTCAGCAGCCCGGCCGCCGAGGGCGACGCGGATCTGTGCCAGGTAGTAGGATTTCGTTTCATACGACCGGTCTTCTTCCGGCAGCATCATCGTATAACCGCCGGCACGACCGCGAGGAATGATGGTGACCTTATGTACCGGGTCAGCATCCGGCAAGAGGTAAGCAATGAGGGCGTGGCCCGATTCATGGACAGCGGTCAGGCGTTTTTCCTTGTCGCTGATGACGTGGCTGCGCCGTTCCGGCCCGAAGCTTACCTTTTCACTGGCTTCTTCCAGTTCCGGCATGTTGATGATCTTCTTATTGGCTCTGGCAGCGAGGAGCGCCGCTTCATTGAGCAGGTTGCCGAGGTCGGCACCGGTAAAGCCCGGCGTCTTCTTGGCGATGATATCGAGGTCGACGTCTTTGCCTAAGGGCTTGCCTTTGGCATGGACTTCGAGGATGGCCCGACGGCCGCGCAAATCGGGACGGTCGACGGTAATCTGCCGGTCAAAACGGCCGGGACGAAGGAGGGCCGGGTCGAGGATATCCGGACGGTTCGTCGCAGCAATGGTGATGATGCCTTCATTGGAACCGAAACCATCCATTTCAACCAACAGCTGATTCAGCGTCTGTTCGCGTTCATCATGACCGCCTCCGAGACCGGCACCGCGCTGGCGGCCGACGGCATCGATTTCGTCGATGAATACGATACAGGGGGCATTCTTCTTAGCCTGTGTAAACAAATCACGGACACGGGACGCACCGACACCGACGAACATTTCGACGAAGTCGGAGCCACTGATGCTGAAGAAAGGTACACCGGCTTCCCCGGCTACAGCACGAGCCAAGAGGGTTTTCCCGGTCCCCGGAGGGCCGAAGAGGAGGACCCCTTTCGGAATCTTAGCGCCAATGGCATTATACTTGCTGGGGTTGCGCAGGAATTCGACGATTTCAGCCAATTCTTCCTTAGCTTCGTCTTCGCCGGCAACGTCTTTAAAGGTAACTTTGATCTTTCCTTCGCCGTGCATCTTAGCATGGCTTTTGCCGAAGTTCATGACCCGGCCGCCGCCTCCCTGGGTCTGCTGCATAATGAAGAACCACACGGCGATGAGTACCAGGATCGGCAGGACTGCCGTCAGCATATTCATCCACCACGACGGTTGTTCAGGCGGCTTGGCAATAACATTGACATCAGCATCTCGCAGGGCCGGTAAGAGCGCTGCATCCGTCGGGGCATACGACGTAAAGGACGTTCCGTCTTTCAGTTGACCGACGATGGCATGATCGGCGGTAATCTGGACGGCATCGACTTTTTTCTGCTGGACCTGACTCATGAAATTCGTGTAAGAAATTTCCGATTTATCAGTCTTATTGCTCGTAAGGGCATCTATAATCGATACGGCGACGATGATGATGAGTAAGTATAAACTTACATTCCGCACAAATTTACTCAAAATACTGCTCCTTTCACCTAGTTTATGACAATTTTTTCTTTATTCTAACCAACACAATTTTATATTACCACACTTCTTCAAAAGCAACAACTTATTTTATACAAAATAGGTAGACATCCTTACTTGGAGTATACTTCTTCCTTCAAGACGCCGATGTAAGGCAGGTTGCGGTAGCAGCTATTATAGTCGAGGCCGTAGCCGACGACGAAGGCATCGGGAATTTCAAAGCCGTTGTAGTCGACGGGAACTTCGACTTGACGCCGAGCCGGCTTGCTCAAGAGGGTGGCCAATTTTACCGAACGGGCGCCCCGTTCTTTCAACATCGGAACGAGGTGGCTTAAGGTAATGCCCGTATCGATGATGTCTTCGACGATGAGGACATCTTTCCCTTCGACGTCGTTATCGAGGTCTTTGCGGATTTCGATGTCACCCGACGATTCCGTCGAGGCGCCGTAACTGGAACAGCTCATGAAATCGAAGTAAACCGGACCGTCGATGGCGCGGGCCAAATCGGTAAAAAAGGTGACGGCCCCTTTCAAGATGCCGCAAAGGAGGATGGTCTTTCCGGCATAGTCCTTGGTAATCTGAGCGCCTAATTCGCGAACGCGGGCAGCAATCTGTTCTTCTGTAAGTAAAATTTCTTTGATATCCTGATGCATCTTGATTCCTCCGAAAAAAAATTAAATTACCGCTTCCGCTTTTGGCGGGGAACGGCCGGACCCATGCAGAGAGCGGTCCGCGTCGTATAAGCACAGGCTTTGCCGCACTGAAACTGTTTCCCCGTTTCTTTGGCAGCTAAAGCCCGTATGGTTTCAACGTAATGAAAGGGAAGGTCTTGTAAAGACCCGGTTGCACTCTTCCAAAGTCTTCGTATCAATCGCCGCTGCAGGGAAAGCGGCTGAGACAGTAATCGTCGTCGGTCCAGGGCCGGAACGCCGTAACCCGGACAGGCAAGTTCCCGATAGACATGTTCCGTACAGTCGTTCAAAAAAGCTTCGTCGGCACGGACCGTATCGGCCAGGCGGTTGAGGTCGGCTGTAATCGCCGGATTATATCGCATTAAAGAAGGCAGCAGCTCTAAGCGGATACGATTGCGGTGATAGCGGGTACTGTCATTGGTTTCGTCGTGACACGAGGGAATCCCCTGCGCTTTGGCATACGCAGCAAGTTCGGCTTTCGTAAAGCCCAGCAAAGGCCGTATGATGTCGCCTCGTCGCGGTTCCATACCGCACAAGCCTTGAAGGCCGCTGCCGCGAAGGAGGTGAAGCAGCACCGTTTCGGCCTGATCGTCGCCGTGATGGGCGACGGCAATCGTCGTGGCCCCACAGGCCCGCTTCATCGTGCGTAAAATTCGGTAGCGTTCCCGCCGTCCGACAGCTTCTTCCGACATTTTTTCACGCCGGGCGAGAGTCGGTACATCGACGTACTGCCAAGTAAACCCGCAACGGCGCCTTAAGGCTTCCTGGCGGACGAAATCGACTTCGGCATCGGCCGCCGGTCGGATGCCGTGGTGAACGTAGCAGGCTACGAGGCGCAGGCGATATAACGGGGCCAGGCGGCTCAAAACGTCGAGGAGGACCATGGAATCGGGCCCGCCCGAACAGGCGATGACGATAGCACTATCGGGCTGCCATAAGCCGTGCTGCCGAGCATAGTCGGCAACGTCCTCGACAAGATTCATAACCGGCCTTCCTTCGAATTCCAGGCCGCATCGTGGAAGGAATGGCGAAAGAAAATACCTTCCATGATATCCCGTTCACTGGCCATGACGGCCGGGATTTCATAGCGCTTTAAGAAGGACTTGGCAATGATCAAGCCGGCTAAGATGATTTCACTGCGCTTTGGCTGAAGGCCTGGTACATGGCGCCGTTCTTCCGGCGTCATGACCCGCAGTTTCTCGATGTGCTGACACAGGGATTCGTAGGTCACGACGTGGCCTTCAACCTTTTTAGCATCGTAAACGTCGAGTTTTAAATCCATGGCGGCCAGCGTCGTCAGCGTACCGCCGACGCCGATCAGTACTTGCGGCGTCTCACTCATCGGGATGGGAAGCCACATCTTATGGCAGCGGTTTTCCAGGTGAAGGACGTCCGCTTCCTGAAGAACCGCCTTTTTCGTAAACCGGACAGCCCCCATGGCATAACTGTGAGACCAGCATAAAATGCCTCGTTTGCCCACGGCGACTTCACTGCTGCCGCCGCCGATATCGAGGATGGCTGCCGTCTTTTCAGGATCGATGAATTTCGTCGCTCCCGTAAAACAGAGGGACGCCTCTTCAAGGCCTGAAATAGCCCGACAGTGCCAGCCGAAACGGGCCCGCACTTCGGCCAAAAAGGCCTGGCCGTCAACGGCTTCACGAACGGCACTAGTAGCCACGGCACAGACCGGTACGCCGGAAAGTTTCTTCTTCCAGCCTTCCATGGCAGCAAAAGACGCTTCCATTCCGTCAGCCGACAAGTGGCGTGTTTCGTCGATGCCCTTCCCGAGCTGAGTCGTCGCCAATTCTTTCGGCGAAAAAGTCCACGTCCCGGGAACTTCCTGCCAACCCGTCATGAGGCGCAGGGAATTGGAGCCAATGTCGATAACGGCATATTTCTGATACTCCATAACGTCTCCTTTCAAATCAAAAAGAGGCCGTCGCACGATACGTGCGGCGCCTCTTTCTGCACTCCGCTATTCAATACTTATCAATCAGCATGGCGAGCGCCGCGGCCGCCGCGTTTCGATTCTGTATTGCGCTTCAAATCCATCAGGCGTTCATCGCTTTCCTTCAGGAATTTGCTGAGCCGGTCTTCAAACGACAGCGAACCTGACGAGCGGCGTGAATCAAAGCCGTTATGCTGGCGGAATTCGTGTTTCTGCCGCATATCGCGTTTCGGGCGGAAATCCTTCTTTTCCGGAGCCGCCTGAGTCTGCTTAATAGACAAGGCGATTTTCCCCTTATCGTCGACAGACAACACTTTGACGCTGACCTTATCGCGAACTTTCAAAAAATCATTTACATCTTTGACATACTCATTAGCGACTTCAGAAATATGTACAAGACCTACTTTCTTATCCGGAAGTTCTACGAATGCGCCAAATTTTGTGATCCCCGTAACGGTACCTTCCATCACACTGCCTACTTCAATTGTCATGCTGTTTCAATTTCCTCCTTGTGATATTCAGCATAGCTGATAAACGTATATGGTCATTATACTCATAATCGCCCAAAAATTCAATTCCCAAAATGGAAGATTCGACAAACTTTTACGGCTTATAAGGGATTTCGTCGGGCTTTGCCAAACCAAATTGTTCCCGCGCTTCTCGCGAAATTTCATCGGGATCGTTCAGTTTATCGTACTGCGCTTTAAGCCGGGTATTTTCATCCCGAAGGAGCTGTTCTTGCTGCAGCGTCTGAGTCATGTCTTCCCTGATTTCCCAAACCCGGTGGAGTCGGCCCCCGATAAAATAGACTCCGGCAATAATGATGGCCAGGATAACCAGATTGTACAAGCTCATCATCTGCCGAATCCGGCTGAGCAGACCGGGACGACGCTTTCGACGAGGCTTGCGGCGCTTCTTCCGACGCACAGGCGGCCGATACTCTTTGGTTTCCACCCAATCACCCTTTCTAAAAAATGATAGTCTAAGAAAAAATCTTATCCTATAGTATACATGGGTTTGGGGACAAGATAAAGTTTTTTTGTAAATTTCCTTTTAAAATATCGGCAGGTTATATATAATAAAATCACGTATCTTGTATCTTTATCCGAGGGGGAACCATTATGCCATACGAAAAAATCACACCGGAAATCATAGAAAAGCTGAAAGCGGTCGTCGGGCCGAAAAACGTCGTCACCGACGCCGACGCTATGCAGCCCTATTCCCATGACGAAGTGACCGATCCGGCCTACCACCGGATGCCGGAAGCCGTCGTCTTTGCCGAAACAGCAGAAGAAGTCAGTGCCGTCTTGAAATTGGCCAACGACTTCCACTTCCCCGTCGTCCCGCGCGGTGCCGGTACCGGCCTTGCCTGCGGCGCCGTCCCGGAATACGGCGGCATCGTCTTATCCTTAGAAAAGATGAATAAAATCCTTGAAATCAATACCGAAGGCCTCTATGCCGTCGTCGAACCGGGCGTCCGCACGTCGGACCTCCAGGATGCGGCCGAACAGCAGGACCTCTTTTATGCCGGCGATCCCTGCAGCGGCGACTCGTGCTTCATCGGCGGCAACATCGCCACCAACGCCGGCGGCAACCGGGCCGTCAAATACGGGACGACGCGCCACCAGGTATACAGCGTCGAAGTCGTAAATCCCAAGGGCCGCATCGTAACCTTAGGCGCCCGCCTTCAAAAACAGTCGACGGGCTATTCCTTAGAACAGCTCATCATCGGTTCCGAAGGGACCTTGGGCATCATTACCAAGGCGACCTTAAAACTGGTCCCCAAGCCGAAATATGCCCTCGACCTCCTGGCCATCTTTGACGACCGCCGCAAGGCTATGGGCGTCGTCACCAAGCTCATCAAGGCCGGCATTACGCCGACGTGCGTCGAATTCATGGACAATATCACCATCAAATCGGTCGAAAAATACCTCAACGAAACGCTTCAAGGCAGTGACAACGGCAACTACATCATCGTCGAAGTCGAAGGGACCAACGAAGACGACCTCGACGATAAAGCCGTCATCCTCGACGAAATCTGCACCGAAAACGGCGCATCGTCGGTCCTCGTCGCCGATCACAATAAGATCTGGCAGGCCCGTAAAGCCTTTGCCGAAGCCGTCCGCGCCGAAAGCCTCATCGTCTGCAAGGAAGACGTCGTCGTTCCCGTCGACCAAGAAGCCCTGCTCCTCGATGAAATCCTACGCCTGTCCCAAAAGTACAACTTGATCACCCGTATCGCCAGCCACGCCGGCGACGGCAACATCCACCTGAATATCTTAAAGGGCGACGATGACACCTATGAAGCCTGGGATGAACGGGTCAAGGCCAACCAGCAGGAACTGTACGCCTTCATCTACGCCCACGGCGGCCGCCTGTCCGGCGAACACGGCATCGGCTATAAACGAAAGGCTTTGATGAAAGAATTTACCGATCCCGGCGAACTGGAAATGATGATGGACATCAAGCAGGCCCTCGATCCGAACAACATCTTAAATCCCGGAAAGATCTTCGACATCGACGAAAAGGCCTGAGAATCCGCGCTTTAGCCATGACTTGCAAAAATCATGACTACCGTGTATAATACAAAACAGAACTAAATAAAACGTATATCTTCAGGGCAGGGTGAAATTCCCGATCGGCGGTACAGTCCGCGAACGCAGCAGCGTAGGAGCCATTGGCTCGTGATTTGGTGAAACTCCAAAACCGACAGTATAGTCTGGATGGAAGAAGATGTGGCGTGCTGCTTTGGCAGCCTGCCTTACATTGCATATAAAAGCCCTGAGCCATAATTGGCGCAGGGCTTTAGTTATAAGGAGGTCTTTATTTTGACGACAGAAAAACGAAAATTCAACACCATTGAAGAAGCTATCGAAGAACTGCAGGCCGGTCATATCGTCATCGTCACCGACGATCCGGACCGTGAAAATGAAGGAGATTTCATCTGCGCAGCCCAGTACTGCACGACAGAAAACATGAACTTCATGGCCAGCCACGGCAAGGGCCTCATCTGCATGCCCATGAGCATCGAATATGCCCATAAATTAGGACTGCCCCCTATGGTCAGCGAAAATACAGACAACCATGAAACGGCTTTCACCGTTTCCATCGACCACGTCGATACGACGACGGGTATCTCGGCCGTCGAACGAGCCCTCACAGCCCGCAAATGCGCTGAAGAATCGGCACGTCCTGAAGATTTCCGCCGCCCGGGCCACAACTTCCCCCTCATCGCTAAACGAGGCGGCGTCCTGACCCGCAACGGTCATACGGAAGCCACGGTCGACCTCATGCGCCTGGCCGGACTCAAACAAGTCGGCCTGTGCTGCGAAATCATGGCCGACGACGGCACCATGATGCGTACACCGTCCCTCTGGGAAATTGCCGACAAGTACAACCTGAAATTCATCACCATCCACGATTTACAGAACTACTGCCGCCGCCATGACAAACACGTCATCCGCGAAGCCGTCGCCAAGATGCCGACCAAATACGGCGAATTCAAAATCTACGGCTACATCAATGACCTGACCGGCGAACACCACGTCGCCCTCATCAAAGGCGACATCGGTGACGGCAAGAACCTCTTGTGCCGCGTTCACTCCGAATGCCTGACCGGCGACGTCTTTGGCTCTTGCCGCTGCGACTGCGGGGAACAGCTGGCAGCCGCCCTTAGCCAGATCAACGCCGAAGGCCGCGGCATCTTGCTCTACATGCGCCAAGAAGGTCGCGGCATCGGCCTCATCAATAAACTCAAAGCCTATGTCCTCCAGGAACAGGGCTACGATACGGTCGAAGCCAATGAAAAACTCGGCTTTGCCCCTGACCTTCGCGAATATTGGATCGGGGCTCAAATGCTGCAGGATATGGGCGCCAAGGAAATCCGCCTCCTGACCAATAACCCGGAAAAAATCTACGGCCTCGAAGGCTTTGGCGTCGAAATCGTCGAACGGGTCCCCATCGAAATGGAACCGCAGAAATTCGATGAATTCTATTTAGAAACCAAGAAAAACAAGATGGGCCACATCCTTCCCCATCTCCACTAAGAGTTGTATATCAAAACGGCAGGGATTGTCGAAAGGAACAATCCCTGCCGTTTTTTCTTCGCTTACAGCAGCGAAAATTGGTCTTTATGATAGTCGATAAGGCCGTCTTTTTTCATTTTGCTCAGTTCCGCCGACAAGGCGCTGCGGTCGACGGATAAAAAATCCGCCATCTGCTGACGGTTAAAGGGCAGGGCAAACGTCGATTTCCCCTTATCCCGCGCCAGGTTCGACAAGTAGAGCATGATCTTCTGCCGCGTCGAGCGCTGGGTCAGGTAGCGCATTTTTTCGGTAAGCAGTCGATTCTTCTCGGCCATGAGCCCCAGTATATTCCCGGTAAACTGGGCCTCGGCCGGCGTCAACATATGGCCGCCATGAAGGACGCCCTGCACATAAATCTGAAGAATGACGGCATCGGCTGAGGCCACGACGTCGACCGTCGCCGGAGCCTCGGGAAGACAGGCGAAGGCCTCGCCGAAAAAGAATCCCTGAGGAATTTGCGACAAGATATTCCGATTGCCCCAATAATCTTCCTGGATGATATGAACTGAACCTTCCAGGACCAAGCCGATATACGTGACCGGTTCACCGGAATAAAAGAGGAACTCCCCTTTTTTATAGTTTTTCTGACGGACTTTCAAATCCTGAAGCAGCGGTAAGACGTCGCCCTTGGCGACGCCGCGAAAGAGCGGGGATTTTTCGATAAGGGATAGATGTTGTTCCATAAGCAGCACCTCCTGCTGAATATAGTTGGAAAAACAACGGCAAGATCCGTGAAAATAACGTATACTAACATCATCAACGAAACTGCCGATGGAGGAAATGACTATGATACGTAAAATTATACAAATTGACCAAGAAAAATGCAATGGCTGCCGTGCCTGTGTCGACGCCTGCCATGAAGGAGCCATCGCCATGGTGGACGGTAAGGCCCATCTCATGCGCGACGATTACTGCGACGGCTTAGGCGACTGCCTCCCCAACTGTCCGACCGGGGCCATTACCTTCGTCGAACGCGAAGCCGCTGACTACGACGAAGAGGCCGTCAAAAAGCACATGGCCGCTCAGGGTCGCGTCTATAAAGGCCGCTGTCCCGGAAACGAAGCCCATGTCGTAACGCCGGAAGCTAAGAAAGAAGCCCCTCAGGGAGAAGGTTCACAGCTCCGTCAATGGCCGGTCCAGCTCAAGCTCGTCCCGCCGCATGCGCCCTATTTTAACGGGGCCCGGCTGCTCATTGCCGCCGACTGCACGGCCTATGCCTACGCCCGATTCCACGACGATTTCATCAAAGGCCATATCACCCTCATCGGCTGTCCCAAACTCGATGACATCGACTATTCCGAAAAGCTGACCGAAATCATCCGGCAGAACGCCATTCAGGACGTCACCATCGTCCGCATGGAAGTCCCCTGCTGCCGCGGCCTTGAAATGGCCGTAAAAAAAGCCCTCGACCAGAGCGGCAAATCTCTCAGCCTTCAGGTCCGGGTCATCCGTCCCGACGGAAAGATAACGGCCTAACCAACCCTCTTATCCATAGATAAAAAGATGCTGCCGCAACTGCGACAGCATCTTTTTTGTTATACGTTCCATTCTTCTTTCAGTGTGGATAAACACATGAACGTCTGCGAAGAAGCGACCGTCGGAATTTCATTCAATACCTGCATGAGGAAATGTTCCAAATCATCCGGTGTCTTTACGAGCACTTTTAATAAGTAGTCGAAGGCGCCGACGACGTGATGGCATTCCAGCACTTCAGAATACTGAACGATTTTCGCACGAAAATCTTCGTCATCGCCAGACCGTTCCAAGTTGACCATGATGAAGGCGGTCACGTTGTATCCCGTCTTACGGCGGTTTATCTTCGCGCCATAGCCTTCGATGATGCCGTTGTGTTCCATCTTGCGGATACGTTCGGCAACAGCCGGAATGGACAAGCCGACAACCTTACTGATTTCCGTTGCCGAAGCTTTCCCATTTCGTTTCAAAATCATTAAAATCTTATCATCAATGTGATCCATCTGCCAATACTACCCTCCATAGCTTTAAAATCTATTATACCTATATTATCTTACAAAGATCGCAAAAAGTAAATAGACTTAAAGTTATTAATTATTTATTCACTATACTTTTTACTTCTATGGAAGTTATTTTATTCTGAAATATGAAAGTCAGCATTTAGATCAGAGAAGCGGTCACGGAAACCGGGCGTCATGTAAATAGCATTGTCCGTTCCCGTAATTTCGCAGTCCACACCTTCCATACTGTGAACCAAATCGAGGCCTTTCTGCGGCCCTAACACAAAGACGATGGTCGTCAGCATATCACTGAGCATGCCGGCATGGGGCACGGATCCATCGATGATGACGGAGTCGCTCATGACGCCGGACTGAGCCGGATAGCCCGTGCGGGGGTCAAAGATATGATGATAGCGGACACCGTCTTGGATGAAGTAGCGTTCATAGTCGCCGGACGTCGACAAGGCCTGGTTTTCAATGGAGACGATGCCCAGGAAATCCTGGTTATTGTCCGATCGGGGATGTTTGATCCCGATGTTCCAAGGTTTGCCCTTGGTCGTCTTACCGACGGCATACATCGAGCTGGCGCCGAGGTTGATGAGCCCGCTTTCAATGTGGTGCTTTTCGTAAATCTTGCGGATTTCATCGACGGCATAGCCCTTGGCGACACCGCCTAAATCGATGGCCATACCCGGTTTAGCCAACATGACACTGTGGTCTTCCGGCCGCAGGAGGATATCCTTGTAATTGACTTTCATCAAGGCCTGGGAAACCTCTTCCGGCGACGGCACATGCTGGTCGGCATTGCCGATATGCCACAAGTTGGTCATGACCCCAATGGTGATATCCCATTCGCCCTGGCTCTTCGCCGAGTAGTCTTTAGCGTATTCAATCATTTCATAAATGGCCGGATCGACCTTGACATAGTCCTTACCGGCAGCGGCGTTGATGCGACTGACATCGCTGTCTTCATTTTGGCCGGCCAGTTTATCTAAGACGGCCAATCGTTCAAAGCCTTCGTCGACGGCTTCTTTTGCTTCCTGCCCGGTCGCCCGGAGAGAAACCGACGTGTCCATGGCGACGCCGCTCCTATCAAAAGAAGACTCCGGATGCAAGGTGCATCCGGAGCTGCTTAATACGATGAGGAACGCCATGGTGAGAAGAACCCATACATACCGTTTCTTACCCATCTATTAACCTACTTTTTCTTCTTTCTTGAAAGAACCTTTGATCATTTCATTGATAGCGCCTGTCGGACACTTGGTCATGCAGGTAGCATTGTCGCAGTTGTGGCAGACAGCCTGATTGACGACGGCCAAATGGTCGACGATCTTGATAGCGCCTTCTTCCTGATGGGAGCAGTTACGCATGCAGGAACCGCAGCCGATGCACATTGCTTTGCAGTTCTTCATAGCAGCGGCACCAAAATCTTTGGAGCTGCAGCTGATGGCAACTTTAGCACTGATCGGAAGCAATTCGATGACGTGGTTCGGGCAAATGGAAGCGCATTTGCCGCAGCCCGTGCAGAGACGTTTGTCGATAACCGGCAGTCCGTCTTCGCCCATGTGCATAGCACCGAAGGGGCAGGAACGGGTGCAGTTACCAAAACCTAAACAACCGAACTTACAGAATTTCGGACCCTGCTGAATGATCTTTGCAGCAGCACAGTCATGAACACCTTTGTATTCATAAGCCAATTTTGCGATGCCATTGCCGCCGCGGCATTTGACATGAGCAAATTTCGGTTCCGTAGCTTCGGCAATCTTACCGGTCAATTTAGCAACGATTTCAGCAACTTCAGCCTTGCCGGGAACACAGAGGTTCGGAGCAACATCGGGGTCAAGTACAACAGCTTCCGCATATTTTGCACAGCCGGCAAATCCACAAGCACCGCACTGGCCCTGAGGCAGTGCTTCTTTTACTTCGCCGATGAGCGGATTTTCTTCCATAGCGAATTTCTTGTCAGCACTTGCAAGGATAAAACCGAATACAAGGCCGATACAAACCATGACAACGACGGCCATGATCGCAATAAATGAGTAATCCATAATCAGTTTTCAACTCCTTTTGCCTTAAATCATGCCGGAGAAGCCAAGGAATGCCAAGGACATCATGCCTGCAAGGACAAAGGCGATCGGTGTCCCCTTCATAGCATGCGGGATATCGGCAAAATCCATTTTTTCACGGCAGCTTGCCATCAGGATAAGAGCAATGGCGAAACCAATGCCGGCACCGACAGCAAAGATGATGTTTTCGAGGAAATTATAGCCACTGGTAACACTGATGACCGGAACGGACAGAACGATACAGTTCGTCGCGATCAGCATGAGGTAAATCCCCCACATGTTATACAGTGTCGGAGACTGTTTCTTGATGATGATTTCCAACAGCTGTACGAAACTTGCAATCAGGATAACGAAGGAAATCGTCCGTAAGAAGGTCAGGTTAAGCGGAACGAGGACCCAGTTGTACAGGCTCCAAGCTAAGATGGTACTCAAGGTGATAACGGCCGTAACAGCAAAACCCATGCCGACCGAAGCGTTCAAGTTTTTCGAAACGCCGAAGAAGATACACAAGCCGAGGAACTTGGTCAATACGAAGTTGTTAATCAAGACAGCCCCGATAAACAGCGTAAAGTATTCCATTATCCTTCACTCCCTTTCAGTTGTCTCTGTCTTTCAACACGTTCATTCCAAATCTTGAATCCAGCCATGATGAAACCGATCAGCATGAAAGCTCCGGGCGGCAGTGCCATGATCAGAGCCGGCTGGTAAGACGGACCGAATACTTCGAGACCAAAGAAGGTGCCGTTGCCGATGACTTCACGGATGCAGGAAATGATGAACATAGCAATGGTGAAGCCCATGCCCATGCCCATGCCATCGAGGAAGGAAACGACGACGCCGTTTTTCGATGCGACCGATTCAGCACGAGCCAGGATGATAGCAAATACGACGACCAGGTCGAGGTATACGCCGAGGGCTTTGTACAGATCAGGAGCATAAGCCTGTAAGAACAACTGTACACAGGTTACGATTGTTGCGATACATGTAATATAAACCGGAATACGTACTTTTTTGTTGATCAATTTGTGAATGATCGAAACGACGACGTTGTTGGCGGTAATAACGAACCATACCGTAAAGCCCATGGTCAAACCGTTGACGATGCTCGTCGTTACAGCAAGGCCCGGGCACAGGCTCAAGGCCAAGACGAAGTACGGGTTTTCTTCAATAATGCCTCTAGTAAAGATTTTCCAAAGATTCATTATTATTTACCCCCCATCTGTGCTGCTTTTTCAACAGCCTCTTTAACGCCCAAGGTGAAGGCACGGGAAGAAATCGTTGCACCAGTCAATGCCTGGATCTTATCTTTTGCACTTCTGTCCTTTGTGACTTCAAGACCGGCAATTTTCTTGCCTTTGAACTGATCTTTAAACGGAGATTTTGCGCCTTTATCACCGAGGCCCGGCGTTTCATTGGCTTCGAGGACCGTGTAGTCCATAACCGTGCCGTCCATGGATACAGCCGTCAACAATTTGATCGGGCCGCCGTAACCTTTCGGAGCCGTCGGGATGATATAAGCGACTTTCTGGCCGCCTTTTTCAGCAATAAACGTATCTTCTTCGCCCTGTACAGGAACGAATTTGTCAGCATCGGGAACGAGGGTCTTCATCGAATCCTGTTTCATCTGTTCTGCTTTTGCCGTAGCGATCGGGCCGGTGATGAAGAAAACGACACCGATAATGCAACCGGAAACAAGGCAGGTGAGGATAAGGTTCATCGCGACCTTAAAGATCCCGCTTTCGTTTTTGTCTGCCATTTTATTTAGCCCCCTTTGTCTTTACCGCACCAAAGACAGTCGGTTTTACCAAACGGTCGATGAGCGGAGTCAAGGTATTCATGAGCAAGATGGAGTAGCAAACCCCTTCAGGATAACCGCCGAGTACACGGATCAAAACCGTAATGAGGCCGCAGCCTAATGCGAAGATGACCTGACCTTTAACGGTAATCGGAGCCGTGACCATATCGGTTGCCATGAAGAAAGCACCAATGATAAGGCCGCCTGCCATCATCTGGAAGAGGGCAACGTTTGCACTGCCGTATACGGCACCGGTGAGGATACCGACCGTTGCGATCATAACGACCGGGACCTGCCAGTTAACATAGCCTTTGTAGATCAGCCATAAACCGCCGAGGATGAGGAGTACCGTAGAGGTTTCGCCGAGGGAACCGTTACGGAATCCGAAGAACAGGCTCTGATAGATGCTGCTCCAATCGTTCGTGCCGAAGAGCTGGAACAGGGCATCGGAACCGCCGTGTTTGAAAACGTTCAAAGGAGTTGCACCGGCGACGCCGTCGATGACCGTACCGTTGAGCTGGGTCCAGGTGGTCATAGCGACCGGCCAGGAAACCATCAGGCCTGCACGGCCGACGTGAGCCGGGTTGAAGATATTGTAGCCAAGGCCGCCCATCGCTTGTTTACAGACGACGATAGCCAGGAAGGAACCGACGATGCTCATCCACCAAGGAAGGCTCGGAGGACAGGTCATAGCCAACAGAAGGCCGGTGATGACAGCGGAGCCGTCGGTAATGGTGATGCGTTTGTGCATCGCCTTTTCCCATAAGAATTCAAAGATAACAGCCGAGACAATTGCGACGATGATATTGACGAGAGCATTGACACCGAAATAGTAAACGCCGAACGCAGCAGCCGGTACGAGAGCGGCAACAACATTCCACATGATCTTAGGAATGGTTTCGTTACAGCGAACATGCGGTGAAGATGCTACGGTAAGTTTAATTTCCTGCATGTCTTTAGCATCCTTTCCATTTGTTTGTCCTTTAGCTTCTGGACTCATGATATCCCTTCTTCCAATTAGTTATTGGCTTTCTGTGCTTCTGCTTTCGCCTGCGCTTCGCGCTGAATAGCTTTGCACTGACCTTTTGCATTGCGGATATACTGGACAATATTGCGTTTTGCCGGGCAGGTATAGACACAGCTGCCGCATTCGACACAGTTCATGACGCCGTATTCCATGCATTTATCCCAAGCCTGGCAGGACGAGAAGATGCTGAGCTGACTCGGAACGAGGCCCATCGGACATGCTTCTACGCAGCGGCCGCAGCGGATGCAAGGAGATTCTTCGCCGGCCTGGCATTTTTCCGGAGAGAGAGCCAGGATACCGGAAGCACCTTTGGTAACAGGTACGTCGAGCTGATACTGGGCCAGCCCCATCATCGGGCCGCCGGCGATCAGGCGATCCGGTTTTTCCGTAAAGCCGCCACAGTAGTCAATAACTTCCTGGAAGGTAGTACCAATGCGAAGACGGAGGTTTTTCGGTTCTTTGATGCAGTCACCCGTAACGGTCGTGAGGCGTTCGATGAAAGGAATACCCTGACAGACAGCATCGGTGATAGCGATGACCGTGCCGACGTTGCTGACGACGCAGCCGACGTTCATCGGGAGTCCGCCCGGTTCGACCTGACGGCCCGTGCAGGCTTCGATCATCATTTTTTCAGCACCCTGAGGATACTTGGTCTTGCAGGCAACAACCGTAACTTCGGGAATATCTTTGAAAGCTTCGGTCAGGTTCTGGATGGCTTCCGGTTTGTTGTCTTCGATTCCGATGAAAGCAGTTTTAATTCCGAGCACTTTCATGCAGATCTGGACGCCCGTTACGAGTTTATCCGTCGTTTCCTTTTCTACCATCGCACGGTAGTCACAGGTCAGATACGGTTCGCATTCGGCGCCATTGACGATGAAGGTATCAACCGGTTTGTTCGGAGCCAGTTTGACATGAGCCGGGAAGGTAGCACCGCCGCAGCCGACGACGCCAGCTTTTTTGATGAGTTCCAGGATTTCTTTGCTGTCGAGCTGTTTCCAGTCGTGAGCTTCGGGAAGTCCTTCAACCCATTCATCCTTACCATCTGCTTCGATGACGACAGCCATGCACTGAACCATCATGTTGTGCGGCATCGGCGCAACTTTGATGACTTTGCCGGACGTAGATGCATGAATGTCGGCATGCAAGAATGCGTCACTGGTCCCGATAAGCTGTCCCTTTTTAACCATATCGCCAACTTTGACGGTCGGTGTACAGGGGGCACCAAAGTGCTGGCTCATGGGAATGACGACTTGAGCCGGTACTGCCGGGGTTTCTATGGCTTTGTCTTTTGCATAGATCTTGCCATCGTCAGGATGGACCCCACCTCGTTTAAAGGTATTCAACATCAAAAATCACCTCATTATTATATAATGAAAAATAATAAAAACATGAATCATGCTTCCAATCGCTTACATTATATCATTATGTAGCGTATTATTCAATGTGAAAATCGGAGCAAAGTTTCACATTTAACTTATTTTTATGATATGCAATGCGAAAGAAAAATAAGCCCAACGTCGTCCGAATTTAAAAAGATATTTTGGTTTACATTTCTTCATACGACACCTATTTTGTATAGTATAAATGGCCATTTTATGGGATTTTCAAGGAAACGGAATAACAAATAAATAGTTTACAAACCCATTTTCAGATATCTGAATTTATCACATTTTTAAAGAAAATAACGTTTTGATATATGTTCCACCAGGCACATATATTATGTATATTATATTCAGATATGACATGATGCACCATGTCCAATGTATCTTTATACCTTGCATCCCGAAATTAGAATGGCCGCGCAGAATTTATACGATATTTGCAAGATTCACGAAAATATACAGCACGTAAAAAGGACGCCCCGAAAAGGGACGTCCTTTTTTACATTGATAAGCGCTTCGCTTTATTATTTTTTCAAATCGAGGGCCGCTTTGATGAGGCCGTTGAACAAGGGATGGGCCTTGGTCGGGCGGGATTTAAATTCCGGATGGAACTGGCAGCCGACGAACCAGGGGTGATCCTTGATTTCGATGATTTCGACCAAGCGGTCATCGGGCGACGTACCGGACAGGATCAGGCCGGCGTTGACCATTTCCGTGCGATACTTGTTGTTGAATTCCCAGCGATGGCGATGGCGTTCATAGATGAGGTTGGCATCGTAGACAGCCTGAGCCTTGGTCCCGTCGACCAACTTGCAGGGATAGAGGCCAAGGCGCATGGTGCCGCCCTTTTCCGAGATATCAACCTGGTCCGGCATGAGGTCGATGACCGGGAATTTTGCGTCTTCATGGAATTCCGACGACGTTGCCCCTTCGAGGCCGACGACGTTGCGGGCAAATTCCATGACAGCGCACTGCATCCCCAGGCATAAGCCGAGATACGGTACCTTATTTTCACGGGCATACTGGACAGCGCGGATCTTGCCTTCGATACCGCGGTTGCCGAAGCCGCCGGGAACGACGATACCGTCCATGCCCTTAAAAACTTCTTCCATGGTAAGGTTGGGATCTTCCAAGGTTTCCGAATCGATCCAGTGGATATTGACCTTGGCTTTATTGGCGATGCCGGCGTGATTCAGGGCTTCGGCAACGCTGAGGTAAGCGTCGTGGAGGGCGACGTATTTACCGACCAAGGCAATTTCCAAGGTCTTTTCGGTGTTGTAAATCGATTCGACCATCTTCTTCCAGTCTTCCATGTCGCAGGGACGATTCGGGAGGTCGAGTTTTTCCAAAACGATGCGGTCCATGCCTTCTTCCGACAAGAGCAGCGGAACTTCATAGATGCTGTTCAAGGTCTTGTTTTCGATGACGGCATCTTTGTCGATATCGCAGAACAGGGCCAGCTTATCTTTCATTTCATCGGACAGGGCCCGTTCCGTACGGCAGACGATGATATCCGGCTGGATACCGATGCTGCGCAGTTCTTTTACGCTGTGCTGGGTCGGCTTGGTCTTCAATTCACCGGCAGCTCCGATATACGGAACGAGGGTGACGTGAATGTACAAGACGTCGTTGCGGCCGACTTCTTTCTTGATCTGGCGGATAGCTTCCAAGAAAGGCAGGCTTTCAATGTCGCCGACGGTACCGCCGATTTCCGTAATGACGATATCGGCATTGTCGTCGTCACCGACGCGATAGACGCGATTCTTGATTTCATTCGTAATGTGCGGAATAACCTGTACCGTGTGGCCCAGATAATCGCCGCGACGTTCTTTCTGAAGGACCGACCAGTAAATTTTACCGGTCGTAACGTTGGAGTTCTTCCCGAGGTTGATGTCGATGAAGCGTTCATAGTGGCCGAGGTCGAGGTCCGTTTCTGTACCGTCGTCGGTGACGAAAACTTCACCATGCTGATAAGGGCTCATCGTGCCCGGGTCAATGTTGATATAAGGGTCAAACTTCTGGATTGTAACCTTGTAGCCGCGGTTCTTCAGCAACCGGCCTAAGGAAGCCGCTGTAATGCCTTTCCCTAACGAAGAAACGACGCCGCCTGTTACAAAGATATATTTAGCCATATTTCCTCCCTATCGAGCTTCTGCCCACTGCGAATCAAAATCTATTCCATAACTTATCATTTAATTATATTACATTTTTTCAGGAGCAGAAACCCCTAAAATTGCCAGGCTGTTGGCAATGGTAATGCGTACAGCCGTGACCAGGGCCAGCCGTGCTTTTTCCAAATCCTTGTCTTCCTGAATGATACGGCAATGATTATAGAAAGCATGGAACAAGCTGGCCAGTTCGTGAACGAAATGAGCGATGCGGTGCGGTGCCCGTTCACGAGCCGCATTCTGGATTTCTTCCGGGAACGCAGCCATCTTCTTGATCAATTCCAATTCATAGTCATTGGTCAAGGTATCCCATTTGACGTCGGACCAGTTACTGTCGAGATCGGCACCGGCTTCTTTCGCCTGCCGATAGATGCTGTAAATCCGGGCATGGGCATACTGGATATAGTAAACAGGGTTTTCGTTGCTGTGCGATTTAGCCAAATCCAAATCGAAATCGAGCTGCGTATCGAGGGACCGCATGATGAAGAAGTAACGGGCCGCATCGGTGCCGACTTCTTCGATGAGTTCGTTCAGTGTAATGGCCTGACCGGTACGCTTGCTCATCTTGACCTGCTGTCCATCCCGGAAGAGGCTTACCATCTGCAGTAACAACACTTCCAGCTGAGCCGTGTCATAGCCAAGGGCGGCCATAGCCGCCTTGACGCGGGCTACGTAGCCGTGATGATCGGCGCCCCAAATATTAATCATGGTCTTAAAGCCCCGATCATACTTATTCTTATGATAGGCAATATCGGCGGCCAAATACGTCGGAACCCCGTTATCGCGGATGACGACGCGGTCCTTATCGTCGCCGTAATCCGTCGATTTCAGCCACAAGGCCCCGTCTTTTTCATAGATCTTTCCCCGGCCCTGCAGGACATCGCAGGCCGCCTTGATGGCGTCCGGATGGAGAGTCCGTTCACTGAACCAGTTGTCATAAGAAACATTAAAATGTTCCAAATCCCGTTTAAGGGCCTTCAGCTTTTCGACATAGGCCCGATCTTTAAACAGGGTAAGCCGTTCTTCTTCCGGCATGTCAAGGTACTTATCGCCATCCTGATCGATGATGGCCTGAGCCGTTTCGATGATGTCGTGGCCATGATAGCCGTTTTCCGGAATTTCAGATGGCCGGCCCAAAAGTTCCAAGTACCGAGCATTGACCGAAGCCGCCAAATTATTCATCTGGTTGCCGGCATCGTTGATATAGTATTCTGCCTGGACGTTATAGCCGGCGGCCCGCAGGAGATTGACCAGGGTGCTGCCGTAGGCGGCGCCGCGGCCATGACCGACGTGAAGCGGGCCCGTCGGATTGGCACTGACATACTCGACCTGAACCGAATCGTCTTCGCGCAGCGGAGCCTTCCCATAGGCATCACCGGCGGCCAGGATTTGTTTCAGCGTATCGTAAATGACGTCGTTCTTCAGAAAGAAGTTTATGAAGCCGGCTCCGGCGATTTCAGCCCGTTCCAGCCAGGGATAATCCATTTCATCGACAATGGCCTGGGCAATGAGTTTCGGGGCTTTATGGGCGACGCGGGCCGACTGCATGGCGATATTGCTGGCAAAATCGCCGAATTCTTTCTGCGGCGGCACTTCTAAGGCGACATCAGGATAGTCACCGGCCGGGAGCGTCCCTTTATCCATAGCCTTCTTCAAGGCTTCCGTAATCCCCTGCTTCAATAAATCCTTCATTTCCATTACGCTTTATCCTCCTGCACAGTTATGGTTAATTGAGTATACATGGAACTGATTTCTTCAATATGGACGTCATAGCCCAAGTAAATCGTGCCGATTCCATCCTGAAGATCGGCACGGCACTCATAGGTTTTCATCTTCACGTCAAAAGTGCCAACCGGTGTTTCATACTGGGAATAGGTTACCTTTCCCTTATGAAATTCCTGACGCTGGCGAAGTTTCCCTAGACACAACAATAAGACGGACCCTCCGGGTAAGACCTTAATGACCGTCGTAACGCCTTTCATTTCCGTCAATTCGCTTTCTTCGTAGACGATATACTGGGTACCGTCTTTAACGTAATACTTGCCTTCGGAAACGAGCTCTATTTTCAGCTCTTGCCCTTCCGGGTCGCGTTGGATACTCTGTACACTTACTAAGACAGGTTTCAATGTATTCCACCTTTCCTATCACCAATCCAATGTTACTATTATATAACAAGTGCCGGGAAAAAGAAATACTTTTTTTCACTTCATTTCAATGAGTGTGGGCCAATATTTTTTAGGCATAAAACTGCGGCGCAGGGCCTCATTTTTCCGCGACGGGATGGCAATCGTACGGTAATAATTCTGCCAGGCCCGTTCAATAGCCAGCTCATCGGCCGACAATTCCGGCCCAGCCTGTACGTCGGGAATGGTAACCATGATCGGTTTTTCCCGATCGTAGTAAACGCCAAAGCCCCGCCTTATGTCATGGAGGACCCAGCGTTCGCCGGGAAGGCGGCGGACAAAGTGCGGGACCATGACCGGCACGACGCAGCACGTCGGCTTCAGCCGGCAGTACAGCATGCCGTCCGACAGTTCCTGAAAACGGGCCAGGCCCAGCAATTTATGGCGCTCGTTGCCGGTCTTTCTCGCCCATTGGCATACCGTCCAAATATCGGCCTCGCTGCGGTGGTCGAGGAAGGCCAGCTTATAATAAAAGGCCTTTCTCAAATACCCCAGTAAGGTAAGCCCGCCTCGTTTCGGCTCCGACAAAAAGGCGTAGTAAAAATAGTGGCAGGCCTTCGGACCACACTGCATGAGGAGTGCATCGAGGATGCGCCGGGCCTTGCTGTCGTCGGTCGCAACGAAATGCGGCGCTGAAAAAAGCGATGCCGCATCCCTTTCTAAACAGATATCTTCCACCTGGCCGAGGCCATCATGCCAGGCGTCAAAGACGGCCGACAGGTATCCGAAAAAACTTCCATCGTAAGTATAAATCATAGCTTTGCCTCTAAAATAAACTCATAGGCTCATAGGCCGAAGGCTGCTTCTGCCCCGATAAGAGCATCCGCCGGACATAGGCCGGATCCGTCGAAAGGCCGTAGTATTTCCCCTTACAGGTAATGAAATACCGGGCCCTTTTCAATACGACGCCGAGCCTTTTCAGGCTGTCATAAGACAGGAAGGCCTGACGGCGGGCAGCGCAGATGCGGCGGGCTGACAGGACGCCGATGCCGGGGACGCGCAGCAGGTCGTGATACGAAGCCCGGTTGACTTCAAGGGGAAAAACTTCAGGATGGCGCAGGGCCCAGCAGGCCTTGGGATCGAGGTCCAAATCGAAATTCGGGACGTCATCAGTCAGGATTTCTTCGACGTTAAACTGGTAAAACCGCATCAGCCAGTCGGCCTGATACAGGCGGTGTTCTCGCAGGAGGGGCGGCTTTACGATGGCCGGCAGGTTCGATCCAGTCACGGCCGGCACATAGGCCGAGTAATAGACGCGCTTCATATCGACCTTGTCATAAAGGGCCTGGCTAAGGCGCAAAATCGTCCGGTCACTGTCGGGCGTCGCCCCGACGATGAGCTGTGTCGTCTGTCCGGCCGGCACAAAGGAAGGTGCCTTCTTATAGCGTTTCTTTTCATCATGCCACTGATCGATGCCATCGCGGATATGGCCCATGGGCACGAGGATGTTCTCCTTGGTCTTCTGCGGTGCCAAGAGTTTCAGGCTCGACGACGACGGCAGTTCGATATTGACGCTCAGGCGGTCGACGTAACGGCCGAGTTGGCGGATCAAGGTGGCATTCGTCCCGGGAATGCCCTTCATATGGATGTAGCCGTTAAACTTCTTTTCTTCCCGTAAAATCCGCGCCGTCCGGATCAAAAGTTCCGTCGTATAGTCCGGCGAGCGATAGACACCGGAGCTTAGAAACAGCCCTTCGATATAGTTGCGCCGGTAAAAAGCAATGGTCACGTCGGCAATTTCTTCCGGCGTCAAGATGGCTCGTTTGACTTCGCGGCTTACGGCGTTGACGCAGTAGGCACAGTTATAGATACAGTGATTGGTCATGAGGATTTTTAAAAGGGATACACACCGTCCGTCGGCTGACCAGGTATGACAAATCCCGCAGGCCACCGCATTTCCAATGCCGCCTGTGGTATTGGCCCGACGGCTGCCGCTCGATGAACAGGACACGTCATATTTTGCCGCGTCGCTCAAGATATGTAATTTTTGTTCGATTCGTTCCCAATCCACGATTCCATCGCCTCCCTATGCAGCCGCAAAGCCTTTATAGGTTTAAAAGAGACTGCCCGACGAAAGCCTGGGCTTTCTCAAGCAGTCCCTTGTCCCTTATAAATTCAAACCTTCTCGCAGTTTTTCAAATATCTTCTGTTCATCTTCGGTTAAGTCCCGGCCCAAATCAATCTTGAGTTCTTCCCCATTGCTGCGGGCCTTGTCCTGTTCGTGCTTGTCGCCGCTCTTGGCACTGTCGTCACGAATGATCATCGTACCACCTCCTATCGTATTTTTTCCATTATACCACATCGGACTGCCGTCCTAAAAGGCGGATGACGCCATTTTTCGAAAAAATGTTCGCATCGACAAAGAAAAAAAGCTGCCCCCACGAAAAGGACAGCTGCTTGAGTCAAACATCGACTCAAAAGCGTTGTTTCATGAAGGCAGTTCATGTATCGACCGTTAGATCAAGGTGTTCGGATCGGGATACTGTTCGATGCTTTCTGCCATTTTATCGGCTAATTCATCCATCAGGCATTCCTGATCGTCACGAAGCGACGACTTCAGATCCATCGTCGGTTCGAGGATTTCGCAGCATTTAAATTCATTTTCTACGTAATCGGCCATGGTCTTATACGCAGCCGAAGCCCAGCTGTGGCAGGCAACGATTCCGATGGTACGCTTCTGGAACATGAGGGTCTTCAAGTCGTGGAGGAAGTTTTCCATGGGCAGGAAGAGGTTCAAGTTGTACGTCGGCGCAGCCAAGATCAAGTGGCTGTATTCCCAAGCCTTAGCCGTAACGAACGACGGATGGACTTTGGCAACGTCGTACATGCGGATATCGCGGACACCGCGGCGGCTCAATTTATTAGCTAGGACGCAGGCAGCTCGTTCCGTATTGCCGTAAATGGAAGAAAATGCGATGACGACGCCTTTCTTTTCCGGTACATACTGAGCCCAATGCAGGTGTTTGTCGACGATATATTTAATCGTTTCCGGCGTACGGAAGACAAAGCCGTGGAGCGGGCAAATGACATCGATGGGGAGCTTGGACGCTTTTTTAAGGACGTTCATGACCTGCGGGCCATATTTTCCGACGATATTGACATAGTAGCGGCGAGCTTCATCAAGGTAATTTTCTTCAAAATCAGCCTGATCGGCAAAGACGTTGCCGACGGTACCGAAGTGACCAAAGGCATCGGCACTGAACAGGACGTGATCCGTTACATCATAGGTCATGATGACTTCCGGCCAGTGAACCATGGGGGCTTTGATGAACTGCAGGGTGTGCTTGCCCAATTTCAGCTGATCGCCTTCATTAACGGTCATGTAGCGATCCGGCATGGGATGGCGGAAGAACTGTTCAAAAAGCTTAAAGGTAGACGGCTGGCCGACGATCTTGGCTTCCGGGTATTTTTCAAGCAGGGCCAGGGCCGAGCTGGCATGATCCGGTTCCATGTGCTGGATAACGAAGTAGTCCAGTTTGCGGCCTTTGAGCAAGTATTCTACATCTTCAAGAAATTCGTCACGGCACGATTTATCCATGGCATCGATGAGGCACGTCTTTTCATCATCGAAGAAATAGGTATTATAAGTAACACCCTGAGGAAGGGGGAAGATCCGTTCAAACAATTCCGTCCGGAAATCGTTGCATCCCACCCAATAGATACCGTTTTTAATTTCTTCTACACAATGCATATATGTATAACCTCCTTAAATAGTAGCAGCACAGCTATGCTGTAATGTCAATTATCACGTTTCTATCATACCATCTTTTCGATAAATAGGAAACACTTTAAATGAAAAAACTTGCCAAAAGATATCTATTCTTTATTAGTTCTATCCGACGACTGGGCAGCATCGCTGTCAGAAGACGATTCACGTCCAGAAGATGTGCGGCTCTTCGAACTATCGGAGCGAGTATCACTATCCGATTCTTTTTCATCGCGCTGGGATTCGCTGCGGCTCTTTGTTTCCGATTCAGACGCATCGCTGCGCTGCCGTTCCCTCGTCGTACTCCGACTCGGTGCCGGTGCGGAGTCACCGATCGATTCGGCGTCCGATACGACACTATTGATAAGTTGTTCCAGTACTTCCCGTTCAGCCTGGGACAAATCGTTATTGCCACTGAGCATATCCCGCGCCTGTTGAGCTAAGCTCTGGGCCTGCGAACGAGCCGAACTGCCGCTGACAGCCCCGTTGCGGTACTGCTGTTTTAAGCTGCGAAGTTCGTTGGAGATCTCATTGGCCTTGCTGCGAATGCGGGCCGCTGCCAATTCCCCGCTGCGCTGTTTCCGAGCGTCGGCTTCCTGCATCTTGCGGTCTTCTTCACGATTTTCCAGCAGTTCTTCCTGCTGCTGTTCGGCCACCTTATCGAGGGACGCCGTCGTAACGTGGGTACCGACATAATATTCATAGCCCATATATCCCAAGATGACGATGGGGACACATAAGAGCATCATTTCAAACCGGCGCATCTGGGCTGCCCGCTTCCAGCTGATGACGCTTTTGCGGCGATGTTCCATAATGAGGACAATGATTAAGATCAGTCCGATTAAGAACAAGGCCATGTAGATAAAGAGCTTATGCCACACCGTCGCCTGCAGGCTTATCGTCGAAGGATTCGAATCGGACAGCTGCCACAAATAGGTACTGGCCTGATCGTCGGCCTTGGTGCTGTTGCTGACGACCTGCGTTCCCGACGGGAAAGAAACCATGTATTCTAGGTCAACGCCGTTTTCCGGCATGGCCGCTCCCAGACGAAGGTTTTGAATGCTGTTGGCATCGAAATTATAATTGATATAATAGGTCGATGCAAACAGACCATCATGCGTCTTATGGACGATGTGGTCGACGGAACTGCGGCTAGCGCCATCATTGGTAATGGTCTTCATGGCCCGAAAGCCTTCGCCGTTATCATTACTATAATCCATAATGGTATAATTGCGCTTTTGGAACTCGTCGGCATCGGCCTTCAGGCTCTGCTGCCCCTCTGCCGTAGCCGATACTTTCAAAACGTCCTGCGTTTCACTGCCATCGTCATGAATGATGGTCTGCGCCCGAAACCCTGATAAAAGGAAGAACGCAGCCAACAGCATAACGCTCATAGCTAGTCTGGCAATCTTTGAATACCCTCTCATAAACTCCTCGCTTTCTGTCATTCTTCTTTTGGCGGTACCATTCCGGAATCGACGAGATGCGGCTTGTCAAACAGGGAGCGTCCGGCCTTGTCGGCCCGCGCTTTATCCATAACAGCCGCATTGCTGAGCTGTTCTAAGGGAACGCCGTTGACAAAAATCCCTTCGATGACGCCTTCTCCCCGCTTGATGCGGATGCTGGCGATAATACTGTCATCGGTGCGAAGGCTGTAGATGCCGTCGGCCATTTCCGGCGACAGGCGGTAGCGGTCAAATCCGACCTGGAACTGAACGCGGCCATCTTCATAAGAGACGACCTCAGCCCGCATATAATCGCTGCCGGAATCGGGCTTAGAAGCCGACGCCCCTTCCACTTTCATGAGCCCCGATGCATCGCGTGAGATGGCGACATAAATCTGTTGACCGACTTCAGGCGGCGTTTCATCGAGCCACTGCGTCGTATCTTCCGGGAAGACGACGCGAACATAGTCGGTCCCAAACGTAGAAATTTCCAACCGCGGCACAGCACGCCACTGATAGGGAATCCCATCGACAGAAATATTATGCCAGCGCCAGCCGACATAGGCCAGGGCGGCAAACTGAATCAAGACGACCAGCCCGAAGACCATCCAGCGATGGCGGCCTTCCGGCGAAAAAGAAAGATGTATGCCCTGCAAAGGCGGTGAAATTTTCATTCCGACTTGCCTCCTTGATGGGACCATGGTGACTGGGTAAAGTGTTTTTTGCGTTTCGGTTCCGGTTTCATATGACTCCACGGCGACTCCGTGACGGCCGGCGACTTTTCTTTTGCCTTTTCCTGAGGAAGGGCCATCTGTTGGGGTACGGCTTCCGTCGTTTCACGGACAACCTGCCGCGGCGGCACGGCGTCATGTCCCGTATCATCAGCCGGGACGGACAGGGTAAATACCATCGGTGAATCCGCGGTTGCTGTCGGTACGGAGCTGGACTTAGCCGAATCAGCCTCAGACGACGTCGAAAGTCCCGATTCGTCCAGCCCCATTTCAGCCAGCGACGGAATACGAACGTCTTTCATCCAAGCTTCCACCATTTCGTCCTTTTCCGTTTCCTCCGGTGAATACCAAACGGGCAGCTCTTCTTCAGGCGCCTTTTCTTCAGCGACTACGGCGTCATCATTGCGGACGCGGGCCGTTGAATGATGAAGTCTTGCCCGTCGCGAAGCTCGCTGGGCTGCCGTTTTTTTATCTTTCTGCATCCGCCGGAACTGGAAGATGATCAAGGCCAAGACGATAATGGCCAAAATCGGAGCCAGCGGCGAAAAATGCGTGCCGAACACGAAGGCCAGGACTAAGCTGATAAAAATGACGATGCCAAATCTAAGATGAGCCTGGTGATCAGGCTTAAACCCCTGTGCCGTTTCATAGACACCGATGACGACGATATACAGGGACGAAAGAATCAAGGGAATCGAGGAATAAAGAGCCGATCGAACGAGGATCGTCTCAAAAGCCAGGATAACGGGGATGACCAGATAGAGGGCCGGGCCCCACAACCGTTTCTTCACCGTTTTGGCCATCATGCCGGCCATAAGGATAAAGAGGAGGACCGTCACCAAATCGGTCGTCCAATGGAAATTCTGGACCTGGGCAATCCCATCCCAGGCAAAGGGCAGGCAGGAAATGAGGAGCGAGCCTACTGCCGCAAATCTCCCGAACCAGCGGAAGGGAACGCCCCAAGACTGGTGGATGTCAATGGAATACCCGACCATCATGATCGTAACGGCCAAGCTGCCGAGCAGCAGGAAGGGAATGTATTCCGTCGTCCGTGCGGCTAATCCGAAGGCAATGAAAACGGTGACCGTCATGACCCACGAAAAAACAGCCAGCCGCCGTTCATCCCGAAGGTTAATCAAGGTGTTATAGAAAGGCACGGCCAAAAGGAGGAGCAGCCACAATAGGCCCGTTCCCCCAAAGGTATTCAAAGGACCTCCGGAAGCCGTCCAATAAAGGAGCGACAAGTCGTACACGACGAGGGCTGCCACCGAGCACAAAAAATAGACGACAGGCAGGCAAAGAATGGCACAGGCAATGACGTAGGACGTCACATCCCAGCCGATATAAAACGTCTGTTCCGCCATAGCCAGGACGACAAAAATCCCCAGACAATGGATGAGGGCAATCCCTTCGGCTGCCACCGATCCCTGCCTTTTCTGGAACATAGCCAGGCCTACGCCGGCCTGAGTCACCAGCAGCAGCACGCAGGCTAAGGTCATGCGTGCCGGAACCGATACATAGTACCATAATTGGGAAAGTCCCCAGATGACGGCCATGACGACGGCAGCAAATCCCAGTGCCGATAAAAACGCATATAAAGGCAGGGGTGCCAAAAGAGAAGTCCTTTGTTCATCCCTGCCGTAAGATTTTCGTATTTTTTCACGGGCTTCTTCCGTGATCCATCCTTTAGAAACCCAGTCAGCGACCTTGTGGTCCAGCCATTCATTGGTATTTCGTCTCATACTTGCCTCCCAGGCGCCCATCCCGGAACGAGGCACTCCGGGACCGTTGGTAATGTGATATTCCAGGCAGGCCCAAAAGCACACCTGTCTATTCAGTATATCACAAATTTACTCTTTTCCCTATGGCAACTACCAAATTTTTACATATTCCAAGAAGAATAAAATTCCCTCCGAAATTCCAGGCAGCCTGCCGGTCACCCGCCTGAAAACACGAAAAAAAGGGCCTCCCGGAATAAGAAAATATCCCAGTAAGCCCTTTAGCCAGCCTGCGGCAAGACAAGGCCAGTAAGGCATTGCGTCACCGTTTATTTTACGATTAATACGGGGCAGACCGAATGAGTGACGACATAACTACTAACTGAACCCATGAATAAGCCTTTCAGCGGTCCGAGACCGCGGCTGCCCATGACGATCAAATCGGCATTGTACTTCTTAGCTACGGACAGAACGGCAGGACCCGGCGAGCCGACTTCAAAGACGCTCTTGACTTCGATGTTTTGAGGAATGGCCTTGGCAAACTCATCGAGGATGCCCTTCCCTTCTTCTTCCATGTCCAGTGCTACCTGTTCGGTTACATAACCGCTGGCGTTAGGAATCTGGTCAAAGTTAGAGATGACCGAGACAATGTTGGCAACATAGACCAGCGTAATCATAGCGCCCAAAGATGATGCAATGACGACGGCATGTTCCAAAGCTCGTTTCGAGTTGACCGAACCGTCGGTCGGAACGATGATGTTATTATATTGCTTCATATGAATCCCTCCTTATAATGCCTTGTCGTTAAGTATATATTCGTCACTCCCTCGGCAGATTCCTGCCTGGCAAAAAAATTATTTAGAAAAAAACGCTTTACATTTAAAAGTCCAGTAATAATTCAGCCTAAATGACAGTGTAAAATGTAAAAATAGAGTATAAACTTTCATTTTCTTATGATATAATGTTAATTATAGCATACATAAATTTACTTTTTTGTAACGATTAAGAAAGGTGGTTTTTATGACACACGAACTCGTAAGCGCGACCTTACCCGTATGGAGCATCATTCCTTTTGCCGGGATGCTCCTATCCATCGCCATCGTCCCCCTCGTCCGGCCGGAGTGGTGGGAAAAACACATGCTTGGCGTGGCATTTGCCTGGTCTTTATTATTCCTTATTCCCTTTGCAGTTGCTTATGGCATCGGTGAGTCATGGTTCCGCCTTTTGGAATCGGTCCTCCTTGACTACATCCCCTTCATCGTTCTCCTCCTGGGGCTGTTCGTCGTCGCCGGCGGCATCGCCGTCCGCGGCACCCTGGCTGGAACGACGAAGGTCAACTGTCTGCTGTTATTCATCGGTACAGCCCTTGCCAGCTGGATCGGCACGACCGGTGCTGCCATGCTGCTCATCCGTCCCATGATCCGTGCCAACGCCTGGCGCAAGAATAAAGTCCACCTCATGGTCTTCTTTATCTTCCTCGTCGCCAACATGGGCGGCTGCCTGACACCCCTGGGCGATCCTCCGCTGTTCATGGGCTTCCAGCGCGGCGTTCCCTTTACGTGGACCTTCCATCTCCTGCCGATCCTGCTCCTGAACCTGGTCATCATGTTCGCCATCTTCGCCGTAATGGACAAGCATTTTTATAATAAGGAAATAAAAGAAGGCCGCTCGCCTCATGACGCGATGGCCGCCGGCAGTAAAGAACCGATCCGCCTCGAAGGGGCTCATAATCTGATCTTTATCGCCATGATCATCATCGGCGTTCTGGCCAACGGTCTCCTTCCGGAAATGCACCCCTTCTTTGCTAACGGTGCCGGCATCCATATTTACGATGAAATCGTATTCCCCTACGCAACCCTGGCTGAAATTATCATCATCTTAGCCGCTGCCTTCTTCTCCATTAAGACGACGAAAAAATCGACGCGAGACCTCAACGAATTTACGTATGCTCCTATCATCGAAGTCGCTAAACTCTTTATCGGTATCTTCGTCACCATGATTCCTGCCCTGATCCTGCTCAAAGCCCATGGGGCTGAACTGGGAATGAACGATCCCTGGCAGATGTTCTGGGCTACCGGCGCCCTGTCGTCCTTCCTGGACAATACGCCGACGTACCTGGTATTCCTGCAGACAGCCGGCGCTCTCGGCGCTACCGAAGGCATCGTAACCTCCGTCGGCACGGTTTCTCAAATCATGTTGGAAGCCATCTCGGCCGGTGCCGTTTTCATGGGTGCCAATACCTACATCGGCAATGCCCCGAACTTCATGGTAAAATCCATTGCTGAAGAAAATAAGATTAAAATGCCGAGCTTCTTTGGCTACATGGGCTGGTCCATTGCCATCCTCATTCCGTTATTCATCATCAACACCTTCGTATTCTTCTTATAAGAAACGGAAGTACAAAAAAGCAGGACTGCTACTGCAGTCCTGCTTTTTGCATCTCTTGAATCCTGTCAACGGCCTCGCAGACAAACAAAAGGCGCCGCACGATGTGCGACGCCTTTTTTGGTGATCCATCCGAGATTCGAACTCGGGACACCCTGATTAAAAGTCAGGTGCTCTACCAGCTGAGCTAATGAATCATGGCTGGCAGGGGTAGCTGGATTCGAACCAGCGCATAGCGGAGTCAAAGTCCGGTGCCTTACCACTTGGCTATACCCCTATGGGGCGAGTATAGGGATTCGAACCCTAGCATAACGGAGCCACAATCCGCCGTGTTAACCACTTCACCATACCCGCCATATAAGATTATCTGCCGTAACGGCGCCGAATCAGCGTCGTCAACGTAGATAATCTTACCATGAGTCAAAGACAAAGTCAAGTATTTTTTACATTTAATCACAAAAGATGGCAGACCGGAAATGCATAGCCTGAGAACAAAGCCGATTAGCGGTCAGCCTTGCCGTACAGCAGATCCTTTACGAAGTTCGGCAGGACAAAGGCGCTCTGCTGAATACCTTCATTATAGTAGCGCGTCGGGAAGGTACGCTTGCGATTCGGCGTCCACTGCAGGGGATCGTATTTTTTAGACCCCATCGTAAAGCAGTGCATCCCCGACGGATAGAGGGGAATGAAAGCCGTATACAGACGGGCAATGGGGAAAATATCCGACACGCAGTCGAAGACGTCTTTTACCAACTTGCCATGCATAAAGGGCGATTCCGTCTGCTGGACAAAAATCCCGTCGTCTTTCAAGGCCTTAAAGGTGTCTTTATAAAAGTCGTAGGTGAAAAGGCCTTCTCCAGGACCGACCGGGTCGGAGCAGTCGACGATGATGACGTCGTAGTAATTTTCGGCTTGCCGCATGAAGGCGATGCCGTCGCCGACAGTGACGGTCAATTTCGGATTGTCTTCCAGCATGGCCTTGGAAATTTCAGGGAAATATTGCTTCGATAATTCGATGACTTTGCCATCGATATCGACCATGGCCACTGATTCGACTTCAGGATGACGGACGGCTTCCCGGGCCGATCCGCCGTCACCGCCGCCGATGATGAGGACCCGTTTGGGATTGGGATGAAGGAACATAGGGATATGGACGATGCTTTCATGGTACATGAATTCATCTTTAATAGACGTCTGGAAGACGCCATCCAAGACCAGCATGCGGCCAAATTCCTTAGAATCGGCAACGACGATATCCTGAAAATCGGAATGGCCTCGATACAGGATATCCGAGACTTCCGTCGTCAGATCCAGGTGCGAAGACTGGTGTTCTGTTATAAATTTTTTCATAGTATACTCCTTGATAATCGCCTGTTCTTATTATATTCTGATAATGACTTCATTTTAGCATATTTAACATTATTTGTCGCAGTTCATTTTGCACTTCCCAAAAGATATCTATTTCTTCTTAGTATAAAAAATCCTTTATATCACCCCCTTACAGAATAAAGGGATTATGGTACAATATAAAGTAGACTTTTTATATATAGTCTTCATTATAGATAAAATTTTTTAAAGAAAGAGTCGGTTTATAAACCGATAGGGTGACAAAACATGAAGAATCTCTTACACATCGGCATTGACATCGGTTCGACGACAGTAAAAATAGCCGTCCTCAACCATGCCAAACAATGCCTGCACGCATGCTATGTCCGCCACTATACGGATATACGCCAAAAAGTTTGGGATTTACTCCAAAACGCCTACGAAATCTTTGGCGACCGTCAGATCACCATGGCTATCACCGGATCCGGCGGTATTGCCCTGGCCGACTATCTGCACATCCCATTCCTGCAGGAAGTCATCGCCGGCACCAAAGCCGTTCGAACATACTACCCACAGTCCGATGTCATCATCGAACTGGGCGGTGAAGATGCCAAAATCACCTACCTCACCGGTGGCAATGAGCACCGCATGAACGGCAACTGCGCCGGCGGAACGGGGGCCTTCATCGATCAGATGGCAACCCTCCTCGACACCGAAGCCAGCGGCTTGAATGAACTGGCCAAAAAGTCCGATACGATCTATCCTATTGCAGCCCGCTGCGGCGTCTTTGCGAAAACGGATATCCAGGCACTCTTAAATGAAGGGGCCAGCAAAGAAAATGTCGCCGCCTCGGTGTTCCAATCGATTGTATTCCAGACCATCACCGGCCTGGCCTGCGGCCGCCCCATCAAGGGCACGGTTTGCTTCCTCGGCGGTCCTTTGACCTACTTGTCCCAGCTTCGCGAACAGTTCGCCAAGACCCTTCACTTGACGCCGGACAAGGTCATTGCTCCGGAAAATGCCCAAGTCTACGTCGCTATTGGCGCGGCCCTGGGAAGCATGGATACCAAGCCTGTATCCTTCATGAACCTCATGGGCCAGCTGAAGAACGTCGACGAATCGACACTGGCCAAGTCGGACCGGGTAGCGCCCCTCTTTGACAGCCAGGAAGAACTGGACGAATTCCAGGACCGCCACCGTCAGCATACGGTTCCCCACGGCGATATGAACAGCTACAGCGGCCCTTGCTATCTCGGCATCGATGCCGGTTCGACGACGATCAAGGCCGTCGTCTTGAGCGAAGACATGAAGATTCTCTATTCGCACTATCAGAATAACGAAGGAAGTCCTTTGACAGCTGCGAAAAAGATCGTCGCCGACGTCTATGCCCGCCTTCCGAAGGGCGCCTTCATCGCCAAAGCCGGCATTACCGGGTACGGCGAAGCCCTGCTCAAAGAAGCGCTGCACCTCGACCTCGGTGAAGTCGAAACGATCGCCCACTATCAGGCTGCTTCCCATTTTTGCCCGGACGTCGATTTTCTCCTCGACATCGGCGGTCAGGATATGAAGTGCAGCCGCATCAAAGACGGCCACATCGAAGACATCCTGCTCAATGAAGCCTGCTCATCGGGCTGCGGCTCCTTCCTCGACACCTTTGCCAAATCGCTGAAGATGTCCATTCAGGAGTTTTCTGAAGCAGCGCTTCTGGCCAAGAGCCCCATCGACCTCGGCTCCCGCTGCACGGTGTTCATGAATTCCAAAGTCAAACAAGCACAAAAAGAAGGCGCTACCTTAGCCGATATCTCTGCCGGCCTGTCTTACTCGGTCATTAAAAATGCCCTTTATAAAGTTATCAAAGTTAAAGACCCTGCAAAACTTGGCAAGCACATCGTCGTCCAAGGCGGTACTTTTTACAACGACGCCGTTCTCCGGGCTTTTGAAAAGCTCCTGGGCCGCCAGGTCATCCGTCCTTCAATTTCAGGACTCATGGGCGCCTTTGGCATGGGTATCATCTGCCGTACGGCTTACCATCAGGACCATACCGTATCGACCATCGTCGACGAAAAAGCCCTGCAGGAACTGAATATCACGACGTCGATCCGCCACTGCGGCCTCTGCACCAACAACTGCCTGCTCACGGTCAACACCTTCAACGACGGCCGTTCCTTCATTACGGGCAACCGCTGCGAACGAGGCGCTGCCGGTTCGACGACAGCCCGCAAGAAGCCGTTGCCGAATATGTATAAGATAAAATACAATCTCCTCTTCGGCTATAAACCCCTGGTCGATGCACCGCGCGGCACCGTCGGCATCCCCCGAGTCCTCAATATGTATGAAGACTATCCCTTCTGGTTTACCTTCTTTACCAAACTCGGCTACTCCGTCGTCCTGTCCGATCCGTCCTCGAAAGGACTCTTTGAAAAAGCCATGGACACGATTCCGTCCGATTCGGCCTGCTATCCGGCCAAACTCGTCCACGGCCACATCGAAAACCTCCTTCAAAAGGGCGTCGACCGCATCTTCTATCCCTGCATCCAAAACGGGCCTCAGGAAGGCAGTAAGGACAACACCTTCAACTGCCCCATGGTCATGAGTTATCCGGAAGTCATCCGCAACAACATGGGCGAACGACTGGCCGAAACGAATACGCCGTACCTCTGCCCCTTCCTGCCTCTCCATGACAAGAAACGCATCGCTAAACGGCTCATCGAAGAATTAAAGGCTTGGAATCTCCCTGACCGGGACATCAAAAAGGCAGCCATGGCCGCTTGGGACGAAGAAGAAGCGTACAAACAGAAGATCAGCAGCCTGACCCAAAAGATTTTAGACGACCTCAAAAAGAACGACCAGCGGGCCATTGTCCTCTGCGGCCGTCCGTACCACGTCGACCCGGAAATCAATCACGGCATCCCGGAACTGATCAACAGCCTGGGCCTGGCCGTCCTTACCGAAGACGGCGTTGCCTCCTTGTCGACCTTTGACGGCAACCTCCGCGTCGTCGATCAGTGGTCGTACCACTCCCGCCTCTACCGGGCTGCCCAGTACGTCACCCAGCATCCGAATCTAGAACTGGTAGAACTCAATTCCTTCGGCTGCGGCCTCGACGCCATCGTCGCCGATCAGGTACAGGATATCCTGGCCCACGGCCACAAGATCCACACCCTGCTCAAGATCGACGAAGGCTCGAACCTCGGTGCTATCCGCATCCGCCTGCGCTCGCTCCTCTTCGTCATGAATCATCGGCCGAAAGAAGATTACACCCTCGAACCGTATTCCTACGAAAAGACGATCTTCACCAAAGAAGACGCCAAAAAGAACGTCATCCTGGCGCCTTCCATGACGCCGATCCACTTCCCCATGCTCATGTCGGCCTTCGAACACGAAGGCTATCACGTCGAGCTCCTGCCCCATCAGAATCAGGAAGCCATCGACACCGGCCTGGCCTACATCCACAACGATGCCTGCTATCCGGCCATCATGAGCCTGGGCCAGATTCTCACGGCCCTCAAGTCAGGCAAATACGATTTAAACCATACGACGGTCATGATTTCCCAGACCGGCGGCTGCTGCCGGGCCACGAACTATATCGGCATGATCCGCAAGGCCTTGAACGACGCCAATATGTCCCAGGTCGCCATCTTGTCCCTCAACATGAAGGGCATGAATAAGCAGCCCGGGTTCCAGCCTGGACTCGGCTTCTGGCACCGCCTCATCATGGGCATGATTTACGGCGACGCCCTGCAACAGGTCTTATACCGCACGCGGCCTTACGAAAAGGTCAAAGGTACGGCCGAAGCCTTGTTCAACAAGTGGCAGAAAAAATGCACGGAACAGCTCCATAAGGCCGACTTTACATCCTTTAAGCGCAACCTTCGCGACCTCATTCATGAATTCGACAACATCGAAATGAGTGAAGAAAAGAAACCGCGCATCGGCCTGGTCGGTGAAATCTACGTCAAGTTCCACCCCATTGCCAACAACCACATCGTCCGCATGATCGAAGAAGAAGGCGGTGAAATCATCGTCTCCGGCCTGGCCGACTTCTTCCTCTACGGCCTCCTCGACGACCAGTTCCGCCATAAGTACCTCTCCGGAAGCTGGAAAGACGCCTTGTTCAGCAAGACCGGCGTCCGCCTCCTCGAATGGTACCGCAAGCCCTATGAACAGGCTGTGGCCAAGAGCCGTCACTTCGATCCCATCACGTCGATTTACGACATTGCCGACGAAGCCAAGAAGTTCTTGTCCCTCGGTCATGAAGCTGGCGAAGGTTGGTTCCTCACGGGGGATATGATCGACCTCATCCACCGCGGCGCCAAGAACATCGTCTGCCTCCAGCCTTGGGCCTGCCTGCCCAACCACGTTACGGGCAAGGGCATGATCAAGACCTTGAAAGCGGCCTTCCCGGAAACGAATATCGTCGCCATCGACTACGACCCCAGTGCCAGCTCGGTCAACCAGACGAACCGTCTGAAATTAATGTTGACCACGACCTTTGAAGGCATTCGGGAAACGGTTCAGGAAGACACCAAACCGGTCATGCCGTTCATGAGCGGTGTCCGCATCAACAGTTCCCTTGAAAAATAACATTACAGCATCACAAAGAGCGCCTTTCCATGATACCTTCATGGAAGGGCGCTCTTTTTTGTCTTTCAGGATATTCAAGATTAGACCATCTTCTGCTTCATGGCCTGATAGAGTTTTTCTGCCGTAATGGGAAGGTCGCGGACCCATACGCCGGTTGCATTGTAGACGGCGTGGGCAATGGCCGGTGACGGCGAATCGATGACCAGTTCACCGATGGACTTGGCACCGAAAGGACCGTTGGGTTCATAGCTCGGTTCGAATTCGACGTTGATCGGCCCCACATCGAGACGCGTCGGCAGGCGGTACTGCATGAAAGAATTATTCTGCAGCCGTCCCGTCGGCGTATACTGAACGTTTTCTGTAAGGGCCATGCCGATGGCCTGGACGATGCCGCCTTCGGCCTGGACGCGAGCCAGGCTGGGGTTGATGACCGTACCGCAGTCGATGACGGCGTCGTATTTCAAAAGGGTAATGTGCCCCGTTTCCGGATCGACATCAATCGTCGCAGCGCCGGCCATATACGGCGGCGGACTGGTCGGCGAATAACAGGATTCCGTAGCTTCAAGGGCAATGCCATTCATGAACATGGCCCCGTTGCCGAGGTCGCGGACGGTAATCGATTTTCCGGTCGCAAGGCTGGTAATGGCCTTGCCGTCAAATTCCAAATCATCCAGATTGGCATCAGAAAGTCCCAGTTTTACAGCCGCCAGTTCTTTCATCCGTCGGATCAGGCTTTCACAGGTCTTGACGACGGCATTGCCCGTCAAATACGTCGTCGACGACGCATAGGACCCGCTGTCATAAGGCGACGTATCGGTATCGACGCCGTCGGTAACGATGTCATCGACAGAACACATGAGGCATTCAGCCGCGATCTGCGCCAAGATCGTATCGCAGCCGGTCCCCATATCTGTGGCCCCGATGTGGAGCGTATAAAAGCCGTCATCATTGACTTTGATCGTAACCGAGGCGACGTCGACGTTGGAAACACTGGAGCCTTGCATGGCAATGGCAATGCCGACGGATTGAATATGGCCGTTGGGCAGGACTTTTCGCGGCGACGCATCGTCCCAGCCAGACATGGATACGACCCGTTCCAAACACTTATCGAGGGTACAACTGAGAGCCGTTTCATTAAAATAGGCCGGAAGAACCTGATTTTGACGGACCATATTCTTAAACCGCAGGGCAACGGGGCTCATATGGAGGGCCTCAGCGAGTTCGTTGACCGCCGTCTCCAAAGCAAAGAGGCCCTGCGTCGCCCCATAGCCGCGATAAGCGCCGGCAGCAATGGTATTGGTATAGACACAGGTATAGCTGAATTGGAAGGCTTCAGCGGCATTATACAAGGGGATCGACTTATGGCCCGACAAGGTAACCGTCGTCGGCGTATGTTCGCCATAAGCGCCGGCATTCCACAGCGAATCGAGGTAAACACCGCGAATGTGGCCGTCCTTCGTGGCCCCGAGGATGACCCGGATCTGTGATTCATGACGCGGCGTCGACACCGTCAATGACTCTTCCCGACTGTAGACCATATAGGCCGGCTTCCCGGTCAGCCAGGCAATGAAAGCCGGATAGACTTCCATGACGACGGTCTGTTTCGAACCGAAGCCGCCGCCGATGCGAGGTTTGATGACCCGGACCTTCGATTTCGGGATTTCAAGAGCATGGGAAACGACGCGGCGTACATGGAAGGGAACCTGGGTCGAGCTGACGATGGTCAGCCGTCCGAAAGCATCTTTATAGGCATAGGCCCGGAACGTTTCCATGGCCGCCTGCTGGTTCTGCCGCGTGTGATAGGTCCGGTCGATGACGACGTCTGACGAGGCCAGGACGGCATCGATATCGCCGTGGCGGTCGCAGGCCTTGGCGACGAGATTGCGCTTATGGTCACCGCCAACGTCGACCAAAGGCTTCCAATCGTCTTCAGGATGGACGACGATGTCATTGTCCAGGGCTTTCGTAAAGTCGAGGAGCGGTTCCTGGACCTCATAGTCGACGCGAATGGCCCGCAGGGCCTTATCTACGGCCTCTTGATTCGTTCCGGCTACGAGGGCAACGGCATCGCCGACAAAGCGAATCTGTTTATCCAAAATGAGCCGGTCATAGGGACTGGGTTCGGGATAGGTCTGGCCGGCAATGGTAAACCGAGACTTGGGGACGTCATCGGCCGTTGCGATACAGACGATGCCCGGAATCTTCTCAGCGGCACTCTTATTGACCTTTTTAACGATAGCTCTGGCATGGGGACTCCTCAGGACTTTGACGATGAGGCAGTCTTTCGGCATGATGTCTTCCGTATAGACTGGCTGCCCGGTAACCAAGGCCTGAGAATCCTTTTTGGCCACGACCTTATTGATCGATTTAAATTCCATCAGGACCGGACCTCCTTCCCCTTGGCTTTAAAAAATTTCTTGATGGCCCTCATATGGCTCATATATCCCGTACAGCGGCAGAGATTGCCCGATAAAAATTCCTTGATCTCGTCTTCGGTCGGTGAGTCGAAGCGGCGCACCATGGACAAGACGTTCATGACGAAGCCCGGATTGCAGAAGCCGCACTGATCGGCGCCTTGCTGGCCCATGTAGAAGGCAAATTCTTTGGCTTCCTCTTGGAGGCCTTCGAGGGTCGTAACCCGACAGCCGTCGATACGGACGGCCAATACGGCGCAGGACAAGACCGGCAGATCATCGACCCAAACGGTACAGAGCCCGCAGTTCGTCGTTTCACAGCCGCATTTTACACTATAACAGCCTTGGCTGCGGAGAAAATCATACAGCATCATCCCCGGTTCGATATCGGCCGAAGCTTTTTTTCCATTAAGCCAATAGGTAATCAGCATTAGACATCATCTCCCATCGTTTGAGCCAACAGGCGCCGGCATAAGACGACGGCCATGTCATGGCGATATTCAGCAGAACCGCGCAGATTCGTTTCATACTTTACCTTTTCGGCAAGTTCCTGACCGGCCTTTTCATAGCCAAGGGTCCTGACCGCATCGACGGGGATACTCATGACTTCCGCCCTTCCCGGACGGGAACCGATGGCACAGCGCACATCTTTTCCATCGGCGTGGACAGCTACGGCGATGATGGGAAAATCCGTTTCATTGAGGCGAAGGGATGCATAGGCCGTGTTTCCACGCTTTTTAGGGACGATAATATGACTTACGATGTCTTTTCCCGGCCCCTTCTTGCCAAAATCAAACAGGCTGATGCGGCCGCCCTTATACAGTTCAACATCGGCATCGAGGGCTAAAAGTAAGGTCCAAATATCGGAAAAGCCGAAACGGCCGCTGACGCTGCCGCCAATGGTCGCCAAGTTGCGGAACTGAGTCCCTACAATGTGGCGCGTCGCTTCTTTTACCGCTCCCTGGGTATAGGTCACGAGCCCCTCATGACGGCCAAAGGCACCAAGGGTCACCATAGCGCCGATGATAAAAGCGTCATCCCCTTCTTCTATCGTATCGAGACCAAGACCCGACAAGTCGATGGCCTGGGCAATGCGTCGCTGGGGCGACAGGCGAAGCCAGCAGCAGCCACCGAGGACGACGGCGCCCCGGACTTGATTGAGTTCCCACGCTTCTTCAAGGGTCGCCGCCTTCGTATATTGCACAATATTCATAAAAATACCTCCTTACAAGGGAGAAATAACGGCCAAGCCTTACAGGCGAAACAGTTTTTCTGTGTTAGCCTTGGCCTGCGCCGTCAAGGCTTCGACGGAAACATCCATATACTGAGCCAGTGTACTGACAACATAAGTAATATTATTGGGGACATTCGTCCGCGGCAAGTGAAACCCCCGCGGCGTCAAATACGGAGCATCGGTCTCAAGGAGAACCCGATCCAGGGGTAATATCGACACGGCCTCGCGCAGCGGTTCGGCTCGCCGTTCATCGCAGATCCAGCCGGTAATACCGATATAAAAGCCCATATCGAGCATGCGGGCCAGCGTTTCCTTATCGCCGGTATAGCAGTGAACGACCGACTTCGGACAGACCCCTTCATGGCCTTTAAAACAGGCTAAAAAATCGTCTCCGGCATCGCGTTCATGAAGAAACATCGGTTTATCCAACTCTTCCGCCAGGGCAATCAGTTTCTTAAAAAAGTAGATCTGGTTTTCTTTTTTAGAATACATGCGGTCATAGTCAAGCCCGGTTTCACCGACGGCGACGATTCTCGGGTTGGTCGTGACGATACGCCGGATTTCGGCTACATCATCGTCCGTCGCGGCATCGGCCACGTGGGGATGAATGCCGGCCGTACCAAAGACCTCATGCTGCCGGACAAAGTCATCGACCAGCCGGTTTTCCCTGCCTTCGGAGCCGGTCAGGATACAGCAGATACCGTCGGCTTCGGCATCAGAAATGATCTTTTCCGGATTGGGAAAAGACCGGGTAAATAAATTAAGCCCAATATCGTAATAGGTTATATCCATTCCAATACACCTCGTAATAATTTGTCATCTTTATTGTACCAAAAAACAAGCGCCTTGCGTAGCCTATCCAAAGGTGTCCAAAAAAGCATCGACGAGACACATCCAAGGCAGGCGTCGATAAAAAACGAGGTGCCTCGTGAATGCCGGTTCACGGGACACCTCGTTTGCGTCATCGGGTTTCAAACAGAAGCCTGCAAGGTTTCCGTTATCGTACGATGAATGAGTTTTGCATATTCCTTTGTGCCTTCCGTATTCGGATGAATCTCATCATCGGTCAGCCACTCAGGATGCTTTTGAATCAAATTGTACCAATCAATAATGGTGACATTAGCGTGCTTCGCCTGAATCTTCTTTAAATAAGCATTGTTGCTCTCCTGCCAGCCCGTGCTGGGACAATATACATTGACCCAGAAAATATGGCGTTTAGGGCCAAGGTACTCCAGCAAGGCTTCCGTCTGCTCTTCATACTGACCGTCAAGGGGGCCGTTAGTCCCTAAGGCGATTAAAACGACATTCCCCAGGCGATTTTCAGCCTCCATGGATTCAGCAATCTCGACCCCGGCACCGACATACCGCGATACCTTGGCATCAATATAGCAGTCCGGCAAGGTTTTCTTCAGTTCCATAGCCGAGCCCAACATGACCAAATCGCCAATGCAGGCAATGCCGTGTAAGTCAATGTCTTTCTCCGAAACAACAGGGACCGTTTGGCTGGTCTGCTGTTCATTCAAAGCCTCGGCATTCTTCTCTAAAACGGCCTTCAATTCGCCGGAATCGGCCGCCTTATAGGCGGCCGATTCATAAATACCCTTACAGCCATAACCCATCATAGTGAATCCCGGCAGGGACAGCAGAAAGACGGAAAACACATAAATGACCGTCCGTCGGGGTACCAGGGACAGTTTGGGCAAGGTCGAGATGCAGCTCACCAAACTATCGGACCATACCGCCAGGAAGATAATGACGGCGACTTCAACGATGGGGACAGCATAAGGGATTTCCATGCCCCAAAAGGTCGTGTCTGTATTCCACTTCATGTATTGGAATAAAAAAATAACCGGGTACTGCCACAAGAAAATACCGTAGCTTTTCTTTCCAATCCAGCGGAAGACAGGATTATCAAAGACTCGCCCAATCTGTAAATCCCGATCAACAGTTAAGGCCAGCATCACGCAAAATACCAGTGTCATCAACAGCATGCCGCCCTGATAGGTAAAGGGATATTGGCCATCCATCAGGAAATATCCGGCAACGGTGATGCCCAACAACAGGAAAAATACGCCGTATTTAACGGCCTTTCCCCATGGTTGTCGGAGAAAGTTAAAGTTAAAATGATCGTGGTACAGCCCCATGGCGGCGCCTAACAGCAAGGCATAGATACGGGTATCGGTTCCATAGTAAAGACGGGTAACATCCATTCCCGGCTGATACATCAATGGCATGAGAAGGGCCGACGCAAATCCCAAAAAGGCCGTGACAACGATGCCGACTCGTTTTCCGTACACCTGGGAAATCCCGACAAAAAAAATAAAATACACGGGCCATACCAAATAGTACTGCAGCTCAATGGCCAAAAACCATAGGTGGGTAAAGGGCGATTGATTGGTCAGGCGGGTAAAATAGTCTGCATTCTGTGCAATTTGCCACCAATTATTGTAGCCCAACAGGATGGACACAATTTCCGTACGAATGGCTGAAATGACCTTGGGCGCAAAGAAAGAATAGGTGCCAATGGTGACAAGGATCACCAGCAGCAGCAAGGGGTACAGGCGCTTAATTCGTTTCCAATAGTATGCAGCTATATGGAATCGATTCTGGTCCAGGTTGCGCTGGCACGTATAGGCTGACAAATAACCGGTCAGTATAAAAAACAGGGAAACCCCAAGATATCCGCCGACGAACTGCTGCGGCATCAAATGGAACAAGGTGACCCCCGTAATAGCTAAGGTCCGCAGTCCATCTAAGCCATGGATATGCATGGAGGTTTTAACGATATTGTCCGCTATTTCATGGTCGTTTTTCATCGAAGTATTGAAACGCTCCTTATACAAATTTTTTTATATGTAAACGGGAAGGTTTACGTGCAGCCTGCCATTGATCCTCGCAATACGGACACCGTTAGCTCAAATCAGGTTGACGATATATCGTCGAAAATCTTCCCACTTGTAGAAAGAAAGCAAAAAGCATGGCGTCGAAAATCAGTTCTTCTGTCGCTTCCAGCGTTTCAACCTGCCGATAACAACTCCGAAATTCGCTTCTAACGATCCTGAGCTGGACCGTCCCGTTCGGAATATCATCATAATGGTATGAACTGAATTAAAAGTTATCCTGCGTTTTGCATAAATAGACGACGAATTGACCAAGAAACCATCCCTTTATCACGCTTTGTACAGGCGCCCTGCCCATACGTTTCAAAAGGAGCGGAATTTCCCAAACACACGATGAATTCAGACTGGTCGAGAACAATGTAAACGAATATACACCATCTGCCCTTCAAAATGACTGCATTTAGGTTGACAACTCGCCCTGTTTCGAATACGATCCTCCTCTCGTTTTAATAAATGTATTACTATATGTATAGATAAGCTGCACCTACGACGGCACAGCGAGAGTTCACCATGAATAAACCGACCTTTACTCCGAATCCGAACGCCGGCAGCGATGAGAAAGAGCCGCCGATTGAAAATAGATATCAAGTAAGTGAGGGCGCGCCAGAATCAGCCGTTCTTCCAGACTACATAGCCTGGAGAATGATTACACGATTATCTTCTATTAAATACAATTTTATCACATATATTTAAAAACGTTAAGTATATAAATGACTATTTATATTTTCCATGAATGACTTTTTCTCCATAAAAAAGGCTTCCTAAAGCCAGATTTTTTCAAATCTGACCTTAGGGAGTCCCTTCCAGTACATCAAGCCAAAATGATAACACTTTCCGTGTATCATTTTTTTGGCTGATAACTGTCTAATACTTTTCCGACAACGGCTAAACTGGCAAAACGGTTCAATGAAACCCCGTTGATTCCAACGTGACCTAATTCAAAAGACTTATTGTTATGTAAAATAAATTGAATTTTAGCCTTCGCCGGTTCATCCTCCCAAGTGCACTTTCCATTAAATTCAACGACTTGGGACTTATCCTCAGCCTCAAAGGATTCCCATTTGCCATTCGTAAAAAATTGATCGAAAGCCGGCCCTACGGGCACCTTCGGATTTAAATCCATGGTCCCATTCCGCACCATTTGGACCTGTTTATCATATGAGTCTGCACAGCCTCCGAGGGCCATTGCCGTAACCACCATCATCAAAGACAGACAAATATAAATCAGAAATCGCGAGAATCGCCGTTGCTGTAGCTTATCCATAAAGTTCGACCGCCTTATCCTTAGAACAAATCGTCAAAAAAGCTGCCACCGTCATCATCGTCGTCAAAAAAGCTGATAGAAGACTTTTCGTCATCATCATCGAAGATATCGTCACTGCTGTCGTCATAATCATCACTATCTTCGTAATCACCTTCAGAATCATAGTCACTGCTGTCGCCATCATCACTGTCTTCGTAATCGCCTTCGGAATCATAGTCACTGCTGTCAGCGTCATCGTAGTCACTATCATCATAGGATTCGGAATCATCGTCATCGTTCCTGGTCACATACGACGTAGCATCGGTACCCGTGTACGGCATATCGGTCATATTGTCCGCTGCTTCTACCGTTGGAATGGGAGAATAATCATCGGTAATAGGACCTGCAGTTCCCCTTCCCAGCCCGCCATCACTCATCAAGGTGAGCATATCCGCATCAGTAACTGGTACATAATGTGCCGGTGCACCAGATGACGCCGCTGCCGTATTCCCCATGATCGCCCGCGTCGCCGCTTGAGCCACGGCTCCCGTTACTGCACCGACAGCGGCAGCCTTCATATAGTTTGCAGCTTGATTACTTGAACCGTCTTTAGCATTCCGCGAATAATCTGACTGTGCTCGTTGAGCGCCTCCACGACTATCGGGAGAGGCCATATTCGCCATCTCCGGAAACTGCAGTAACTCGGGATGAGACAGGACCTGCGTTTTTTGAAGCATGTCCAAGGTACGATACAATTGATTGGCCAACATAAGTTGATCCAATTCCGGTGACGCAGCCCCCATCTTTTTGGCCTCTATTAAGTGCACCAACGCCGCCGTATAATCGGGAATCGCGCCCGAAGGAAATAAAATGTCTCGTGCCTTCTGCAATTCAGCCTGAGCCGATGATGCCGTGCCCGAGACTTCCTGCGGTGTATGTTCCGGCCCCTTCGCCGTTACCGCCGCCCCCGTCTGCGGAGCTGATACCGGTCTTGAGTGCCTCACTTTCTGTGCAGGCGGCGTGGGACGAGATTTCGGTTTAGCCGCCCCCATCGATGCCTCAACTTTACTGCCGCAATGGGTGCAGAACACATCCCCTTCAGCCAATTTGGATCCACAATTTGTACAAAACCTCATATAGAACGCCTCCTGACAGGTACTCCGGTAATAAAAAGCGCCGTACGGCTTCATCACGGCCCTTTTCACTCATGTTAAATTTCTCGATAATGGATGACTTTCTGCCCATCACAAATTTGTTTCATAATCGAATAGTCGATGCCGTCGACCTTTCTCCCATCAATGAAAACACTTTTAGCTTGAAAGGTTTTCGTGTCTGGATTTACGGTAAATACGGCTCGGAAATTATTCGTCCCACCATCTTCTGTATTTCTCGATTTTCCTTTAAAAATAACTAAATGCTCTCCATTCTGCTGCGACGATTCCCATTCCGTATCCGCGAAGAAGTTTTCAAACGCATCGCCAACGGTCACCGTTTGATTGAATGTAAAATGACCGGTTTTTACAATGGCAACATCGGAATCATAGGTGGCGACGCTGTACCCGACGAACAGCAAGATGAAAGCACCGATAACCGCCAAGACATTGCGAATCTTCTTCGATTTACTTTTCTTTACCGTCGCGGCGGGCTGCGGAGCAGCCGCGGCCGGTTCTGCTGCTGCAGCCGACTCTGATGTCGCAGCAAAGCCGCAATAAGGGCAAAACTTAACGGTATCAGAAATTTCCTTTCCACATCCCTGACAATACATAAGGTGTCACTCCCTTCTGCGATACTTTATACCGAAACAGATCCATATTGATTCGGCCCTGGCGTCCCCTCTTTGCCAAACACGTAATAGATAGCAATCACATTGGCAACGGGCAGGAGAAATAAAAGACAATAAAATCCGGATTTACCAATATCATGGAACCGCCGCGCAGCCATCATCAGATTAGACACCGAAATAACAATGGCGGCACACCCCGTTAAGATCATGAGCGCCGTTATTTCTAATACATTTAACATCGCAAAACAAAAACCAATCACCATTAAAATGAGGAACCGCTTAGCATACGTTTTGCGGCTGAGCCGTCCTTTAATCGAAAAATAATCTTCCCGGATACTGCCTTTTTTTACCGGCTCAGGTGTACTTTGCACCGGCACTGCAGCAGGCTTTTGAACGGCAGTTTCCTGAACTTGTTCAACCGGGGCCCCACAATTCGGACAAAATCTGCCGTTTTCTGAAATAGGGGTTCCGCATTTTGCACAAAATTTTCCCATATGGTTCATCTCCTTATACTTTATAGGTAAGCTTTATTATGACAGTCCCAAGGGATCCGGTCCGTATTGATTGGTTCCCTTCGTCCCCTGTTTGACTACCATATAAATAAACATAATGATGGCGGCAATCCCTAAAAACATCATTTTTCGTTCAGATCTTCGCGACACGGTCATCGTTCCCGCAATAATAGACATGGCTTCAATCCCAACAAACCATAGCGCCATTTTCAGATCTTTTATATTTAAGTCTTTCAGCCGCCTCAAGGTCAGGCAATATTCAGGATATACATAAGCTAACGATGCAATCGTAATCAAGCCTTCTACACCGGCAGATACATTCCCCCATGAATCGGATAAGATAATCCATAAGATCACAATAGTAGCAAGTCTTGCCCCAAAAACAGCCAGCATACGCTTTAAGTACCGCAAGCGGTTTAAGCGTCCGTCCTTCTTTAAAAACATTTCTTCCAGGGTTCGATCCTCCGTATATGCAGAAGACGTTGAAGCGCCTTTTGGAATTGGCGCTGCAGCCGCCGCCTGCGCTACGTTTGCTCCACAGGCAGGACAAAATTTTGCCGTATCCTTGATCTCAGCCCCGCACTTATAACAGTATTTAGCCATTATGCTCTCCTCCTTTGAACCTATGTCCGTCATATGAAAGCATGCGCCGGCTTCCGTTCCATATATGACATAAGTTTAAGCTAATAATCATAAAAATATTTATTTTATGTCAAAAACAAACGATATAAAAGGGTCATCTGCGATTCACTGACAGCTCTTTCGATTCTTTTACTCTCATTATAGCAACGGATAAGGACATATTCTGTCTTTTAAATCATAAGTAGAAAAAAAATTGGATTATACGTCAAAAAAATGATGTATAATCCATATTTCATAGGGTTAAATATATCAACAAAAATACAGTTTTATTCCAAAAAATACGACGCTCTCTGATGGTCATAAAACAGGAATGACCATCGACCATCTTCAAATCAAAACCACCAGTTTAACTGGTGGT
>NZ_KQ958150.1 GCF_001546855.1 Megasphaera sp. MJR8396C | reverse complement strand
TTCGATAATGAAGTGCTTCTTTTTTTGTATATCTAATTATATATATATATATCTTTAGCAGATACTCTTAAAGACGACGAGATGGTCGTTATAGGGATGTCTGGGTTACCATTTTTTTAGGGTATAGAAGTGACGAAGTTATGTTGTGACAGGCCATCTCTAAAGCAATAGTCCTGGGAATTTTTTGTAAAAAAATATTAATTAATCTATGAAATAATACTATTTTGTCCTGTTTATAATAAATATACTATAAATACAACTGATTGGTGATATAATTAAACCATATCATTACATATATCGGAATACGTAAAATTTAGGTCAAATATTATCTTCTAGAAAGGTTTTTCAAGGACTTCAAGAACTGTGGTGATCATAACTGTTGTCACTCGATTTATGAGGTCTTCAGAAAGGAACATGATTATGGCTATTACCGTGTCTAAAGAAGATCGTGTAAAAAAGACGGTGCAAAGCATTATGAAAGACTATACGAATGCGACGGGGATCGCCTGCATTTATGTAGATGTTCAAGGGAAAGAACGGTCTTCAAAATATAATTTTACAAAGTTCTGTCACTTCATGAGAAGTATTCCGGAATTTCGGTATAAGTGTTACCAATGCGATTTGTATGGCGGTCTGGAAAGTTTTAAGCGGCATGGCTGCTGCCCTTATCGTTGTCACGCCGGGTTGGTTGATTTTTCTATTCCCGTTGTTTTTGAGGGACAACTGAATGGTTTTATTGTATCGGGGCAAATGATATCATCGGACGTACGTATTCCTAATTTACAGGCCCAGACTCCCTGGCAGACCGATCGACAAGCCTTTAGATATTTTCAGTCTGTTCCGCAATATTCTTATGAGGACATCATGAGTGCGTCACGGGTCATTCATACCTTGACTAACTGTTATTTTCCATATGTCCCCAAAACAGAGTCGATAGATTTTGATACGCCCATCATTGGACAAGATTTAGGGCAAACGGAAGAACTGTCGAAGATAAGGCGTCCAGAAATTCGTAAGACGATCATCTATATCAAGGAGCATTTGAATTGTAATTTATCCTTACGAACCATCGCCGATTCTGTTTTTTTGAGTGAGTCCTATTTATCTAAACTCTTTAAACAGGAAATGAACCTGAATTTAATGCAGTATATCAATCAATGCCGTGTTTGGGAGGCCGAAAAACTCCTGGCTTCATCTCGAGAATCGATTGATGTCATCAGCCGCCGTCTCGGGTATCACCATACGAGTTATTTTTGTAGAATATTCAAGCAGTATACCGGCGAAACACCCCATGCGTATCGAAAAAAATATAAATTATAATGGTATATAGAGAGGATGTGTAACATGGACAATTGTCACTATACTTATTTGACTTCGGAGGCTGTTACGGAAGGTCATCCCGATAAAATTTGTGATCAGATTTCAGATGCCATTGTGGATGCCTATTTGAATCAGGATCCGCTATCCCATGTAGCGGTTGAGTCCTTCGTATCGGGAAATGTGCTGACCTTAGCGGGAGAAGTATCATCAAATGCAACCGTCGATGTGACCGATATCGCTAGAAAGGTCATTGAAGAAATTGGTTATACCGATCCGGACATTGGTTTCACGGCAGATTCATGCCTCGTTTTTACAAATATCCACCAACAATCGCAGGATATCCGTCAAGGCGTTGTTATTGGCAGCGACGATGATTATCTTGTTGGCAGCGGTGACCAGGGAATCATGTATGGGTATGCCACAAATGAAACGGAAAATTATATGCCCCTTACGGTTAATCTGGCTCAAGGTCTCGTTCATAAGTTAGACTTCGCTCGGCATAACACATCCCTTGGAAAATACTTACGGCCTGATGGTAAGTCACAGGTTACGATGCGGTTTGATAATCAAGGCAGACCAGTAGGTCTTTCGAGTTTAATTGTATCAGCACAACACAATGAAGATATTGACGAAGCGTCTTTGCGCCAACTATTGAGGCAAGTGATCATTGATCCGATTTGTAAACCTTGGATGAAAGAGGATACTAAAATCCATATCAATGCAACTGGGCGATTCGTCATTGGCGGACCGGTGGGCGATACGGGTTTGACGGGGCGGAAAATTATGGTTGATACCTATGGAACGCTCGCCAGACATGGCGGAGGAGCCTTTTCCGGGAAGGATGGAACCAAGGTTGATCGCAGTGCTGCCTATATGGCTCGCTATGTCGCTAAGAATATTGTTGCTGCTGGTTTTTGTGATCGCTGTGAAGTCGCTATCTCCTATGCTATCGGCAGTATTTATCCGGAAGCGGTTCAGATTCAAACTTTTGGTTCAGAGCATATCGATACTTGCCGGATCTATGAGGCCGTAGAGAAAGTATTCTCGTTCAGTGTAAATGATATTATTCAATTATTGGATTTACGACGGCCACAGTTTCGCAGGACGGCTGTTTACGGCCACTTTGGGAGAGAACATGAAGGGTTTGTCTGGGAACAGCTTGATAAAGTCCAGGCCTTGCAGGATGCTGTCAAATAAGTCTCATCTTTTGAGTTGATGGGAGTTCATAAATTGAGAAAAAGGGAACCAACCATAGATGGTTGGTTCCCTTTTTCATATTTTTATTATGATTTATCCAAATAGTGGTATTTTACATCGGGGAGGATAAATATTTTGTATTTAGGGATGATATAATTTACGAGAAATATCAAATTGCGCATTTTACATATTGATTTAGCGTTTAATGCACATCAAATAGCACGTTAAAACGTCATTATAGTTATGAGGAGGTTTTGTATGATGGATGTATTAGCAAAAGGATTTACCAATCCGACCCAGCGTATTTTGGCATTACGTGATGCCATTTATGATGCAACACCGACCGTTGAAGCCGATCGAGCTGAATTAGTTACTGCTTCTTACAAGGAAACAGAAGGCTTGCCTATCATCCTTCGCCGCAGCAAGGCTGTTGAAAAGATTTTAACAGAAATCCCTATTGCTATTCGGGATCATGAACTGATTGTTGGTTCTTTGACCGTAGGTGTTCACGGCTGCCAAATTTATCCGGAATATTCTTTTGACTGGGTAGAAAAGGAATTCGATACCATGGCAACGCGTATGGCAGATCCCTTTGAAATTCCTAAAGATACGGCAAAACGACTGCATAATGCATTCTTATATTGGCCGGGCAAGACGACGAGTGACTTAGCAACAAGTTACATGTCCCAGCCGTGCCTTGATGCACAGTCTAATGGCGTATTTACTGTCGGCAACTATTATTTTAATGGTGTAGGACACGTTTGTGTCGATTATGGAAAAGTTCTGCGCGAAGGTTTTAGCGGAATTATTCAGGAAGCCGAAGCGCAAAAAGCAAAACTGAGTGGTGCTTCGCCAGAAGATATTAAGAAGCGCGACTTCTATAACGCCGTTATCATTACCTACAAGGCTGCGATTGCTTATGCGCATCGTTATGCTGATTTATGTGAACAACTTGCAGCTCAAGAAAGCGATCAAACACGTCAGGATGAATTGCGGAAGATAGCTGCTAATTGTCGTCGTGTACCGGAATATCCGGCAAGAACATGGTGGGAAGCCCTTCAATCTTTTTGGTTTGTCCAACTGATTTTGCAAATTGAATCGAGCGGTCATTCTATTTCTCCGGGTCGTTTTGATCAATACATGTATCCTTACCTGGAACAAGATACCACGATCAGTCATGATTTTGCACAAGAATTATTGGATAATGTTTGGATTAAATTCAATGATCTCAATAAAACCCGTGACGCCATCTCCGATCAGGCTTTTGCCGGTTATGCTATTTTCCAAAATATTCAATGCGGCGGCCAGGATGAAGACGGTGTTGATGCTACGAATCCGTTATCGTATATGATGATTGATGCAGCGGCTCACGTGGCGATGGCGGCTCCGTCGTTTTCTATCCGATATTCGAACCGGACGCCCGATGAATTCCTGTACAGAGCTTGTGAACTCGTTCGTTTAGGGTTAGGCTATCCGGCTATGTATAATGATGAAGTCATCATTCCGGCTATGATGAACAGAGGCATCCCATTAAAAGATGCTCGTAACTATTGTATTATCGGTTGTGTTGAACCGCAAGTACCTCATAAGACGGAAGGCTGGCACGATGCGGCATTCTTTAACATCGCAAAAGTATTAGATATTACCTTGCATAATGGCCGTAATGGTCAGATTCAGCTCGGACCTAAAACGGGTGAAATGAAAGACTTCAAAAACCTCAGCGACTTAGTGCAGGCCTATAAGACACAGATGGAATACTTCGTTAAACTGTTAGTTGAAGCGGATAACGCTGTCGATTATGCCCATGCTGAACGGGCACCGCTGCCATTTGAATCGGCCCTTGTCGACGATTGTTTAGGCCGCGGTAAATCCATGCAGGAAGGCGGGGCCATTTACAACTTCACCGGTCCTCAAGCCTTTGGCGTAGCTGATAATGGCGATTCGTTCATGGCGATCCAGAAGCATGTCTTTGAAAAAGGCGAAGTCACGATGGAAGAACTGCAGGCGGCTATGGATCATAACTTTGGCTATCCTGATGAAACTGGAAAGCTTGCAACTTGGTTTGGCCAGGGATGTTGTGCTGCCGGGGAATCGTCAGCGTTGAAGGATTTGGATGAACGTCAAATTTATGAAGCCGTTAAACGAATCTTATCTACCAAAGGGAGTATCGACATTAACGAATTGCAAAAGAATCTTCAGGGGACTTCGACGACACCGACGGCTCCGACGGCAGAAGTTAGTGGCGATATGGGTCGGTATCAGCAAATCAAACGAATTATGGAAAACACGACTTGGTTTGGGAATGATGATGACGTCGTCGATATTATTACTCGCGAAGCGGGGCAGATTTATGCTCGCGAAGTACAGAAATATAAGAATCCTCGCGGCGGCCAGTTCCAAGCCGGTTGTTACCCCGTATCGGCAAACGTTCTTTTTGGTAAAGATGTTGCGCCTCTTCCGGATGGCCGATTGGCTTGGACCCCGCTTGCTGATGGCGTATCGCCGCGTGCAGGTTGTGATACCAATGGCCCGACAGCCGCTGTTATGTCGGTTGCTAAGTTAGAACATGAAACATTCTCTAACGGGACGCTGTACAATCAGAAATTTAATCCCGCAGCGCTTGCAGGTGATGAAGGGCTGAAGCGTTTTGCCGCACTGTGCCGGGCATACTTTGATAATAAGGGCATGCACGTTCAGTTCAATGTCATTGACAAGGCAACACTGGTAGAAGCTCAGAAAAATCCGGAACAGCATAAAGATTTGGTCGTTCGGGTTGCTGGGTATTCGGCACAGTTTATCTCCTTGGCTAAAGAAGTACAGGATAACATTATTGATCGTACAGAGTTTGAATTTTAAGGTGACCTGCAAGAGAAAGGGGCCGAACGATGTCGAAAATTACCATTGATTACAATGCAGAAGGCGATATCTTCGATATTCAGCGCTTTTCCCTAAATGACGGTCCTGGAATTCGGACAATTGTTTTTCTCAAAGGATGTCCGTTATCCTGTTGGTGGTGTAGTAATCCAGAATCACAGAGACGCCGTCCCGTGGTTCTATATAACGCAGCGAAATGTGTTTTCTGCAAACGGTGTGAAACGGCTTGTCAAAGCCATGCTGTGAAATTTACTCCAGATGGCCAGCGGCAGTTCGATTACCAGGCTTGTACCGGGAATGGAGACTGTGCTGCTGTTTGCCCGAATGATGCGTTGGTTATGAAGGGCAGATCGATTCGCATTGGGGAACTCATTGAGATCCTGAAAAAAGATCGATCTACCTTCCGCCACTCTGGCGGCGGAATTACCTTATCCGGCGGGGATCCACTGATGCAGTCATACTTTGCGGGGGAACTTTTAAAGGCCTGCAAAGCTCAAGGTTGGAATACGGCTATCGAAACGGAAGGGTGTGCAGAAACTGAAACATACCTCAACCTCGTGCCGTATATCGATCATATTCTCATGGATATCAAGCATATGGATCCGGAAAAGCATCGGCTATTTACCGGTGTTTCTAATGAGCTCATATTAAATAATGCTCGGAGAATCAGTGCTTTTTCGCCGATAGTCATTCGCGTGCCTGTCATTCCTAAATTTAATGCATCGGAGAAGGATCTCCGAGACATTGCAGCATTTGCAGCATCTTTAGGAAACGTTCGTTACATTCACCTGCTCCCCTACCACTCTTTGGGGGAAAACAAGTATCGCATGATGGGAATTGAATATAAAATGAATCGACTTTCTGCTAAATCGCTTAGCAATGAAGAATTAGAAAAGTATCGCCCTATTATCGAACAGACTGGGTTAAGCTGCCGTATAGGCGATGAGTCATGAGGAGGTTTATTATGGATCAGAAATTATTAGAAAAAGTCATGAACCAGGTTAAGGCAGAACTGGGTTCAACGGCTGCATCGACTGCATCGGAACCAGCCGGACAGTCGCTCATGAAAGGCGATGCCACAGGTATCAGCAAGGCTTTGGGTCAGACGGAATTTGTTGGAACCTCTACGGGAGATACGATTGGTTTGGTTATTGCCAGTGTAGACCCCATGCTTAAAGATTCGATGAAACTTGGTAAATTCCGTTCGATCGGTATCATTGGCGGTCGTACTGGAGCAGGTCCGCAAATTATGGCTGTTGATGATGCCGTAAAAGCGACCAATACAGAAATTATTTCTGTAGAATTACCTCGAGATACGAAAGGTGGAGCCGGCCATGGATCGCTTATTTTAATTGGAGCAGAAGATGTATCAGATGCTCGGCGGGCCGTTGAAACGGCTTTGCAGGTATTACCGAAGTATTTTGGGGATGTGTATGGCAATGAGGCCGGCCATTTGGAATTCCAGTATTCGGCACGGGCAAGCTATTGCCTGGAAAAAGCGTTAGGCGCTAAGTTAGGGAAGGCCTTTGGCATGACTTGTGCAGGGCCGGCGGCCATCGGGGTTGTGTTGGCCGATACGGCTGTTAAAGCAGCAAATGTTGAAGTTGTCGGCTATTCGTCGCCGGGGAATGGCGGCACGAGTTTCTCCAACGAAGTTATCTTATGTTTCAGCGGGGATTCCGGAGCTGTTCGTCAAGCCGTTAAGGCATCTATTGAAGTAGGTAAGAAATTGTTAGGGGCTCTTGGCGATGAACCTAAATCAACGACAACACCGTATATTTAATAAGAAGAACAAAAGGAGGGCATTATAATGACAAATGAAGCATTAGGTATGGTAGAAACAAAAGGACTGGTAGGTTCGATTGAAGCAGCTGACTCGATGGTTAAAGCTGCGAATGTAACGCTGATCGGTTATGAAAAAATCGGGTCAGGACTCGTTACCGTTATGGTCCGCGGTGATGTTGGCGCTGTAAAAGCTGCCGTCGATGCGGGGGCAGCTTCGGCAAAGATGGTTGGGGAAGTAGTTTCCGTCCATGTAATTCCTCGGCCTCACACGGATGTTGAAAAGATTCTTCCGCATCTTGACTAATAGGAAGGAACCACATGGAAAGCGATAAAGAACGAATTTTGCAGGATTTAATTTTACGGGCCATCCGGAAAGTCTTGGCCGAACAGGATCAGGATAAAAGGCAGATATACGTCGTCTTTGCAGATTCCTTCGATTGCCGCTGTACAAGTTTTCTGCATTCTTTGTCGTCAAATGAAACGGTGACTGTTATCGTTGAAGACCGTAAAATAGAGCAGTTACGGCATAGTATTGAAACCTCCTGTCCTTTTGCCAAGGTAGTTAGCGAGGCGCAATCCATATCGTTGTCCTTAGGCAATAGTTTAACGGTATATCCTGTTGCATCGCAAGACTTCATTGTGAAAGCGGCGCTGGGGATAGCAGACACATTTGCAACAAAATGGTTAGCAAGGTGTTTTTCGGCTGGAGCTGCTGTCCACTTACAATTGTCTGGATTGACCAGATTTACAGGCCATGAGCCAGATGCGTACGTTCAGCGAATCTTAATGTATTACCGGCAACTCCTTGAATATAACGTGACTATCGGCCGACAGTTTCCTCCGGGACATCTGGAGGTGCCGGCCGACACCGTTGCCGGTGGTATTGAAAAAGAAAAAACAGTAACTGTAGCTCGTGATGATACTGTTTTAACGGCAGCTGATTTATATTCCTATAAAGAAGGAACCACTTTGATTATCGGGAAACATACGATTGTTACTGCGTATGCTTCGGATGAAGCCCTGCGCCGGGGCATCGATATTTGCAGGACTTGAGGAAAGGCAGGTGATGAGTTGTGGAAAAATCGTTAGGCCTTATTGAGGTCAGAGGCTTGAGCAGTGCCATCGAAGTGGCAGACTGCATGGTAAAAGCCGCTGATGTCGTTTTATTAGGATTGGAAGCTGCTCGTGGCAACGGCATGATGACGGTTAAAGTGAATGGTAATGTCGGCGCTGTCCGTGCAGCCGTAGAAGCCGGTACAGCTAAGGCAATTCTTTGTAAGGCTTTTGTATCAAGCGATATCATTGCCCGGCCCCATGAATCGTTAGGTACATGTTTTCAGGCTCCTACTGGAGAAAACAATCGGCCTAATTTTTACATGGATGAAAAACCTCAGGCTGTTGCTGAGAAAAAAGAAAAGACGCCGCCAAGACGGACGACGAGGAGACCTCGACGAACTCGAAAACCACAACCGGCTGTTAAGGTAGAGGAAAGTGTAACCCTTAGTATCGACGAACCGGACGTTATTTCCTCGAAGCCGGAGGATGTGAAGAGTCCCGGGTCTGAACAGAATTAGAAATATTGTGAGTAGAAATGTATTGATGATAAAAAACAGAAGGTATTACTTATGAAAATAGCTAAAGTGACGGGCTCCGTCGTATCTACAAAAAAAGAAGATGGCTTAGTGGGCAGTAAGTTAATGATCGTTCGCTTTGAATCGAGCTCCGGTGTTCCTTACGGCAGTGAAGAAGTGGCTGTGGATTATGTCGGTGCAGGTATTGGTGAGATCGTTCTTGTTGCCAGTGGGTCGGCTACCAGAACGGCAGAAACGATGCGGTTGAAGCCGATTGACCTAGCTATTGTTGGAATTATTGATAATTTAAATTAAAGGAGCGTATATTATGTCAAATGAAGCACTCGGAATGGTAGAAACCAAAGGGCTTGTCGGTTCCATTGAAGCGGCTGACTCCATGGTTAAAGCGGCCAATGTTTCCTTGATTGGTTATGAAAAGATTGGATCGGGGTTAGTTACCGTTATGGTTCGTGGAGATGTCGGAGCTGTTAAGGCAGCTGTTGATGCAGGAGCGGCTTCAGCCAAAGCTGTCGGAGAAGTTGTGTCGGTCCATGTAATTCCTCGTCCGCATACGGATGTTGAAAAAATTCTTCCTCATTTGTCACAGCCTTCGACTCCGGCAGAAGAATAAGCGTATAGGGGGCTTAAGCTATGAGTCAGGATATGGTGACAGTACTAACTAAAAGGATTCTAGAAAGTGTCCAGTATTATGAAAATTTTAGTATACCCATTGGAGTATCCAATCGGCACATTCATGTCAGCCGTGAAGATCTCGATATACTATACGGTGAAGGGTATGCGTTAACGCATAAGAGTGAACTGGGTCAACCTGGCCAGTTTGCTGCAAATGAGACGGTAACCTTACAGGGGCCCAAAGGGACATTTAAGCATGTTCGGATCTTGGGACCTGTCCGTAAACAAAGTCAGGTGGAAATTAGTAAGACCGATAGTTTTCGCTTAGGTATAAAAGCCCCCATTACCTTATCAGGCCATCTTCAAGGGACTCCTGGAATAACCCTTATTGGCCCCAAAGGGACCGTTGAACTGTCTTGCGGTGTCATTATTGCCGCACGGCATATCCATATGACCCCAGCCCAAGCACGGGCACGTCATTTGCGAGATGGACAAGTTGTCAATGTCAAAACGTTTGGTGAACGCCAGGGGGTTCTAGGCGATGTCATCATTCGTGTATCGGATACAGCTGGTTTAGAAATGCATATTGACGTCGATGAGGCAAATGCCTGTTCTTTGAGCAATCGTGATTATGTCATGATTTGTCCTGAATGACAAGGAGGACGATATGATTATTGAAAACAAAGAACTAGCTGATTTTGCTTCTTTAGTTTCCTCTGGGGAGGTTCACCCCTTCGAAGGACCTCTTAAGGTTGGGGTTGATTTAGGAACCGCTAATATTGTGATGGCTGTGGTTGATCAGGACAATCGTCCAGTGGCTGGAATGTCTGTTCATTCCACTGTTGTTCGTGACGGCATTGTCGTTGATTATGTTGGCGCGATACAGGCCTTGAAAAAATTAAAGTCGACATTAGAAGCAAAACTAGGCGTTGAATTAACTCAGGCAGCGACAGCGATTCCACCAGGTATTCTAGAAGGAAATACTCGCTGCATTGTCAATTGTGTCGAAGGTGCTGACTTATCTGTCATTAAGGTTATGGATGAGCCGACAGCCGCAGCGACCGTGCTGGACATTCACGATGGAGCCGTCGTTGATATTGGCGGCGGTACGACGGGGATCAGCATATTAAATGACAATAAAGTTATTTATACCGCCGATGAAGCCACGGGCGGAACGCATATGACATTAGTCTTAGCCGGTTATTATGGAATCGATCAGCTGGCTGCAGAAAAGTTAAAGATAGACAGGTCTAAAGAATCTCTTGTCTTTCCTATTATTTATCCCGTAGTTGAAAAAATGGCGTCTATTGTAAAGTCTTTTGTGAATGAATATGAAGTAAAAAATATTTATCTTGTCGGTGGAGCTTGTTGCTTTAGCGAATTTGAAAATGTCTTTGAAAAAACTCTGCATATTCCGGTACATAAACCGAATGATTGTCTGTTCGTAACACCATTGGGAATTGCAGTGAATCAATAAACGGAGGTACATAATATGAGTACAACCATAGATCCTGTCGTTCTGCAGCAGTTAGTTGCTCAGGCAGTACGACAGTTGCAAAAAGAAGGGAATCAACCGGTCGTATCGGATATTTCGGACGTACCTGATGAATATGGCGTGTTTACGACGATGTCGGATGCTATCAATGCATCGGAATCCGCTCAACACATGCTTCTCTTTCAGTCGCCATCGCAACGACAGAAATGGGTGGATGTGATTCGTAAAACCTGCTTAGATAAAACGAATATGCAGATGATGTCGCGTATGGCTGTTGAAGAAACCGAAATTGGCCGTTATGAAGATAAGGTTATTAAAAATACGGCGGCAGCTCGGTATACGCCGGGCATTGAAGACTTAAGAACCGATGCCCGTACCGGTGAACATGGGTTAGTTTTGTTCGAATACAGCCCCTTTGGCGTCATCGGAGCTATTACACCGACCACGAATCCGACGGAAACCATTATTAATAATTCTATTGGGATGATTGCCGGCGGTAATACGGTCGTTTTCAGTCCGCACCCACGGGCTAAGAAAACATCTGTTTTTCTCGTACAACTCCTTAATAAAGCGTTATATGAAGCAGGGGCTCCGCTGAACATGATTACCATGGTACGGGAACCTTCTATTGAGGCAACGGATGAAATGATTCATAATCCTAAAGTCCGTATGGTTGTTGCCACCGGCGGCCCCGGAATCGTTAAGAAGGTCTTGTCTTCTGGTAAGAAAGCGATTGGTGCCGGCCCGGGGAACCCTCCTGTTGTTGTCGATGAAACGGCAAATATAGAAAAGGCGGCTAAAGATATCGTCGATGGCAGCTCTTTTGATAACAATGTACCGTGTATCGCCGAAAAAGAAGTCTTTGCCGTTGACTCTATCTTTGATTACCTGCGCATCAATATGAAAGGTGCAGGTGCATATGAAATCACCGATGCCGATACGATTGAACGGTTATGGAAACTCGTAGCGAATGAAAAGGGAACGGGACCGAAAGTCGAATTTGTCGGTAAATCCGCTAAATATATTTTGCATCACATCGGGATCGAAGTCGAAGATACGAAGAAGTTAATTATCATGGAAGTTGCGAATAATCATCCTTTTGTCCAGAACGAAATGCTGATGCCTATTTTACCTTTAGTTCGCTGCGACAATGTAGATCAGGCTATTGAATGGGCTTATAAAGCCGAACACGGCAATCGCCACAGCGCTATGATGCATTCAACCAATATTGCGAAGTTGAGCAAGATGGCCAAGCTCATGGAAACCACTATTTTTGTTAAAAACGGGCCGTCTTATGCAGGTCTGGGTATTGGTGGACAAGGGTATCCTACTTTCACGATTGCAGGTCCAACGGGTGAAGGACTTACCAGCCCTAAATCATTCTGCCGCCTTCGTGAATGTGTGCTCAAGGACATGTTTAATATTCGTTGAGGAGTGATAAGGGTTATGGATATCTGTCAAATTGCAACGAAAGTTATATCCGGCCAAAACGCCTTGGAAGCCTTTAACATCTATACATCGGAGCGGATCTTCGTCTTATGCGACAAATTTTTGACACAATCAGGTACCATCGATTGCTTAACTCGTCATCTTGCACCGTCTAATACCATTCAGATTTTTGATGATGCTTCACCGGATCCTAACGTAAATGACGTAGCGAAAGCATTGGCTGCGGCTATTTCCTTTCAGCCTACGGTGTTCGTTGCTTTTGGCGGAGGGGCTGCCATTGATACTGCAAAAGGGGTTATTTATTTTGCCGGTGATGCCCATTCTTTTGCACAGGATCCTGTCTTCATCGTAGTGCCGACTACCAGTGGAACGGGATCAGAAATGACTTCTTTTGCGGTTATTACGGATGCTGAAGAGAAGCGGAAAATTGCACTTATTGATGACAGCATGTATGCAGATATTGCCATTTTAGATCCGCAGTTAACGCTGTCTGTTCCGGCTTCGATTACGGCCAATACCGGATTTGATGTCTTGACTCATGGACTTGAAGCCTATGTCGCTAAGGGTGCGACTGAGTTTACGGATGCCATTGCTTGTAAAGCGATTGAATTGGCTTTAAATTATCTGCCTCGGTGCTATCATTATGGGGCCAATATGGCAGCTAGGGAAGCCATGTCTAAAGCGTCCAACATGGCCGGCATAGCCTTTAATATCGGGGGACTCGGTGTCGTCCACAGCATAGCCCATCAACTAGGCGGAATGTATCATATTCCTCATGGATTGGCGTGTGCCATCGCCTTGCCAGCCGGAATTGCTTATAATAGTCATGATGAAAGAACGGCTGAAAAATATGCCGATCTTGCTTATAAATTGGGTTTGGCGTCGAGGGATTTGTCGTCCCAACAAGCCGTTTCGATTCTTCAAGGTGTCCTTAAAGCACTTATTTCTGATATGGGTATGCCGTGTCGTATTGGAGAATTGAAAGAAAGGGTAGATCGAAACATCTATGAAGAGGCAATCCCGATTATGGCAGCCAATGCCGTGGAAGATCGATGCCTGCCGAACAATCCAAGATCTGTCGACAAACAAAATTTTATGGCATTGTTTAAATCTCTATATTAAAAAGTGCCGTATTTGAAAATACCATAAGCCAGCATTGAAGCGATGGTTGTATAAAACAATTCGATAAAAATAGGGTTATCACAGGATGGAATCTATTTTCTGTGATAACCCTATTTTTGTTTTATAATGCGTCGATAGACGTAAAGCCGTATAAGGCTGCCGTGTATTGGAGTATTTCGAGATTCAAGTTTCGCCCCAGCCGCTTCAACTGTTGTATATGAGCCCATAGTGATTGCAGCGTGGTCAGCGAATAGGTTAGGAGTTCACCTAGGGTATAGGTTTCAAAGGATGTTTCTCCGGCACTTGCGTCCAACTGGCGCAAAGGGCGCCCTTTTCTTTTTATATTCGGGTAAGAACGGGTTATTTCTGTCATCCAATGCAGTTGTTGGCGAAGAATCATATGGGCTAACTGCCGCTTTTCCATACTTACAGCCGGCAAATCGTTTTGAATGAGGGCAAATTCATTTGGATGTGTCTTAGCCATCATGTAGGCATATTTTTCCGTCATGATGTTACGGCCATCCTTTTTGGTTTCCCGTAAGTCTTTATAGTAGGACATTAATGTCGATTCATCCCATGCTGCAAACTGGCTTAGGCGCATAATTGTAAAGGTGTGTTCATCATCTTGACAGTCAGCACGTTCCTTCCAGTTGTGGACCGTTTGAAACATGGGCCATTCTATGGCGAGAATTTGTTGGATCAATTCGTCTTTTTTCATAACGAAGCCTCCTTAATACAATTGCCAGGCAGGTAGTCGGCGTAGTGTATCGTTCTGAATATGAGATATGAGCATGGGGGCATAGGCTAGGAGGAAGCTGTCTGTTCCAGTGGCCAGGCCTTGATGCCGCCATTCGGTGCGTATGATTTCGCAAATCTCTTCGATACGTGCAATCGCCATGGCGGTGTCTGCCGTAGTTGCCAATGCGGTAATCTTTTCATACATATCGGATAGAATCGGCAAATACTGTAATCCATGATGAGCCCATTTATAGAAGGGCATATATTTTTTATTGAGCATATAGGTCATGGCTGTCGCAGCTTTTATGAATTCATAACGGGAACAGGCGGCGGCAACCGGATTGTGACGATCTAAGCTGCGTTTATAATTATATTGACCGCTTTGGGCCATTTGACAAGCATAATAGGCTATTTTCTTTATACGTATATCTTCTGGATAAAAGGTTAAAAGGGAGTGGCGAATCGTTGAAAATTGTCCTAATGGATCGGTAAATACCTGACCGTTTGTGGCTTTTGCCAGAAAGGATTCCGGAATACGAATCCATTCAGCAAGATTTTCCGGTGCTTTTGATAAACCGATGAAATGACGATAGAAATCAGAAATTCGCCAAACGCCGGTTCGTCCTTTCCCGGCCTGTGTTTCTTGACGCTGGTATCCACGGAATTCATTGGGTAAGGCGAGATAGGCTTTTTGCAGCGTTTGACCAAAAGTCGCATAGTCTTCATTGGTTAGCCACATACAGAATGATGGACCCCAGTCATGGTCTCGCGATAATTCGTCGTCAAATCCAAGGCATTCAGATCCTTCTCCAACAAGGCCAATGGCAATACGATGCCAGACCGAGGCGAATTGAGCTTGCAGTGTCGGTTGGCCGATTGTTTCATAGTAGTCACGGCACAGCGCCAATCCAAAGCCTTGTGTCTTGTCTCTATCTGCTACATTAGCGGTTGAGGAGAGAGAATCTTTTTTGCTTTTTCGTTCTATGGCAGTAGCGGCTTTATCTGCATTGGCTATTGCTTTGTGGTAGTCTTCATTTTTTCCTAAGAAGGTTTTGATATAGTCTGCCGATTTTAAAAAATTTTCATGGGCTTGAGCATATTTTCCGGCGTCCATTGCGAGTACGGCCTGAAGATTTAGGGCATTGGCATAGTGAATGCCTTTCTTTGGAATTTTTTCATATAAACTCAATGCCTCTGCGGCTTCTTGAATGGCAGCTGTTTTTTGACCTAGGTGATAATGGGCTGTGCTGCAATTTATATGAGAAATAGCTTGTTCTTCTAAAACACCCGGCAGCTTTCGGATGATAGCCAGGGCTTTTTGTGCTGTCGCCAAAGCTTTGTCATATTGGGACATATCTATATAAACTAAAGCGATATTATTTAATGCTGCCGCATAATGATAACTCTGCTCTCCGTCAAGACGGCGGCAGATATTTAGGGCTTCTTCATATAGGGCGAGAGCTTGACTATATTTCTTTTGCAAACGCAGCGTTCCAGCCAAGTTCATGCGATTAGTTGCATAGTCCGAGGTGTCTTTCTGACCGTAACTGAGGATATCATAGCCAGCTTCTTCAAATGCCTTAGCGGATTCCTCATAACGGCCAATGCCGCGGTAATATGTTCCCAATTCGTTAAGGGCTGCGATAAAGATGGTATCATGGCTGCCGCAGCATATTCGATGTCTGGATAGCGTGCGGTGCAGAAAATCTTCGATTTCATCATGGCGTCCAGCGGCATAAAGTTCGTCTAATCGTGCAAAAAAATTAGAAAGTGAATCCATATCGAAAGCCTCCTTTAGTAGACGTGTTGGCTATAATTTTATTTTACGTAAAGGTGTGTTTACAAACAAGCCATAATCTGGCTCACTTTCCCGAAATTTAGCACTATTTAGCCATCTTTACCCTTTCCTTGTTTTGAGAAAGGTCCCTCTTTTTGAAGGGCGTTAGGAGAGTGGCTATAGACCCTTGTTGTGTTCGGGGACTGCTTTTAAAGCGTGCCAGTTTAGCGCAGATCCGCTGAATATATTTCGTGAAACTCTGATGGTTATGAAGTATCTCAAAAGGGATCATTGCTGATAGCAATCACATGCTAGGCATTTTTGGAAACAGTTTTTTTAGCGGACGCCATCTTCGGCAGGAGCCTTTTTTGAACATCTTCACTTTACCGTCCATAAAAGCTATAATAGACATAGCAAATCACAAAGGTGGTAATAACATGACTCAATCTGAAATATCTGCGGCCGTCGCCCAAGCGGCTAAATTGGCTAAAGAGTCGAATCCGCTGACCCCGTCGATTACCAACACGGTGACGATTAACTTCGTTGCCAACGCCCAGCTGGCTGTCGGCGGCTCAGCCGCTATGGTCTATTTACCGGATGAAGGCGTCGCCATGGCGTCGGTGGGAGCCGCGATGTATATCAACGTAGGCACTTTATTCCCTATATACGAAGATACCCTGCCCCTTACGGCGGCGGCCCTTCACGACGGGGGAAAGCCTTGGGTCCTCGATCCTGTTGCCATCGGCATGGGAAAGATGCGTACGGACTTGCTGCTGAAATGTAAGCCTTATAAACCGTCAATCATTCGCGGCAACGCTTCGGAAATCATCGCCTTAGCCGGGCTTTGGGGCTTAGAAGGCGGTTCTCATACGTCTGATGTGCGCGGTGTCGATTCGACGGATGCCGTATACGCGGCAAAATCAGCGGCCATAGCCCTGGCTAATTGGACGGGCGGCGCCGTTGCTGTTTCCGGGGAAGCCGATTTAATTACCGATGGCCGTCAAGTCGTCATTTCAAAAGGCGGCTCGGCTATGATGCCCTCTATTACGGGGACGGGATGCTCCCTTGGCGGCGTCATGGCTGTCTATGCGGCAGGGGCGAGCCCCTTTATTGCAGCCGTTACCGGGGCAGCTGTCTACAATCTGGCTGGCAAACGAGCTGCTGCTTACGTAAAAGGGACTGGTTCCTTCCAATCTGCTTTTATCGATGAGCTCTATGTTGCGACACCTGACGATATTGCACAAAATCCCTTTACTGTTGAGGAGGTATAAACTATGAATACATTAGTGGCCCTTTGCATTGCACCGTGCGGTACGGGAGATGAATTTGCCCCGTATGTCGCTGAAATCGTTAAAATCATTCGTGCGTCAGGCCTTTCGAACCGGACGAATTCGATGTTTACGGAAATTGAAGGCGAATGGGATGACGTCATGGCTGTCGTCAAAAAAGCGACGCAGTATTTAACGGACCAGGGAATTCGTACGGAAGTCATCATGAAAGCCGATATCCGACCCGGTTATACGAACATGATGGATGCTAAAGTAGAATCGGTAGAACGCATTTTAGAAAAATAGTGTTTTATAAGACATCAGCCTTGACAATCACTTCTCGTTGTAGTAAACTAATATAGTCAGTTGACGCATGGAGTGATACTCAAGAGGCTGAAGAGGACGGTTTGCTAAATCGTTAGAGGTCGCAAGGCCTGCGAGAGTTCGAATCTCTCTCACTCCGCCAGATTACTGGATAAAGAGCACTCAGGATTTTCCTGAGTGCTCTTTTTTTGTATGGGGTTTACCCTGTTGAGCTGGCAA
>NZ_KQ958149.1 GCF_001546855.1 Megasphaera sp. MJR8396C | reverse complement strand
GCTTCGACTGCTTGTAGACATACGGTTTCAGGTTCTCTTTCATTCCCCTCCCGGGGTTCTTTTCACCGTTCCCTCACGGTACTATTCGCTATCGGTCCATATCAGTGTTTCGCCTTGGAGGGTGGTCCCCCCTGCTTCCCACAAGGTTTCTCGTGTCTCGTGGTACTCTGGATCCTGCTCCATGCATTTGCTTGCGCTTACGAGGCTCTCACTCTCTCTGGCCCGGTTTCCCAACCGGTTCTGCTTCACGCCTGCACTTGTTAGCAGTCCGCAACCCCGGACTGGTTTCCCAATCCGGTTTGGGCTCTGCCCCGTTCGCTCGCCGCTACTAGGGGTATCTCTGTTGATTCCTTTTCCTCCGGCTACTTAGATGTTTCAGTTCACCGGGTACCCATCCTCATAGAGGATGACGTGACTACTCACGCCGGGTTTCCCCATTCGGAGATCTGCGGGTCAAAGGTTACTTGCACCTCACCGCAGCTTATCGCAGCTTATCGCGTCCTTCATCGGCTGATATGGCCAAGGCATCCGCCGTACGCCCTTACTTACTTGACTTACATTTTATAAACAAGAA
>NZ_KQ958148.1 GCF_001546855.1 Megasphaera sp. MJR8396C | reverse complement strand
TTATCATGCCTATTCGGCGCCAAAAAAACGCCCCTGCAAAAGGTTCACTTTTGCAGGGGCGTTCTATCATTTCACACGGAGTATGAACACTAAGGATAGACTGAAACGCTTATTTTACGATGACCGATACGCCGTCAGGAATAACGGTGATCTTCGGTTCTTTCACGCCTTTTTCAGCCAATACGTCTTTTGCCATGGACAGTGCTTCTTCGATGGACGAAGCGTATTTCATGTGCATATCTTCGATCATCTGTTTCGGAGCTTCCGTAACCATGATGATCGTAAACCGCAGGAGCATGCGCATGAGGATCTGAGCTTCCCATTGGTCAAAGACCGTTTCGTTGCGGCCGCGGGCCAGGATTTCATCCATAGCCTTCTGGAGGGACGTAGCATTCTTCAAGTTGTTGTAGAAGTCTTCGCCGCCGTGACCGTCAGAGCAGGACGATACGTCGATGATGACGCCGCCTTCTTTACAAGTAGCTTCAGCTGCCGTCATGCCTTTAACGGACTGGTAAATGTTCTGGTCCAAAGGATAGCCGCCATTGGTCGTGATGACGATATCAGCCGGAATCGGTTTAACGCCGGCCAATTTCATTTCGAAGTCGACACCGGCATAATGAGCTTCTTCGCGGTCGCCGGCAAAAGCAGCGATGACTTTCTTATCAGCGTCGATGACGACGTTGCAGATGAAGGCCAGGTTAGCAGCTTTCGCAGCATAGAGCATATCTTCATGAATCGGGTTGCCTTTCAAGATACCCGTACGGGCATTGGGGCTGGCGATGAATTCCGAGCAGTGGTTAGCCAAAACCGTGATTTTGCTGGCAATCCCCGGCAAAACGGATTTACGGCCACCGGACATGCCGGCGAAGAAATGAGGTTCAATGAAGCCTTCAGCAACGAGCAGATCGGCATTGGCAGCCAATTTGTTGATCAGGCATTCGCCGCCGGACGGCAAGGTGCCGATGCTGACCATGTCTTCGTCGTTACGGCTGACATGGATAGAGAATTTTTCGTTTTCGGCAATTTCTTTGCCGTATTTAGCAACTAATTCTTCCTGCGTTGTCGGGCGATGCATCCCCGTTGCAATGAGGATGGTGATGTCGATGTCCGGATTTCCTTTGCGCAGTTCAGCCAGGAGCTGCGGCATGATGACATGGCTCGGTACGGGACGAGTATGGTCACTGGAAATAATGACGCAAGTTTTTTTACCTTTGGCCAATTCGCTCAGTTTCGGGCTGCCAATCGGGTTGGCTAAGGCATCGGCAACGAGTTCTTCTTCCGATTTCGGTGCTTTATAATCGTGAGCATGGGAAACGAGAACGCCGGCTACCTGTTCATCCGGCAGTTCAAAATTGATTTTTTCTTTGCCAAAAGGCACTGCAAACTTCTGCATACGTACACACCCTTTCTAAATCCGCGCTATTTTCATAGCATTTCATAGCTCTAAAGAGAAAGGGCAAAGCCTTGGCCTTGCCCTTTTTCCTCAGTATGCAACTATAACTTATTCTTCGACCGGAACTTCGTCGTTGATGCTGACAACTTTGCCCGGGTTCATGATGTTCTTCGGATCCAGTGCTTTCTTAACAGCTTTCATCATACTGAGTTCAACGGGGTCCGTGTATTTTTCGAGGAGAGCTTCACGTTTGTAGCCAATGCCGTGTTCGCCGGAGAGGCGGCCGCCGAGCTGGTAAACGAGAGCGTAGATTTCGCCCTGGATTTTCGGGAGCATTTCTTCCCATTCTTCCTGAGTGCGGTCATCTTTCAAGATATCGATATGGACGTTGCCGTCGCCGCAGTGGCCGGCGCAGTGCATAGCGACATCGTATTTTTCAGCCAAACGGGAAATCTGCTGTACAGCATCAGGGATTTCCGTCATCGGAACGACGATATCTTCCATGGAGAAGACTAAGCTGCGAGCGCGGTCAGCTTCGAGGTATGCTTTACGGGATTTCCAAATAACAGCCGGGTCAGCAACCAAGGAGTCGATAGCGTTGTTTTCTTCAGCCAATTCGACGATCTTTTCGCACTGTTCATCAAGGACATCTTCACTGTCGCCAGCGATCTGGATGATGATGTAGTTGCCAACGTCGGATTTCGGCAGTTTTTCGTCGAGGAATACTTCAACCTGTTTGATAGATGCGTTATCCATGAATTCAACGCAGACCGGAGTGATGCCGGCGCCCATGACTTTCGGAGTCAAAGCGATAGCGTCGTCGAGGTTGTCGAATACAGCCAAGAGGTCCATCTGGTATTTCGGAAGAGCAACCAGTTTGAGGTAAATCTTGGTGATGATGCCGAGGGTACCTTCAGAACCGATGAAGAGGTGCATCAGCATGTAGCCCGTAGCGTTTTTACGGAATTTACCGCCAAGCGTTACGACTTCGCCGCTCGGAGTAACGACTTCCATACCCATGACCTGGTCACGAGTTACCCCATATTTGACAGCGCGGTTACCGCCGGCGTTGGTAGCAACGTTACCGCCGATGAAGCAAGAGTCCCCACTGCAGGGGTCGCCGCCGTAGAAGAGGCCTTCCTTCTGAACGGATTCCTGGAGAACGGCCGTGGTGACGCCCGGTTCGGTAACACAGACCATGTTGTCTTTGTCGATTTCGATGATGTTGTTCATGCGTTCAATAGAGATGATAACGCCGCCGAACGTAGCAACAGCACCGGCTGCAAGGCCCGTACCAGCAGCACGCGGAACCATAACTGTATCGTTTTCATAACAGAGTTTTACGACTTTGGAAACTTCTTCCGTCGTAGCAGGGAGAACGACGACCTGCGGTTCTTTCATGTAATGAGGGTCCGTTACTTCGTCGTGAGCATACGGTTCAAGTTTTTCTTTGTCCGTATAAACGTACTTTTCGCCAACGATTTGTTTGAACTGTTCAATTAACTCTGGTGAAACTTTACCTTTTGCCATAATACATACCTCCAAATAATGAAAAGAATAAGCATAACACTTATTTACATCCGGAAATGACTTCCAGACTAAGACCGAATATAACGAAAACATAAACTAGTCTGTTGTGTTTATTCTTCGTTTATCTCTTACAGGTATCATTATACTCTACTTTGCTATGCATGTAAATTACATTTGCACATTTTATACATATCACTTTTCGATTGATTTGTACTATTCCATGATAAGTTATCATAAGAACGGTTTATTTTTAAATAAACCAGCGGCAAACGAAAAATTTTAAACGGTGATTATTTTTACGAATTTTTACTATGCTTTAAAGTAATATTGTATTATTCCTATAAGGAAACGTTTCGTATGAGGAACATTTCACAACAGATTATATCACATTGTTCCTGTTAGAAAAAGGGTATGCTACATAGATATGCAGCATACTCTTTCATGCTTGCCTGCTATATAGATTAGTTGACTAAGAAGGGAACGATGCTGGGCGCTGCGATCGTGATGAGCCCGGCAATGACCAGTAAGAAGAGGCAATAACCGACAGTGCCGCGCATGATTTCGCCTTCCTTGCCGTCAGCAACGGCACCGACAGCACCGATACCGAGAGCAATACTCTGAGGAGAAAGCATCTTGCCGATACAACCGCCAAGAGAACTTGCACCTGCCAGCCACGGCTGACTCATTCCAAGGCTGGATGCAACCGAAGTCTGGAGCGGTCCAAAGAGGACGTTGGCATTGGTGCACGATCCGGTAATGAAAGCGCCTAAGCCGCCAACAAAGGGAGCGAAAATCGGATAACCGTTGCCTGTTGCAAAGACCAGGGCATCGGCGATTTCTTTAGTCATGCCCGAGTAGGTCATCAATTTTGCGACGACGACGACGGTGATGATCGTCAAGTACGTGAAGCGCAGGCCGACGAAGTTGTCTTTAAAGACCTGTGCGATTTTACCAACGGAAGCACCCTGGTAAAGGCCGCCCAAAATAGAGGCGATGAAGATCATGATACCGGGGACAGCGATCCAGGTAAAGGTGTACGGTTTAGCACCGGGACCGGCGTAGATAGGAACCGTCGTTTTAATCGAAGCCAAAGGTCCGTTGATGAACGGGAAGAGTTTCGACGTGCCGACGAGAAGGACGAAGATCAAGATGAAGATCATAGCTGCTTTGACGCCTTCGCCAAAGGAAACAGCTTTCTGATCGTCCGTTTTGAAGTCGACCTGGTATTCCGGATTGCTCGTCGTCTTGCAGGCTCTGGAATAAAGGACGATGACAGCCATGATGATGATGGACGAAACCATAACCGGCAGTTCAGCACCGATGGTCACGGAAATGAGCAGCTGCGGGATAGCGAGAGCCAAGCCCGAAAGAAGAGTAACGATTCCGACGCCCTTGATGGCTTTCAGGCCGCCGCCGATACAAATAACCATTAAGAACGGAACGATAAGGTCAGGAATAAAGGATACGATGGAAACTTTCGTAGCCAAGACACCGGAATCAAGACCCGTAACGGCAGCCATGGTCGTCGTCGGGATACCGATGGAACCGAACGAAGGCGCTACGGCGTTAGAAATCAAGCAGGCAACGATGGTCTTAATCGGCGGATAGCCGAGGGCAACCAACATCGCTGCCGGAATAGCAACAGCCGTACCAAACCCGGCCATGCCTTCCATAAAAGTACCGAAGCCCCAAGCAATGAGCAAGAACAGTACACGTTTGTCTTCACTAACCGTGGTCAGCATCTGTTTGATAATTTCCAGGCTGCCCGTTGCAACCGTCAATTTATAAGCAAACAGTGCCATAACGATGACCAACAAAATCGGCCAACATGCCAGGGCAACCCCTTCCAGTGCCGCCGAAATAGCGATGGGAACCGGCATGTCATAAACGGCCACAGCAACAATAAATGCGATAATGGCTGCGATTGGGCACGCTTTCCAACCGGCCATCTTCAAGAATCCCAATGCTACGATGAGAAATAGAATCGGGAGTAAGGCCAAGATAACCATTACATAACACCCTTTCATAAAAAATACACGTCACGCCATTAATAGGCATGGGCTCGTCCATAAAATATTATGGGCAGCGCCGTTTCTCATATTAGATTGTATCCGGATACAAGCTCTATGGTTGTTATTATATACCTGAAAGTAATGTTTGTAAATTACATTTAGACATAATCATATGCTTATTTTCGATATAAATCACAATATTCTTTACTATTTTGCATATAGCGCCATAAAAACTTGGAGTTTATAAACCAAAAATAATTAAATCTTATTTTTACTATTACTTTTTATCATATTTAAATTATCTAAAAAGCGCATAACAAAGCCATTTATAAACGATTTCTAACAAGATGATTTCCTTTATTTTACTAAAAGGGAAAACAAAAAATTACCCTGTGAAGACATTCGCCTTCACAGGGTAATTTGCTAGAGGTTTCTATTTTTTTCGGCCGACGCACGAACGGCATTCATGGCGGCTGCACGGAAACCGCCTTCTTCTAACGTCCGTACCGCTTCAATCGTCGTCCCGCCGGGAGAGCAGACGGCATCTTTTAAGGCGCCGGGGTGGGCTCCCGTTTTAAGAACCATCTTCGCCGCCCCCAACACGGTCTGGGCGGCAAAGGTATAGGCCATCTGACGCGGCATGCCTTCGAGAACGGCACCATCGGCCAAGGCTTCAATAAACAAGTAGACGTAAGCAGGACCACTTCCGCTGAGGCCGCAGACGGCATCGATCATTTTTTCATCGACGACTTCGGCCTTACCGAAGCTGGAAAAAACAGCGACGGCATCGGCCGTTTCTTCGGCCGTCACCATGCCGTTCGGTGAAATAGAAGCCATGCCCTGCCCCACCATAGCCGGTGTATTGGGCATGACGCGGATGATTTTCGTCGCTTCTCCGGCATAGCCGGCAAGGCTTTCCAGCGACACGCCGGCGGCGATGGAAATGACGACACTGTCCGAAGACAGGCCGTCGCGAACAGACGCCAGGGCCTTTTCCATCATATTCGGCTTGACGCCCATGATGAGCGCCTGAGAGCGCTTGGCTAATTCCAAGGGAGAATCGACGACGACAGCTCCCGTTTCCTCGGCTAAGGCAGCTGCCTTTTCCCGATGGATGTTATAGAGATAGATGTGGTCTGCGGCAATGGCTTTCGATGCCACCAGTCCTTTGACGATAGCCTGCCCCATATTGCCCGTTCCACAGACACCGATGGATTTAAACATAAGGCACGATCCTTTCTGCAGCCCTTACTGCTGAACGCCGACGGCATCAAAGGTCGCTTTGATCTTCGCTGCCAAACCGCGAATCTTGTTTTTAGAAACAGAGCAAACAGCTAAACGAATCCCTTTTTCCAAGGGAACGAGGAAGATATTTTCTTTTTCCAGTTCGTCGCAAACCTTCTGAGAACCGATCAAGGGGATGGTAATGAAGAAGCCGGAAATATACCGCAAATATTTCAAACCGCATTGGTCAGCTTCCTTCATGAACAAATCGGCTCGTTCCTGGATGAGGTGGAAATATTTAGCCCGTTCGGCATCGAGTTCGGCAACTTTAGCCGGATCTTTGCAAATGTTGGCCATGACCTTCATAGCAGCGCTGTTGGAATTAGACCACGTAGCCCGGCTGGTATACTGGTTGATGGCAACAAATTCATCGGCAATATCCTTATTCGGCGTAATACCGATCATAGCCCCCATACGCTGTCCGTACATGGTAAAGCCCTTACTGCAGGTATAGGCCACGATGATGAAGACATTGTCCGGCATATTGCCGAATTTTTTGAAGAATTTGCGGCATTCGTGCTTTTCACCACTATAATCGAGATAGGCGACGTCCGAGACGAAGATGATATTCTTATCCTTACCTTTGACGACGTCTTTTAAGAAGGCCAGGACCTGATCCCAGTCGGCGTCAGAAAGGCCAAAGCCCGTCGGGTTATTGGCCGGAGAATTCATGATGATAACCGTGTTGTACTGCTTAGCAACCATATCGCTGACATGTTCTTTGAAGCTTTCGAAATTGAATTTTCCGTCATCGGTCAGCAAGTTAAATTCCCGCAGCTTACGGCCATTATCGTGACACATAGAACCGTAAGCACCCCAGTGCCAATCACTGGTCAAGATGTCGTCACCCCATTCAGAATAGTTGTGAATGACGTGATGGAGAACGCCGGAGCCGCCAGAGGTGGCGCAGGCACGGATATAACCGTCCGGGCGGGATTCGCCAAAACACTGATCAATGGCAGCTTCCAGATAATCAGGATAGCCCTGAATCGGTGCATAAGCAACGATTTCTTTCGGCGTCAGTGCCTTGTAAGCCTTTTGTACGACATCAAGCATGACCAGATTGCCGTCTTCATCGAGTAAGGAACCGACAGTACCGTTGATGACCTTATCAGCCCCTAATTTTTCTGTCAAAGCAACGGCCCGGTTGTTGGCACCAAAAATTTTATCTTCAGCACTCTTCCCCTTTGCCTGCGGTGCTGCAACACTTTTTACCATATGAATCAACTCCCCTTTCTTAGTTACATACACATTTATACCACATTCAAAGTAGAATGACAACAAACAGTCTATATATATCTGCGATGTATTCAAAATACAAAGGATATATCCAGCTTATTTCTTATCCTTTTCGGCATTAGCATGAATAGCTTAAAATAATGGCATAACTGTCCCAAAAATCGTTATATAACGGAATCATCAGTTACTATAATTATATGTATTATAGTGAATAGCTATTATTTAGTGAATAAAAGGAAGATATGCGTGCTGAAACTGAAAGGAAAATAGGATTAAGTGATTCAGTCTGTTTTATATACCTCTACGGCTTCCTATCTGGAAAGGCTCGATAAGTCTTGTTTACGGCAATCTGGTCGCCTTCGGCATCCGTCTAAAAGACGTCTGATTCCAGATTCCCTCACCCACTCCGAAGCTTTACTTCGGAGTAAGCGATTCAGTCAGTTTTATGCGTCGCTTCCACCCGAGATTATCTGACCTGAGACTCCCCCACCCACTCCGAAGCTTTGCTCCGGAGTAAGCGACTCACGAAGATTTATGCGTCCCTTCGGTCCTTTAAATCTTGTTCGCTGCTTAAATCTGCTTCTCTACTTATATCTAGTCCACTGTCTACTAATCTTGACATACAAAAAAAGAAGCACTTCATTATCGAA
>NZ_KQ958147.1 GCF_001546855.1 Megasphaera sp. MJR8396C | reverse complement strand
GGTGCTCTACCACTGAGCTACTTCCGCATGTAGTGTGTGTCTGTTTCAGAACACTTGAATATCATACCAAATAAAGTAACTCCTGTCAAGCATTTTTCCGTTCCCTTTTTTCCCATAAAATCACGATTTCGATTATTCGATGACTTTCGCCTTAAACACCAAGGCTACGTCGGCATCGGAACAGCAGAATTCCGCTTCTCCTGCCGGCTGTCCCGGAAGTTTTCCGCCATAGCGAAGGATGTCGATATAGGGAAAGGCACAGTGCATAGCCATGGGACAAATTTTACCTCGATCGCTGTCATAATCAAAGGTTTCGCCGATATGGTGGCCGCGATGGCAGCCCATGGTACCCAATTTTCCCGTAACGGTCAATTCTATTTTCGGTCTCTTTCCTCGTTCCATAAAAGAAGCAGCTCCTTTCTCTTATTTCCCCGTAGGGAAAGACGCGGGGCAGAAAGGTTATCCGCCCCGCGTCTGATATGTATGTCATTAAAGATTAAACAGTCTTCTGCCGTTTTCGGCCGTGATTCGGACCGCTTCTTCGGCACGGATGCCGCGAAGGGCTGCCAGTTCTTCGGCCACATAGCGGACATAGGCCGGTTCATTGCGCTGACCGCGATGGGCCTGGGGCGTCAAGTAGGGGCTGTCCGTTTCGATGAGGATCCGGTCTAAGGGAAGGTTTTCAGCGACCCGTCTGGCCCGTTTTGAATTGGGATAGGTCAGTGGCCCGTCAAAGCCGAAGTAAAAGCCCATACGGAGGAGCTCAGCCGTCATTTCAAGGCTTCCGGAGTAACAGTGGAAGACACCGCGGATTCCCTTACCGTATTGGCGAAGGATATCCAGCGTGTCGCCATGAGCCTCGCGGTCGTGAATGATGATCGGCACGTCGAGCTCGACGGCAAGCTTCACCATGTCGATGAAGACGGCCTGCTGGACGTCACGTTCCGGTTCCGGCCAATGATAGTCTAAGCCCACTTCGCCGATAGCGACGACTTTTTGCTCGCCACGAACCCACTGACGCAGCTTGGCAGCATCGTCAGGCGTCGCCGTTGCCGCCAGCTCGGGATGGATACCCACGGCGGCATAGACGCCGTCATGACCATTGGCAAGGTCGATGCAGGCCTGAGACGTAGCCATATCCGTTGCCGGGCACAGCATCAAGCCGACGCCGGCCTCGGCTGCCCGGGCCAATACGTCCGGACGGTCCGTATCGTAAGCGCTGTCATTGATATGACAGTGCGTATCGAACAACATTATCGTACGCGGCTGCCGGGAGCCATGCCGTCGACAAAGGCTACCTGCAAGTTGTCGTTGCCGTCAGAAGCTGCCAGGAGCATGCCCTTCGATTCGACACCGCAGAGTTTGACCGGCTTCAAGTTAGTGACGACGATGACGCAGTGACCGATGAGGTCTTCCGGTTTATAGTACAGGGAAATACCGCTGACGATCTGCCGCGTTTCGACACCGAGGTCGACTTGCAGTTTCAGCAGTTTTTTAGCCTTAGGAACTTTTTCGCAAGCTACGATTTTACCGACGCGGAGGTCGATTTTACCGAAGTCATCGATGGTGATTTCCGGTTTTACCGGTTCCTGAGCAGCCGGGCAGACAGGTTCGGCTTCTTCCTTCTTATCGTTCTTGGCTTCAGCGATTTCTTCGTCCAAGTCATAGCGCGGGAAGAGGGCCTGACCCTTTTCAACTTTCGTATCGGCCGGATACAGCCCCCACTGCTGCGCATCCTGGAGGTTGGCTTTAGCGAAATCGCCAAGTCCCAACTGATGCCACATATCGGCAGCACTGACGGGGATGAAGGGGCTGACCAGAGCAGCGATGATGCGCTGTGCTTCGATCAAGTTGTACAAGACCGTCTGCAGGCGCTGCGCCTTGGCTTCATCTTTAGCCAGGACCCACGGCGTCGTTTCGTCGATGTATTTATTGCTGCGGCGGATGAGAGTCCAGACGTCGTTAATGGCGTCGTTGATCTTCATGTCGTCCATGAGCGTTTCAAACTGCTTAGCCGTGTCGACGGCGCAGGCTGCCAAATCATCGTCCACAGCTTCTTTTACGGTCGGACCAGCGACGACACCGCCTTCGTATTTTTCGACCATGGCCAGGGTACGCTGCAAGAGGTTGCCCAAGTCGTTGGCCAGGTCGGAGTTGATGCGGTTGATAAAGGACGGCAGAGAGAAGTTACCGTCTTGGCCGAGACGGATTTCCTTCAAGAGGTAATAGCGAAGGGCATCGGCACCATAGCGGTCGATCAAGGGAATGGGATCGACGACGTTGCCCAAGGATTTACTCATCTTGGTCCCATCGACGATGAGCCAGCCGTGACCGAAGACCTTTTTCGGCAGGGGAAGTCCGCAGCTCATGAGCATGATCGGCCAGATGATGCTGTGGAAGCGGACGATTTCCTTACCGACCAGGTGGAGGTCAGCCGGCCAGAATTTTTTGAACTTTTCAGGATCATCGAGATATCCTGCAGCCGTTACGTAGTTGACCAATGCGTCGAACCAAACGTAGACGACGTGCTTCGTATCCCAAGGCACTTTGATGCCCCAGTCGAAGGATGTACGGGAGACGCAGAGGTCTTCGAGACCACTTTTAACGAAGGAAATCATTTCGTTGCGCCGCGATTCCGGCTGGATGAAATCGGGGTTTTCGTCAATAAATTTCAGCCACTTATCGGCGTATTTATTCATCTTTAAGAAGTAGGCTTCTTCCGAGACGAGTTCCAGCGGCCGGCCGCAGTCCGGGCAGATGTGTTTGCCTTCAGGGAGCTTATTTTCCGGCCAGAAGGTTTCACAGGGCGTACAGTACCAGCCCTTATATTCGCCTTTATAGATGTCGCCATTATCGTAGGACTTCTGCATCAAGGCCTGGACGACTTTTTCATGGCGTTCTTCCGTCGTCCGGATGAAGTCATCATTGGAGATATTCAGTTTTTTCCACAACTCTTGGAAGAGCGATACGATTTGGTCTACATATTCAATGGGCTTAACGCCTTTTTCTTCAGCAGCCCGCTGAATCTTCTGGCCGTGTTCGTCAGAGCCGGTCAGGAAAAAGACGTCGTCACCGCGCAGGCGGTGGAACCGAGCCAAGGAGTCGGCAATCGTCGTGCAGTACGTGTGCCCAATGTGAAGTTTGGCGCTTGGATAGTAAATCGGTGTGGTGATATAATACTTTCTTTTTTCAGACATGGGATTTCCCTCCTATACCGACAAATGAGCCGGTGTTATAAACTAAGCGCAGCCTGGTATACACTACGTTTGGGCACGCCGCACCGTCTGGCGACAGTCCGGACAGCCTCTTTCTTATCAACGCCCTGTTCCATCAGTTCCCGGACCAGGGCTGCATAATCAACATTTTCAGGATCGGCTTCTTCAGCCGTTTTGGTCATCCCTTCTACGAGGATGACGAATTCACCGCGCGTTCCCTGCTCGGAAAGGGCGGTTTGAAGCTCGCTGAGCCTGCCGTGGAGATACTGTTCATACCGTTTGGTCAGTTCCCGGCAGAGAACAGCCCTTCGGTCGCCCAGCACTTCCTGCATTTCACCCAGGACCTGCCGAATACGGTGAGGGGCTTCATAAAAAATGAGGGTTCCCTCATAGGCCTCGACGGACTGCAGGGCCGGCAGGCGATGTTTCTGCGTCTTCGGCAAAAAGCCGACAAAGGTGAACCGCGTCGTATCCATGCCGGAAGCGATGAGCCCCGTAAGGCCAGCATTGGCCCCCGGCAGAGGGACGATAGGAATATCGGCTTCCAAGGCCAGGCGGACCATATCACTGCCGGGATCACAGATAGCCGGCATGCCGGCGTCACTGACCAGGGCAATCATCTGGCCGTCTTGCAATTTTTCAATGAGCTGCGGCCCTTTTTCAGCTTTATTATGTTCGTGATAGCTGGTAAGGGGCGTATCGATATCATAGGCCATGAGCAGCTGTTTCGTATGGCGCGTATCTTCCGCCGCAATGAGGTCGGCTTCTCGAAGGCAGCGTACCGTGCGGTACGTGATGTCCTCTAAGTTGCCGATCGGCGTCGGGCAGAGATAGAGCGTCCCCTTTTGAAAAACTTCCGGCATAATACTCCTTTCACAGAAAAAAGACGGCTGACAAAGGACACCGCCTTATCTTCCATATAAGCGATCCACGGCCTCACTATAGCTTCCATCGGCCTTATGGACGATGAGCGGCGGCAGGACGGAAAGGCCTTTACCTCCGCCATGGATGCCCTCAATGAGGAACAGCTTGGCCTCTTTATCGGGGCGACCATGAATCATCTGCAGGACCTTAGGCTCGATGTCACGGGCCCGCAGTGCTTCTAAAATATCCGTCAGCCGCTCGGTAATATGAACCATGCGAAAACGACCGTGATACTTCAACGCGTATTTTGCCGCATCGAGGACATCGTCTAAGGACGCCGTTTCTTCATGGCAGGCTCTTCGGATTCCGTCGACGTCGCTGTAGGCGCCGCGGCTTTTTTCCCGATACGGCGGGTTGGCATAGACGGCGGCAAAGGCCCCGGACGGCGCCCATTCCCGGATGCGGCGATAATCGCCTTCGACGATGCGGATGCGGTCATCGCGTCCGTTTAAAGCCACGTTGCGGCCGGCAATATCGGCCATAACCGGATTCAATTCAATCCCCGTCAGGTCGCGTGCACCGCGAGCCGTCAGGATCAAGGGAATGGCCGCTGTCCCCGTCCCCAAATCAAGAGCCGGCCCATGGGGCACGGCTCCAAAATGAGCTAATAAAACGGTATCGATGGAAAAACAGAACTGATCGTCCCGCTGAATGACCTTCATCCCGTCGAGGATCAAGTCATCCAACCGTTCGTGAGGACCAAGCTCAATTTTCATGTTCCGTTTCTCCTACGTCGGACCAGGGAACGTTGATATTATGGCCCGATTCAAGCTGTACTTTGACAGTCTTATCTTTCATGTGAACGCGAAGGACCGTACCGACGCCTTCATCGGTCATGACCCGTTTGCCGACGGCCGGCGGCTTCTGCTGTTCACAGCCTTTCTGCTGGCAGTTGCAGCACTTCAGTTCGCCAGACGTATAGAGCTGGTTTTCATACCGCAGGCAGCACATGAGGCGGCCGCAGATCCCCGAAATCTTGGTCGGATTGAGGGACATGCCCTGGCCCTTGGCCATGCGGATCGACACGGGCTTGAAATCCCCGAGGAAGGTCGCGCAGCACAGCGGCCGGCCGCAGTAGCCGATACCGCCGATCATCTTGGCTTCATCGCGAAGGCCAATTTGGCGAAGTTCAATACGAGTACGAAAGACCGAAGCCAAATCGCGGACCAGTTCGCGGAAGTCGATACGGCCGTCAGCCGTAAAGAAGAAGATGATTTTTCCCATATCGAAGGTATAATCGACATCGATGAGCTTCATCGGCAGCTTGTGCTTGGCGATTTTCGTCAGGCAGATACCGAAGGCTTTCTTCTCCCGTTCCTTATTCCGCTCAACCTGGCGCAAATCCTTGGCCGTAGCCTTGCGGATAATCGGCTTCAGCGGCTGGACGACTTCCGAATCATCGACGTCGCGCGGCGGAATGACGACGTTACCAAACTCCATCCCTCGCGCCGTTTCTACGATGACTCCGTCATCCAAGGCGAGCTCAATATTATCGGGATCAAAATAGTATATCTTTCCAGCAGGTTTAAAACGCACACCTACAACGATCACTTAAAATCCTCCTTTGAGCCGTATCGTCCGGAGACTGACATAGTCCCAAACTAAGCGGACATTGACATGGCGCGTCACCGCTTCCAGCGCTTCATGAAGCACTGACGACACGGCAAAGACGGCATCATCCGTCCAGTACGGCAGTAATTCGGTCATATCGGAGATATAACCTTTTAAACGGACATATTCCTGGCCGGCTCCGCTGCGCAGGACGGCCATGTCCCGCAATAAGAGACTGATCCAGCCTAAGATTTCCGTCGTTTCACGATCGGTCAAATTGGCCGATACGACAAGCCATTTCGAATAAGGACAGGCATGTTTGGCCATAATCGTTAAGAAGTCCACGGCAAAATGGGCCTTCTCCGTTCCATGCCCGTCGAGATAACGAAGGACGGTGCGGACAATACCGCCGCCCCACAGGATAGCGTCGTCCAAATTACCGCCGCTGCGGTGAAGCCGCTGCAGTCCCTCCCGCATCTCATCGTCTCCGACAGGATCAAAGGTAAAGGTAACGCAGCGCGACAGAATCGTCGGCAGCAGCAAATCAGGCTGATCCGTAACCAGAATGAAACAGACGCCGGACGGCGGCTCTTCCAAGGTTTTCAGCATACGATTGGCAAATTCTACATTCATCGTCTCTACATGGTCGATGATGCAAATCCGGCGCCGGCCTCGTTCGCCTTGAAGGGCTAATACGCCTTGGAGCTGCCGAAATTGATCCACCTTCAGCATCGCCCCCATCGGCGCCAGATAAAAGGCGTCATCTCCATCGGCGACAAGGGCTTCGTCGTCTGAGGGAGCCAAGTCGCGAAAGACGGGACGACCCGCCAAGGCTGAAGCAACAGCAACGGCCATCATGGTTTTGCCGACACCGGCAGGGCCGGCGAAAATCATGGCGTGAGGGAGGCGGTCTTCATCGATAAGACGAGCCAATTTTGCCTTCAATCGGCGATGGCCGATGATAGGATCAAACAAGGTCTCATCCATAGCTTTCACCTCCCTATTAAGAAATACCTTAATAACTTATTATATTAAAAAATCCCTATAAAGTCTAGTATTTTCAGTACCTGCCAGGGCCGCATCGGGCTGGTATTTATTGATGGACAGGCTGTATGCCCGTTTCCAAAACACGGCGGTATACATCGTCATGAATGGCCTCGATGGTACGGAGCTGCCCGCCTTCAGCGCAGGCAATCCGCTTCCATTCATAGCGATGCGCCAGTTCATCATACGCTGCATGGCATTTCGCCAGAAACTGCCCGTTTTTTTCATGGATGTCCCCGGTCTCACCACCCGTTTTTCCGACGCGGTCAGCCATCAGCCCCTGGGTTACCGCTAAGGGTACGTCGAGGAGAAAGACGGCATCTGGTTCGGGCAGTCCCATCTTTCGGAACTCGAAATCCTCAAGCCAATCGAGGTAGTTTTTACGAAGGTCCGCATCGTCGATCTTAATCATTTGATAGAGCATATTGCTCGTCGTATAGCGGTCGGCAATGACGATGCCGCCTTGATCATAAAAGGCCTTCCACTTCATTTGATAGGACGCAAAGCGGTCGACGGCAAAAAAAGCAGACGCGGCATAAGGATTGACTGCATCGGCATCGCGGCCGAAGTCGCCGCGCAAATACATTTTGACGAGGGCACTGGAATCACTGTCATAATCAGGATAGCTGACGGCCATAACGGGATAGCCGTCGTTCTTCAGATGCTCCGCCAGAAGCTTGGTCTGCGTCGCCTTTCCGCTGCCGTCGCCGCCTTCAATAATGAATAATTTACCCTTCATGGGAATCCTCCTTCTGCACGCGTATCGTCTGTAAAGTTCCGTCAGCCGGGCCATTGGGTTTGTAGCCTTGCCCCATCTTATGATGGATATATTGTTGGCAGGCCTCGGTAATGATTTCACCGGCCGCCAGGGCCGGAATACCCGGCGGATAAAAGGTCACCGTTTCAGCTGCCACACGGCCACCGGCTTCGTCGAAGGGAATCTGTTCCACCGGCCCGTTCCAAACCTTGCGCGGAGCAGCAGCAACCTGGGGCACGGGAAGGGGCGGCTCATCACCGGGTGCAGCTGCACAAAGAGTTTTTCCTGAGGCAATAGCTCGGCAGGCATCGACAAGGGACTGAGCCGTTTCCTTCGTATCGCCCAGGGTAATCAAGGCCAGGACGTGATTTCCGGCGACCAATTCCACTTCAATGCCTTCTCGACGCAAGCATTTTTCGGCTTCGATACCATCGAGGCCGACTCCGGAAAAATCGATGGTGATCTTCGTTTCATCAAAGCCGGTGACGACAACGCCGTCCACAATATCCCGGCCAAACGAAGATAGACCCGGAATGGCATTGATTTCCTGCCTCACGTATCGAGCTAAGGAGAGCGCCGATTCCAAAAGGTCCGACCCATGGAGAGCCAATTGCTGCCGCGCACTATCAAGGGACGCCAAGAACCAGTAATGAGGACTCGTCGACTGGACGACAGCCATGGACGCCGCCAGGCGGTCGCTCAAGGGAAAACCGCGGCGGCAGTGAAGCATCGACGTCTGGGTCAAAGAGCCGGCCATCTTGTGCGTGCTTTGGGCAACGCAGTCGGCTCCGCACTGCAGGGCTTCCTTGGGAAGATCCGGTAAAAAGCCTAAATGAGCCCCATGGGCTTCATCAACGAGGACAAAGAGCCCTTTTTCATGGGCATAAGCGGTCATGGCTTCTAAGTTTCCAGCGATTCCATCGTACGTCGGATAGGTAAAGACGACGGCCTTGGCTTTCGGGTGGGCTTCTATGGCCTTTTTTAACGCCGATACATCCGGCCCCAGCGACACTTGCCGAGCTTTATCAAAACGGCTTTCCATATAGACCGGAATGGCACCGCTTAAGATGAGGCCGCTGATGACGCTCTTATGCGCTTCTCGTGGGATGATGATTTCATCGCCATCTCGGCAGACTGCCAAAATCATGGCCTCGATACAGGCCGTCGTCCCATTGATGGAAAAGAAGGTGCGACCGGCACCGTAAAGGTCGGCTGCCAATTCCATGGCTTCTTTCAACGCTCCTTCCGGCTGAAATAAATCATCCAAAGCATACATGACGCCAAGGTCTCTTGAAAGGGCCGGGCCAAAGAGTTTCTCCTGATACGTCGAAATGCCCTGTCCTAATTTATGGCCCGGCGTGTGGTAGGCCTTCATCTTCAGCCGACAATAGGCTTCCAATGCTTCGACAAAAGGCGCCCGCTGTTGTTTTTCTCTATTCATAAAATTCTCAATACCTCATATATATTTCAAAAAGCCACTCAGTAAGGCATGACTTTTTTCATAAGAAAATTGTTTCATCTGTTTCAAGGATTGCTGCAGCGATTCCTGCAGTCGGTAGTCCGACAGCTCTTCCGGCTTCACCCAGCGATAGTCCCGATGCTCATCCGATACGACGACCTGTTCAGAATCGGCCATGGCCGTAAAAATGACGCCATTTAAAAATTGGCCGTCGGCCTTCTGATAGCTCCAAATACCGGCAGGCGCTTCTAAGACAATGGACAGGCCCGTTTCTTCCTTGACTTCCCGCCGTAGTCCGGCTTCAAAATCTTCATGAAAGAGCAGTCCTCCGCCGGGAAATTCCCAAGGGTGCAGGCCTTCTATATCATTTTTCTGCAAGATCAGCAGCTTTCCGTCGTGAAAGACCATCGCCTTGACACTGAGTCCCATCAATACATTCCTTTCCTGCGCCATAGTATCAACTCCTTATCCGTACCTCACCTACAGTTTGAAAATTTCGATTAACTTTAATTATATCATATCGGGCAAATGAGCTGACAGGCAAATCGCAAAGCCCGGCGGCCGCCTTTAAAAAAGCCCGTGCATAGAGGACAGAATCCCGTCCATCTGTCTTATTTACACCTCGCATTATATAGGTTAAAATTATAGTACAGTTTACTTAGAGGAGGTCTTTTTATGACTACCAAACGCGTCCTTGCGATTCACGATTTATGTTCCTTTGGCCGCTGCTCGCTCACGGCAGCCATTCCGGTCATTTCTGCCATGGGCTTTCAGGTCTGCCCTTTTCCCACGGCGATTTTCAGCAATAATCTGACCTATGGCGATTTCACCTTTTCCGATTTCACGCCCCATATGACGGAATTTATGGATAAATGGCAAAAATTAGGCTATGAATACGATGCGATTTACAGCGGATTTTTAGCCGATGCCGGTCAAATCGAAGTCGTCGCCGATGCTATTTCCCGCTTTGCCAAAGACGACAGCCTCATCGTCGTCGACCCTGCCATGGGCGATAACGGCAATCTCTACCCGGTATTCACGCCGGCCATCGTTCCGGAAATGCGAAAACTCATCGCCAAGGCAACGGTGATTACTCCGAATTATACCGAAGCCTGCTTATTAGCCGGGATTCCCTACAGTGAAGACCTTCCGAAGACGACGGAAATGCTCGATCTGTGCAAGACCTTATCCGACATGGGACCGGAAAAAGTCGTCATTACCAGTGTCGCCAGCGATATGAACACCAGCAAAATCGTCAGCTATGATACGACGACGGCCTCCTTCGACGAATACCCGGTCCTCCGCCTGCCCTTCAGTACCTGCGGAACAGGCGACCTCTTTACCAGCGTCCTTACCGGGGCTTTGCTCCAGGGTACGATGCTCCATGCGGCCATCAAAAAAGCAGCCGACTTCCTGAGCTACGCCATTAACTATACCCATAAATCCGGCAGCGATCCCCGTGAAGGCGTCCAGGTAGAGCCCTGCTTAGGACAATTACTGAAAGATTAATTGTAAACCTTATAAATTCCAAATTAGTTGACCTTAAAGGCACTGTTTGCTATAATACACCTTGTGTAACGAGTCCTGTATTTATAGTAAGGAGTGCTTTTATCATGTCTGAATCACGAGAAAAGACGATGCGCCTGACGCACATCGCCCTGTTGATCGCAATGAACTGTATTTCCGCCTATCTGATCATTCCCCTGCCCTTTTCCCAGTCCCCCCTGGCGCTGCAGACATTGATCGTCAACTTAGTGGCCTTCCTCTTGCCGCCAAAAGATGCCGCCATCACCATGCTGGCCTATATCGGCATCGGCCTCATCGGAGTGCCGGTATTCACAGCTGGAACCTCCGGCCCCGGTAAGATGTTTGGTCCCACCGGCGGCTACATCTGGGCCTACGTCGTCGCCGTCTACCTCATGTCGGCGTTAAAAGGGAAAACATATAATTTGAAGCGCTATTCCCTCGTCGCCATCGTCATCGGCATTCCTATTATCTACCTCGGCGGGGCCATTCAGCTCCACTTCGTTACGGAAATGCCCTGGGCTGCCGTCATCACCAGCGGCGTCTTACCCTTCATCCCTTTGGATATCGTAAAAAGCATCCTGGCCGCCATCTTAGCCAAACCGCTGCTGAATATAATAGCGATAAGAAACACCCAACCGTAAAAACATACTTTCCCATATCTGAAAAAGCACGTCCCCCTTAACGTTAGTTTTAAAAAGCGAATAGAAAATAATATTCCATCATAACCCCGGCCGCATTAATCACGAGTCCCAATAAATAAGCGGATGTCCTCTGTGCTAATCACAGAGGGCATCCGCTTTATATTACGCTATATGCACTTATAAAAGAGACTTTCCAATATTGCCTTTAATAGGCCAAAATTTTGTCTAAAAGCGATATGATGCCTTTCTCCTAAACAGCATCTGCTGAATAAATGGCTAATGTTTTCTACCTAGTCATTACTCATTTATGACGCCCCAGCGCATCCACAGACATAATTGCGTTATATACGTCTTCTACAGTAATATCTGCGCGGACATTCTTTGTAAATTGGCTGGGGGCATTGGCTGTCTCTGCGACTTTACGAAGTTCCGGTTCGTTAACTTCCGTAACACCTAAATCAGCCAGGCAAGTTGGCAATCCCACTTGTCGAAGATACGAAAGGACTTCATCTCGTTCTTGTTCAGACGCCTGTTCCAATTGCAGCTGTACCAACAATCCAAAGGCCACCTTTTCGCCATGAGATGCCCCTTTTGCCTGAGAAAGATAGGCCAACCCATCATTTACTGCATGTGCGGCCGCCAATCCACCGGACTCAAAGCCAATCCCGCTCAAAAATACGCAGGCCTCGACTACAGCTTCTAATGAAGGCGTAACAATATGCTGTTCTACAGACTTAAGGGCGTCAACCGAATGTTCACGCAGTGTTTGATAGCATAATTCTGCTAAGGCTAATGCCGTTCTGGAGCACTGCCCTCTGGCCATCGTTTTTGCGCCGCTCCGCCAGCAGGCTCTCGCCTCAAAGTACGTAGCTAATGCATCGCCCATCCCGGAAACCAAATACTTTTTAGGCGCTTGTGCAATTAACTCCGTATCCACAAGAACCACATCGGGGTTCCGATTCATCATGAGCGCTTTTACAACAACGCCTTCGTCATTATAAATAACGGCAACACTGCTGCAGGGAGCGTCATTGGATGCAATCGTAGGGATAAGAATAGTTGATACTCCACCCATATTCGTTGCAGCTGCCTTTGCAGTATCAAGGGCTTTGCCGCCGCCAACACCAATAATGGCATCACAGCCATGGTTTTCCGCGACCATAACGGCATCGGCAATAGCCTGCTTAGAGCATTGGCCGCCAAACTCCCAATAAACCGCCTGTTTGCCAACCTCATTTAAAGAATCCATAATCCGTGTTCCGACACGCTTCTTGTTATTCGGCGATCCCACGATCAAGAAAGATGTACCCAGCTTCTTTACATATTTACCGAGTCGATCTAATTCACCGGCCCCTTGCACGTAATATCCGGGGGCTTTAATCCCAATGGTCATTCTACACTTCCTTTTTATCTAATTTATTTTTCGCGTTCCAGCTTGTCGATTTCCGTTTCCAAAAGCGCCAGCTCTTCGGAAGACCTGACCCAAACCATCTTCAGCCTGGCAGTGAGTCCGTCAGTACATGCACACGCGCTCGGACAGCCGCATACAATAATCCATATGTCTTGTGTCAATTCTCCGTCCAGAACACCATAATACCGGTTTTCCGGATGTCTTTTCTTGAAGCCTTCGATTAACTTAACGCGATCATACTGACTATTACAGCCACCGCAATACTTAATTCCAATATTCATCAAAGATTGCCTAACCCTTTGAGGCTCTCAACATGTCCCGAGCCTGCTGCAGTAAATCTTCACTGACACAATTAAACACAACCGTTTGGAATTGAGGAAACGCGTTTAATATCTTTTCCCGAATAAAATTGCCGGTAACCGTTAAGGCACTGGGGCAAGTACTGCATCTCCCGGATAATTTAACATTAATCGTTCCTTCATCAATAGATTGAATCATAATGTTTCCATCATGGGCTGCTAATGCCGGACGAATTTCCAAATCCAAAAGAGCTTCCACCTGCTGCCTAATGTCATTACTCACATCAGTCACCTGCCTTATTCAGTCACATGTGCCAATGTTTTGGCTAATTCCTTTTTCATAGCAAGATTACCCTGGCGCGAAATCATAATACGCTGAGCCTGGGGAGAGCCGGCACCATGCATGGATTCGGTACGATAACCAACCGCAGCCGTTCCTAAGCAAAGATTTTCAATCAGGCGTAAAACCTTCAGGCGATTTTCAGTAGAAACTACACCTACGCCCTTTAAATATTTTTCTACGTATTTACCTAACTTAGGATCTCTCAAGTCCAATTCAGACGGTGCCGTTACCATGAGGCCTCCGGCAATATCTTCTGCAAGCCGAACAATTTCATAAGGGAATCTCGTGACATTCTGCTTACAAACATTGGCCAGAAGCATATCAATCAAATAATTTCCAGACTCGGTTTTTCTTCCCAATGCCGAGCATGCGATCCCACAGCTGTATAGGGTTTCATTCAAGTGCTGCATTTCAATAATTTTATCTTTAACATGCGATGCATTTGCACAGCCATTGTATTCAGCAATCAAAGCCGTTGCGCCGATGAGGACATCGCCTACGCCGACTTTACAGCCGCCATAGGACTGACGGTGATAACCGGCAAATCGTTCTACCATCATTCCGGCGAATTCTACTTCACCATTAAGGAAAATTTGGTCATTCGGAATAAATACATTGTCGAAAATTACCAGTGCTTCAGTACCGCCAAATTCCGGATTTCCTGTATCCATCGGTGCGCCTTCAAGCTTACGAGTATCGCAGGATTGACGGCCGACAATCATAAAGATCCCTTCCGCATCAGTACGGCAATGGAAGGATACAGCATAATCTTTATCAGCCTCACGCATCGCAATGGTCGGCATAACAATAACTTCATGGGAGTTAATGAACCCGGTCTGATGTGCTTTGGCACCACGTACAACAATCCCGTCGGGACGACGTTCTACGACATGTAAAAACAAGTCCGGATCGTCTTGTTCATGGGGAGCTTTACCTCTGTCGCCCTTAGGATCTGTCATTGCACCATCAACAGTCCAGTCTTCTTCCTGTACTTTTTTCAAGAAGTTAACAAAATTTTCATGGTAGTGAGTCCCATATTTTTTGTCGATTTCATAGGTTGTGGAATATACGGCATTCGATGCATCCATCCCTACGCAGCGCTGGAAACAGGAAGCCGTTTTTTGACCCAACAAACGCTGCATTTTAACCTTATTCATTAAGTCGTCTGCACTTTGATGAATATGTGTAAATCGATTAATCTTTTTCCCGGTTAAATGCGACGTTGTCGTCATTAAATCTTCGTATTCCGGCATCTGTGCCAAATCATAGGTCATACGAACAGAATTAAGCGAGGGCCGCAGAATGGGATCATCGACAGGACACTCCACTTTTTTCCCAAACATATATACCTGTAAATTCAGTTTTCTCATGCTTTCAATGTATTGTTCTCCGGTTTTCAGTGTCATAAGGCATTCCTCCTTAACGTATAATTATATGAATTTTATCCTTGTTTCAGTATAACAGCCTTACCGTCAGTCACGATAACGCCATCTTGATTGGTAACGGTCGTCTTATATATCAAGCGTTTCTTTTCCGGAATTTTTTCGATCAGTTCTGCAACGCACGTAATCGTATCGCCAATCCGGACAGGTGCTTTAAATGCAAGATCTTGAGAGCAGTAAATCGATCCGCCGTGAACCGCTTTGGTGATTGTCGTAGAAATGATACCGGCTGATAAGATGCCGTGGGCAATTCGACTCTTAAAAATCGTTTTTTCCGCTTCTACTTTATTTACATGAATGGGATTGAAATCCCCTGTGATTCCGGCAAATAAGTAGACATCAGATTCGCTGATCGTTTTGCCGAAAGAGGTTTTATCACCAATTTTCATTTCATCATATGTCAAAATATCGTCCATTTCTCCTGCCTCCACTTCATCATATTGCCTTCATTTACTGCAGCAGTGCGCCTGAGATAACCATCTTTTGAACCTGATTGGTGCCTTCATAGATTTGCGTAATTTTGGCGTTTCTCATCAGTCGCTCTACACCATATTCGCGAATATAACCATATCCGCCTAAGATTTGCACAACATCGGTAGTAATCGCCATGGCAGTATCCGAAGCATACATTTTAGCCATAGCGGCTTCTTTCGAATACGGGAGTCCTTGGCCTTTCAAATAAGCAGCACGATAAATCAGTAAACGAGCTGCGTCGAGGCGAGTAGCCATATCCGCTAACATAAAGGATATCGCTTGAAATTTACAAATCGGTTTACCAAACTGCGATCTTTCTTTAGAATATTTGACAGCTGCATCCAATGCCGCCTGCCCAATCCCCAAAGCCTGTGCCGCAACGCCAATTCGTCCGCCATCAAGACTGGTCATGGCAATTTTAAATCCTTTGCCTTCTTGACCTAACAAGTTTTCTTCGGGGACCTTGACGTCCTGGAAAATCAGTTCCATCGTCTGTGAACCATGAATCCCCATTTTATGTTCTTTCTTACCGAAGGTAAATCCCGGCATTCCTTTTTCCAAAATAAACGCCGAAATGCCTTTCGTACCTTTCGACTTGTCCGTCATGGCAAAAACGACATAAATATCAGCTTCGCCGCCATTCGTAATAAAACATTTACTCCCATTCAGCAAATAATAGCCGTCCTTCTTTTCTGCATGCGTTTGCTGCGATGCCGAGTCGGTTCCGGCATTAGGTTCTGTTAACCCAAAAGCGCCTAATTTAGATCCTTCCGCCAAAGGAGTTAAATATTTCTTTTTCTGTTCATCCGTGCCATATGTAAAGATCGGCCATGCACACAAGGATACCGACGCCGCATAACTGCAGGCAATAGAATCATCTACGCGGGATAATTCTTCATTGGCTAAAATATAGCTTAAGTAGTCGCCGTCGCTGCCGCCGTATTCTTCCGGGAAAAAGATCCCCATAAGACCAAGTTCTCCAATTCTATCTAGAATGCCCCGGTCAAAAACTTCTTCTTCATCGCGCTGTTCCACCGTAGGGAGAATTTCTTTGTTCGCAAAATCACGTACCATTTTAATGATCATGCGTTGTTCATCAGAAAATTGAAAATCCATCTATCGTTCCAACCCCTTTGTCATATTCTCTATAACTCGATTATTTTTATAATAAGGAGCTTTGCCGCACTCCAGAATAGAAATATTCCCCTTTATACAATACAGCAAAGCTCCTCGCAGTTACTTAATTTTTATTTACTTTCTGCCATTTTTGCATATTTAGCGTATCTTTCTTTCGCTTCTCGAATCGTCTTCGTATACAGTTCTTCTGCACGTTCCGGGAAATTAATCTTCAAGCGGTTATAACGATTTTCTCCGCTCAAATACTCTCTCAATTTATCCGAATTCGGTTCCGGAGAATCAAGCTGGAAGGGGTTTTTCCCTTCTGCAGCAAGACGAGGATCGTAGCGATATAAGTGCCAATAACCGCATTCTACCGCTTTTTTCATTTCCAGCTGAGTCGATCCCATGCCGGCCTTGATACCATGTTCCAAGCACGGGCAGTAGGCAATTACAATCGACGGACCCGGATAGGCTTCAGCTTCCCGAATAGCTTTCAAAGTCTGTGCCTGATTGTATCCCATAGCAACCTGAGCAACATATACATATCCATAAGTCATGGCAATGGCACCAAGGTCCTTTTTCTTGACCATCTTACCGCCCGCAGCAAATTTAGCAACGGCAGCCGTCGGCGTAGCCTTGGAAGATTGACCGCCCGTATTCGAATATACTTCCGTATCCATGACAAGGATGTTAATATTGCGGTTTTGAGCAATAACATGGTCAATTCCGCCAAAGCCGATATCGTAGGCCCAGCCGTCGCCGCCAAAGGCCCATACGGATTTTCTTGCTAAGAATTCTTTATTTTGTAAAACAAATTCAACATCTTCATTTGCAGGGACTTGTTCCAATGCCTGAATCAGCTGGTCTGTTACGTCGCGCGATTTACTGCTGTCCTGATAGGACTCTAAGTAATTATCGACGGCTTCAACAGCAATCCCGTCTTTCTTCATAGACTGCAGATGGATTAATAATTCTTTTTGAATCGCATCTTGTGCCCGCAGGAAACCATAGGCAAATTCCGCATTATCTTCAAACAGGGACTGTTCCCAGCAAGGGCCAAAACCACGGGAATCCTTGCAGTACGGAGTCGTCGGCAAAGAACCGCCGTAAGCTGACGAGCAACCGGAAGCATTGGCTACATACATTCTGTTCCCGAAAAGCTGTGTAACTAATTTAATGTAGGTTGTTTCTGCACAACCGGCACATGCAGGCGAGAACTGGAAGTACGGTTTAGCAAACTGGCTTTCTTTAACGGTTTTGTCACTAATAACGTCTTTCTTCAGATATTTTTCATCCATAGCAAAGCGATTGAAATTCTCCTGCTGCTGTGCTTCTTCTTCCATGGGAACCATGGTAAGGGCGCCCTTTTCTTTCATCGGACATACGCTTACACAGACACCGCAGCCAAGGCAATCGTACGGGGAAACCTGCATCCGGAAATGATACTGACTCAACTTAGCGCCTTTGGCTTTAGCCGTTACGAACGATTCAGGAGCCTGTGATACTTCCTCTTCATCCAGCAACACCGGACGGATGGCAGCATGGGGGCAAGACATGGCGCATGTATTACACTGAACACAAGCTTCAGCGTTCCAACGCGGCACATTGATGGCTACACCACGTTTACTATATTCCGTCGTTCCAAGCGGCCAAGTACCATCAAAGCAGTTGTGCTTCTTAAAGACCGAAACAGGAAGCGAATCGCCTTCCTGACGGTTCATCGGTTCTACAATGTCGCGAATAAAATCGGGAACCTGAGAGAAATCATGTTCAGGATCTTTTGCATCAGCCCATGCATCGGGGATGTCTACCTTAACAACGCCAACAATACCAGCATCGATAGCATTATTATTTTTATCTACGATTTCCTGACCACCCTTTTTGAAATAGCTGTCGTAGTTGCCTTGTTTCATAGCATTGACGGCAATATCTAAAGGTATAATCTTAGTCAGTTCAAAGAATGCTGCCTGTAAAATGGTGTTAACACGATTGCCAAGACCGATTTCACCGGCAATCTTCGTAGCATCGATCGTATAGAAGCGTGCATGTTTGTTATACAAATCACGTTTCATCTGAGCCGGAAGCTGTGCTTCTAACTCTTCCTTATTCCAAGGACAATTTAATAAATACACACCACCATCTTTTAAATCTGCGGTCGTATTGTATTTATGAACATACGTAGGTGCATGACAGCCTACAAAATCCGCGGAATCCACAAGATACGTAGCATGAATGGGATGATCACCAAATCTGAGGTGAGACTGCGTTAAGCCGCCTGTTTTCATGGAGTCATAAGAGAAATATGCCTGTGCATACTTATCAGCCTGCAGCCCGATAATCGTGATTGCGTTCTTATTGGCACCAACCGTACCATCACCGCCAAGTCCCCAGATCTTTGCAGACATCTGCGACGGATAAGAAATGTGAATCGGTTCATCCGGTAAAGAGGTAGCCGACACATCATCAATGATACCGATCGTAAAATTGTTCTTGGGACTGCTCTGCGAAAGATTTTTATATACAGCAGCAATCTGAGACGGGGTTGTATCTTTAGAGGCTAAGCCATAGCGACCGCCGACGACGGTGATATCGCCGCGTCCAGCCTGAATGAGTGCGCTCTGTACATCTAAATACAGCGGTTCCCCAATGCTGCCCGATTCCTTTGTACGATCTAAGACAGCTACTTTTTTACAGGTAGCAGGAATAGCTTCGACAAAGTGTTTGACGGAGAACGGACGATAGAGATGGACTTGTACCATGCCTACTTTTCGGCCATTAGCATTCAAATAATCCACTGTATCACGGACCGTTTCAGCACCAGAACACATGATAACAACGACTTCTTCAGCATCCGGAGCGCCATAGTAGTTAAAGAGTTTATAGTCACGGCCGGTCAGCGCATTGATTTTATCCATGTACTTTTGAACGGTATCAGGAATCGAAGCAATTTTTTCATTTGCGCCTTCCTTGCACTGGAAAAAGATATCCGGATTAACCGTAGTGCCTCGTTCATGAGGATGTTCCGGATTCAAGCCATTTTTACGAAATGCATTAAGTTGATCATAATCTACCATTTTTTTAAGTTCATCATAATCAAGCGCTTCGATACGCTGCATTTCATGGGATGTTCTGAATCCATCAAAAACATGCATAAAGGCATATCGGCCGCCAATAGCGGACAAATGAGCGACTGCCCCCAAATCCATCGATTCCTGCGGCGAGGAAGACATGATCATGCCAAATCCGGTAGACCGACAGGCCATCGCATCCGAGTGATCACCGAAAATAGACAGGGCATGCGCACTAACGGTACGAGCTGCAATATGGAATACCCCCGGAAGAAACTCCCCGGCAATTTTAAACATAGGCGGAATCATCAGCAGCAAACCTTGAGAAGCAGTATAGGTAGTGGTAAGTGCACCAGCCTGCAGCGAACCGTGACAGGTTCCCGCAGCCCCTGCTTCAGACTGCATCTGAATAACGTCTACCGTATTTCCAAAAATATTTTTTTTGCCTTTAGCCGACCATTCATCTACTTTTTCTGCCATAACAGACGACGGCGTAATCGGGAAAATCGCAGCTACTTCCGTAAAAGCATATGAAGCATATGCAGCGGCCGTATTCCCATCCATAACTACATAATTCTTTTTCACAATACGTTCACCTCTCCAAAAATAATAAAAGCTATAAATAAAACAATCATATATCGGACACCAGACGTAGTTATATGCCGCGCCCTTACCCACTCGCCAATATTTCATAAACGCGTCTTTAGGTTCGTATATGCGTTGCTGTTCTTATATTCGTTATTTTATCATTTTACACTCAAAAATTCAATACCTGCCCCATAGTAAATCTCAAAAAAAAGCACTTTGGTCGATGCAACTTATTCATAAATTAGTCGAATCAATTCGCTAGACTATATAGAATAAATGCTATATAATTATAGATGTACATAGTTATGTAATGCCCACTCTATTAATAATCCTACCCAGCTAAGCAACAAAAAATTACCTGTTAAATTAGATATCATGATGAAAGAAGTGACTCCTCATAGCGCATACACAACATAAACCAACCTTACGCGTATTAGATATTCTGCAAAGCCTAGCTTCGACCGAGGATGAAGGATTAACGTTAACCGAAATCGCTACGCAAATACAAGTTCCCAAAAGCACTATAGTCCCCATTATCCATACACTCCGAGACCATAAATTTATTGAGCAAAAAAACGATGGGCGGTATATATTAGGAATAAATATGTTTTTAATCGGTTCCGCATCTCAAAAAAATATTACAGTCCTAAATATCTTTAAAGCTAAAATGAAAAAAATAGTCGCACAAACAGTCGAAGTTTGCCAGCTTGGAGTATTAGTGGATGGAGACGTGTTGTATTTGGCAAAAGAAGACTCACCTGAACCAATCAGGCTGGTCTCATTTGTAGGGAAACGTCTCCCTGCATATTGCACAGCAATCGGAAAAGCCTTGCTAAGTGACTATACGTACAAAGAACTATCAGAATTGTACCCGGACCCGTTACGGCCATTGACAGAAAAAACCTGTACCGATCTCAAAAAATTGTACGAAGAATATACGCAGTCTAAACAAGACGGTTATTTTAAAGAAGAAGGAGAATGCTCCCTTGATTTAAATTGCTTTGCACTCCCAATCCGGTATAATAATAAAAACATTGCCGCAATCAGTGTCAGCATACCATCATTTCGACTGACAGAAGAAAAAAAAGAGTCAACCATTCATGCACTATTACTTGCACAAAAAGATTTGGAACATAATCTGAGCACGCTGGGAATATCAGATAATCATTTATTAGAAAATTCATTCATCACAACATTATAACGAGCCATAATAAAAAGAATTTCTTATTATGGTTTTTATGCGATTATAAATTTCCGTTTCAGGCTTGAGACAAGACGATCCGGCGGGCCTTCTCGCTTTGACAGCTAAGTTCCTCAATGACGCATAGTAATTTAAAACGCCCTTTAAAGTTAGACCTGACCATCTAACTTTAAAAGGCGTTTTTTTAGTCTCTGTTTCAAAATTATAAAAGCATTCCAAATCGTCCGTATCGAAGAATATTTCGCTCACATCGCTTTCTTTGAGTACAGAATTCACTCTTTCCGTCTAATAGCTCGGTTCCATATTTAGGCCCGGTCAGTAAAGCCTTGTTTCCGTTCCCGATTATCTTTGATGGAAAGAATATAGCGTTCACACACTCCCTTCATATATATGCCAAAGCATTATAACTTTCCCATCATGTAAACACTGCTCCAATTAAAAATCCGGAAGCGTGAAGTTATATGCCATACTGACAAGAGCCTTTTTGTATAAAGGATGGGCGTACAGCGAATAGTTTAGCGCTTTGCATGAGCTGCCGGCTCAACAATATTCGTTCAAAAAAGCCGTGAGATAACTCTCACGGCTTTTACCGATTCGACATAACGCACTTGTGGGATTTCATACGTTGTCAATTATTCTATTTTTAGCTTATTTTGACTTAAAATAGTCGGCGCACTCTTTAAATCGAGTGTATAGTTCTCCTACATCGCTAGAGAAAGATACGTACTGTACCCCTCTATTTCGCCATTCAACAGCTTTCCGGACATCATCCACAAAAAAGCCGATAGCTACACCAACTTTTTCCGCTTCTTTCATAATCTGTTCCATCTGTTCAATAACTTTCGGATGATCTACTTGACCGGGAATCCCCAAAGAAGCAGACAGATCATAAGGCCCGACAAACAACACATCAATCCCTTTTACGGTAAGGATATCCGACAAAGCAGCTACGCCATCCTGACCTTCTACCTGTAAAATGACAGCCGTTTCTTCATTTGCTTTGCCAAAAAATTGATTTTTATCGATACTGCCGTATTTACCGGCTCTTACAAATCGATTGCATCCACGACTGCCCATCGGTGCAAACTTAGCAGCTTGTACGGCACGTTCTGCATCAGCCTTAGACCCGATATTCGGAACTTGTACACCATCGGCACCTAAATCTAAAGCTTTATCAATAAGCTCCGGATTTCCCTCGTATACGCGAACGATAGCAGGAATGTCGGCTACCTTTGCAGCCCTGATTAAATCACCGACAGATTCTAATGGAATTTCACCATGTTCATTATCAAGAATCACAAAATCAAAACCGGCAAGGCCTGCAATTTCTACGACAGCAGGATAGTTCATATTCAAAAAGGGGCCAAACATTTTTTCCCCCTTTTTTAATTTTTCCTTAAATAAGCTCATAATAGATCACTCTTTCAGTTCAACGTCAGAAACATAATCTTTTTATTCTGCAATATCAATAATTTTTGAAGGATTCATAATATTATTGGGATCCCAAGCTTTTTTCAGCAATTTCATTAATTTCAATTCGCCCTCAGGGGTAAACTTATTAAAGGCATCTTTCTTTTTGTACCCAATCCCATGTTCCCCCGACATCTTGCCGCCAAGGCTGTATACCAGCGAAAAGATATCATCGTCATAGGCATGAAGGGTTTCAAACCATTCTTGAGGCCCTTGGTTTTGGGTGTTCAAAATATTAACATGAATATTACCGTCTCCAATATGGGCTACAATACCACCGTCAATATGGTGCTTTTCCATAATTTCCGGTAATTTACTCGTAACATGAATAATCTGATCTAAAGGAACAACGTAATCCGAGCTGGCCCAAGTTAAGCAAAGCTCACGACAAGCATCTGCAAACATTTTTCGAGCTTCCCAGATTCTATCATCAGCCATCAAGACGTCTACAGCGCCGCAGTTATCGCACAAGTCACTTAACTGTTCCATCTTTTTGTCCAATTCATCGGGGTCATAGGTTTCGACGGTGATGATATCGTATACACCGCCGGATTTAGCATGCGGCAAATCACATTTGATGAAATCACCGCTAATATTGATAGCCCGATTATCCATATATTCAATACTGGTCGGCTCAATACCTGCCTTTAGAACTTTTCGGGGCAGGGATAAGGCTTTTGCCGGATCATCAAAAATCGCTACAACATCAAACGAATACGGAGGCAGCACCTTTAATTTCAAGGTAGCTTCTGTAATAATACCCAAGGTTCCTTCAGAACCGCTGATCAATTGTTCCAAACAATACCCGGTACTGCACTTTTCTAAACGTGCCCCAACCTTTACGATATCGCCCAAGGGCGTAACGACAGTAAGACTATAAATCTGATGACGTGTCGTCCCATACTTAACGGCTTTATTCCCGCCGGCATTCGTTGCCAAATTTCCGCCAATTTGGCAGCTTTCAGCGCTGCAGGGATCTCCTGCATACAGAAGGCCTTTCGCTTTGGCTGCATTCTGTAGGTCTACTGTACGGACACCGGGCTGGACAATACAATATAAATCATCGGCGTTCATCTCAATGATCTGATTCATTCGTTCCAATTCCACTACAATCCCATGGTGAACCGGAATGGCTCCACAAGACAAACCCGTACCTGCTGACCGTGGCGTAATAGGGATTAAGTGCGTATTGGCTAATTTCACAATAGCAGCTACTTCTTCAGTGGTTGCCGGAAAGACGACGGCTTCCGGATAACTGAAATAAATGGGATTTCCCTCTTCATCCGTTTTATAGATCTCTAATTTTTCTTTATCGGCCGTTACATATTTGTCGCCAACAATATCTCTCAATTCTTGTAAAATAGGTTCAGTAATTGGATTGTATTTCATAACGATACACACTCCCAACATTTCTTAAGAAGATCATTTGGCTTCGCCTTCACGATGGAATGCCGCAAAAAGGATCAACGATAAGATGCAGCCTACCAAGACGATAGCACCCATGAAATATAAACCGCTGGTAAAGCTTCCTGTGTAGTCCTTCAACCAGCCAATCGTAATCGGAGCAATAAAACCGCCCAAGTTACCGACAGCATTGATAAAGGCGATACCCGTTGCAGCTGCGCCACCAACCAAAAAGCTCGTAGGAATCGTCCAAAAGACGGGCATACAACCATAGAAACCGATGGCACTAATAGAAATAAGTGCAATCGTAACAGCCAAACTGCCTTGTAAGATACCGCACAGAACCAGGCAGCCGCCGGCAAGAACCATGGCACCAATCATATGCCACTTACGTTCTAAGTGTTTGTCTGAACTCCAGCCGATGGCCAACATGCCAATGGCAGCGACAACAAAAGGTACGGCACTGATAAAGCCGATTGCAGTCGTAGAAAGATCTGAACTATACGATTTAACAATTTGCGGAAGCCACATATTTACGCCGTAGACACCGATGACCTGCGAAACATAAATAATACCCAAGATCCAGACTTTGATATTCAGCATTGCTTTCCACATCGAAACCTTTTCTTTCGCTTCGATTTGCTGGGCTTCACGCTCTAATTCACCATTTAAAAAGTCTTTTTCTTCTGTTGTCAGCCAGTTGGCCTTCATTGGATTATCCGTCAAGTAATAGAAGGCAATAAAGCCAACGATAATGGTCGGAATCCCTTCGAGGATAAACATCCACTGCCAACCGGCAACATTCATCATCCCGTCAAAAGTTAAAAGCCATCCAGACACAGCAGACCCAATCATCAAGGCCAGCGGCTGAGCAAACATGAATCGAGACGTGATCGAAGCTCGATATTCAGAAGGGAACCATTTTGTTAAATAAAAAATAACCCCGGGGAAGAAACCAGCTTCTACAGCCCCCAGTAAAAACCGGACAACCAAGAATTCTGTAACATTAGTGATAAAAGCCATCCCTACAACGATACAGCCCCATACAGATAAGAGTAAGCCTAACCAAGTTCTCGCTCCATATTTCTGCAGCCCCATATTACTGGGGACACCAAAAAGGAAATAACCGATAAAGAGAATCCCTGCACCATAACCAAAAGTCGTCGCAGTCAAGCCCAAATCTCGGTTCATTTGTAATGCGGCAAAGCCTAAGTTAACACGGTCAATATAGTTTAATAAATAAGCTAAAATTAAGAATGGAATTAACCGTATTGTTACTTTTCTAAATACACTTGCCTTAAATTCTTCCATGACGTATCCTCCTTATAAAACGAACAATGTAGCCACTTAACCGATCTTATAATTTATCATAATTCATGACAGCACCTTTCGATCCCGAGGATGCCAGCTTGCAATATAAGCCTAAATAGCCCTTTGTAAATTTAGGTGCAGGCCGCTGCCACTGGTTCAGTCTGTTCGTAATTTCTTCTTCACTTACATGCAAAGTCAAGCTTCTATTATCTACATCAATTTCAATAAGATCTCCATCTTTTACAATGGCAATCGGTCCTCCTTCAGCAGCTTCCGGTGAAATATGACCAACGAAGCAGCCATTATTCGTACCGCTAAAACGACCATCCGTAATTAAAGCTGTCGTTTTGGCTAAGCCTCGACCATAGAGGTACTTCATGGCCTTAAACATTTCCCGCATTCCCGGTCCGCCTTTAGGACCTTCATAACGAATAACGACGACATGGCCGTCATGAACCTGTCCTTCCAAAATAGCTTTTTCTGCAGCCTCTTCCGAGTCAAAGCAAATGGCAGTTCCTTTAAAATGCCGCAAAGATTTATCGAACGCACCCGGTTTTGTAATGCCCGTATCCGGAGCTAAATTGCCTCTCAATACGGCAACCCCACCTTCATATCCAAACGGAGATTTCAGGGGTCGGATAACCCGTTCATCGAAGGGGTATGGATACCGATGAGTTTTGATATTGTCCATAACGGTCTGCCCCGTAACAGTCATCACATCCGTATCAATGAAAGACTGCATTTCATCTAATAATTTACTGACCCCGCCAGCCCGATAAAAATCAATCATATTATATTCCGAAGCAGGATTAATTTTAGCTAATTGCGGTGTCTTTCTAGACAATTCATCGAATTCCTTGAGTACATCGATATCGAGTTCGGCTTCATTGGCAATGGCCGTTAAATGCATGACTGCATTGGTACTTCCGCTCATCGCTAAACAAATCTTAATCGCATTCCGGATGCTGCCGTCAGTAATAATCTGCCGTGCCGTAATATGTTTCTCAACCAGTTCCATAATTTTTATGCCGGTATGTTCAGCAACAGCCAATCTGGCTGCCGAATATGCAGGAATAATGCCGCCATCGGGAACAGTCATCCCCAAAGCTTCAGATAAGGAACACATTGTATTGGCAGTACCTAAATAAGAACAGGAACCGCAAGTCGGGCAAGATAAATCTTCCAACGAAGTATACTCTTCTTCTGTAATTTTTTTGGCGCTTAACATCCCCAAAGCTTCGGCACTCGATGTCTGGTCTGATTTCCGTCCATCAAATACGATCCCGCCTTCCATAGGACCTCCTGGAAGCAAAATACAGGGAATATCCAAGCGAGCCGCTGCCATCAGCATCCCCGGGACAATTTTGTCGCATGAACCGAGCAGTACTAACCCATCAAACAAATTAATTTGCGCCATAGATTCAACGGAATTAGCGATGAGTTCACGAGACGGCAAAATATAATGCATGCCGTCATGCCCTTGAGCAAAACCGTCGCACCCGCCGATAACACCAAACTCTACCGGAGTTCCGCCTGCACGATAAATACCATCCTTTACTCGTTGAGCTACTTGTCGAAGATTAAAATGACCGGGGACACATTCACTCCAAGCATTCGCAATCCCAATAACGGGTCGCTTTAAGTCATCCGTAGAAAACCCCATCGACTTGTATGTTGCGCGATAATACTGATTATTCAAACCTTCTAAAATCTGTTTACTTCTTTCCATGCTATTTTCCTCAGTTCTTAAATACGTTTTTTATCGTATATCCGAATTATGTACTTAATATACTATATATTCGATATATATGTCAATATAAAAACCTATATATGCTTTATGCGCAAGGATTTAGTTATTTTATGAACTTATTGCATTTTTTCATATTTTTTTATTTGAATAAAATAGATAAACAAAGAAGGCCGTTCTTAAAATCAAGAACAGCCTTCTCCGTATAAGCAGTTTTAATGAGTCATACCTACTTGACCAACTTTTTTATTCAGGTTAATAATAAGCGGGAAAACGCTTACCCCTAAAGCAAATGCTAAAAATAATATAATAGCCCAGTAATAATTTCCCGTAGCCATTACAATAACTCCCACTAAAATAGGAACAATAGCACCGCCAACATTCCCTAAGGTATTCATCGCACCAGCTACAATACCAACATCATCTCGCTGCGATATGGTAGCCGGCATACTCCAAAAAGTACAGCCAATCCAACGTTCACAAAACATCGCAAATGCTAAGAAGCCAATTGCTTCATTAATGGATTCGGCATTACTTACAAAATACATAGCAATAGCCATGAGGAGTCCCAAAATACCTAAGGTCCATTTAGTAACTTTGTTTGGATCAAACCCTTTGGTCTTTAAATAATCGATTAAAAACCCGCCAAATAACTCTCCAATAACGCCAACGCCGAAGATGATAAAAATCGACATCCCTATCTTTAAAATATTAACGTTAAACACATGAGAGAGATACATAGGTCCCCAAGTCATCAGTCCATACCAAAAACAGTCATAGCAGACGAAGCCTAAAGTCATGCCCCAGAAGGTCTTACTCTTTAAGTATCGGCTTAACCCGAGCGATCCTCTGCTTTGATTATCGGACTCTTCTCCATATTCTTTTCTCAAAGCATTTTGAATGTACTCTCGTTCTGCGTCATTAATTCGCCCACTAGACTCAGGCGTAGCATGCACAAAAGGATAGCATAAAAGGACGATTAACGCAGTCAGAATACCGGCGCCAACCAGAGCGCCCCGCCAACCGCCAAACCAAGACAAAAAGGCCACAATTAAAGGCCCTCCAATGGCGGTCCCTAAGGGAGATCCCGCATCCACAATGGCTGCGCCGCGGGTTCGTTCATTTTTAGTAAGCCAAATGGACTGCAGTTTAGTACTGGCGGGATAGATGGGGGCTTCAGAGGCCCCCAACAAGGCTCGAATAGCCATAAAGGCAGTACTGCTGTGAAGAAAACCGGTAATGACTTGAAAAAGCCCCCATAATAAACCGGAACCAAGAATTGTCTTTCCCGGCCCGAATCGATCGGCCACCCAGCCTGAAGGGATTTGCATGACAGTATATCCCCAAAAGAAAGCGCTCAATATTACCCCCACCAACTCCGGACCAAAATGAAGTTCTTCCTCAATGGCAGGCATACAGATAGAAATAACCGCTCTGTCAATATAGTTAACAGTACACAGAGCAAATAAGGATGAAAATACCATCCATCTGACTCTTGTCGGTGCGTTAAGTGTCTTCACATAAGTCACCTCGATTTTTTAATCCTATTTCGATGATAAGTATTTTTTACCGGCCTCTAACACTTCTATGATCTTATCCACATCATAGACAGCGCCATTCCAGGCACCTCCGCTTACATCCTGAAGCGCCGCCCACAATCGAGTATCTGCGGGAAGATCTTCATCCGGACGTACGCCGGAATTCGTCGCTCTTTTAGCTAATACTTCCGCACCTTCTTCATATGACAAGGGATGATCTTCTGTCCCAATGAAATTCAGACTGCCTTCCAGCTTAACGGTATCTACAATAATCTCTACAATATCACCGTCCTGCAATTTGCCAATAGGACCGCCTGCTAAAGCTTCCGGACCGACATGTCCAAAACAAGCACCGGTAGATACCCCGGAGAACCTTGCATCGGTAATAAGCGAAACGTGTTTACCAAAAGGAAGATTTTTTAACGCTGACGTTAACTGGTACGTTTCTTCCATACCGGTACCCAAAGGACCTCCGCCAATTACGACCATGATGTCCCCTGCCTGGATTCTGCCTTTTTCCTTTAAAGCTGCAATCGCTGCTTTTTCGGATGTAAACACCTTGACCTTTGCGGTATGTCTAAAGACATGATCCGGAGAAATAACGCTGGGATCGATGGCAGTCGATTTAACAACCGCCCCTTCCGGAGCAATATTTCCTACAGGGAAAGTAACGGTAGAACCAATTCCCTTAGCTTTTGCCCGGTCCGGAGAAAATATTACTTCATCCGGATCTAAATTATCTATTTCTTGGAGCTGTTTTCTGCAAGAGGCTCTCCGTTCAGAATCTTTCCACCAATCAAGATTTTCACCTAACGTACTGCCGGTAACCGTCATAACGTCTTCATGCAATAACCCAAGCTCGCGCAAATGCAGCATGACCTCAGGAACCCCACCGGCCAAGAAAGCATCTACCGTAGGATAATTTACAGGCCCCATGGGTAAAACACTGACTAAACGAGGAACTTCCTTGTTTATACGGGCCCAATCATCAACGGTCGGTCGTCTGCAACCGGCAGCAAATGCAATAGCAGGAAGATGGAGGAGTAAATTCGTAGAACCGCCAAAAGCAGCATGAATGACCATAGCATTTTCAATCGACTTATCGGTTAAAACGTCCTTGGTTGTAATATTCATTTTTTCCATGGCCATGACCGCTTTGGCAGACTTTCTGGCAAGATCCTTCCAGATCACTTCTCCGGACGGAGATAAAGCGGAATGAGTCAATGCCAAGCCAAGACCTTCTGCAATGACCTGAGACGTTCCGGCTGTGCCTAAGAATTGACACCCGCCGCCGGAACTTGCACAAGAACTGCAGCCAACCCGGACAGCATCCTCAAAGGAAAGTTCTCCATTCGCATATCTGACGCCAATGGTTTGAACAGTACCCAAATCCTCCCCTTGTCGAGGCATCAAAGTCGCCCCGCCGGGAATTAAAATGGTAGGAATATCATGCATACTGGCCAAAGCCATCATCATCGCCGGCAGCCCCTTATCACAAGAAGCCACGCCAATAACGGCTTTTCTGGTAGGAATAGAGCGAATAATCCGCTTCATAACAACAGCCGCATCATTTCTATACGGCAGCGAGTCAAACATACCGGTCGTCCCTTGAGAACGACCGTCGCAAGGATCGGTAACGAAAGCAGCATGAGGAACTAATCCCATATTTTTAAGCTCATCAGCAGCTTCACTCATCTGAATATCTAATTCAAAATGCCCCTGGTGTAAACCGACGGCAATCGTCTTGCCATCAGCGGTATGTATCCCGCCATGAGTACCTAAAATCAAAACATCACCATTCGCTAAGGTTTCCGGCGTCCAGCCCATCCCTGCGTTGATCGTCATGCCAAAAATATTGCCGCTGGGCAATGACTTTAACATATCTTCAGTGAGGGGCAGCTTTCCTACCGGCCCTTCAGCATGCGTTTTTATATCATATATATTTTTAGGTTCATTTGTATATAAATCTAAAACAGACATCATATTCACCCTTTCCTACTCTGTAAAAAATAAAATGTTACTATCTTGCATTAGGCAGATCCCAATGCAAGATAGTAAACGACAGTTCATAATTACTGGAATTAACTATTCTTTCCCTTCAGTTTTCTTAGGCAATGTAAGTGTAATCACGCACCCGCATAACAACATGATCGCTAAAAAGTAAACCCCTGCGAAAACAGTCATAAATTGTGTTGTAAGCCAGCCAACGATAAAGGGACCGACAAACCCGCCTAAATTGCCTAAGGCATTGATAATCCCCAGGCTTCCGCCGGCAACCTTAGCAGGGAACAGCATAGTCGGAATCGTCCAAAAGATACCTGATGCACACTGTAAAAACAAGCCGCAGCCTACAAGGAAGGCAAAGGACACCCAAGTATACTCTTGTAAAAATGCAGACGCTAAGAAGCAAGCAGCAAACCCTAACAACGGTAAGGCTACATATTTTTTACGGTTCCCGCTCTTATCAGACAAATGGCCAAAAATATACAGACCTGCAATACATGCAAAATAAGGAAGTGTTGAAAGGAACCCAATACCGGTCATTCCGGAAGAGGTCAAATTACGGAGAATCGTAGGCAGCCACATAGCAAAACCATAAATACCAGTTTGATAGCAGAAATAAATAAGAATTAACTTCCACATATTAAGACTGCCCAATATGGTTTTCAAAGAAGCCTTACTGCCTGTTTCCTGATTTAATTCAGCTTGTTCTTTGGACAATTTTTCTTCTAAGTATTCCCGTTCTTCTTTAGAGATCCATTTAGCATCTGCAGGATGTTCGCTGATCATGGGCCACCATACGAAGATCAAGAGGAAGGAAACAAGACCTTCTACAATGAATACGTAACGCCAACCATACTCTGTAACCAAATAACCGGAAATCGGCCCGGTAATAATAGAGGCGATGGCAATATTCATAATGAAGTAAGAATTTGCTCTGCCACGTTCGTCTGCCGGGAACCAATGGCTAATGACAACCAGAATGGCCGGCCAAACCCCGCCTTCAGCAACGCCAATTAAGAAACGTAGAATCAGCAAATGAGCCGCCGTATCGACAAACCCCAGGAGTACGCACATTAAGCTCCAAGCTAATATCGAAACTGCGATAAACTTCTTAGCATGTCCGGCTTGTGCTAAGGCGCCCCCGGGGACCTGTAAAATCATATAACCAATAAAGAAAATCCCTGCAGCCAAACCGGAAAGAGTAGCTGTCATTTGTAAAGCTTCATTCATCCCCCCGGCCATAGCAAAGCCGATATTCGTCCGATCCATAAATCCAAAGATATACACTAAAATTGTCGGCGGAATAATACGCACCCAGCGTTTTTGTGGTATTTTATTCAGAACTTCAGTCATACGATCACCTTCCATCGATTAAAATAAATTGTCGTTATCATCAAAAGGCATAGGAGCCAATTCTCCAATGATTTCCAGATTTTCATTTGCTTTGACTTCCGGGAGCAGTGCTTCCGATACTTCAATTTCTTGAATTTCCATTGTATTTTTTATCCGAATGATCCGGGGAGCCTGCTTATCCGCCCCGACACAAGTTTTAACAGCAACCTGGATGGCTAATTTATCATTAGCTACACAAAGTGGTTGTTTTACCATTTCCACCAGAGTCGATGTGATCGCATTCGGATATGCCATTTCATCAATAACCTTATCCACGCAGCGCTTCGTAGTGATGTCGGCTAACCCCAAGCCATTGCCGTTGCCGTGCGTTTCTTCCGTTAAATCCAAAACAATAACTCGATCAGCATGGAAATTCCCCATCTTCGGGTCCGATCCGTCTGCTCCGCGAGGGACACCTGTTTCTTTCGGGAGTGTCCCGGAAACATTCGGGTCCATCCCATCACCGCTAATGTTTTTGCCAATTTGATCGACGATCAAAACATCTGCATTGTCAATTAAAATATGGCCCATTACTTTTTTAGCTTCTTTCAACAATTCCGGTTCTTGCTGAATAATTTCTTCCGGTGTAAGCGCTGCAAGCTTATAGGTCTGATCATACGCATTTTCAATAGTACCCACACCGCAAATAACGGGTGCATTTTTCAAGATGGCCTTACCATATCGCTGAATATTCGCGGCCATGTTCTTAAAGCCCTGTGCATGAACACCTTCTGCACCGTGCTGTTTCCCCATACCGATAACAGCCATTTTCATAAGACCGCTTTCATAGGGGCCTACAAACTGCGTATGAGCTTTAATGCGCCCGACTAAAATGATGCCGTCTGCTTCCGAAGCATATTTGTCAATAAATACAGGACGCCCATCGTCGGTAGTCGCAATTTGTTTCGTTTCCATAGAAGCTTTGATAGGACATCCCATCGCTTCTTCCGTTACCCCATAGCCGTTTACGATTTGAAGCTGACCTTCTGCCGTTGCTCCGCCATGGCTCCCCATTGCCGGAAAGACAAAGGGATTGGCCCCTAATGATTTCACATAATCGACGACCGCTTTAATAATAATATTGATATTGGCAACGCCCCGACTGCCACAGGTAATGGCAATAGACATGCCGGGCTTAATCTGCGAGGAAATCGCATCACGTTTTAAGCAATCCTGAACAACTGCGGGGATATCTTGAGGCGAAATATTATCCTCTACGAAATGCTGTCTGACTTTAATCATTTTCGGGACAGAAACATCTTGGCAAATCTTTTTAACTACATCTTCATTCATAAATCCATCATTCCTTTCTCCTTATAAATCCATCTGACCCTATAGGTTTTATAAAATAACTTATTCAATCATACTTAAAATATCTTTAACTTTTTCCACCTGATTCGGTGTGACTGCCGCAAATTCAATACAATGAGCATCGAGCGGCAAACCACGCAGTATCATGGCATGTTTCATAGCGGGGAGAAAGGGTTGTTCAACGGCATAAAAAGCCATTAATGCATTGATCTTTTTCTGGAAAACTTCAATCATTTCCAAATCCTTATCATTGATTGCTTTTACCCATGCTGCACACACTTCCGGCGCAATGTTAGACAACCCGCCGATACAGCCATTACCGCCGCTCAGCATTGTATGAACTAAGTTTTCATCAAAACCGGAATACACAATAAAATCGGGGAACTCTTCTTTTACCGCTTCAATAATGCTTCTTGTATGGCTAAAATTATCGACAGTCTCCTTATAGCCGGTGATATTTTTATATTTTTTCAGCAAGGAAAGCGTAACCGCCGGAGTCATATCATAGCCCGAAGCACCCGGATAGTTATAAATAAAGATAGGTCCGTTTATCTGAGGAGCAATCTGGTCATAATAAGCTTCAATTTGCCGTTCGCCCATCGAGAAATAATATGGGCCAATGATCATAACCGCATCTGCACCACGGTTCAAAGCATAGTTTGAGAGCTCAATCGTTTCTTTCGCACTCATGCATCCGGTGCCAATGTAACACTTAACGCGTTTATTGATATGCGAAACAGCCACATCAATCAGCAATTTTTTTTGTTCCATCGTCATGGCAAAAAATTCTCCTGTACTTCCCATGACAACAATTCCATCAACCCCACGGTCAATTAAATAGTCATATACTGCCTTATTAGCATTTTCATCAATATTTCCATTTTTATCAAAAGCCGTAATGACAGGCGTTAAGTATTCCGCTTTTTTCACGAATATCGTCTCCCTTCTGTTACCCCTTAAACGTAGTTACAAACACGAGCAATCGCGATTTCCATATAACCTAATTCTTCCGATTTAGTTTTCTTGCCGTTAGCAACCTCAATCGTTTTGTGAAGTAATTCTTCGCCTAATTCTTCAATCGTTTTTTCACCATAGATGACCGGACTTGCATTAAAATCCATATTATCTTCCATATTAGCATAGGTAATTTTATTTCCTGTGAGTTTAAAAACAGGAACAATCGGATTTCCCATGACATTGCCTCTGCCGGTCGTAAATACAACAACTTGACAGCCGCCCGCTACCATTCCGGCAACGGAGGAAAAGTCATTGCCCGGGGTGTCCATAATAACCAACCCATGATCATCGATTTGCTTTGCATAATCGTATACAGCATTGATCACGCGATGACCGCCCTTATGAATGCAGCCTAAAGACTTTTCTTCCAAGGTCGTAAGGCCACCTTCTTTATTTCCCGGAGACGGGTTCCCTTCACGAACTTCTTCCCCAACCAGTTGCAAAGATTTTTCATATCGATGAACTATATCAAAAATACGCTGTTTTACTTCTTCATTTTTAGCACGTCTGGCTAAAATATGTTCAGCACCGATGAATTCAGTCGTTTCACTCAAAATAGATGTTGCGCCCAGATCTACCAGTCGATCACTAAGATCGCCAACTACCGGATTCGAAGCTAACCCGGAAGTCGGGTCAGACCCGCCACAGTTTGTACCTACGATAAGATGTGAAATATCAACTTTTTCTCGCTGCACCAGGCTTGCTTCCCGGACCATATCTTCTGCAAACTTAACGGCTTTTTCAATAGCTTTAATAGTTCCGCCCGATTCTTGGATAATAACCTGCTTAATCGGTTTATTCGTTCGTTCCTGAATAGCTTTTACCACTAAATCCATCTGACAGTTTTCGCATCCCAGTGATACAACAACCGTCCCATAGATATTGGGGTTTGCCGCAAATCCTGCCATAACATCCATCGTAAGCTGCTGGTCAGACGGTACCTGAGAACACCCGTTTTGATTATTAAAAGTAACGGTGCCTTCTACTTTTTGTGAAATAATTCTCGTAGTATCCGATGCACATACACTGGCCGGCAAAATTAATACATTATTACGAACACCTACTCGTCCGTCCGGACGTTTATATCCTAAAAATTCCATTTTTATACCTCCCGATGTTCTAAATCTTCTCTAGCACTTTTAACATTATGGACATGTACATGCGACCCTTGTTGAATCGTATACGCAGCAAGCCCAATGTGTTCACCGTATTTGACAATCGGTTGATTTTCCTCAATATTTTTAACTGCAAATTTATGATAAATTTTAATATCATCCACAGCACTTACTTCAACGACATTTTTATTACTATCAAGATATACAATCTTACTGCCTTTTTTTACCGGTTCAATAACAACTCCAACGTTGTCTTTTGCATCGATAATCATTCCATTTACCATAGCACTACCCCTTTTCGTTTTTATTTACGTATTAATACTTATATACGTATTATCCGGCTTTTACGTGATAAAGTCAATAGAATTGCACCAGCATGCCCCATTCATATAACTTTTCATTAACAACGATATTCAGTCATGTCATTTTATCGTCGATATGAAAATATTCAAAAAAATTAATTTATTTTTTTAGGAACGGGATTCACGCCCGTTAACACACCTGTCTTGATATAATAACTTTATATTTATTCACTAATTTCTAAAATACATATCATTAAAATTATGTTGTAAAATTACTAAACACAACATATACAATGAGATTATCGAATACGCCCCTTGGCTTTCAGAATAATTTTTATCTCAAAGCAACAAGCCCTATGACAGTATCTCGTCTTACCATCATCAAAACTGCGAACAATAATCGCCATATGCATACTCCAGCAACAATTCGTCCTACCCCATTTTCTATCTGAAAAAAGACACCTGTAGTTGGACTGCTCGTAAAACGAGTAGTCCAACTACAGGTGTCTTTTAGCCGCTAAAACAGAATCATTTCTCTTACAGCAATCGCTTACCCCTGAAAAAATAATTTTGCACAATCCGGTCGGTCATCTAAATATCCGTTTTTTATTCTCGGCAATCACACTTGTTCATTAAAATAAATTACCTTTATCATCCAAAGACATGGGGGCTAATTCTCCAATGATTTCCAGATTTTCATTGGCCTGTACTTCTGGAAGTAAAGCTTCGGATACTTCAATTTCTTGAATTTCCATCGTATTTTTTATCCGGATGATTCGAGGTGCCTGCTTATCGGCCCCAACACAAGTTTTAATGGCAACCTGAATCGCTAATTTATCATTAGACACGCAAAGTGGCTGTTTAACCATTTCTATCAAAGTAGCCGTGATAGCATTCGGATATGCCATTTCATCAATGACCTTATCCACACAGCGTTTTGTAGTGATATCGGCTAATCCTAATCCATTCCCATTGCCGTGCGTTTCTTCCGTTAAATCCAATACAATAACTCGATTCGCGTGGAAGTTGCTGATCTTCGGGTCCGATCCATCTTCGCCACGCGGAACACCGGTTTCTCTTGGAAGTGTTCCGGAAACATTGGGATCCATCCCATCACCACTAATGTTTTTGCCAATTTGATCAACGATCAATACATCTGCATCGTCAATTAAAATATGGCCCATTATTTTTTTAGCTTCTTTCAATAAATCCGGTTCTTGCTGAATAATTTCTTCTGGTGTAAGCGCTGCCAGTTTATACGTCTGATCATACGCGTTTTCAATAGTACCAATACCACAAATGACGGGAGCATTTTTCAAAATGGCCTTACCATATCGCCGTATATTCTTGGCCATATTTTTAAAGCCCTGGGCATGAACACTTTCCGCCCCATGTTGTTTCCCCATGCCAATAACCGCCATTTTCATAAGGCCGCTTTCATAAGGACCTACAAACTGCGTATGCGCTTTAATGCGCCCAACTAAAATGATTCCGTCTGCTTCCGACGCATATTTATCAATAAATACAGGGCGCCCATCATCGGTAGTCGCAATTTGCTTCGTTTCCATAGATGCTTTTATAGGGCAGCCCATCGCTTCTTCCGTCACCCCATAGCCATTTACAATTTGAAGCTGACCTTCTGCCGTCGCACCACCGTGACTGCCCATTGCCGGAAAGATAAAGGGGTTGGCTCCTAATTTTTTCACATAATCGACAACTGCTTTAATGATAATATTGATATTGGCAACACCTCGACTGCCACAGGTAATAGCAATAGCCATGCCGGGCTTAATCTGCGAAGAAATCGCATCACGTTTTAAGCATTCCTGAACCACGTCCGGTATATCTTGGGGTGAAATATTATCCTCTACGAAATGTTGTCTTACCTTAATCATTTTAGGAACAGAAATGTCTTTACATATGTTTCTAATTACGTCATCGTTCATAATTTATCTTCCCCTTATTTTATAAATTAACTCATGAAAGCATACTAAAAAAATTTTAATTTTAATGGTTTCACTTACTTGGGAGTCGTCAATGAAAACGCAATACATAACCCATTACTATCTGACAAAGTCTTTTTTCGTACCCCCATACACAAAATTACTGCCTGCACTTCTATATTTCAAAATGTTTTACACTTTTTTGAATTTGATAACCGGCGCCGCTGATTCTCATCACCGTTATCACAGCTTGGTATTCAGGATCTTTATCAATCAAAACTTCCACTGTCATCCAAGATATTATTCATGAATCTCAAGAAATCCAGTGTATCATTTTTATTTGTTAAATCCCGCTAAAAACGTACCCTCGATAACATTCGTTTGCCACATATTTTTCACCAGTATCGGAGCCCATGAAGTTATCCCAAAACATAATCTCTAAAGATCCGCTTTATTTAGGCAAAACAGTAAATATCGAGCCTTCCATAAACCTTCAATACAAGTCGCTTATATTTATCTGATCAAAACACACCTCCAAACAGGAGTTAGAACAATTACGATTATTAATAACTGTAATGATATTAGCGAATATTCACTTTACCCTAATTATAGTTTTTTTACCTCAAAAAAACAAGTGGTGTGGTAGTATTCTAGTGCTCAAGTATGAAGATTTAATAATTATTTTATTTTTGTTAGCCTCATTTGAAAAAGATTGTCCGAAGGGTATAAACCGACGATCGAAAAAAAAATGCAGCTATCGCCAGAGATAGCTGCAAGAATATGTTATTGTCGCCCGTCACGGATCCAGATAGTCTCTCCTGCATTCCGCCCACACAATCTTATGTATTGTGCTAAAAATGCCGCTTGGCAAACGTCCCTATTTCTTGTAAGGACGCTACCGATGCATCGAGATCCGGTAAGCAAAGGGCAAAGTCATGAGGCATGTCGGGATAGACGGTCATCGTCACTTCGACGCCGTCATCAATGGCTTTTTCCATAAATTTCTGATTCTCCGTCAGGAAGATTTCATGACCGCCGGTCTGGATCAGCATCGGCGGAAGCCCCTTTAAATCGGCATAAATCGGCGACAGCCGCGGATCGGAAAGGGAAAGGTTCCCAGCATAGGCCGGCTCTTTGACGGCCTTATTGAGGGGCGTTCCCTGGCCTAAAATCTGATCTTTTCGATTGTTATAGATTCGTGACGCCAAGGTCGTGTTGAAATCCGTCCACGGCGACTGGAGCACCAACAGGCGAGGCAGTGCTTTTTGATGATCTCGCAAATAGAGTGTCAGGGCAATGGCCAGGTTACCGCCGGCTGAATCACCGACTAATACGATGTTTTCCGCCTTGATTCCGCTGTCGAGGAGCGACTCGTAGGTCGCCAGGGCATCATCGAGAGCCGCTGGGTAGACATGGTTCGGCGCGAGTCTATAATTGACGCAATAAGCCTCTTTGGCATCCATCAAGGCTGCCTGCTTCAAAGCCATAAGCCGATGGCCGTCACTCATGCCAAGAACATAGCCTCCTCCGTGGAGCTGCAAGAGAACCTTATCCGAATCAGATTTTGTATTGGTATATTTCTCAATTACGACCCCGCTGACCGTTTTATCCTGACGCTGCCAGCCATCAGGCAGGACAAAGGGCTTCTGATTTCGGCCGGCAAAGAGATCACCAGCAGCCTTATCAATGTATTCCTGCTGCGCCATACCCCGTAAGGCCAGACCATGTTTCGGGAGATATAGTTCTTCGGCAGAGACGGCGAAAGTCATGCTGATCAGGCAGACACCGATAGCCGAAATTCGTAACACCTTCTTATGCAACACAAAAATCCCTCCTTCTTCTGTTACACTGAAATACCGTGAAAAATACATCTGTATATGGCTGTATTTTATCATGAAGAACCATCTGTTCGTCAAGAATAAGCTTCATTCGCCAACAAGAAAATCTTCTTTCTTCCAAAAAAGCATGTCTCTCTCAAAAGAAAGACACGCTTTTCATCATTGCTAAATATATCATTAAAGATTAACCGGTAATTTCCTGAATCCGAGCAATCAATTTCGCTGCATAGGCTTTCGCGTCCGCTCTCTGAGATTCAGTCTTCGCTTCATCATCACGAGTTGTATAGCCGACACCATGGACATAGAGTGCCCCTTGGTAATCGAGACCGCAGAGGATCGCTGTCGCCGGGAATATTTCCACCATCTTTTGGATATCACCAAGGGATCCTTCGCCTCCGGTATACGCTTCGGCCGGCGCTCCCGTCGTAAAAGATACGAGCAGTTTTTTCCCGCCGAGTTTTGCCGTAGATCCATGGGAAAAACCATGAAGGAATACTTCGTCGAGCCACTTCTTCATGAGCCAAGGCAGGGAATACCACCAGAATGGGAACTGCCAGACGATGAGATCAGCCTCCAGCAAAGCCTTCTGTTCAGCTTCTACATCGATGACGGCATCCGGATAGAGCTGATCCAGCTTACGGATTTCTGCGTCCGGAAGGGCTTTTTCAAGCTCTTCCAGGATCGTCTGATTCGCTACCGACGTCGAGAGGTCCGGATGGCCGGAAATAATCAAGGTTTTCATCATTGTCGTCTCCCTTCATTAGGAAATAAAGTTAACTGTCGATACAATCTTACTGACTGTTTTTTACAGCCCATTCCTTCAATTCATCGGCCGATACATTGCTCGGGAAGCGTTTTCCTTCAGCGACAGCGGCTCCCGGTGCCAAGGCCTGCATATTCTTGCCAGAATCACCAATGGGGCTCATGCCGGATGTGGCAAAGGGAATGACCTTTTTGCCCTTAAAATCATAGCTTTCCATAAATGTGTTTATAATCGACGGTTCCTGATACCACCAGACAGGGAAACCGACAAAGACGACATCATACTGGCTCATATTTACGACCTTTTCGGCAATGGCCGGACGACTGCCGGGATCCTTCATTTCAAGTGTGCTGCGGCTCTTGGCATTCTGCCAATTCAAATCTTCCGGTTTGTAAGGGACTTCCGGTTTGATTTCAAAAAGATCGGCGCCAATCGCCTGCGATAATTTTTCGGCAACCTTTGCCGTTACACCGCTGGCGCTGAAATATGCAACTAATGCTTTATTCATCATATCTTCCTCCTTGATTATATCCAATAGAATCGAATCCTTGTTTGACCCAAGAATAGGATTAAATTTTCGTATCACTCTTCACGGCTATGTCACCGCTTAACCCCAGTCTATCATTCATGAGTCTTTATGTCTAATACCCATCACAAATCGCCAGCAATGTATTTATCGTATGTCTAACAGCAAAACCATGTTACCTAAAACGAAAAGCAATCGATTTCACTTTTTCGAAAATTTAGTATCAAAGGAGTATCAAACAAGCCTTTTGCACATGAAAAAATCCCTGCAACCACAGGTTGCAGGGATCGTAATTTCAAAAGTGAAATTATTTGAGTTCGACAGTAGCGCCGGCTTCTTCGAGCTGAGCTTTGAGAGCTTCAGCGTCAGCTTTAGCAACGCCTTCTTTGACCGGTGCAGGAGCGCCGTCAACGAGAGCTTTAGCGTCTTTCAAGCCGAGGCCCGTAACTTCACGGACAACTTTGATAACGCCGATTTTTTTGTCGCCAGCAGAAGCGAGGATGACGTCGAATTCGGATTTTTCTTCAGCAGCAGCACCGCCAGCAGCCGGAGCAGCAGCAACGGCAACCGGAGCAGCAGCGGAAACGCCGAATTTTTCTTCCATTTCTTTTACGAGTTCGGAAAGTTCGAGAACGGTCATGTTTTCAATGGCCTGCATGATTTCTTCTTTAGTCATTTTGAAATACCTCCATAGTATCAGTTTTCAAGTTTGTTTTTATTAGTTATAGTAAGCTAAATTAAGCAGTTTCTTGTTCTGCTTTCTTAGCGCGTACAGCGTCAAGCACATAAACCATGTTGCGAATATTGCCCTGGAGTACGTTGACGAAGCCAGAGATTGGAGCCTGCATGCTGCCAACCAATTTCGCGAGGAGTTCTTCGCGGCTCGGCAAGCTTGCCAAAGCATCAACAGCTGCGGCATCAATAACCTGGCCGTCGACGATGCCTGCTTTTACAGACAAGGCTTCCGTCTTTGTTTCTTTGATGAATTCTTTCAGGATTTTAGCCGGAGCTACAGCGTCTTCCGTAGAATAAGCGATAGCCGTCGGGCCTTCAAGAACTGCATCCAATGCATGGTAGCCGAGTTCGTCTGCAGCAATGCGAGTCAAAGTATTTTTGATAACTTTGTAATCGACACCGCCTTCGCGGAACTTACGGCGAAGTTTCGTGACATCAGCAACGGTAAGGCCGGTGAAACCAACGAAAACAGCGCCCTGAGCGGACTGCATTTTTTCCTTCATTTCTTCGACAACCGCGGCTTTTGCCGGGGAAACCGGATGATTTGCAAATGTGGACATGAGTTTGATACACCTCCTTGAATTAGGATTTATATCGTCTTAGCAATCAAAAACGGCCTCATGGACAAACCACGAGGCCGAACTAGTCAAAGTCAGATATCTGCTAGTTTCATAGCCTCAGATGGCGGACATAGTGTCCATTATACATACCTTCAGTCTACAGCTAAGAGAGATATTAATTTTCTTCTTTCTTGGCAGCACCTTTAATGCTGAACTGATTGATGTGGATGCCAGGGCCCATCGTGGAGCTAACCGTGACGGACTTAATGTACTGGCCTTTTGCACCCGACGGTTTTACTTTGATAAGCGTATCAACCAAAGCCGTCAAGTTATCAATCAATTTATCTGCATCGAAAGACTTTTTGCCGATTGCGGAGTGAATATTGCCGGCTTTATCCGTGCGGTATTCAACCTTACCAGCTTTGCTTTCGCTAACAGCTTTTGCAACGTCCATCGTAACAGTACCAACCTTCGGGTTAGGCATGAGGCCTTTAGGACCGAGGATTTTACCGAGACGACCGACTTTACCCATCATATTCGGAGTAGCGATTGCTACGTCGAATTCGAGCCAGCCACCCTGGATCTTTTCAACAAGATCATCAGCACCGACGAAGTCAGCGCCAGCAGCTAAAGCTTCTTTTTCTTTATCGCCCTGTGCAAATACGAGGACAGTCTTGGATTTACCAGTGCCATGAGGCAGTACCAAGGCGCCGCGGACCTGCTGATCGGCGTATTTCGGATCTACGTTAAGGTTAACAGACAATTCAACGGTTTCGTCGAATTTGGCTGTATCCATCTTTTTCAAGATGTCAATTGCTTCTGCAACATCATACTGTTTCTGTTTATCGAACAGTTTTGCAGCTTCGGCATATTTCTTGCCTACTTTTGCCATGTTTCTTCCTCCTTATGTGGTTTAGCGGGTTACCCCTTCCACGGGCAGACAGTCGATTAGTCGACGATGTCGATACCCATGCTGCGAGCGGAACCTTCAATCATTTTCATAGCAGCTTCAACGTCGTTAGCGTTGAGGTCCGGCATTTTAGTCGTTGCGATTTCGCGGACTTTGTCGCGGCTCAATTTAGCTACTTTTTTCTTGTTCGGTTCACCCGAAGCTTTGTCCAGACCAGCTGCTTTCTTCAATAAGACGGCAGCAGGCGGGGTTTTCGTAATGAAAGTGAAGGAACGGTCTTCATAGACGGTAATTTCGACAGGGATAATGAAACCAGCCTGTTTAGCTGTACGTTCATTAAATTCCTTTACGAATGCCATGATGTTGACACCAGCCTGGCCTAATGCAGGGCCAATCGGAGGCGCCGGAGTTGCTTTACCAGCTTCACACTGGAGTTTTACCATTCTTGCTACTTTTTTTGCCATGGTGAGTTACACCTCCTTACATTACAAGATGTGGTCAAACGAATCGTAACGATTCTCCCACTCGCGGCAGAAAGCCGCATTAGAAGTATTTATTCCAGACCCTTCTCGATTTGAGAATAGTCGACTTCTACTGGAGTTTCACGGCCAAACATATTTACGAGGCCTTTAACGGTACCTTTTTCTTCATTGACCTCCGTGACGACGGCGATACAATTTTCAAAAGGCCCTTCAGTAATGCGCACTTCTTCGCCAACTTCGACAGAAATGTGCGTTTTCGGTTCGCTTTCTACTTCCTGTTTACCCAGGATTCTTTCAACTTCCTTAGGTTCCAAGGGAATAGGTTTCGTAGCCGACCCGACAAAACCGGTAACACCGGGAGTATTGCGGACGACATACCAGGAACGGTCATTGACTTCCATTTCAATCAGGACATAGCCCGGGAATACTTTCCGTTTAACGGTCCGTTTTTTCCCGTCCTTTACGTCAATTTCGTCTTCCATAGGAATGAGGATTCGGTTAATGACGTTTTCCAAACCCATGGACTTGACCTTCTGTTCCAGCGTTTGCAGTACTTTATTTTCATAACCGGAATACGTATGGATGACATACCATTTCATATCTGCTTCCATTTAAGCACAGCCCTCCTATCCGACAGCAAGCTGGAATAACTTAAACAGCTGCGAGAACGCGCCGTCAGCCACACCAATGATTATCATGACGACGATGGTAGCAACAATGACCATAACCGTGTAGTTAATCAATTCCCTTTTTGTCGGCCAGATGACCTTCTTCATTTCTACCTTTACGCCAGATAAAAATGACTTGCCCGGGTTCTTCTTCTTATTCTTTTGTGCTGCTTTTTTAGCTGAAAGTGCCATATAACCTCTCACATCCAAATAAGATTAGCACAATCTTATTCAATCAATTATTTCGTTTCTTTGTGTAATGTTTCTTTTTTGCAGAACGGGCAGTATTTTTTCAGTTCCAAACGATCCGGATTATTCTTCTTATTTTTGTTCGTCCGGTAGTTGCGCTGTTTGCATTCTGTGCATGCCAAAGTGATAGCTGTACGCATTCCTTACACCTCTCTTAAAAATAGTCACAAGCCTAGTTGTACGTAAGACTGCCTTTATAATGTATCACAACAGCTACGCCTAAGTCAAGGAAATTTTTCTGTAACTTAAAAAAGCCAGGCGTTGGTGGACGCCTAACTTTTGTAATGATATCATCTTTTCATCGATTCGTCAATACCGACATCTGAAGTTTTCCCATGAAACCGGTAAAAAGATTACAACTCCTCTTGCAGCAGTGTCAAAGCCGGTACGTAAGCATCTAAAATACGTCGAACCCGGACATCGAGGGAGTCGTCACTGCCGTATCGTTCGCGCAGCATGGCCAGCCATATCGACTCATCCACAAAGAGATACTGCTCATACGCCTCAGCGATGATCTCCTTCGGTGAACCCATGGCAGACATGCCGAAGCCATCACGCTTTAGGGCATCACGAAAGACGGTCAGTCCCAAATCAAATACGCCCTGGTATAGATGGACGATACCGTGGAGGACGAAAAGATTCGACAAGTCTTGCTGCTCTGCCTGCTGTAACAATTGTAATTGTGCCGTAAACGCCTGTCGCTCCGTCATGATGAACACCTCCTGTAAAGCGCCGATGGCTAGAAATAACAAAAAGGCGGCGCCCTATATCCCTATATATAGTATATATACATTATACCATATCTTATTTTGTAGAGAAGAAAAAGTCGAAATGGCGACCGCTAATCCTTACGACAAAAAACGCCCTGCCGGGAATCACTCCGACAAGGCGTTTGCTTTAAACGACAAACAAGTAATTGAGATGGATCAAAAAAACGGAATCAGGCTTCTTCAATGGCACCGGCCGGGCAGGAATTCATAGCGTCCTGAGCCGATTCATTGGTAGCTTCTGTTGCTTCAGCATAGGCTTCGGCCATACCCGTTTCATCGTTCATGCGAAAAACTTCGGGACAAGTTCCGGCGCAGAGGCCACAAGCAATACAGGTGTCATTTACTTTGTATTTCATAACAAATCACTCCTTTGTCCGAATCATTGCGATTCGAAATACTTGGACGGGTAAGGTAATCCTTACTGTGCTTATAGTATACCCGTCGCCCGGCAAAAGAGCGGTTGCATTTACAACAAAAAAAGACAAATTGACAAACTTTATAGAAGAAGTTTTCTTTATCTATAAAGGCATCAATATTCAATTACAATCCGTTATATACTTTTAATCTCATGTATGACGGATTTGCCGATTAATTCGATTTTGGCACCAAAGAAACTTCCGTTGCGGTATAGCCGGCGTTAACAATTGTTTTCAAAATTGTATCATCACTGACATCATCGCGGACGATAAGTTCAGCTTGACCGCGCATCAAATCCACTTTTACTTTTTCAATTCCATCAACGTCTTTAAGGGCTTCGGTTACGTGTTTTACGCAGTTTTGGCAGACCATACCTGAAATAGCGACATACTTTTTCGTTCCCTCTACCTGATCTTGATGAAATAAATGGCTAAAAAACCCCATGATATTCGCATCCCCCTCTATGTTTTACACAAAAGAAATAAATTCTCATCATCAATATTATAAGTCGTTCTGGCTTTTCTGACAAGGTGGATACTGTATACACTATGCTATATATAAAAATTATGTTGACGATACCTATAAATCATAGTAAAATGAAGGCAGCTAAAACTTTATCTTATTAAATGTTTTTGTTATTTTTATTAAAAAAGGATGTGAGTGTATGTCATTTTTTCGAACGAAGTCCGTATCCCAATTGCAAGAAGATGCAAGCAGCTCTAAGCTAAGTAAGAATCTTAGCGTCATGGACCTCACCTTCCTAGGTGTTGGCGGTATCATCGGGGCCGGGGTCTTTGTCTTGACAGGTATTGCCGCAGCCCGCTATGCGGGGCCTGGCGTTGCTTTATCCTTTGTCATCGCTGGTTTCCTCTGTATTCTCGTAGGCTTGACGTATAGTGAATTTTCATCCTTCATCCCTGCTTCAGGCAGTGTTTATTCCTATACCTTTGCTTCCTTGGGTGAAGGGATGGCCTTCTTATGCGGCTGGTCATTAATTCTGGCATATACCGTTACCGCCAGTGCCGTTGCCGTCGGGTTCTCAGGCTACCTATCCGGCATGAGTGCATCACTCGGATTCGTCATTCCTGACTATCTGCTCAAGACACCGGCCGAAGGCGGGATCGTCAATCTGCCATCCATTATTATCATCCTTTTACTCTGCTCGGTACTCATCCGCGGCACCAAGCAAAGTGCAAAATTAAACTTTGCACTCATCCTCGTCGCATTGGCAGCCATCATAGCCTTCGTCGTAACGGCGGCTCCCCATGCCAATCCCGATAACCTTAACCCGTTCGCACCGTTCGGCGTCCGCGGCATCTTCAGCGGCGCATCGATTGTTTTCTTCTCGTACATGGGCTTCGACGCCGTTGCTACTTCGGCTGAAGAATGTAAGAATCCGTCCCGTGACCTTCCGATTGGGATCATTTCTTCTATCGCCATTTGTATGGCCCTGTACATCGCCGTTTCCCTGGCGCTGACTGCAGCGGTTAACTACACCCAGCTCGATACACCGGAACCGGTTGCCTATGCACTGCGTCTCCTCGGCTGGCCTGATCTTGCCAACCTCATCGCTGTCGGCGTCTTGGCCGGTATCATTACGACCCTGATCGTGTACCTCTTTGGCCAGTCCCGTATCTTCTTTGCAGTTTCCCGCGACGGCCTCCTGCCGCAGCATCTCTGCAAGATTCATGATACGTACCATACCCCGTATTTGATTACCATCGTTGGTTCCATCATCATCGCTATCATCTCCGGCTTCGTCCCCTTGATGCATATCGTTGAATTATCCAACACCGGTACGCTGGCAGTTTTCTTGATTAACTTCATCGGTATCGTCGCTATGCGCCGCAACCATCCGGAAATCACGCGGAAATTCCGTTGCCCGATTCTTCCGATCATTGCCCCCATCGGCGTTATCGTCTGCTTCTACCTTATCTATGAATTATCACCGTTGACACACATGCTCTTCATTGGCTGGCTCGTTCTCGGCTTGATCATTTACTACGCTTACAGCCGCAGCCACAGCCTTCTCAACAAACAATAAGTACGTACATTAAGTTAAGTTTTGGCTCCCCCCTGGGAATCAGATATTTTGTATCACTCTTTTATCTCCTTTCTTTAATCTAGTAAAGTGATACAAAAATAGTCTGAATTAAGTCAGTATCATCACAAAAAGGTTGCCGTGCAAGGACAATTCCTTGACACGGCAACCTTTTTTTGTGCAAAGCTGTAAGCTCCGTCACTCACGAGCCACTATCCGGCTCATCGAAAAATCTTAGTGATTAAAGTCCGTTCTATATTCTGTTTCAACATGGTCGGCAAAAACACTTTCTGCCTCTTGCTTCGCAAAGCCTTTCAGCATCCAAGCCAGATTACGGCCGACGTTGCGCATCGTTTGAAGGCCTTCTAAGTCCTTGCGCACTTCATCGGGCGACATGCCGTGGACCATGTTCCAATACGTCGAAGGAACGATTGGCATGCTGGCGATGCCAAAGTATTTGTTCAAAACGTCGATAGCTGCCGTTGTGCCGCCGCGGCGGGCCGAAACGATGGCGGCACCCGGTTTGCCGGCAAAGACCGGATAGAGTTCACCGACAGCTGACGAGTAAAATACTCGGTTCAGGAACGATAAGATCTGGCCGCTGGGATGGGCATAATAGACGGGAGAACCGAAGACGAAACCATCGGCTTCTTTGGCCTTTTCCAAAAAGCGATTGACGGCGTCGTCATTATCATCTTTAAAGATACAGCCCTGCCCCTGACACTTATTACAGCCGATACAGTCCCGCATGGGACGCGGCCCTAATTGGAAAATTTCATAGTCGACACCATTTTCTTTCAGGGTTTTGCCGACTTCTTCCAAAGCCGTGTACGTACAGCCTTTGAGATGGGGACTTCCGTTAACCATTAATACCTTCATCATTCATTCCTCCTATTCCGAATAATACACTGCATCACTTACACGATACTCCTATTATTATATGGATAAAAGGTCAAACAATCAATAAGGCACTCTTATGTAAGGTACTACCCCGAAAGAAAGTGTTGACTTCATCACTCTCTTTTTGTATCATACTGACAGAAAGGAGTGTGAATTTATGGACGAAAAACTTACATCGGTCAATGTCGAGCCCTTTGCCTACGCCTGTTCCTTATTCAACGGGAAATGGAAGATGCACATCCTCTTTTGGCTGTGGAAAAAAGAAGTCCTCCGCTATGGAGAACTAAAAAAATCCCTGGGGAAAGTCACCCATAAGATGTTATCCCAGCAGCTCAAGGAAATGGAAGCCGACGGCCTCATTTATAGAAAAGAATATCCCCAGGTGCCGCCCAAAGTAGAATATGGGCTGACGACACTGGGGATATCTCTTATGCCGATTTTACAACAAGTTTGTCTGTGGGGACAAGACCACTATACTCAGCGCTGAATAGCGAAAGCCTGGAAGCCGGGATACAAGCCCTGGCCGCGGAGTTCGTCTTCAATCTGCAGCAAGCGGTTGTATTTAGCAACGCGTTCACTGCGGTTCGGAGCGCCGGTTTTGATCTGTGCCGTATTCAAGGCCACTGCGAGGTCTGCAATGGACGTATCTTCCGTTTCACCGGAACGGTGGGAAACGATAGCGCGGTAGCCGGAACGGTGAGCCAATTTAATAGCTTCCAAGGTTTCCGAAACGGAGCCGATCTGGTTCAATTTAATGAGGATCGCGTTACCGCTGCCCTGAGCAATACCTTTGGCCAAACGTTCCGTATTGGTAACGAATAAGTCGTCACCGACGAGCTGTACGCGCTGGCCTAAAGCCTGAGTCAGTTTTGCCCAGCCTTCCCAGTCTTCTTCATCAAGACCGTCTTCGATGGAGTAGATCGGATATGCATCGGACAGTTTTTTCCAATGAGCAATCAATTCATCCGTCGTGAAAGTCTGGCCGCTCTTCGGCAGATGGTACTGGCCCTGTTTTTCGCCTTTCCATTCGCTGGCTGCGGCGTCGAAAGCCAAGACAAAGTCTGTACCCGGTTTGTAGCCGGCTTCTTCGATAGCTTTGAGGATGTACTGGATAGCTTCTTCATCGCTGCCGAGGTCAGGAGCAAAACCGCCTTCATCACCGACGGAGGTAGCCAAGCCCTTGCTCTTCAACAGAGCTGCCAGTGCATGGTATACTTCTGCGCACCAGCGAAGGCCTTCGTGGAAGGAAGGAGCGCCGGCAGGCATGATCATGAATTCCTGAACATCAACCGTGTTGGCAGCGTGGGCACCACCATTCAAGATATTCATCATCGGTACCGGCAGATAGTTACCGTTGGCACCGCCTAAGAAGCGATACAAGGGGATATCCAAGGAAGCGGCAGCAGCTCTGGCAGTAGCCAGGGATACGGCCAAAATAGCATTGGCGCCTAAGCGGGATTTATCCGACGTACCGTCAGCATCGATCATCAATTTATCAATGCCGTAAGTATCAAAAGGATCCTGGCCTTTCAATACGTCCTGTAATACCGTGTTGATGTTTTCAACGGCTTTGGTTACGCCTTTGCCGCCGTAACGGCTCTTATCGCCATCGCGAAGTTCAAGAGCTTCAAACTGGCCTGTCGATGCGCCGCTGGGAGCTGCGCTGCGGCCTACCGTGCCGTCAGACAAAATAACGTCAGCCTGTACGGTGGGGTTACCGCGAGAATCCAAAATTTCACGACCAACAACTGCTTCAATACGAATGTTCTTCATTATTCAAAGCCCTCCTCTATATACATAAAAAATTAAGTAAATTCTTATAGTGCTATTTAATTTGGTTATATTATACTATACATGTCATGATTTTGCATAGTGCTTTTTGAGAATCTTTATTATTATAAAATCATTACCTATAAAGTGTTGTTTAAAGCAGAGGAAAAGCTGCATAAAAAAGAAGCGTTGGCATTTGCCAGCGCTTCTTTTTTTAATCAACAGCGTCCCATTCCATCAGGGATAATCCCCTCCGGTAGTTTGATGTTTGCGGCCTTAACGGCCATATTCGCATGTCGCACAAGGGATATTGCCACTGAAATTATTTTACAATCCTCAGCGTAACCAATGTATAAAAATGTTTTCCTTAACGATTCTGTAATTCCGAGTAATTTTTCCTAAGAGCCGTCGCATGTTTCTAATTACAGATTCCCTTACCCACTCCGAAGCTTTGCTTCGGGATTTTTGACATACAAAAAAAGCACTTCGAATGAAGTGCTTTTTGCTGAATCAGCGGCTTCCTATCCTCCC
>NZ_KQ958146.1:1407-23166 GCF_001546855.1 Megasphaera sp. MJR8396C | reverse complement strand
AGCCACCCGTTTTACGGGTGGAGGCGACTGTCAAGCACCAAGGAAGATAAATCTTCAGAAGGTCGCCACCTCTTGGCAGAGGATGAAGCCAGACAGTGGTAATGACTGGACAAGGGGTATATTTAGTGTTACTGTAGAAAGAAAAAGTTCGATATTATGTGCAAGGAAGCGTGTGGTGACTATCATTATTATTTGTAGTATGGCATTTATGAAAGCGCGCTGCTGAGAAATATGTGTTAAAATGCGAATTACCGTTTTTATCAGCAATCGTATCTTGGGAAAGGAGCTGATCCCATGAATCCTATGGACGTGTTATTGAATCATCGCACTATTCGTGAGTTTAAATCCACTCCTATGTCGCCGCAACAATTGAACCTATTATTGGATATCGCAAAAAGAACGGCTACCAGCATGGGGATGCAAAGTTTCAGTATCATCCACGTTGTTAATCCGGACCTGAAAGGGGCTATCGCAGAAGTTTGCAACCAGGAATATGTAGCACGAGTACCGGATCTGTTTATTTTCATCGTCGATGCGTACCGCAACTCCCGTATAGCTCGTGAACGAGGGGTAGAAAGTGTTGGTGAACGCGATAGCGATCGTTTCTTCCAAGGCTGGACGGATGCCGCTATAGCTGCTCAAAATATGGTGGCCGCTGCTGAACTCAGTGGTTTCGGTACGGTCTTTTTTGGCAGTATCTTAAATAATGCACCTAAGATGATTGAACTTCTGAAATTGCCGGAATTAACATTCCCCGTAGTGGGGGTCGGCATTGGGGTGCCCAATCAGAAACCGCAGTTAAAACCGCGTATGCCTCGTGAAGCCAATGTATTTGAGGACTCCTATAAGGTATTCGATTCTTATTTGGAGTTGTTGAAAGATTACGATGCGGAAATGGAAGAGTATTACGATCTGCGTGATACGAATCGACGTGTAGATTCCTTTACGAAACAGATTGCCGGTAAGAAGGCGATTCCGTTACGACAACAATTAATACAACAGGCAGAAGCACAAGGCTTTAGATTTTACGATCTTAAGGAATAAATATTTTTTGGCCCCGAGCGGTGACCGTCAAGGTGTTTTTTAACGGCTGACTACTTGCTATAGCAGGTAGTCAGTCATTTTTGCTATTTGATGCCAGGGGAACTATATGGCCTGTAATGGCCGCTGTTTTTTGGATTGTCATCCCCTTTTTTGTACTGTATAATAAGACAACTGGCACGAATTGACGTGTGTAATGACCTTATTCTTCTGTATATTGGCAAGGGAGTTTTTCTATGAGTTTCTTTCTGCAGGGCCTGACCTTGGGACTGGCCTATATTGCCCCCATTGGCATGCAAAATATGTTTATCATCAATTCGGCCTTGAATAATACGCGGCGACGGGCTTTTTTAACGGCCCTCATCGTCCTTTTTTTCGATGTGACCTTATCCTTGTCCTGTTTCTTCGGCATCGGCCGGGTCATGGAACTCTTTCCTAAGGTCGAGATGTTCATCTTAGGCGCCGGCAGCCTGCTGGTCATCTATATTGGCGCCGGCCTCATTATGGCCAAAGGGGAGACGCAGGGCGAATATCGACCAATGACGATCCGCAAGACGATTTCCGAAGCCTGTATCGTCACCTGGATCAATCCTCAGGCCATCCTCGACGGGACGATGCTCCTCGGATCCTTTCAGGCGACGTTGACCGTGGCCCAGCAGACGCCCTTTATCAGCGGCGTCCTCATCGCTTCGTGCCTGTGGTTTATCCTCTTGAGCGGCCTCGTGTCCCTCTTTCGCAGCCGGTTCAGCCCGCGCATCCTGCGGGGCATCAATATCATCTGCGGCAGTGTCATCTGTTTTTACGGATTGAAACTGCTCTTTGACTTCGCCAGCCGCCTTGGCTGATGACTTTGGGAAGGCGAGGCGTCAGCGGAAGCGGGCCTTGGGCGACGTGCCGTAATAATCTCTAAAGGCTTTGTAAAAATTGCTGTTATTGCTGTAGCCCAGCATGGCAGCAATTTTTTCGATGGAAAGATCTGTCGACTGCAGGAGGATGGCGGCTTTTTTCATGCGAAATTCCAGGATGGTCTGAGAAAAGTTTTTGCCCGTCTTTTTCGACAACAGGCGAGAGATGTAGACCGGGTGGTAGCCAAAGTGAGCGGCCGTGCTTTTGAGCGTCGCCGTATCGGAATGGAGCTCGATATAGGCCGTGACTTGGTCGGCAATGGTTTGTTTTTCCGGAGTGAGGTCCTGAGACTGAAGCTCTTGGGCCATGTAGATGGCCATGGAGAGAAAGAGGGCCTTTAGAAGGGTTTGGGTCTGCTCCGTCGGTTCGGCGTACTCCTCTATCATCAGATCGAGGAGGCTCCAAATCGGAGAGTCCACTGCCGGCGTGAAGCGGATGATGCCGTCGGCGTATTGATTGACCGAAGGCTCTAAAAAGAAGTGGAGCAGAGAGGTATCGGCGCCGAGGACGGAAAGGTATTCCCGGAGAAAGGTTTCTTTCTTGATGAGGATGCCGACGATGATGATATCTTCCTCGCCATCTTTTTTCAGGGCATAGCCGCTGTAAGGCTGACCGAGGTAGCAGTCGCCTTCTTTCATGAAAATGCGGTTTTGACTGGTCGCACTGAGCGGTTCATAATGGCCTCGGTAGGCGAAGTTTACGAAGAAGAAATCGTGGCGGTGGAAACGTTCGTCGATGTGGCGGCCATGAAATACGCAGACCATGATTTCTTCGGCCGGATTGCCCAGCCACTGAGAAATGAGTTCCGTCTTTCCCGATGACGGATCGGGTCGAAACTCCCAATTGAGTAAGGGAAAATCTTTCCCTAGTTTTGTGAGAGCTCGGCGGATATCAGGCGTTATGTCTTTCATAGTTTCACCTCCTATGGTTGTATTATACCACTAAAATAGTTATCATATGGCGCTGTGTTTCAGGTCGCAATGCCGTAAACTGATGTCAGCAGCTGAGGAGCGAATCGATCGGACTCTGTGCTGTAAGGTAGATGATAGACTGAGGAGGTTTTTCTATGTATCAGTTTAATTTTTATATGCCGACCAAGGTTTTATTCGGGCCGGGACGACTTCAGGATTTGCATAATGAACAGCTTCCGGGCAAAAAGGCCCTGATCGTCACGTCAAACGGTACGTCGGCCAAGCGTTTCGGTTATTTGGATGCCGTTAAAAAAGAATTGGATGCAGCCGGTGTCGGCTATGAAGTCTTCGACCAGGTACGCCCCAATCCGACGGATTACAACGTCATGGACGGCGCCAAGATGGCCCGGGATACGGGATGTGACTTCGTCGTCGCCCTCGGCGGCGGTTCGGTCATGGACTGCGCTAAATGCATCGCCTTGATGATGACCAACGACGGCCATATTTGGGATTATAGTCTCTCTGAAAAGGGCGGCAAGAAGCAGCCCGCTTCTGATGCAGCTCCGACGGTAGCCATTACGACGTCGGCCGGAACGGGCAGTGAAGTCGACATGGCGTCGGTCATCAGTAAGGACGACGTTCAGGAAAAGACCGGGATTTTCTTCCCGTCCATGTTCCCCGTTTTGGCCGTTGTCGATGCCAATTTGATGATGAGCGTACCGCCGAAGTTTACGGCTTATCAGGGAATGGATGCCTTCTTCCATGCCGCTGAATCGGTCATCTGCAAGAATGAAAATCCCATGGGGGAAATGTTTGCCTTAAAGGCCATTGAACTCGTCGCCAAATATCTGCCCCAGGCCTACCGCGACGGCAGCGACAAGGAAGCCCGGGCCTATATGGCTCTGGCCAACACGTTAGCCGGTTATTACATGCTCTGCACGTCGGAACACACGATGGAACACGTCATGGGTTCCTATCATGACGATTTGGTCCACGGCGCCGGCCTGATCATGCTGTCTCATGCTTACTACGATTTCTTTGCCGAACGCAAAGCCGCTGAAGAACCGATGATGAAGATGGCCAAAGCCATGGGCGTCGCCAATCCGACGTCGGGCAAAGACTTTATCAAAGCCTTGGATGATCTCCTTGAAGCCGTCGACTGCCACGATTTGCGCATGAGCGACGTCGGTATTACGCGAGACGAATTGAAGACCTATCCCAAACGGATACACGACGTATTGGGCGGCGATATCACGGCTGATCCGATTCCCCTGTCTGATGACGATTACCTTGAAATCTTTGAAAAAGCCTATAAGTAAGGACTTACTTTGTTCTTTGTAGATGCGTGGAACTTGTGATATCATGGGGGAAAAGAGGAGGTGTGTTACATGGAAAAGGATATAAAACATATGACCGAGTGTGAAAAACTCGATGCCGGCATGGCTTATGACTTTTGGGATAAAGGCGTCAACGACCGAAAATTGAAGGCCATCGCCGAAACGCAGAAACTGAACGCCATCGATCCCGGCGATGAGGAAGCTATCGAAGCCTGCCTGCGCCGACTGTTCGGCTCTTGCGGCAGTCATCCCTGGACGGGACCGGGATTTCGCTGTGATAACGGCAGCAACATCCATGTAGGCGATAACTTTTTGGCCAACTTCAACGTGACCATCTTAGATATCGGACCGGTTCATATCGGCGACCACGTCATGATTGGCCCGGGGACGTTAATCACGACGGTCAACCATCCCCTGTCGCCTCGGGGACGGCGGCAGCACCTGGGCATCATGAAGCCCGTCACCATCGGAAACGACGTCTGGGTTGGCGGCAATGTCACCATCCTGCCCGGCGTCACTATCGGCAATAACGTCGTCGTTGCAGCCGGAGCCGTCGTCACCAAAGACGTGCCCGACAACTGCGTCGTCGGCGGTGTGCCGGCAAAGGTAATTCAACCGATTGAAAACGATATATAGAACTTGAAAAAAGCGTCAGACTTGAGGGGAGTCTGGCGCTTTTTTGTCATGACATAGGGCTGCATTGTCTTTGGTTGAATCAGGTTAACGGGACTGAGCCTCGAGGTACCGATTTTTGCTCTATGGTTTAAAACAATCGCTGGGTTAGCTGTTTATTTATGGGGACATAATGGCGGGGCGATAATTTTCTATATTATTCAAACTTTTGGATGGCGCTGATAATACCGTCATCGGTATAAATATAAGTGTTTCTATATACCCATTGAACGGACTGATGGCCATCTACTTGGGTGGTATTCTTGGCTTCAGGTGTGCCCATAACGTCCACGATTTTATTATCGGGATCCCCTATATGAAGGGTGCTTTGATATTCTTGAGCGCGTTGTCGTTCCTCTTCTTTTTTTTGTTTTCGCTCTGCCTCATATTTTTCTTGGCTGGCCTTGTCACGAGCTTCTCTGGTGTCATCCAGTTTTGTTTTCATCGCATCAATGCTGTCTTTTAAATCAGGGTACTTTTCTTCGATGTTTTTAATGGAGATTTCCTTTAAGTAATAGTCAGCCATTTCATAATCTCCCTTGCTAAATTGTCTAAATGATGAAGCCAATTTGTATAATTCTTGGCCTTCATCAGTATGTGTACGGAAAAACGTTGAGGCTGCAGTATCATATTGATTATTTTCTAATTGTTGGACACCCTGTTTATAAGCTTTTTCATCTTGAATCTGTGCATATACCCGAATGAAGAAAATTAGTGTCAATACGGCGGCCACGATTATTAAAAAATATGGCTTTCTCTTTACTTCCGGATTTGGAGAGGCGTGATTCTTTGAATCTGTTCCCATGAACTTAGGATTTTTACCAATAGATTTTGGATTCTTGCCAATGTCTCTGAGTTTCTTTTTAACTTCTTCGTCCATAAAATTATCATCAGAAGACTCGTTTTTTTCGGTTGGTTCTGAAATGGGCACTTTCTTGGGCTTTTTGATGATACTGGCTCCGCAAAAGGGACAAAACTTACTGTCTTCGGGGACTTCTTCTCCGCATTGATTACAAAACATACAACCTCTCCTTTTATAAAATATAGATATATTTGTAACTCTTAACGTTATAAATTCGACAATATATGTAATAGTCCTGCCTGAATAATCAGTAATTAAGGTTGTTTTTAGAGAAAAGTCTATGCCGTACTCTGCAGCACTATTCCGGAAAAGTCATCCTCGTCGGCATTAATTACGATAAAAAAGAGTATTAACTCTTGAAAGATGGTAAAATAGGAATATATAGTATATTGTAAGGATAATCTCATCGATTGCAGTGGAAATCGGTGTACATGGAATATGATTGAAGAAAGGAGGGCTGACGATGGGCATGTATTTGAATCCCGGGACCGGGTTGTTTCGCATGGCCTTGAATTCGGAAATCTATATCGATAAATCGGACATGATTGCTGTCCTGAACCGCATGGTCAATACGGAGCGGCGCTTCGTCTGTGTCAGCCGGCCGCGGCGTTTCGGGAAATCGCTGACCGCTAATATGCTGACTGCTTATTATGGTGTCTCGGAAGATGGAGGCATTTTGTTTAAGGACTTACAAATCGGACACAAAACGGACGGCTTGAACGAGTGCGGGCGATACGACGTTATAAAGGTGAATGTGCAGGAGTTTTTGAGCTCCGGCCTATCGATAAATGCTATGTTGGAACGGCTGCAGCTGCGTGTCATTCGGGAAATTTATCGGGAGTATCCTGACGTCGATTACTTTGATAAGACTCATTTAGCCGATACCTTAGGCGATGTCTTTTCCAGTACGGGGCGGCAGTTTGTCATTATCTTGGACGAATGGGACTGCATTTTCCGGGAGTATCCCCATGATGAAGAGGCCCAGCGGTTGTATCTCGATTTTTTGCGAAACTTGTTGAAAGACAAGGAATATGTGGCTCTGGCCTATATGACTGGGATTTTGCCGATTAAGAAATATGGGACGCATTCGGCCCTCAACATGTTCACCGAATTTTCTATGGAGCATCCTGATCAGATGGCGCAGTTCGTCGGTTTTACGGAAGAGGAAACGAAGAATCTCTGTCTGCGATACGGCATGGATTTTGATGAATGCCGGGCCTGGTATGACGGCTATGCTTTTCCGCGGGTTCCTCATATTTACAGCCCGAAAAGTGTTGTCGATGCTATGGTCAACGGTCGTTTCGGCAGTTACTGGAACAAGACGGAAACCTACGAAGCCCTGCAGGTCTATATTGATTTGAACGAAGACGGTCTGCGCGACGCTGTCGTTAAGATGATGGGTGGCGGCCGCCAAAAAATTAATACCGGAACCTTTCAAAATGACATGACGACCTTCACCTCAGCTGATGATGTCATGACACTCCTCGTTCACCTCGGTTATCTTGGCTATGACGGCGAGCGGGAAGAAGTATTCATTCCCAATAATGAAGTCTTGCAGGAATACGTCAATGCGACGAAGCAAGGTGATGATTGGCAGATTGTCAGTCAGGCTGTTAAGGCGTCGGATGAACTGCTCCAAGCTGTTTTTGACGGACGGGAGGCAGATGTGGCTTCCGGTGTGGGGGCGGCTCATGTCGAAACGAGCCAGATTCAATATAACGATGAAAATGCTCTCAGTTACACCTTGTCCCTCGCTTTTTACAGCGCCCGACGGTATTACAACATCATTCGGGAAATGCCGGCCGGTAAGGGATTTGCTGACTTGGTCTTTGTGCCGCGGCCGCAGCATGGGGATAAACCGGCCTTGGTTGTTGAATTGAAGTGGAATCATGATGCTGAGACCGCCATCCGTCAAATAAAGGAAAAAGAATATGCCGGGACGCTCCGAAATTATGCCGGAAAAGTCATCCTTGTCGGCATTAATTACGATAAAAAGACGAAACACCATGAATGCCGCATCGAAAGTCTAAAAAAGGATATGTAATAACGGATGCGTGGTACGAAAAAAAGCTGTCCATCAGAAAAATCTGATGAACAGCTTTTTTGTGTGCTGAAAAGAGGACGTTCCGATTTATTCGAATAAAGATAGAATAAGGTCTATGTCGGGGTGATACGTTTGGCCCGATTTTCCCGGATTCATGGAAATCAGGCTGCCAATCAAATATTTGAAGTAGACATCGCCGAAAAGAACGGGATCGCCGGTTCGAAATTCTCCATCTTCCTGACCACGGCGGAAGAGTTTGCTGAAGTAATCTACCATGGATTCTTCGGTAATGGGGAATTGTAATTTCGAGGAGTCAATATTGTCTTTTAAGGCCGCCGTGAAGAATACTCGAAAAGGTGGGATATAGTCCTGGTAATAGGGATAGGAAAGAAGGCGGAGCCCAAAAAGGCGGAGTCCTTCTTTGGCAGACGTCTGTTCCGCACAGTCTTGAAAGCAGTGTTCAATGTTTTCGGATAAAGCATATAAAATATCTTCTTTGGATTTGAAATAACGATAGACGAGTCCTTTACTGATATCAGCCTTGGCTGCGATATCACTGATTTTCGTATCGGTGTATCCGTGGGTATCAAACAGTTCCATGGCGGCATCTAATATTTGTTTTTTTCGTGTTTCATGAATCTGTTGTTGTTTCTCTTTAGATAAAGCCATACTATACCTGCTTTCTACGTTATATTATTTCTATCTTAATATAATCGGCATGATATTGCAACGCATATCCATCGTCGCTAGATACGAAATGCATAACTTATCGATACAATATATAGATGACTCATAGGTCATTAATGAATTGAAGTTTACTATTGACCCTTGGGTCAACAAATGATATTATAATCGCAAAGAATGACTTATGGGTCATTTATCAAACACTGAGATTAGTTTGAAAGGATGTGCGCTATATGTTAGATGCATTATTTACTCCCTTAGAAATCAATGGGAAGAAGCTCCGCAACCGTACCGTCGTACCGGCTATGGTCATGAATTACTGTAATGAAGATGGTACCTGTACTGAACGCTTTACGGCATACCATGAAACGAAAGCTAAGGGCGGCTTCGGCATGATTATCACCGAAGACTTCGCGGTCTCCCCGGGAGGGAAGGGTTTTAAATGCTTGCCTGGGTTATGGAATGATGAACAGATTCCTGGCTTTATGGCCTTTACGGAACGAATCCATAAACAGGGAGCCGTTATTGTGGCTCAGATTTACCATGCCGGTCGACAGACCAGCTCAGCAGTCATCGGTCAAGCACCGTGGGCTCCTTCGGCGATTCCCTGTCCATTTAGTCCGGATATGCCGCATGAAATGACGTTAGCCGAAATTCAAGAAACGGTCTCGCAGTTCGGTGATTGCGCTTATCGGGCTAAGGAAGCCGGTTTTGACGGCGTCGAAATTCATGGTGGTCATGGGTATTTAGTAGCGGAATTTTTGTCGCCGTACTCGAATAAACGTACCGACCGTTACGGCGGCCCGCTGCAAAACCGTATGCGGTTTGCCTTAGAAATCCTGCGTGATATTCGTGTGAAATGCGGCGATGATTTTATCGTCGGCTTCCGAATTTCGATGGATGAATATGTAACCGGCGGACGAACCTTAGAAGATACCAAGACGATTGTTCCTTATCTTGAAGAAGCTGGTGCCAGTTATATTAATGCGACAGCCGGAGTATATCGGTCATTTGATGCCGTTATTCCGTCCATGTTTACTGCCCATGCTTGGACGGCCAGCTTAGCCAAAGAAATCAAGGATATCTGCAATATTCCGGTTATTTCCGTCGGTCGATATAATGACGTACATATTGCTAACAATGTTATCGCCAGTGGTAAAGCGGACCTCGTGGCTTTTGGCCGTCAATCGCTGACGGACCCGTATACGCCGCTTAAGGCTAAGGAAGGTCGAATCGACGATATTCGTACTTGTATCGGCTGTCACCATGGCTGCGTCGGTAATTTAATGCAGAACATTCCCGGCACCTGTATCCTCAATCCGCTTCTTGGCAAAGAAAGTCAAATCAAGATTGAAAATACGACGTCGCCGAAACATATCGTCGTCATCGGTGCCGGCCCCGGTGGCCTGGAAGCTGCGATTGTTGCGGCAAAACGCGGTCATCATGTCAAAGTTTATGAAAAGGAACGGATGGCCGGCGGCGCCTTCCGCTTAGCTGCCGTACCGCCCGGAAAAGGTGAAATTGCGACTTATGCTGTATGGCAGATGAATCAGTTGGAAAAACTAGGGGTTCAGGTCATTTTTGAAACGAAGGCCACACCGGAACTGATCAAAGCTGACAACCCGGATATCGTCATCTGCGCCAATGGGGCGACGCCGATTATTCCGAAAAAGCTGCCGGGCAGCGATAAAGCAATCGTCGTCACGGCCAACGATGTACTGGCAGGCAAAGTCAATACAGGGGCGAATGTCGTCGTCATTGGCGGCGGCGATGTCGGCAGTGAAACGGCAAATCACCTGGCCTCTAACTTGCGTAACGTCACGCTGGTTGAAATGCTCGATGACATTGCAACGGATGAAGTCATCGTACCGCGTTGGGGCCTTTTGGATGATATGAAGAATCATGGTGTCCGCGTATGCACCAAGACGACCGTTAAGGAAATTAAAGATAACAGCGTCGTCCTTGAAGGCAAAGTCAATGAAGAAGTGCCTGTAGATACCGTCGTTCTTGCCGTCGGTTCTCGTCCCAATACGGAACTCAGCGATGCTTTGAAAGAAGCTGGCTATGACGTCCGCGTCATCGGGGAAGCGAAGAAGGCACCGGGCAATGCTTGGGTTGCCATTACCGAAGGCTTCAACGTAGGCCGCGAAATCTAATCTGATTACTCTTGTTAGGCACATTCGGAGGCCTGTCTTTCCCGCAGGCAGGTCCTTCGGATGTACATAAAAGGAGACTTATTTATGTTTAATCCTATGATTAACGTAAATGGAGATATGGCTACCGGTCATTGGTATCTTTTCGGCTGTTTTCGCGCTCGCGGCGGCAAAGACATGATTCTTTCCGGTGAATACTTTGACACATATATGAAAGTTGCTGGTGTTTGGAAATATAAGAAGTTAATCTTTAAAGCACGGGTCTGGGTACCTCGTGAAGAAGGGTGGCAGGATGCTTTGATTAACATGCCGTTTGAAATCGGTAACGAAGCATAGCATAACATTAAAAAAGAGATTGCTGTTTGCAATTGTGCAGCAATCTCTTTTTACCCATTTTATTTTCTTCCTTCAATGCAGATCCAGCCTTCATTTGGTTCGATGTGGACGATGACGGTGGTGAAGCCGGCATTGCGGAAGATGTCTTCGAATTTTTCTGGTGTCGGGTTGTAGAGGTTATAGTGTTTTATGTTTTCCCGAGTGGCCGGGCTCAGGTCGGGGCGTTCGTAGATTTCGGCGATGAGCAGGAAGGTGCCGCCTGTTTTTAGGACGCGGCTGACTTCTTTCAGGTTTTCCGGCGGATCGGGCCAGAAGTAGAAGCTTTCAACGGTCGTGATCTTATCAAAGCTGTCGTCGGCAAAGGGGAGTTTTTCGACGGAGCCTTGAGAAACGTCCATCTTTCCGGCTTCGATAGCGTTGGCATTCGTTTGAAGAGACGTCCGGACCGATGTTTCGGAATAGTCGATGCCTGTCAGGTGGCCTGTGGTCACGTGTTCGCTCATGCGTTTTAGGTTGGCTCCGCCGCCGCAGCCGATGTCGAGGACGGCTTCATCGCCGTGCCAGGTAAAGTGGGAGAGGCCCCAGGCTGTGAGCGGGCCGTGGCTTTCATTCATGCGGGCCAGCATCTGTTCACCGGCTTCGCCTGTCGGTTTGGCCGGGTTGCCGGCAGCTGTAATGGCTTTTTCGTTTCTATCATTGGTACTCATGTGTATCACCTGCTTTCAAAAATGAATGTGGATTACTTGACTCTATTATACGACGATTGGTTCAAAAAGGGGAGAGCGTAAAGAAAACAAAAAGTGAATTAATATATTGACATATAGACAAAAATAGATATAATATAAGTGCGGACAAGGTAAAGCATTGGAAGCCTTGGCCCTTTTCTTAGGACTTAAATATCTATAATATTAGAAATATAGATTTAAAGGAAGGGATACATATGGAATTACAAAAATCTTTTCAAAAGGGGTTCATTCAGTTGAAGAGTCGGCTGGTCATCCCGCCTATGGCGACACAGAGTTCGGATTCGGGGATTCCCGGAAAAGAAACGATAGATCATTATCGGCGGCTGGCCGGTAATTCACTGGCAGGCCTTTTGATTACTGAACACAGTTACGTAAATCCGGCAGGACGAGCCGACCCGCATCAGCTTTCCATGGCCTCTGATGAAGTCGTGGCCGATCAACGAAAGTTGACCGATGCCGTCCATGCCGTAAATCCGAATCTTAAAATCTTTGCTCAAATCAGTCACGCCGGTGCCAATACGTCGCCGCGTGTGACCGGGGAAGAATTGGTTTCGGCCAGTCCCTTAGAGGGAAATGGCGGACGGAGTAGGGCCCTTTCCATCGATGAAATTAAGGAACTTGAAAGAGATTTTGCCGCTGCTGCCCGACGGGTTAAGGAAGCAGGTTACGACGGTGTAGAAATTCATTCGGCTCACGGTTACCTGCTCAACCAGTTTTATTCGCCGCTGACGAATTTCCGCGACGACGATTACGGACCGCAGAGCCTTGAAAATCGCCTGCGCTTTTTGACAGAAATCACCGCTGCCGTGCGTCAGGTAGTGGGTAACGATTTTCCCATTGCTGTCCGCCTTGGTGGAAGTGACTATCAGGATGGCGGCAGCACGATTGATGATGCGGCAGGGGCGGCGCAGATACTCGAAGCGAGCGGCATCGACTTGTTGGACCTGTCCGGCGGCTTAGGGATGTTTATGCGTCCCGGCCACCGCGAACCGGGCTGGTTTTCCGACATGTCAAAAGCCGTAAAAGCACAGGTGAACCTGCCCATCATCTTGACCGGCGGTGTCCAGACACCGGCTCAGGCTGGAGAATTATTGAATCAAGGTACGGCCGATCTCATCGGCGTTGGTCGAGCTATGCTGCGCAATCCGGCATGGGGCTCGGAATTATAAAGGAGGAAATTTATCATGCATTTTCATGGACCGATTATCAGACCGCAGACCGATGCGGACAGTTTATTCATTGAAGTTACGGCAGGGTGCTCGCATAATGCCTGCACGTTCTGCAATTTCTATAAAGACACGCCCTTTATGGTAGCGCCCCTTTCTCAAATCGAAGAAGACTTGAAAGAAGCCAAGCGCGAATGGCCGAATGCCAAGAGTATCTGGGCTTCCGGCGGCAATCCTTTCGTCCTCAGCACGGAAAAACAGATTGCCGTCTGGGATTTGATGAAGAAATATTATCCCGATGCCCGCATTTCGACGTATGCTACGATTTCCGACTTTAAGCAGAAATCCGTCGAAGACATCAAGAAAATCAAGGCCCACGGCCTCGATGAAATCATGATTGGCATCGAAACGGGTGACGATGACGTCTTGTCCTTCGTCAATAAGGGTTATACGGCTCAGGATATTTTGGATGCCGGAAAGAAAATGGATGAAGCCGGCATTACCTACCGCATGATTTATCTCGGCGGTCTGGCCGGTAAGGGCAAGCTCGTCGAAAGTGCTAAGAAGTCGGCTCAGATTTTCAATCAAATTCATCCCTACTACATGATGCTGACTAACGTCTCGGTCCTGCCGGGAACGAAGCTTTACAATCAGATGCAGGCCGGCGAATGGACGGAAGCGACGGAAAAGGAACGGATTGAAGAAATCCGTACGCTCATTGCCGAATTGAACATCCCCATTACCATCAACTCCGGTACATCGACCAGCAGTGTCCGCTTTGAAGTCACCTTGCCTCAGGAAAAGGAACAGATTCTGTCGGAACTCGATAAGACGATAGACCAGTTCGACGAACAGACGGAAGCCGCCCTGGCCCAGTGGCGTCACAGCATGAGAGCCGTTTAAGGTAGCGAAAGAGAGGAGATTATTATGCATTTTGCCAGTAATGTCGTACGTCCGCCCTATGAAGCCAACAGTGCTTATTTACAGGTTACCAGCGGCTGCAGTCATAACGCCTGTCGCTTCTGTACCTATTACAAGGATGCTCCCTTTGCCGTTTCGCCGGAATCAGAAATCGTCGAAGACTTGAAGGAAATGGCCAGTTACGGCGTGCCCTTCCCTCGTATTTGGCTTCAGGGAGCCGATCCCTTTCTCCTGACCTTCGAGAAATTGAAGCGCATTGCCGAACTCATTCATCAGTACCTGCCTTTCGTCAAGACCATCGGCGGCTACGGCCGAGTTAATAGCCTGCGCAACAAGACTGTCGACCAGCTGCGAGAATTGAAGAATCTCGGTTATTCGGGCATTGTCTTTGGTGTCGAATCAGGAGATGAAAAGGTCCTGACCTACATGAATAAGGGCTACCATGCCGATGAAATCGTGCCGCAGTTGTCTAAGATGGATCAGGCCGGCATACCTTACGAAGTCATCTTCCTGAGCGGCCTCGGCGGCAAGGGTTATGGCTTGGATCATGCGAAAAAGACGGCTGCTGTCTTCAACCAGCTCCATCCCGACCGCATCCTCATTGCCGGCCTTACGATTTTCCCGGATACGCCGCTCATGAAGGACGTCCGCAGCGGCGAATTTGAGGAAGCGACAGAAGGGGAACGCATTTTGGAATTGAAGGAATTTTTAACTGATTTAACCATCGATACCCTCATCGACGCCACCAATGCCTCCATCATTACGGCGATTTACGGACAGATACCGGCCCAGAAGCAGGACATGATCGACCGCCTGCAGGCCGTGTACGATACATACGGTGAACAGGGCCTGCGACAAATGCGGGACTCCCTGGGCGCTATCTGATGATTCCCTTTAGGAGGAGATGCAGATGAAGAAAAAAGTTTTGATTATCGGTACCAGTCCCCGCCTTCACGGCAACACTAACATCTTGGCAAAGTCCTTTGCCAAGGGGGCTGAGGCCGCCGGTCATGACGTGGAATTTATCCCCCTGGCCGGTAAACGCATTGGCTTCTGTGTCGGTTGTTGGGGCTGTCTGGAAAGCAAGACCTGCGTCGTCAACCACGATGACGCCGAAGAAGCCGTGCAGAAGATTCGTACTGCCGACGTCGTCGTCTTTGCCACGCCCATCTATTATTACGAAATGAGCGGCCAAATGAAGACTTTGCTGGACCGGACGAACTGCCTCTATAAGGCCGATTATGACTTTCGCGACGTCTACCTGCTCACAGCGGCAGAAGATACGGCGCCCGATACGCCGGAACACGCCATTGGCGGCCTCAAAGGCTGGTTGAAAGTCTTTAACCAGGCAAGCCTCAAGGGCACCGTTTTTGCCGGCGGGACTATGGAAGATGGCACCATTGCTGGTCATCCCGAATTAGAAGAAGCGGAAGCCATGGGACGAAAGGTCTAGGAGAAATCAATCCTAAGCTGTTGTCAAAAATTTCAGATACCATATTACAAAAAGCGACTTGCTTGAAGCAGGTCGCTTTTTCTATGTTGGATGTGTTTTTAATTCAAAGTGTAAGATGATTTTTTATCATGATGGTTTTAGTCAAATACAGATGATGCATTAAAAATGACATACAACATACTTGAAATCAATTCAAAATAAATTTAAAATATGATTACAAATGAGATAATTTATACATGATTCAGGCGAAATAATTTGTAATATTTATGAATGTGTAATGAATTACCTTGAAAAAGAAAGCTATTTGTTATGATGGGGTGGTAATGATGAGTGGTAAGAAATGTAGACGAGAGTTATTGCGCGTACTGGTATTAAGCGCTTTATTGAGCACGTCTTATTTTGGGGTAGCAGAGGCAAGCTATGTCTTGAATGGCGATACCATTGGAGGGACACATGAGCTTGGCGCATTTGACCAGTTCTATGTGCTGGATGGGGATCGAAATGTTACAGCTTTGTCAGATGTTTCTATTATTTCAAAGGGAGAAAGTAACTGGCCTATCATAGATGGCCGCGATAATGCGAATAGTAGTTTAGACTGGGATATGAATGGTCATTCCTTAGCTATCGATGCTAAGGCGAATGGTATAAGGATAGATAAGTCTAATACAAACGTAAATATCCATAATGCCGATAATATTGAAGAGACTGTCGATAGGCACAATTTTGTAGCCATTGCTAACGGAACTGGAAGCGCTGTCAATTTCCAGGCTAATAATAATATAACCTTCAATAAATTTGACACTTCTGAATATAACCCTATATTGGCAGTAATTGACGATAATCAATTGTCTATGAAGGCCGGTAATGATATTGTGTTTAACAATTATTCAAAAGGCAATATGATTACTGTTGATGAGGGACCTGACTTTGATGAGGGCGGTAAACTTCAAATGAATGCCGGTCATGATATTACCTTCAATCAGAGTTATAGCGATCCTCGGTTTGCTTCAAGTCTCTCGCTTTTGTCTTTGCAAGACTATTCTGATACCACTATCACAGCCGGTAACGATATTAATTTTAACCGCTATAAATATAACCCTTTCATCGACTTGTACCGTTATGCCAAGGCCGTCATCACGGCGAAGGGAAATATTAATTTTCGTGAGCAGGCCTCCAGTGCCTCCAGCACCCTCTATGCAACGACGTTGCAAAATAATTCTAATTTGACTTTGGAAGCTCTGGCCATTACCGGAAATATGCAGCAAATGGTGAATGCTCATGATACTTCGCAGGTCTTGGTGAAGGCTCATGAAATTTATTGGGATGCCCAAGGGGAAGACGTGTCTGAGCTTGCAGCAGAATATCCGGCCGTAACGAGTACGATCGTGTCGGATAATGGCAGTAAGGTTGAATTACAGGTCGATAAGGACATTCATGTATCCGTCGGCGTACCGGATACCTTGCTCTATGCCTATGGATGGGGCGGCAATATTACCTTGAATGCCAGTAATTCGATTTACTTGCATTCGGGGGGGCAGACGGACTATGCTTCCTTGGCTACCATTCGCGCTCTGGATGGGACGGTTGATTTGACTGCAGGCGGTACGATTACGGTAGACAGTGAAGGGAAGACTGCCGCCTATACTGAGTTTTCGGGGAATATTGATTTCAATGGAAAAACAGTTATATCCGGTGCCGGAATCGGTGCTTGGTCAACAACGGATTCGAAAATAGGGATGAATCCCTATGGTGAAGAAACATCAAAAATCACTTTTAACGATTTTGTAACCATGGATCCGGTAAATATAGGCGCTAAAGCACAGTATAACGGCGACATCATTTTCAATAAAGGCTTTGCTATCGACGCCGAAGAAAATGCCTTCTATGCGGACTCGGCAGGGAGAATTCAGGCATTGGCTACCGGTGAAGACAAGGTCATTAAGGGGAATATGTTGGCTCGTAATGGTCAAATCGATGTCCTCTTTGACACGGCCAATTCATCTTTTACCGGTACGACGGAAGTGCAGAATGTTGAAACAATATACCCTATTAAGGACCAAGAAGATTACGGCGATGACGAAGAGTATGGTGATGAAGAAGAGACGTATGATGATGAATATGTAGACGACGATACCTCCGCATCCGATGGTGAAGGGTACGATGACAGTGATGAGGAAGAACCGGAATATCCCCCTGTCGAAGAAACACCACACATTAATATTGCCCTGAAAAACGGGGCTGTCTGGAACGTCACCGGTGACAGTACGCTGACTAATTTGGCTAATGACTCTTTCGTCAATCTGAGTGACGCTAATCGTATCGGCACCAGCCTTACGGCCCAGACCTTATCCGGTACGGGTACCATGGTCATGGACCTCGACTGGAACAGCAACGGCGGCGCAAAAGAAAAGACCGATAACAGCGATTACCTAAATGTTACGGAAAGTGCGACTGGGGCACAGGCTCTGGTAACTGACAAAGCATCCATGCATCTCGATGCCATGGGCGTCGATGACCGCCTCTATTTCGCTACCTTGGTCAACAGTGATGCCGTATTCACCAGTCCCATTACCCAACGCAACGTACAAAAGGGACATTTATACGACTATATCATCGGTATTGATTCTGAAACGACGGCGACAACGGATGATACATCGGATGCTGCCGAAACGATTGCCGATAGAGCTGCTGCAGATACGACGACGGATTGGTTCTTCGGCACCGTCGGCTATACGGAAAGCCCCGTCGTTGAAACGGGACGCATCAATTCGCAGATCATGTATGACCTCGTAACCGACGTCGACACCTTGAATAAGCGCATGGGCGACGTCCGTCATATGAATACCGATCCCGACGGCTGGTGGGCCCGCACGACGTACACCCATCAGGACCGCGATTCCTATTCCGGTCACAGCAACCGCTTTGAATTGGGTAAGGATTTTGTCATGAATCGGGCTGATGGCAGCACGGTCCATCAAGGCGCCGTCTTCACCTACCTTCGCGGGAAAGATTCCTTTACTACTGGAAACGGGAAATACAACCGCTACAGCGGCGCTCTCTACCATACCTGGCTCGGAAACGATGGTCGATATGTCGACGTTGTCGGCCGCATCGGTAAGGTCATGGGCAACAGCCATACCTTCTTGGTCAATGGCGACCAGTCGGACAGCTCCTTCGGAACCTGGTACCAACAGGCTAGTGTCGAAACGGGCCGCAGCTACGATTTGAAAGACGGCTGGTATTTTGAACCGCAGGCCCAGCTGCAGTATACCCATATGAACAGCAAGTCCTATACCAGCAGCGACGGCATCAACCACGACTTAGACAGCGTCAACAGCTTCATCGGTCGTTTAGGTTTCCGCCTGGGACAGAAGGTTAATGAAAAAACGAGTTGGTATCTGAAAGGTGACATCCTCCATGAATTCTCCGGTGACGGCGGCATGATCCTTACGTCTGCTAACGGATTGGAACGAATTGATTACAATCGTGACGGCAAGGACACATGGTACGACTTAGGCGCCGGCTTGACGACAGAATTGAGCCCGGCCAGCAGCTTGTGGTTTGAATTTGAACGCAAGTTCAGCGGAACCTACAATAACGACTGGGAATTCAACGGCGGCATAGCCTGGAAGTTCTAAGTGAGCTTTTTCTAATTCAATTTCATACTGGTTGAACAATATGCAACCCCTTCATGGATGCCTGATCGGCACCTGTGAAGGGGTTTTTGTATGGATAGGATTTTCAGTTGATAAACTTTATAGATTTAAAATCACTTTTTGTTATGGACTAACTCGGTCGATTATAGATAACGCATTATGGAAATCGGCTATTAACTTGTAATATATAAATAATAGACTTACAATGGAAATATAAATGAGATAATTTATACATATGATGAATTACCTTGAATGGATAATTTATTTTGTGGTAATCGGGAGGTAACTATGAGCGGTAGAATAATTAGAAGAGAATTATTACGGGCATTGGTATTAGGAGCCTTATTGAGTACCTCCTATATGGGCGTCGGAGCTGCGGCGGACTATCCCATAACTGGAGATACTATTTCCGGAAACCATGATCTTCAGGAACAATATAATTTGTTTAACCTTGATGGCAATCAAAAAGTAACGGCCACGTCGGATGTAACGGTTGTTTCAAGTGGCACAGAGATTGAAAATAAAGCGGCTATCATTGATGGAAGGAATAATAGTGGCTCTAGTTTAGATTTAAATATGGATGGCCATTCTTTATCGATAGAATCGTATCCGTATACTTTTTACATGACTTCAAGTAATCATAAGATAGATGTTCATGATGCGGACACGATTTCGGTTAAAGCAATCGGTCGACCGATTATGTATATGCCCGTCGGGAGTGGGAATGAAATTAATTTACAAGCCAATAAAGATATTTTATTAACCCAGGTCAAAGATGATTTTGATTCGCCTTCTATGAGTGTTAAGGGGGATAACACATTAAGCCTGAAAGCCGGTAATGATATTGTTTTGCATAATGATGTAAAATCCAATATATTGACTGTGTCAAATAAGGCTGACCTCCAAATAGAGGCTGGTCATGATGTTGTGTTTAATAGGGTGAGTGCTGAGCCATATATACCAAACCTCTATGTAGAACGAAATGCCAATGCTACCGTCAATGCGGGTAATGATATTATTTTTAACCGTGTAAAAAATGCAACACCAATTGGTCTAAGAACTAATGCGACAGTGAACCTAAAAGCTAAAGGCAATATTATTTTCCATGAAGAGCAGGCTAGTAATCCGGTTGCCATTAACATGGAAAGTGACGCTGATTTTCAAATGGAAGCTCAAACAATTAGCGGTAATATGCAGCGTATGACCATGGTGGCGGGAGGTTCTAACTTTAATTTAAAGGCTGACGACCTTCAATGGGGCGCCCCCGTAGGCCAGAGTGTGGAAGCTGTGGCACCCAAGAATGATCCTATGCTTACCAGTATGATTTCAGCAGGGCGGAGCAGTACCGTTAAACTGGATCTTGGAAATTCGGCAAAACTGGCGAATGAAATAACAGGGACTTTGTTATATACTAATTTCGGTTCGCTTACGATGAATGCCGGCGATTCAATTTATCTGCATAACACAGGCTATAAATCGGATGATAAATTTCAGTCTCTTATCCGTTTGCAGGGCGGTACCATTGACTTGACGGCAGGAGAAGGCATTTTATTAGATAATAAAGGGGCTATAGCTGTACTGTCGGAATATTATGGCGAAGTTAATTTTAACGGTAAAACGGCCATAAACGGTGCCGGTATCGGTGCTTTTGCGCCCGGTGGCGGGATAATTAATTTTAACGGCAATACGGTGATGTCGCAGGTCGGCACTGGCGCTTCGGCGTCGGAAAGCGGGACAATTAATTTTAATGGCAATACGGTGATGTCGCAGGTCGATATTGGTGCTTTGACGGAAACCGATTCAGATCCTTGGGCCGAAGAACTTACAAAGATTAATTTTGAAGACGATGTAGTGATTGACCAGGCTGAAACAGGGGTTAGTGCAAGCTACAATAGTGATATTGTTTTTAACAAAGGTCTTAGTATTGATGCCAAAGACAATGCATTTTATACCGAGTCGGCCGGCCGCATTCAGGCACTTGCCACTGGTGAAGATAAGGTGATCAAGGGTAACATGCAGGCTCTCAACGGTCAGATTGATGTCCTGTTAGATACAGAAAAATCTTCGTTTACCGGTGCGACGGAACTTCAGAAAATTGAAAAAGTATATTCTTGGGATGATGAAGAGTATGAGGATGACGATATTATCTATGATGATGAAGAGGATTGGGACGACGAGGATGACGGCGATGATTGGGAAATGCCGTATGTCGAAGAAACCCCTACCATTAATCTGACTCTGAAAAACGGTGCTGTCTGGAATGTCACTGGCGACAGTACGCTGACGAATCTTGAAAATGACTCCTTCGTCAATCTGAGTAACACTGATCGCACCGGAACCAGCCTTACGGCGCAGACCTTATCCGGTACGGGCACTATGGTCATGGATCTCGACTGGAACAGTAACGGCGGCGCGAAGGAAAAGACCGATAACAGCGATTACCTAAATGTTACGGAAAGTGCTACCGGGACACAGGCTCTTGTAACTGATAAAGCATCCATGCATCTCGATGCCATGGGCGTCGATGACCGCCTCTATTTCGCTACCTTAACCAACAGCGATGCCGTATTCACCAGTCCCATTACCCAACGCAACGTACAAAAAGGCCATTTATACGACTATATCATCGGCATAAATTCGGAAACGACAGCGACAACCGATACGTCTGATACTGCTGAAACAGTCGCTGATAGAGCGGCTGTCGATACGACGACGGATTGGTTCTTCGGCACTATTGGTTATACCGAAAGCCCGATTGTTGAAACGGGACGCATCAATTCGCAGATCATGTATGACCTTGTCACTGACGTCGATACCTTGAATAAGCGTATGGGTGACGTCCGCCATATGAATACCGATCCCGACGGCTGG
>NZ_KQ958146.1:0-1307 GCF_001546855.1 Megasphaera sp. MJR8396C | reverse complement strand
TCGCACGACCTATACCCATCAGGACCGCGACTCCTACTCCGGTCACAGCAACCGCTTTGAATTGGGCAAAGACTTTGTCATGACCCGCAGCGACGGCAGCACGGTTCATCAGGGAACTGTCTTCACCTATCTTCGCAGCACGGACTCCTTTGCTGATGGAAATGGGAAGTACAACCGCTACAGTGGTGCTCTCTACCACACCTGGCTCGGAAATGATGGCCGGTATGTCGACTTTGTCGGCCGCATCGGCAAGGTCATGGGCAACAGCCATACCTTCCTGGTCAACGGCGATCAGTCGGACAGCTCCTTCGGCACCTGGTATCAACAGGCCAGTGTCGAAACGGGCCGTAACTACGATTTGAAAGACGGTTGGTACTTTGAGCCGCAAGCACAGTTACAATACACGCACATGAACAGCAAGTCCTATACCAGCAGCGACGGTATCAACCACGACTTAGACAGCGTCAACAGCTTCATCGGTCGATTAGGCTTCCGTCTGGGACAGAATATTAATGAAAAAACGAGCTGGTACGTGAAAGGCGACATCCTCCACGAATTCTCCGGTGACGGCGGTATCATGTTGACCTCCTCAAACGGCTTGGAACGAATCAATTACTCCCGTGACGGCAAGGACACCTGGTACGACTTAGGTGCTGGCCTTACGACAGAATTAAGCCCGGCCAGCAGCCTGTGGTTTGAATTTGAACGCAAGTTCAGCGGAACCTACAGCAACGATTGGGAATTCAACGGCGGCATCGCCTGGAAGTTCTAAGTAAGTTATTTCCGATTCAATTTTATAGAGTTTAAAAGATGTGCAACCCCTTCATGGATGCCTGACAGCGTCTATGAAGGGGTTTGGTTTTATATGGTTTTATCGAATTTCCTTGATTCATAGCCTCAACATGAAATTTTATCATAGACTAAGTCACTCCATTATAGATAATGCATTATGGAAAGCCATTATTAACTTGTAATATACATATAATGCACTTACAATGGAAATATAAGTGAGATAATTTATACATATGACAGAAAAATAAGAGGCAATATTTATGAGCATATGGTCAACGACTCCCTCTTATAGAAGCGGGAGCTTGTAAGTCAGAAAAACATAGGTGGTAGCGATGCTGAGAACAACATCTCCCTAATTCTGCCTACATCATCGGGCAGTTGACGATGCCCGTTTTGCCAAGGAGATTTACTCCGAGGCAGTCGTTTTTCTCTCGTAACGAGGGTGATTGTCTCCGGAAATCCACATCGTACCAAGATGTTGGATATTCATAGCTCCGATACGGTCATCATTGGAT
>NZ_KQ958145.1:24302-50334 GCF_001546855.1 Megasphaera sp. MJR8396C | reverse complement strand
AGCCACCCGTTTTACGGGTGGAGGCGACTGCATTTGAAACAGGCTTGACATTTGAAGGGGCGGCGAGTACCATAAAGAAGCTATTATTTTGCAAAAAGGAGGATTCTTGATGTTTGGTACCATTCCTTTAAAATATGTACTGCCCCTATTAGGCTTGACCGTATCGGCCTTTATTTTTAATACATCGGAGTTCATGCCCATTGGGCTGCTCATCGATATTTCCCAGTCCTTCGGGATGACCGAGGACCAGACGGGCATCATGATTACGATCTACGCCTGGATGGTGGCCTTATTGTCCCTGCCGCTGATGCTGGTGCTCTACCGCATTGAGCTGCGAAAACTCTTGTTGGCGACCCTCAGCGTCTTTGCCTTAGGGCAGTTCCTGTCGGGGATTGCCGTCAACTATCCCATGCTGGTCGCGGCCCGTATCCTCGTGGCCTGTGCCCACTCCGTTTTCTGGTCCATTGCAGCCCCCATGGCGGCCCGTTTAGTGACCCGGGTACATCGCCCTTTGGCCCTTAGCATGATCATTACCGGTTCGTCGGTAGCCATGATATTCGGCCTTCCCTTGGGCCGCGTCATCGGCCTCTACGCCGGTTGGCGCATGACCTTTGTCAGCATCACCGTCGTCGCCCTGTTGGTTCTCATTTACCTGTTCCGCGTCGTTCCGACCCAGCGCAGCAATTCGTCCTTTTCGCGGGAAGATTTGCCGCGGCTCTTAAAAAATCCCCTCGTCGTCAGCGTCTATTTGATTTCCGTATTGTTTGCGACGGCCTATTTTACCGTCTACAGTTATATCGAACCCTTCCTGAAGCTGGTCGCTCAGTTCAGTGCCAACGGGATTACGTCGACGTTGATGCTCCTCGGCGTCAGCGGTCTTATCGGCAGCTATATCTTCTCGCATTTTTACAACCACTACCGCTACGGCATCATCCGCTTGGGCTTTATCGGCCTGGTGTCGATGCTGTCCCTGTGGCAGCTGGCTTCTTCCCAGTGGGAATGGATGCTGGCCGTCTGCCTGATTTTAGGCTGCTCGTCGACCCTGTTTAACGTCACCTTCCAGGCTGAACTCATTCGCCAAGTCCCGTCGGGCGCGACGCCAGTGGCTATGTCCATCTTTTCCGGGATCTTCAATGTCGGTATCGGACTGGGGACCTGGATCGGCGGCCGGACCATGGCTTACGGCTTCTTGCCCTACATCGGCTACGTCGGTGCCGGCATTGGATTGTTGGCTCTCGTCTACTGCTTTACGGCTTATTTCCACTTCCTGGGGCGCCCCGATTCCACCCTCCACGAGTAGGGAAGGGAAGAGTTTGTGAAATTTATAAAAAAAGTACTTGCTTTTTCCAGGGAGTTCTAGTATAATAACACTTGTTCCGGTCGGAGCGGCCGAGACGAGTTATTCCTCAATAGCTCAGTTGGTAGAGCAATCGGCTGTTAACCGATTTGTCGTAGGTTCGAGTCCTACTTGAGGAGCCATGGCCCCTTGGTCAAGTGGTCTAAGACATCGCCCTTTCACGGCGAGAACATGGGTTCAAATCCCGTAGGGGTCACCAAGACGATAAAGAGTTGTCTCATTGAGATGACTCTTTATTTTTTTGTCTATATGTTACAGAATTATTATATATTGTTAAAATATTTTTGATATTTATAATTTAGCATAGTAAAAATCTAATTATGTAAAATTAATAAGACAAAATCCTTAATATATAAACATATGTCTTCTGTAAAAATACTTGAAGGACTAAGCTCCCTTGACGATAGACAGGGGAAAGCGTATAGTAAAGATAGCAAAAACGCATCATTATAATTCAAAGGAGGGACGCTGCTATTTGCAGCAAACAACATGAGTGAACAAAAAGTAACCCTACAAATGATTCAAGAAGCCCAGGAGCGGCTGAAAGGAGTCGCCCAAAAGACAGGGCTGTCGTACAGCAACTCGGTCAGTGACCTGGCAGGCTGTAAAGTCTATTTGAAACTGGAAAACCTCCAGCGTACCGGTTCCTTTAAACTGCGCGGTGCCTATAATAAGGTCGCATCGCTGACGCCGGCAGAACGGGAAAAAGGCGTCATTGCAGCCTCGGCCGGCAACCACGCCCAAGGCGTAGCCCTGGCCGCCAGCGAATACGGCTGTCAGTCGGTCATCTGCATGCCGAAACATGCGCCTCTGAGCAAGATTGCCGCCACCAAAGGCTACGGCGCCAACGTCGTCCTTCACGGCGACTTCTTCGATGAAGCAGCAGCCAAAGCCGTTGAATTGACGGCAGAACACGGCTATACCTTCGTCCATCCCTTCAATGATCCGGAAGTCATTGCCGGCCAGGGGACGATCGCTCTTGAAATCATGGAACAGCTTTCCGATGTCGATGCCATCGTAGCCCCGATTGGCGGCGGCGGCCTCATTTCCGGCCTGGCCGTAGCTGCTAAGAGCGTCAATCCGAAGATCAAGGTCATCGGCGTTCAGACAGAAAACATGCCGTCCATGAAGGTTTCTATGGAAAACGGCCAAGCCATCGCCTGCAACGGAAAAGCAACCTTAGCCGATGGGATCGCCGTCAAGGTACCGGGCGATTTGACCTTCTCCATCTGTCAAAAGTACGTCGATGAAATCGTCACCGTCGATGAATCGGAAATCGCCAGCGCCATCCTGATCCTCCTCGAACGAGGCAAGACCGTTGCCGAAGGGGCCGGTGCCGTACCGGTAGCAGCCCTCATGAACGGCAAGATCTCCGGCATCCGCAATAAGAAGGTCGCGGCTCTTGTAAGCGGCGGCAACATCGACGTCAACAATATGACCCGGGTTATCAATCAGGGCCTTATCCGCTCGCAGCGCAAAATCTTCTTCCAGACCATCATTCCCGACGTGCCCGGCGAATTGGTCAAGCTCCTGTCGATCATTGCCGATACGAGTGCCAACGTCCTTTCCATTACCCACGAACGCAGCCAGCACGGTATCAGCATGGGTACGACCGCTGTATCGCTGGAATTGGAAACGGCCAATGAAAAACACGTTGAAAAATTGATGAATGTCCTTCGGGATAATCATTACTTCGTCATGCTGAAATAAGGGGGAATATACCATGGAAGATCATAAAGAAGGTGCCAACAATCTGGAACGGGGCTTAAAGCCCCGTCACGTTGAAATGATCGCCCTTGGCGGGACGATTGGTGTCGGCCTGTTCATGGGCTCGGCCAATACGATTCAGATGGCAGGGCCGTCGGTCCTCATCTGTTATGCCGTTACCGGCGTCGTCATGTTTTTCATCATGCGTATCATGGGCGAAATGCTCTATCAGGAACCGGTTACGGGTTCTTTTGCAACCTATGGCCATAAGTATATCAGCCCCTTCATCGGCTACCTTACGGCTTGCTCCTACTGGTTCTTGTGGGTCGCTGTCGGCCTGTCGGAAGTCACGGCCGTCGGCATTTACGTCCACTATTGGTTCCCCTTGCTGCCGCAGTGGATATCGGCCCTGGCCGGCATGGCTATCGTCGCCATCGCCAACATGGCCGCCGTCAAGTATTACGGGGAATTTGAATTCTGGTTCGCCCTCATCAAGGTCGTCACCATCATCGTCATGCTCATCGTCGGCGGTGCCGTCATCCTCTTTGGCTTCGGCAATGCAGGCGTAGCCATGGGCTTCAGCAACCTCTGGGAACACGGCGGTTTTATGCCTAACGGTTGGGGTGGTATGCTGGCTGCTATGTGCGTCGTCGCCGCGGCTTTCCAAGGCGTCGAACTGGTAGGTATTACGGCAGGGGAAGCGCAGAATCCGAAACATACTTTAAAACGAGCTGTTAATAATATCGTTTGGCGTATTCTTATTTTCTATATCGGCTCGATTTTCGTCATTCTCTGTATCTATCCCTGGAACGAAGTCAGCTACATCGGCAGCCCCTTCGTCATGACCTTCGCTAAAGTCGGTATCTCGTCGGCAGCGGCCATCATCAACTTCGTCGTCCTGACGGCAGCCCTTTCCGGCTGCAACAGCGGCATGTACAGTTCGGCCCGCATGATCTATACCCTGGCCCAGAACGGACAGGCTCCGAAATGCTTCCTGAAACTGTCGAAATCGGGCGTTCCCCGCAACGGCATCAGCGTTACGATCATCGTCTTGTTTATCGGCGTTATCTTAAACTACCTGATCCCGAATTCGAAGCTCTTCCTCTACTTGTACAGTGCTTCCGTTTTCCCCGGCATGGTTGCCTGGTTCGTCCTGGCCTATGCCCAGAAGAATTTCCGTAAGGCCTGGGGTCCGGAAGTCATGGCTAAACACGAATTCAAATCGCCGCTATATCCGTATTCTAATTATTTCTGCATCCTGTTCCTAGTCCTGGTTACCATCGGCATGCTCTACAACCCCGATACGCGGATGTCCATCTTCTCGTCGTGGGTCTACATGGCAGCCGTCGTCATCGCCTGGTTTGCCTGCGGCCTGAACAAGAAGAAGTATGATAAAGAAGGCCACTTGATTAAGACAGACGAAGAAAAATAAGGTATAATGAAGTTATTATAAAGGCATTATTTATTCTAAAGGAGATGCATTTACATGGCAGTACAGGTTATTAGTACCACAAAAGCTCCCGGTGCCGTAGGCCCTTATTCTCAGGCTATCAAAGCCGGTGATTTCCTCTTTGCATCCGGTCAGATCGCCATCGACCCGGAAAAGGGCAAAGTCGTTGCCGGAACGGTCGTCGGCCAGGCTGAACAGTGCATGAAGAACGTCGGTGCTATCTTGGAAGAAGCAGGCCTCAGCTACGATAATGTCGTCAAGACGACGGTATACTTGACGGACATCAATTTCTTCGGCGCCGTCAATGAAGTCTACGGGAAATATTTCCAGAAGACCCTCCCGGCTCGTTCGTGCGTCGAAATCAGCCATCTTCCGAAAGACGTCTTCGTCGAAGTAGAAGTCATCGCTTACTGCGGGAAATAAAACTTTATTTCGCACCGTTGAGAAAAGATCTTTTCTCAGTGTTACAACGTTGTAAGTCATTTGAAATAGTGGTGCATTTATCATAGCACCACTATTTTTTTATGCGCCATTATGAAATGCTTATGAAGCTGTATGAGAAATCTCAGGTATCGTAATTAGAGGTTATGGTTTATGCGGACTTCAAAGGCTAAGACGCGCCAATCTTTTGGAGGGCCCTCGATTTGAAACTCCCGAAGATTAGGATTCGATGGCCAGTGCATCAGAGGCTGCTGCTAAACACATAAAGAGCTTCATAGGTTTCCGGAATGCCTGAGAAAGAGCCGTGTCGAGAGGAGGAATCTGTATGATACAACATAAAAAACAGTCGGCAGACGCCAAGACAAAACCCTTAACCGGTGTTCGTGTCCTGGATATGACCCATGCCTACAGCGGACCGTTTTGCACCATGCATCTGGCCGATCAGGGGGCTGAGGTCATCAAGTTGGAAGTGCCGGGAAAAGGGGATCAGTCCCGTGGGTGGGCCCCTTTTAAGAATGGCGCCAGCGGTTATTATGCCTATATCAATCGCAATAAGTTTGGTCTGACCCTCAATCTGAAAACGGAAGAAGGCAAAGCCATTTTCAAAAAATTAATCAAAGAAGTCGATGTCGTTTGTGAAAACTTTCGCGTCGGTACCATGGAAAAATTGGGCCTGGGTTATGATGTATTGAAAGAAATCAATCCGTCGCTGATTTATGCTTCGATTTCCGGTTTTGGTTTGGAAGGGCCGGAAGCGGAACGCCCCAGTTATGATCTCATTGCCCAGGCGATGGGCGGACTCATGAGCATGACCGGTGAGAAAGGCCATATTTATAAAGTTGGCTCGTCGATTGCCGATAACTACTCCGGTACGTATTTGTCGCTGGCGATCGTCATGGCTTTATTCCAGCGGGAACGCACCGGGATGGGACGGCGTGTCGATGTATCGATGGTAGATACGATTTTCTCTATTTTGGAAATGGGGGCCATGTACTACACACTCAACGGCAATATTGTAGAACCGGTAGGCAATAGAACCCTATCGGTGACTCCCTGCGATATTTTTGAAGCGGCTGATGGACAATTTGTCCTGGTTTGCGGGACCCAGCGATTTTGGCGGTCTTTGTGCAGCGTCATGGGACAGCCGGAATTGGCCGATGATCCTCGCTTTGCCGATAATAAACTGCGCTGTGAGCATCCGGATGAATTAAAAACGACTATTGAATCATGGAGCCGGCAGCACCGTCTTGATGAACTGGAAGAGTTGATCGTCGGTGCAGAAATTCCTTTTGGACGGATTGCCGATACCAAGGGTGCTTGTGAAAACCCTGTCATAAAACGGCGGCATATGCTTTGGGAGATTGACGATCCCGCTATGGGAGGAACTATCTCTATGCCGGGAACCCCGATTAAAATTCACGGATGTGAAGATAGGCCCCTTCGTCCGGCTCCTGCCTTAGGACAGCATACCGATGATATCCTCAAAGAAATCGTTCATCTTACCGAGGAAGAGATTGCCCGTCTGCATGAAGAGGGTGTCATTTAATTGCGGCCGGAAAAAGTGACGATCTACTGATCGTAGGCGGGAATCCTTTGAAACATATTCGGGATATTCGAGTCGAAAATATGGACGTCGTGATGAAGAAAGGCGACTTGATTCGTCATCGATTTAAATAAGCTCAGATTTTACAAACAGAGTGATTGCGAATGCAGATCGTGCCCTTTTATGAATTTTGCTTTCTGAACTTCATAGAGGGGTACATTTTTTTAGGTCTTTTTGATATCATAGAAGGAAATCAAACCATTCATGTCTAATATCTATAATATAAGGATATATACATACGACGACTTGTACGCCGTTTTCTATTAAAGGAGTGATACCATATGGCAAAACGTACTGCATCGGATATTATGGAAAAGAATTTTATTACGGCCAGCCCGGAAACGTCGGTATTTGATTTGGTCAATCTGTTCGTCAAGAATCATATTACGGCTATTCCCATCATCAATGACAAGGAAGAATTGGTCGGCATCGTAACCGACGCGGACTTACTGTACAAAAAGGTAAAGCCCCATGTTCCGCACTACGTCAATCTGCTCGGCGCCAGCATCTATTACAACGGCATCAGCGAATACGACAAGGGCTTTAAGAAACTCTTGGCATGCACGGCCCGGGACATGATGACCAAAGACGTCATCATTGCTGCACCCGATGCCGATGTCGAACAGATCGCCGGCGTCATGGTTGCCGAACACTTGAAAGTCATTCCTATCGTCGAAGAAAAGCACATCGTCGGTATCGTTACGCGAGGCAATATTTTGGACGAATTGTACCGTGAATACGGGGAAGATTAAAAAAGGGGGAGAAGAACATGACGGAAGAAATGAAGAAAGACTCATTGCCCGTCGAAGAAGAAGCTGTTGAAACGGCCGCTGTTGAAACGGAAGCCGTTGAAACGAAAGCGGAAAGACCAGCCGTCCTCGTGCGGGATGTCATGGAAAAGGTATTCGTATCAGTTACGCCGGATACGCCCATTCGCGACGTATTTCGCCTGTTTATCAAGCATCGCCTCTTGGCCGTACCCGTCGTCGATGACGACAGCCATCTCATCGGCCTCATTTCCAGTGCCGACCTCATGTACCGCAGCTCGAAGCCGCATTTGCCGCGTCTGCCGTTTATGGGGACCAAGGTGTATACCAACCGCATTTGTAAGTATGTCAAAGAATTTAAAAACCTCCTCGATCAGCCCTGCAAGAAACTGATGACCAAAGACGTCATGATCGCAACTCCCCGGGCCGACATCGAACAAGTGGCTGCCGTCATGGTCCTGGAACACTTGAAGGTCCTGCCTGTCGTCGATAACCATCGCGTCGTCGGCATGATTACCCGGGCCTGCATCTTAAAAGACTTGTACCGGGAATGGAAGTAGTCCGTCTCTTTGTGACTAGGCATGAACGCTGTCGTGTGGTATAATATTATGATCTTATCATTTAGGCAGCCCAGCTGCTAAAAAAGTCATTCACGAGGAGGCAATAATGGATACCAAAGAACTCGTCATCGTCGTCGATTTTGGCGGTCAATACAACCAGCTCATCGCACGGCGCGTCCGCGAAAATCACGTATATTGTGAGGTATACCCTTATCATAAAGCCGTTGCAAAGATTAAAGAACTTCAGCCCCAGGGCGTCATCTTTACGGGCGGCCCCAGCAGTGTTTACGAAGACAATGCACCGAAGATCGAAGAAGAAGTCTTCCAGCTCGGCATCCCTGTCCTCGGTCTCTGCTACGGCATGCAGTTCATGGCCCAGACCTTAGGCGGTGAAGTACAGCACGCTACCATGCGGGAATTCGGCAAGACCGAAATCGACGTCAACACGACGTCGCCTTTATTCAAAGGCCTGCAGGAAAAAGAAGTCGTCTGGATGAGTCATCAGGACTACGTCGCTTCCATTCCCGAAGGCTTTGAAATCGTAGCCCATACGGCAAACTGCCCCGTCGCAGCCATGCAGAATCCGGCTAAAAAACTCTACGCCATGCAGTATCATCCGGAAGTACTCCATTCGGAACACGGCAAAGAAATGATCCGTAACTTCCTCTTCGAAGTCTGCGGCTGCACCGGCTCGTGGACCATGGCCAACTACGCCAAGACGGCCATTGCCTCGATTAAAGAAACCGTCGGCGACGGCAAAGTCGTACTGGCCCTTTCCGGCGGTGTCGACAGCTCTGTCGCAGCAGCCCTCATCTCGAAAGCCGTCGGCAGTCAGCTGACCTGCATCTTCGTCGACCATGGCCTCCTTCGTAAGAACGAAGGCGATGAAGTCGAAAGCGCCTTTAAAGACAGCGGCATGAACTTCATCCGCGTCGATGCCTCGGAACGCTTCCTCAGCAAACTCGAAGGCGTCAGCGATCCTGAACGGAAGCGGAAAATCATTGGTGAAGAATTTATCCGTGTCTTCGAAGACGAAGGCCGTAAAATCGGATCTGTCGATTTCCTGGCTCAGGGAACGATTTATCCGGACGTCATCGAATCCGGTGCCGGCGATGCTGCCGTCATCAAGAGCCATCATAACGTCGGCGGCCTTCCGGCAGTCGTCGATTTCAAAGGCCTCATCGAACCCCTTCGCAACCTCTTTAAAGACGAAGTTCGCGAACTCGGGGCTGAACTTGGCCTTCCCGAATACCTCGTATGGCGCCAGCCCTTCCCGGGTCCGGGTCTGGCCATCCGCGTCATGGGTGAAATCACCAAAGAAAAACTGGACATCCTCCGCGATGCCGATGCCATCTTCCGCGAAGAAATCGCCAATGCCGGCATGCAGCGCGACATCAATCAGTACTTTGCCGTCCTCACCAACAACCGCTCCGTCGGCGTCATGGGCGACTTCAGAACCTATGACTACACCCTGGCCCTGCGCGGTGTCACGACGACCGACTTCATGACGGCTGATTGGGCCCGCATTCCTTACGACGTCCTCGATAAAATCTCGAGCCGCATCGTAAACGAAGTAGACCACATCAACCGCATCGTCTACGATATTACCAGTAAACCACCCGCAACGATTGAATGGGAATAAAATAATAGTAACCCTCACAAATCGCAACGTTAAGCGATTTGTGAGGGTTCTTTTTTTGAAACTTTTCGAAGTATACTGACTTATAGGTGTCCTTTAGTGCGAAAGTTTTTATATTATACTATAAAAAATATTTTATGGACCGATGAACAGAAATTATAGCACACAAGAGATCGAAATCGATGACGATAGGGTACTGCATTTGAATGACCGTGATTTCAACTGGAACGTGGAAAAGCCGCTTACGTCGTAATACGTAAACGGCTTTTTTGTCGTACTATTTTTATTTGATTATTTTTCGTTGTCACGATTTATGGAGATGAGCCAAAAAAACTTACTCGACGTCCAGGTCTGCCGTTACTTGATAGTAATCGCAGGCATGGGATGTATAGTTTTTGATGTTTTTCTTGGAAATCATGCTCATCTTTAAGAAGGAACAGAAGACAAAGGCATTATCATCAAGTACCGTCTGCTGCATCTGGACTGCCAGGGCAGCACGTTTGGCCGGATCGAATTCTTGGCTCAGCTGCTGCTCCAGGGCGTCCAGTTTAGCGCTGTGATATTTCCCCTGGTTCTTGGTTGCGTTGCTGACTGCAAATACGGTGAACCAGTACTCCGGATCGCCGGTAGGGGCTTGGACGTTTGCCATGGCATAGACGTCCCATTTTTTCGGGTCTTTGACGACTTGGTTATTATCGGCTGTATTATTGATATCTACGGCCATACCGATGTTTTTTAACGTGGACTGGGCAGATTCTGCCAGCAGCGGAAGTTCTTGACGGCTCGGATAGGTAAGCCATTTGACGATTAGTTTCTTGCCATCCTTCTCACGAATCCCATCGCCATCCGTGTCTACCCAGCCAGCCTGTTCGAGGACTTTCTTCGCGCCTTCCGGATCATAGGTTTCCGTAGTCACCTTATCGCCGCCGAAGGCAGAGCCCGCAGGGAATACACCATTGGCCGGGAAACCATTGCCTTCCAACAGCTTGTCTACAAAATTTTCCTTGTCGATACCCATGGCAATGGCCTTGCGAACGGCCGGATCGGAACAGACCGAATCGGGATCGAAGTTCATTTTGCCAAAGAAGCAGCGTGATGTAGAAATCTGGGAAATGTTGTATTGGTCATTTTGAAAGAGTGGATAGCTTTCATAAGCCATGCCGTAGGCAGCCTGCACTTCGCCGGACTGCAGGGCATTGGCCAGGGTATTGCCGTCGGTAATGGTACGGATGGTAATCTTATCAAGCTTTGGCATGCCGCCCCAATAGTTCTCATTTTTCTTGAGTGTCAGATGGTCGTCGGTCTTCAGGTCCGTTGCGATATACGGGCCCGTACCGGCTACGATGCCGTTTTCAAATCCTGCATCGACATCGATGATACAGCCATAGGGATCGCCCAGATAATTAAGCAGTGCCGGCTTCGGTTCGGTGGTTCTGATAATGAGTTCTTGACCGTTTGCTTCTATAGCGGCGATCTTCAGGTTCTGCTGAGCGCGCTTGTTGTTGGCAATCAGATGTTCCAGACACTGTTTGACGGCAGCGGCATCCATCACACGACCACTGGAGAATTTGACATGGTCACGCAGGATCAGTTTCCAAGTCAGGGGATCGGTATTTTCCCACTTTGTAGCCAGCCAAGGTTGTAATTCCATGGTATCGGAGTACTTGACCAGCGTCTCGCCAACACCGTAGCGGATACAGGCCCAGCCGGCATAGGCGTTGTGGGGATTGATATCGGGCTCTTCATTCGAGCTGTTGAAGGTTGTATCACCAATAGTCAGTGTTTTCCCGCCAGAAGCATTTCCCGCAGCATCATTACCGCAGCCCGATAAAGCCGCGATGCACAGCAGGGCACCGAGCATCAGTGCCGCCAGTTTTTTCCATTTCATATCATTTGCCTCCTTGTCAAAGTACGCTGTCTATCAATTTCTTGGTATAGGCCTGTTTTGGATGTTGAATTACTTCATCTGTCGTTCCCATCTCTACGATTTTGCCATGGTGCATGACCATGACTCGGTCGCAGAAATCCTGAACTAAAGCGATATCATGACAAATGAAGAGATAAGACATATTCAAGTTCTTCTGCAATTCATCGAGGAGTGACAGGATTTCTGCCTGCACGGTTACATCCAGGGCGGACGTGGCTTCATCGAGAATTAAAAGCTTAGGCTGAATAGCCAGTGCCCTTGCGATGGCGGCTCTCTGGCACTGACCGCCGCTGACTTCATGGGGATAACGCTTTGCAAAGGCGGCTTCGAGGCCACAGCGCGTTAAGAGACGCTTACATTCCGCTGCAGCAGCCTCCTTTGAGTAGCCCTGATTGCGCAGACTTTCGGCGATCCCGTATCCTAAGGTCCGGCGCGGGTCGAAGCTTTCCAGGGGCATCTGAAAGACCATCTGCATGTTCTGATAGGCCTGCCGCAGTTTTTTGCCGGAGGCGTGCGTAATATCTTTTTCCTGTAAGATGATGGTGCCGGAGGTGCTATCCAGCAGCCGTGCCACCATCTTTGCTACCGTTGTCTTGCCGCTGCCGCTTTCACCGATGAGGGCAACCTTTTCTCCTTGGCCAATCGAAAAGGTCACATCGTCTACAGCTAGAAAATCATTACGATCTGCAGCGGTAAAAATTTTACGGAGGTGTTCTACACGTAACAATTCTTCCATCAGTACCTCCTTAGCCGCGGTACCGCTGCCAGCAGCTTTTTCGTATAGCTTGTTTGAGGGTGTTGCAGGATATCTCGTACATTTCCATATTCCACCATCCGACCATCTTTCATGACCAGCATGTTGTCGGCCATGGCCTTGATTACGCCGATGTTATGGGTAACCAATAGGATGGCAGTACCAAATAGGTTCCTTGCCAGCAGCATCTCTTCGATGACCTGCTTTTGCACGGTAACATCGAGTGCCGAAGTGGGTTCGTCGGCTAGTAGGAGTTTTGGCTTCAGGAGCATGGCTGCGGCCAAGCCTACCCGCTGCTGCATGCCGCCTGACAGTTCAAAGGGATAGCTGTCTAACATACGCTGGGGTTCCGTAAACCCCAATTTAGCTAGCAGTTCCCGGGCCTGGATTTCTACGGCTTTTTTATCCGTATGGCCGTGAGCGGCCATCATTTCTAAAATCTGTGCCCGTACCGTTCGGATGGGGATGAAGAAACTGCCGGCCATTTGAAAAATCATGCCGATGCCCGGCCCGCAGAGGGTCCGCATTTCTTTTTCCGAAAGGTCAGGCAGGTTTTTGCCCTGGTACCAGATATCGCCGCGGGTGACGAGTCCATCTTTGCCCAAAAGTCCCATGGCCGCCTTCAGCAGCGTTGATTTTCCGCTGCCGCTTTCGCCGGCAATGCCGAGGATTTCCCCGGCTTTAAGGCCAAAACTCACATCATGGACAACCTGTTTGCCATGATAGCTGATATCTACGTGATCGTATCGTATAATTGGGTTCATCTTACCTCCGATTCTTTGGGTCAAGCCAGTCACGGACGGTATCCCCAAGCAGATTGAAAATCATAACGGAAACGAAGATGGCAATGCCCGGCGATAAGGTTACCCAAGGCTGGGCTGCCAAGAGGTTGCGCGTATCACTCATCATGCTGCCCCACTCGGGAATCGGGGGTTTTGCGCCCAATCCCAGAAAGGACAGTCCGGCTAATTCCATCATCATCGTACCGATGTCGAGCATGGCCGTGACCAGGATGGGGCCGGAAATATTGGGAAGCACATGTCTTCGGATCAGCTGGAACGTACTGTTGCCAGCCATTTTAGCAGCCTGCATATAGGTCGATGATTGTTGGGCCAGTGCTTGGCTGCGGGCCAGACGGGCGTATTTCGGCCAGCTGATGGCGGCTAAGGCCAAGATAGCATTATGGACGCCGCCTCCCAGCACGGCCGCAACGGCCAGGGCAAAGACCAGTCCGGGGAAGGCCAGAAACATATCGGCCAGGCGCATCATTATGGTATCAATCCATTTTCCCGACCAAGCACAGATAATCCCAATCAGACTGCCAAAGACTGTGATAAATCCGACCAGCAGCAGGGTAGAAAAAATACTCGTATAGCTGCCGGCAATGATCCGAGACAGCATATCACGGCCGAAGCGGTCTGTACCCAGCAGATGTTCCGCCGAGGGAGCTGCCTTAGCAATGGCCAGATTCTGTTCATAAGGGTCATAGGGACACAGGTATTCACTGAAAAAGGCGCCTATAATCAGCAATAAAGCCAAGGTAGAGAAAAAGATCAGCTTGTATTTGAGGCGGTCGGTTTTCACACGCTGCACTCGTACCGTTACGTCCCTCACTTGCGGCTCACCCCCAGCCGAATGCGCGGGTCTAGATGATGATATAGGAGATCTGCTGCCAGATTGACCACTACATAGATCATCGCCATCCACATGACATAGGCCTGGATCAGCGGATAGTCACGCATATTGATGGCATCGACGGCCAGCTTGCCGACACCATCCCACATGAAAATACTTTCGATAATGGCTGTACCGCCCAAGAGGCTGCCGATAGACAGGGCTAAAAGGGTCATAATGGTCAGCATGGACGCTTTTAGAACATTCTTCCAAAGAATGACTTTATAGCTGACACCACGGGCTTTGGCCCCCAATACGTAATCCTTGTTGAGCTCTTCCAATACCGTTGAACGAACCTGCCGCAAGTACTTGGCGGACATGGCAATAGCCAGAGTCAAGGTTGGCATAACGGCGCTCTGCCAATCAATGCCGCTGGAGATAACCGGCAATATTCTAAGCTGGATACCAAGCAACTGCATGAGCAGCATCCCCACGAAGAAATTCGGCAAGGCATTCCCGATAAAGCTGAAAAAACGCAGGATCAAATCTTCCGTTTTATCATGACGGATGGCTGCCACAATCCCCAAAGGAATAGAAATCACGATCGTTAGCACGATGGAAGCCGTCGTCAGCAAAAGCGTTGCCGGCAGTTTTCGCAGAAAAGATTCCAGTACGGGCTCTCCCGTTACGTAACTCACGCCCATATTGCCATGCAGCATCGCCCAGAGCCAGGAAACATATTGCTGAAAGAAGGGCAAATTCAATCCCAGTTCGACCTTCTTGGCATCAATGATTTCCTGAGCAACTTCAACGCCGCGATTGCTGTACATTTCCGTTACGGCATCACTGCCAGCCATATACATCAGCAGAAATGACAGAAAGGTGATCCCAAACAGGATGGGAATCAACTGCAGAAATCGTTGCAGCGCATATTTCAAAACGTCTCATCCTTTCTTTTTTCTTTATATCTTTAATAATATATGAAAAAATGTATACATATAAGCCCCGTAGGGGGATGTGTTGGTGGAAAATGTTAAGAAAATATGCGTTAGTATCCCCATAGGGGGCTTATAAATTCTATTTAAATTCGATAAACTAATCATAGTGAATGATACGCATGGAAATTTTTCAAATCCCCACCGCCTAACGCCGCCGGCGTTTGCGACAGAGGGCCCGCAGGAGATGGATAAATATGATAATAAGCAGTCTAAAATATAAAGAAAAAATCGATACGTATAGTGAATTAAACCGCAAAATCGAAGCCTATTGGGACTCCCGCAGTGATGACTTCAGCAAGACCAGACGGAAGGAACTAGAAGGCCCCAGTGCAAAGGCCTGGAGCCGTTTGCTGCAGGAGAAGCTTCCTCAGGGAAAGAAACTTCATATCCTGGATATCGGCACAGGAGCCGGTTTCTTTGCCATCTTATTAGGGAAACTGGGCCATGTAATGACGGGCATCGATATGTCGGGAGAGATGCTCCATGAGGCTAAGCTGAATGCATTGGCTTATGGGGTACCGGCCAAATTTAAGAAGATGAACGCCCAAGAGCTTGATTTCGAATCAGAATCATTTGATGCTGTCATCAGCCGTAATCTCACTTGGACACTGCCGGACGCCATGGTGGCTTATCAGGAATGGCAGCGCGTGCTGAAGCCTAATGGAGTACTTTTGAACTTTGACTCCGATTATGGACGGGAAACCTTCTCTAAAAAAGAAAATCAAGAACATGTCCATGCCAATATACAACAAGAACTTATCGACACCTGCAACAGCATCAAAGATTCTGTCCGCATCAGCGATCATCGTCGCCCCGGCTGGGATACAGCATATCTGCAAAGTCTTCATATGGAAGTCGCTGTGGAAGCCGATATAGCGCCGCGAGTTCATAACGATCCCAATATGCAGTACGATGACGTCCCGCTCTTTGCCATCACTGCCAGAAAAGTATTTCACACGGATGATTTTTAAAAAATATCGTATAGTATGAAGACATCGATGGATTTTATCCAGTTTTTAGAGGAGTCAGCACTTTGTTGGCTCCTTTTTGTGTACGCTAATTGGTCATTGACTTTCGGATATGATAGAAATATAATATTTATATATATTTACATATTTATTTTATATAAATGGTGATGAAATGGATATTACGTTATTAAGATATTTTTATACGGTGGCCAAAGAGGGGAGTTTCATGGCGGCAGCCGAGAAATTGGATTACGCTCAGTCGAATCTTTCCATGCGTATTAAGCAGCTCGAGAAAACGGTGGGGGCAGAGCTGCTGATTCGCAGCCGGAACGGCGTTTCTCTGACCGAGAAGGGGCGAATCTTGTTCGGCTATGCTGAAAAGATCCTCTCTCTTTCGGAAGAAGCCGATTATGCTCTCCGCGAGGCAGGATATCAGACGAAAAGCCTGACCATTGCGGCTATGGAGTCGGCGGCTGTCACCTTTCTCCCGGCCCTGCTCTCGGACTATCATCGGGCCTATCCTGACATCTCTGTCAAAGTCACGGCGGGGACGACCGATGCCGACGTACAGGCTGTTTTGGCCAATGACGTTGATGCGGCCATTGTCGTAGGGGAAAACGCTCATGAGGAATTGTGCGCTGTCCCGCTAAGGCAGGAAAAACTAGTCTTGATTGTCGATCAAGAAGCCGGTGGTACGCAGGACCTACCGGAGCTGCTGAAAAAGCCGCTCCTCGTCTTTCCCGTCGGATGTTCCTATCGCCGTCTCCTCGAGCGGATGCTCTCCGACTTCGGACTGGCACCTGTCGATAAGATGGAATTTACGTCTCTGGGGGCCATCTTGGCCAGCATCAGCGCCGGTCTCGGTATTTCCGTCTTTCCGGAAACGGCTGTTTCGGCTTTTTCGGCAGGAAAGGCGTTATGCACCATACCACTCCCGGATAAATACGCAACAGCCGACCTGTATCTCGTCTATCGCAAACGGTCGGCAGGCAACAAAACGCTGATGAATTTTATTGATACTCTGAAAGGGGAGCCCTAAAGCGCTGTAAAGCGTGAAACGTAAGGCTATATGGGGGAAGAAAAGGGGAAAATTTGATACTTGCAGGAAAACCATGAATGAAGGTTCGTCCCAAATTTTAGGAACCGCAGGAAAGGAAGGGTACATCAATGGCAAAATACTATATTGCTAGCTGTGTATTCACGGCAAAATTTCCGGAATTGAGTTTCCGAATCCAAGATTACATCCAGAAACGCTTTGGTTTCACGGTGGTGCGCTGCTGTGTGCCAAAATATAAGCTCAAAGACTTTGAAGATAAAATGCCGGAAGGACAGATCCGAAGCGACTGGGCAAATCTGCCTGATTCCGGCACCTTTTCTGATGGCGATGAAGTCTATTCCCTCTGTCATAACTGCAACAACCTCATCAACGAAATGCACCCCGGTACAAAAGTTCACTCCTTGTGGGAACTCATCGATGGCGACGATTCTTTTCGGTTGCCGGATTTCCGGGGACGTAAGGCCTATGTCCAAGACTGTTGGCGCAGTCGAGACCGAAAGGAAGAACAGGATGCGGTACGCAGTTTGCTGAACAAGATGAATATTGACGTCCTAGAACTTAGCCAGAATCGGGAACAAACCGATTTCTGTGGGGCCTCCCTCTATCGTCCCCAGCCGCCGCGGAATCCCAAACTGGCACCGAAGCATTACGTAGAAGGTGCCGTCGGAAAATTCGTGCCCCATTCGCCGGAAGAACAGAAACAGATCATGCAGGAATACTGTCGTCAATTCGGCAAAGACAAAGTCATCTGTTACTGTCATTATTGCTTAGAAGGACTCTTGATGGGCGACGCAGATGCGGTACATCTGGCACAGATGTTGTTTCTTGAAGGGCACTAATATAAAATCAGTGACTTTGTTATGACGACGTAAAAGGACGGAACCATTTTGTAATGGCCGGTACAATTTTTGGTTTGTTTTGGAATCGTTTATTATTGTAATTGAACGAAAAATGGCAGCCCCTTCAATATGGAGCTGCCACTTTTTATAGGATGATGGAGGACGGTCAGGCTATTTGCTGTCGGTACGAAATATCAATCGTCTTTGTTCAAATCCGCCATCAAATCAGAGATGCTGTCATAGTGTTTGAATTTTTCCGGATGGTTTTTTAGTTCTTCTGCTTCGGCAAGGGCGGTGAGGGTTTCGTCGTTGAAGGCTTCAATTCTGCCTTCGAAGGGAATCCCATCGCAGCGGACGGCGGTTTTTAAGAACATGGTAATGGCGGAAGACAGATCCAGTCCTAAACGATTGAACAAGGCTTCGGCATCTTTTTTCAGTTTTTCATCTACGTCGATGGTAAAATCAGCCATGATAACTCTCCCTTCTGTATGTGGATATTATCTTGAGTATGCCTGATAAAGAGGAAAAAAGCAATAGATGTCTTGGAGATGGAGGACGAATTATTTCGATGAAGATGGTCTTTTTATATGTTCAAAAGAATCTGGTAGATATGTTAGAAACTGAAAAGCGGCTTGCTCGGGGGCAGGCCGTTTTTGAAGTGAATCGTTTATATTAACTCGGTTTTTGGAAAAACAAGGGGATTTTCAGATACTATCGAAAATTTTCCGTGCTTTAGCTCTATACTCGTCTTCTGAAATAATTCCTTCTTCTTTAAGTTCTTTTAATTGTTGGAGCAGGGCAGCCGGATCCTTAGTGACGGAGTGCGACGGTGGCGCCGTGTCAATGGGGGACGAATCATCTGCATCTGTTAAGTCATCTATTTCTTCTTCATCTTCCGTGTCCTTATCGTATGATTCTTCTGTTGCGCGACGGGTCTCTAAATAAGCGTCATAAAATTTTTGATAGGTTTGTAAATCGCATTCGGCAAGAAATTCTTGGCCGCTTTTTAATTTTGCGGCCATGCAGATGTATTTGGTATTTCCGCCGAAAAGGAGGCCGGCAATAAGGCCGACTGGTCCCAGGGCGACGGCTCCTAAGGTTGTCCACCCGGCCTTGGATAAGACTTTCGTCTTATTCTCCTCTGTGATTTGTTCGACTCTGGCAAGGTTATTTTTCAGCTCATAGGTATCGGACTTAAAAGTGAATCCCGGCCGGGGTACTGACAACTGAAATAACACTCCAAATGTAGTTAAAAGCGATGTTTCTTTAGAAAAATCTCCTCCTAAAATTTTAAAATGTGACATGAATAGAATCCCTTCTTTTGGAAAAATTTGATGGGGCAGATGAATCCTTATGCTGGGAGTCGCTGCCTTACGATTCGTAAAACTCATTTTTATAGTAACACGCTCAGCATGAGAGTCAATGATCGTTTTTATAGATCGTGCATTACCGTGGTTATATGATGGGCGGATACCATAGGGCTCGATTTAAAATAAAGAAATCCATGGTGGACGAAGTATTGGTCATAATATAATTATGCGTTATAATGAGTGGTATATACTGGCCGGCGGAGCAATCTGTGGGGGGCCGGCGTTTTGGATATGGGGGAGATTGTATGGGGATATCTAATTTTTCAATCGTTATGGGGTTTTGTGGACTGGCTTTTTCTTATATGGCGGCGACGGCGCTTTGGGGGCTGCCGGCAGTTATCGGTGAGGGCATCGGCATCGTTGCGGCCGTGATTTATGCCGTTTTATGTATTGGCTATGGCCGGAAAATCTTGGTTCAACCGGAAGCAGTTCGCCAGGAATGGGAGAGTCCGGAAGGGGCGCCTTTTTTTGCTACTTTTGGGATGGCGTCGGTATTGTTGGCCGCTGTTTTAGAGCCGTGGGCGTTTCTCCTTTCAGCTATCGTCTGGGTCATTGGCGTCGTAGCTTTATTTGCCTGTATCTTCCTCTTATGGCGGCGCTGGCTGAAAGAGAAGCAGGATGCAGCCCATTTGACGCCGGCTTGGCTGCTCATCCTCATTTCACCGCTGACGGTGCCGGTGGCCGGCAACAGTTTGAAACTTTTCGGGTATCAGGAGCTGACTTTGTTTTCTTTGAGTATCGGCTTGGGTCTGGGGCTTCCGGGCGTCATGTTTTTACTGAAAGAAGCAGTCTTTGACAAGCACTTCGGGCCGGGTCTGCTCATCGTCCTGACGCCTTTCGGCATGGCTTATCTCGACTATACGGCGACCTTCGGAGCCGATATTTTTTCGGCCTTGCTGCTCCACTGCGGCTTCTTCATAGCACTGCCGCTGTTGCTGACGGTCCTGCGCGATATGGTAAAGGGGACTTTTAGTCTTATTTGGTGGTCTACGGGATTCCCGCTCATGGCCTTTACCAACGCCATGCTGCACTATGCCAAGACGTCCCCGTCTGCTATCATGAATGTTCTCAGCGCTGAATTTTTAGCCGGCGGCACGGTCCTCATCGCCTATCTGTCCGTAAAGACCTTGATGGGGTTGCGGAAATCGCGGTGATGACCTCTTAGGAACTGTCTGAAATGAAGAACAGCCCTCTTGCAAAAGAGGGCTGCTTGTGTCAGATGTTCTTCCATATGCATCGGTGTTAGTGATTTGATTTGGCGAAATCCTTTTCCAAGTCGTCGAATACTTCTTCGAAGGGGCGACCTTTTCCTTCGAGGGATTGTTCGTAGCTGTGCTGTAATTTGGCATTCAATTCGGCATGAGTCAAGATGTCCCCGGTTTCAGGCAACGTAATAGAGACGGGGAATGTTTTTTACGGATGCATCTTTCATGATAATCACCTCCTGCTTATAGGGTAATTCATGGGATGATAAATGGCGATCCTTCTATTTTAAAGAAATATATTTTTAAATATAAAACTATATGATTTTATACGTAAAATTCATTTAAAAAATAAGTCTGGATATGGTACAATAAAGGTATCTATTCAGACTTTTTTTGTATGGCAGGGCGGTTATTACCTCGATTTTTTTCCTCGAGGGACGGGATGGGACACCTTTTTTGGAAAGATGTTATATATTCTTTTATAAAATTTTGTAAACATATCTTATACAGTTTATGGACTTATGATAAAATGGAAGTAGTAGGACGTGCCTATTATATCTTGGTATGATTAGAAAGGATAGAAAGACATGATTAAAGTACTATTTATTTGCCATGGAAATATTTGTCGGTCGCCGATGGCCGAGTACGTGTTCCGGAAGATGGTCGATGAGGCGGGGCTGGCCGATTCGATCGAGGTTTCTTCGGCGGCAACGACGGACGATGAAATTTGGAGTGATACCGGAAGTCCGGTCTATCCGCCGGTGGAACGGCTGCTGAAGGAAAACGGCATGGATCCGAAGGAGAAGCGGGCCGTCCGGCTGACCGTCGATGATTACGACAAGTACGATTATTTTGTCGGCATGGATGATGAAAATCTGTCGGACATGAAATTGACCTTAAACGGCGACCCGAAGCGCAAGTGTTCGCTCCTCCTCGATTATACTCATCATCCGCGGTCCGTGGCCGATCCTTGGTATACGCGGGATTTCCAAAAGACCTGGGACGACGTCGATCACGGCTGTCGGGCTTTCTTGGAATTTTTGAAGAAGCGGCATTTTAAGGGCTGATGAGGCCTAAATGAAAAGTTTTGTTAGGAGATGAGGAATATGGCCATTGGTGTAGACTCTCTGTTGGCCGTATTGGAAGACCCGGCGCCGGAAGAAAATTGGGCTAAGGCCGAACCCGTGAAGGGCGACCATATCCGCGTGCGCCGCATCGGCGGGTTATACTACCATCACGGCATCTATGTCAGCGATGACGAGGTCATTTCCTTTGCCGGTGACGACGATTATAATCCCGTCGACTGGTGGGATACGGAAATCCAAGCCACGTCTTTTGAACAGTTTCGCCAGGGCGGCGAGATCGAGGTTCGGAAGTATACGGAAAAAGAGGCCGAAAGCCTTTGTGACGTCGACGATACGATTGCCTTTGCTCGAGCCTGTTTGGGCAACAAGGACTACGACCTGTTATTCCATAATTGTGAGCACTTTGCCAATGCCTGTAAGCTCGGTGTCTACCGCAGCCAGCAGACGGAGAACCTTCTCCTTGGCGATGCCTTGACCAAAGCAATCCAGTGCCTGTGGGATGAAGATGCACGCCGGCAGTGGTTTACTGAGGCTTGGGAGGACCTTAAGGCCCAGGTGCAGGATAAGCTGCGCCGGGATAAGGAAAAGGAAGATAAAGACGAAGGCGAAGGCGATTAATGGATCGTCCGCTCGTCGATTTGTCGGAATAAGGGTTCGTAGCGCCGGGCTTCGTTTTTCAGGCAGACCAGATAGTAGTCGGTTTGGCATTCTTCATCGACGAGGGGTAAGTTGATTCGCCCGGGAATGGCTTCGCCGCGGCGCATGAAGTAGCTCGAGACAAAGAAGGGATAGTCTGAGTTTTGGGCCAGCTCCAAGAAGGAATCGCGCTGGACCTGAAGCAAGTAACGGGTGTTTGGCGTTTTGTGACGGGTGATTTCCATCCAGAAGCCGATTTGCGAAAAGAGCAGGATGGGACGGCCGTCTAAATCTTGGAGATGGACTTCGGGATAAAAGGCCAGGGGGTCTGACGGCAGGATGGAGAGGTAGAGTTTTTCGCTGCCGCATTTTTTGGCTAACAAGTCGTCGCCGTCGGGAATCTTATGAGTAACGGCCAGCTGGTAGGTCCGATTTCTCAGGTTTTCGGCAAAGGCTGCGTCGTCTTTCATGTCGACCGAGAGGGTCATGCCTTCAAAGAGGATGTTGATGATCGGCGTCAACACCGTTTGCGGGACCGGGGCACAGTAGCCGATGGACAGGGTGTGCAGGCTGCGGTCGTAACTGCGGATACGGCTGCAGAAATCGAGATTTTCCTGAAGGACCCGTTTGGCATAGGGAACGGCATAGCGGCCCGTTTCCGTGAGTTCAAGATGATTTTTGCTGCGAACAAATAAGGGAACGCCTAATTCAAGCTCCAGCTTCTTCATGGCCCGCGTCAGGGCCGGTTGAGAGGTATGGAGCTTTTCTGCTGCCCGGGTCAAGGTTCCGGCGTCGGCAAAAGCGGCAAATTGGGCTAAGAGGTTCGTTTCAATCATCGATATCTCCCTTTCAGTATACAAAAATCGGATAGTGAAATCCTTTGTTGGCATTGTACACCTTTTGTCGAGTGTTGTAAAATTCTACATGTGGACAGGAAATATCCAATACGCAAATCGTGCGTATCTTATATATGAATTCACAGTAGAAAGGAGTGCTGCTCATGGAATATACGAAGCTCAGCAACGACGTCCGCGTCCCTTTATTGGGACTGGGGACCTTCATGATCAGTCCGGACGATACGGAAACATCGGTGTACGAAGCGTTGAAAATGGGCTATCGCCTCATCGATACGGCCAACGCCTATCTTAACGAAGAAGCTGTCGGGAAGGGCCTTAAGAAAGCCATGGATGGAGGTTTGGTAAAAAGGGACGACGTCTTTTTATCGACCAAAATCTGGCCGACGCTCTATGAAAAGGACGACGCCGTCGAGAAGACCTTGGAACGGCTCGGTGTCGATTACGTTGACCTGTTGTTCATCCACCAACCGGCCGGACAGTATCAGGCAGGCTATGCCTTGATTGAAAAGGCTTATAAGGAAGGCAAGGCCCGGTCCCTGGGGATTTCTAATTTCTTTGGGGATAAACTCGAAAGCCTGCTTTCTGCAGCCGACGTCAAACCTCAGGTCATCCAGCTCGAAACGCACCCGTACTATGTATACGATGATGTTATGGTGCGCCTTGCGGAATACGGCACCAAGCTCATGGGCTGGTATCCCTTGGGCCACGGCGATCCGGGACTGCTCCACGATCCGATGATTACGAAATTATCGGACAAATATCGTAAGAGCACGGTCCAGATTTTGCTGCGCTGGGCTGTCCAGCGCGACTTCATGACCATTCCAGGAACGAAGAACATTGATCATCTGCGCAGTAATTTTGATATCTTCGATTTTTCCCTGACCGACGAAGAAATGGCCGCTGTCAACGCCTTGAACGGTACGCGCCGCTATTATACGCCGTCAGAGGAACTGGAAACTCGTTATGCCAATATGCATTTGCCCTTTGAAGGCTGATAGGAGGAAATACGATGGAATTTGTAACCTTAAACAACGGAATTAAGATGCCGAAACTCGGTTACGGTGTTTACCAGACGGCACCGAATGATACGGAACGCGCTGTCAGTGATGCCCTTGAAATCGGCTACCGCCTCATCGATACGGCCGCTGCCTACGACAATGAACAAGGCGTCGGCGCCGCCATTCGTCAGAGCGGCATCCCTCGGGAAGACCTCTTCGTCACGACTAAACTCTGGGTCCAGGACCATGGCTATGACAACACGCTCCGAGCCTTTGACACGTCGATGAAAAAACTCGGCCTCGACTACCTCGACCTCTATCTCATCCATAAACCTTATGGCGATTATTACGGCGCTTGGCGGGCTATGGAAAAGCTCTACAAAGAAGGCCGTATCCGAGCCATCGGCGTCACCAGCTTTTGGAACGAACGCCTGGCAGACCTTGCCAATATGAATGAAGTCAAGCCGGCCGTCAATCAGATCGAAACCAACGTCTGGGATCAGAAATGGTCGGAAGACGCTTTTATGAAAGAAATCGGCATCCAACACGAAGCCTGGGCTCCTTTTGCCGAAGGAAATAACGACGTGTTCCGCACGCCTTTGCTTCAAAAAATCGGTGAAAAATATGGAAAAACCGTTGGCCAGGTCATGCTGCGGTGGCTCTTACAGCGGGACATTGCCGTCATCCCCAAGTCGGTACGAAAAGAACGGATGCAGGAAAACTTTGACGTCTTTGACTTCGAATTGACACCGGCAGACATGGAAGCCATCCGGACCCTCGATACGGGGAAGAGTACCATTTACGATGAAATGGATCCCCACGTCGCTATGACTATCGGTCAGGTAAAGATTCACGACTAAGAAATCCTTATAATACTATATTATATATATTAAGAGGCTGTTATGAGAGAGTAGGTTCTCGAATAGCAGCCTCTTTTGTCGTGATTTTACGCTCTTTTGAAGCCGTAATAATACACTTTCTCTTTTTCGCTGTGGCTTATCCATGCCGTTTATAGAGATGCCCTATGAGAACTGTAACGCGTTACATAGAGAGATAAGAAAAGAAGAGATAAAGAAGAGATAAAGAAGAGAGGAGATTATAAATAGATAAGAAAATAGACAAGAAAGAAAAAGAGGAGCGATAAAAAAGACAAGAAAAAGAGATGGGGGAAGGAAAATAAAAATTGTCTTTTTGTATCGTACAGATGTACATATATTTAAAAACAGATGATTGAGCGAAGATTATGTTATAGTGTTTTTAGACCTTAATAATTTTTGAAAAATAGATTGTATGATACGAAGTTAATAAGTAAATTTTTCGATGATGAAAAATACGTATTGTAGATTGGAAAGATATTTTTGAAAGGGATGTGGTCCATGAATCCGGAAGGAAATCCGGGATGATAAAATATCCTCGTTCTTTCGTGTGATCGATTTCCCATCGGCCGGATTGTCGTCTGTGTAACCCGACATGGGAGTACGTGATTTGGGCAAATTTTTCCTGTCAAGGATATTTTTCCGTGTTTTTGTAAGTTTTTGCCCATGAAAAAAGTAGAAAAGTAATTTTATTCACGGCCGATGAATTAGGTTGTCATTTTTCCTGCCCTTTACAATTTGCTGGGTTTTTATGCCTAAAAGAAGGGAGAAACAGGCCTCATTGTACGGAAAATATCAAAGGGATTCGGCCTGGAATCGAAGGGGTAAAAAAAGATTTGGTAAAAATTTTCTGAAAAAGTGCATAAACCCCAGTAAATATGTGGATTTTCTATGGTTCAAAAATAATTTTGCTGATTTTGTATACACGGCGTAAACGGCATGGTTGTGCCATTTATAGTAATAGGAAAGATTATCAAAATTGAACGAGTTTTGACAAAACGATGCAAACCGAGTATAATGCAAACCAACTGGTGTAGTGCTTATGCAGGTGGCACCAGGTGACAGAGATTGTGAAATGGTTATATTTCAAGGCAGTAAAAGAGAGGAAACTAGGACAACTCGCCAATGAACCCTTGAAAAATTACCTTTCTTTCATCTCGACTGTAACGAAGTAAGACGAAAAGAAACTTATTTTTTACGGAAAAGAGGTAATTTTCATGAAATCCAAAGTATTAGCAGCTCTCGTAGCAACTATGGCTGTTGGCGCAACGTGCGCATTCGCAGCTAACCCCTTCGTCGACGTTCCGTCCGACAGCTGGGCTTAC
>NZ_KQ958145.1:0-24202 GCF_001546855.1 Megasphaera sp. MJR8396C | reverse complement strand
CATCACTCGTTACGAAGCCGCTGAAATGGTCGCAAAAGCTATGGCTCACATGGACAAAGCTTCTGTTGAACAGCGCGCCCTCATCAACAAATTGGCTGATGAATTCGCTGACGAACTCAACAACCTCGGCGTTCGCGTAAGCGCTTTGGAAAACCGCGTTGGCAACGTTAAATTGACGGGTGACGCTCGTGTTCGTTATCGTTACCAGAAAGACAGCAACGACAACGACAATTCTTGGGATTATCGTGTTCGCCTCCGTGCTAATGCACAGGTTAACGACCGCACGAAGGTTACTTACGGTATCGAATCCGCTCATTCCTTCGCTGACAATGGCCCGGCTAACGAAAACGATTCTACCTACACTGACCGCGCTAACGTTGAATACCAGCTCGGCAAAGACTGGACTGTAACGGCTGGCCGTTATAACTACCAGATGGGCGGCGACAACTCTTACGGCTTCTTCTATGGCGACGTCTTCGATGGCGCTCAGTTGCAGTACAAGAGCGACAGCTTCGCTTTGACCGGCGGCTATGGTAAATTCAAGAAGAGTGACGTAGCTGGTAAAGCTAATACCAGCGATACCATCAAAGATGGTATTGATGGTGTTAAGACGGCTTATGGCGTTGTAGAAGGCTTCTTCGGCAACGGTTCCTCCATCGGCGGTTACTACAACAACTTCAACCGTGCTGGCGGCAGCCATAGCGACGATTTCTTCAAATTTGACGATGCATGGGGCGCTTATGCAAGCATCAACCTCGGCAGCGACTGGAACGCTTTGGCTAACTACGAAAAATACAGCAGCACCAACGGCAGCGACGATCCGGCAATCTGGGTTGGCAAATTGACCTACGGTTCCGCTAACTTCGCTACTCCGAAGTCCTGGGATATCTGGGTTGAATACCTCAACGCTGACAACGGCTTCGCTGATGCTGATGGCAACTTCCTCGGCTCCACGAACAGCTGGAGAAACGATAGCCTCATGAACAACGTTAAATCTTGGGGCGCTGGTATCGACTACACCTTCGCTAAGAACGCTCAGTTCCAGGTAATGCAGTCCTTCGCATCTAGCTCGAAGGATAACAGCACCAAGGATCCTGAAGAAGAAACGCGTGCTCAGTTCGTATTCGTATTCTAATCTTTAGAATACCGATATTCGTTTCACAATCAAAAGGCTCTGTCTTCGGACAGGGCCTTTTTTGCGCCCTTTTTCAGGTCCGGGTAGGAGACCATGCCGAGACATCTGGAACTTTTTCAAAGGAATGTAAAGTTTTTCTGTTTTTTGAGAAGGATTTCGCCTTTCCTTGTTGAATACTATAAGTATAAGGGAGGCTGAATGGAAGTGAGGCACCATCCATTTTCCACACAGGCTCTCTCCAAGAAAGGAAGGGATGTTTTATGGCAACCATCGTTAGAGGTAAGAATTTAGAAATTACGCCGGCCTTGAAAGATCACGTTGAAAAACAGGAAAAGAAAGTCACGAAATACTTTGATAACGAAGTCAATGTCCAGGCCCTGCTTTCTGTAGAAAAAGATCGTAAAGTCGCTGAAATCACATTGAAAGTAGACGGCGTCGTCCTTCGTGGTGTCGAAGGCAACGACGACATGTATGCTGCTATCGACTTAGTCTACGATAAGCTGGTCCGCCAGATTCATAAATACAAGACGAGAATCGCCCGCCGCATGAAGAAAGGTACCTTCAACGCTGCCCTCATCGAAGGCCCGGCTGTACCGGAAGAACCTTTTGAAGTCGCTCGTGTCAAGAAATTTGCCGCTCGTCCCATGGACGTCGAAGAAGCTATCTTGCAGATGAACCTCGTCGGCCACGACTTCTTCGTATTCCTCAATTCCAAGACCGATACCATCAGCGTCGTTTACAAACGGAAACACGGGAAATACGGCCTCATCGAACCGGAATACTAAGGTCTCGAGACCTCTCACCGAAGATAAATAACAGATGAATGAAAAACGGCCCTCAACCGCAAATGGTTGGGGGCCGTGCTTCGTCTTAGGCAGAACGCTGCCGCGTTTTCTATACTGAATAATATTGGACTGCATGGGACTTATGCCACACTTATATAAATAGAGTAGCGAAAAAGTAAAGAAAAAATGGTACAATAAGGGAAAGCCAGAAAGGAGGCTAAGAAAAAATGAAATTAAGCGGTCATGAAGACCTGCGTGTACAAAAGACGATTCAGTCGATTCGGACGGCCTTTTCGGTCATGCTCTTAAAGGAGGATTATCGGAAGATTACCGTTACGGCACTTTGCCGTCAGGCTGTGATTAATAAAAAGACTTTTTATCGCTACTATGATAGTGTCGATGCCTTATTGGAAGAAATCCTCAGTGAATTTTCTAAGGGCTATGTCGACATCCTTGCCGATTATCGGTTGCCGGAGGATCTGGATAAGATCAACGCTGCCTTTTTTCATTATGCTGTCCATCAGGGACCGCTGTATGAAAAGATTCTCTGCTCCGTATCGTATCAGCATCTGAGCAGTCACTTAGTGGAAGAATATATTGCCAAGAGTTGGGGGACGGCTCCGGCTTTTCAACAATTGAGCCCCGGTGAACAGGAACTGTTTACGACGTTCATCCATGCTACGGGACTGTCGATGTATCGTCAATGGGTCGAAGGCGGGAAAAAGATTTCCCTTGAAGAAGTCATTGAGATTACCAATAAACTGCTGAGCCAAGGCGTGTCAGGCCTGTTACAAGTACCTAATCCGGACAGCGATCAATAGTTGCTGCCGAGCATAAAAAATGCAGTCATCCATGGGGATGGCTGCATTTGTATTTGGCTGTCTGAAAACAGGGGTTATGCCAAGGTGATGCGATTTTCGACGATATTAGTTGTCTTCGCTGTGGAGGACGCTGATCTTGGGCGCGTGATGGATGGCCTGATCGAATTCGTCCTGGATTTCCTGACTGGCTCCGCCTTCGAACGTGCTGACGAGGTAGATGGCGGCCAGGGAGAAGAGGAAGCCCGGTACGATTTCATAGAGGCCGAACCAGTTGAACTGCTTCCAAATGAGGACTGTCAGACCGCCGACGATGATGCCGGCCAGGGCCCCATTTTTGGTCATCTTCTTCCAATACAGGGAGAGGAGGATTGTCGGGCCGAAGGCGGCACCGAAACCAGCCCAGGCGTAGGAGACCATGGTCAGGATGTAGCTGTCCGGATTGAGGGCCATGACGATGGCCAGGGCCGAGACGATGAGGACTGTCAGACGGCTGACGTAGATGAGTTCTCTGTCGCTGGCGTTCTTGCGGACGAAGGTGTGGTAGAAGTCTTTGGAAATGGCCGATGCCGTAACCAGGAGCTGGGACGAGGCCGTACTCATGACGGCGGCCAAAACGGCCGATAAGATGAGACCTGTGGCAAAGGGCGGGAAGAGCTGACCGCTCATGACTAAGAAGACCTTTTCCGAATCGGCACCGGTAAGGGGCGTGGTGACGACGACTTTGCCGACCAGGCCGACCAAGACGGCGGCAGCCAGGGAGATGACGACCCAGGTCATGGCGATGTGCTTCGATTTCTTTAATTCAGCCGGATCACCGATGGCCATGAAGCGGACCAGGATGTGGGGCTGGCCGAAGTAGCCGACGCCCCAGGCAAGCGCCGAGATGATGCCGATGATGCCTGTCGTCGACGTATCGGGCACCATGTCGAGGAGGTTCGGTGCCGTGTCGGCCAGACGGGTCATGACGGCTTCGCCGCCGCCAAAGGCGATCATGCCGACGACGGGGACCAGGACGATGGCCAGGAACATCATGCAGCCCTGAATGAAGTCGGTCCAGCAGACGGCCATGAAGCCGCCCAGGAAGGTGTAGACGACGACGACGCCAGCGCTGAGGAGGAGGGCCGAGAAGTAATCCATGCCGAAGACCGATTCAAAGAGCTTGCCGCCGGAGACGAAGCCCGACGACGTATAGATGAGGAAGAATACTAAGATGAAGACGGCAGAAATGATGCGGATGAGATTCTGGTCATCGTGGAAGCGGTTCTTTAAGTAATCGGGCATGGTCAGGCTATTGTTGGCCACTTCCGTATAGTTGCGCAGGCGCTGGGAGACAAAATGCCAGTTGAGGTAGGTGCCGATGGCGATGCCGATGGCAATCCACGACGCCGAAATACCCGTCGAGTAGGCGAAACCGGGCACGCCCATGAGCATCCAGCCGCTCATGTCGGACGCTTCAGCGCTCATGGAAGTGATCCACGGGCCCAGGCTGCGGCCGCCGAGGATATAGTCGCTCAGACGCTGTTGGGAGCGGGAATAATAAATGCCAATCGCCAGCATAGCCCCGAGGTAGAGGATGAAGGCGGCTGCGATGGACACATTGTACTGCATCATAATGGTGAAAACCCCTTTCAATTTATAGCTATATTATAAAGAATACATAAAGAATAAACCTATTTTAGCATATTCATGCGGCCTTGTATAGAATTTGTCAAGAGGGAAAGGGTGATTTCTTTTGAAGAGGCCGATGAAGAACGGGAAAGGTCTTAGCGTGTAAAAGTCACTATATAAGATGATATAAATAGAGCTCCTCTTTTTGGGAACGGTTGATGACCGGCCCTTTTTTTACTATAATGGGGGAAAGATTGAAGCGGACAGTCCGAAAAAGGCCTGACTGAACGAAAGCGGAAATCCGCAGTGAGCGGACTTATTTTGGCGATAGAGGCTTGCCTTGTACTTGCGTATTGACAACAGACGACAAAAATACGACAAAAAAATTTGATAAAAATAGATGAAATGCCAGGCCTGAAAGGGCTCGGAAACCGGAAAAACGGCGGAACTGCCTAATTTCCTTCCATCTATTGCAAAGTATGACGCTCACGGGGTATAATGTATAATTGATATGATATAACAGAGTAGATTGCAGATTTTGTAAATTGGAGGTCTCGGATAGGTGTTAAATAAACTCATACAAAGACTGCTCGGAAATAATACGGAGCATGAACTGAAGAAGATGTGGCCCATCGTTCGCCGCATCAATGATCTGGAGCCGAAATTAGCCGGATTGAGCGATTCGTCGCTGCAGGAAAAGACCTTTGAATTCAAAAATCGTCTGGCAGCCGGTGAAACGCTGGATGATATTCTGCCCGAAGCCTTTGCCGTCGTTCGTGAAGCATCCCGTCGGGTAACGGGGATGCGTCATTTTGACGTCCAAATCCTGGGCGGTATCGTCCTCCATCGCGGGGATATCGCCGAAATGCGTACTGGTGAAGGGAAGACCTTGGTCGCTTCTCTTCCGGTATACCTCAATGCCTTGACCGGTAAGGGCGTCCACGTCGTCACCGTCAATGACTACCTGGCTACCCGTGACAGTGAAGACATGGGCCGTATCTATAAGTTCCTCGGCCTTTCCGTCGGCCTCATCGTCCACGACCTGACCTATGAACAGCGCCGCCGGGCTTACAACGCCGACGTTACCTATGGGACGAACAACGAATTTGGTTTCGACTACCTGCGTGACAACATGGTTATCAGTGCCGACCAGATGGTACAGCGGCCGCTGAACTACTGTATCGTCGACGAAGTGGACTCGATCCTCATCGACGAAGCGCGGACGCCGCTGATCATTTCCGGGCCCGGTGAAAAATCGACCGAATTGTACAGCACCCTGGCTGCCATCGTCAAGCACTTCGATAAAGAAGACTACACGATGGATGAAAAGCAGAAGACCATCGCCCCGACCGATTCCGGTGTCGCCAAAGTCGAAAAGATGCTCGGCATCAGCAACATGTTCGACAACGAACACCTCGATTTGAACCACCTGGTCATCCAGGCCCTGCGGGCTCGCTTCATGATGCACCGCGACAAGGACTACGTCGTTAAAAACGGCGAAATCGTCATCGTCGACGAATTTACGGGCCGTCTCATGTTCGGCCGCCGTTACAGCGATGGCCTGCATCAGTCCATTGAAGCTAAGGAAGCCGTCAAGGTCCAGGGCGAAAGCAAGACTTTGGCTACGATTACCTTCCAGAACTACTTCCGTATGTACGACAAGCTGGCCGGCATGACCGGTACGGCTAAGACGGAAGAAGACGAATTCAATAAGATTTATAAGCTCGACGTCTACGTCATTCCGACCAATAAACCGGCCATCCGTAAGGACTTGCCCGATGTCATCTATAAGACCAAGAACGCCAAGTACCGCGCCGTCGTGCGGGAAGTCATCAAGCGCCATGCCACGGGCCAGCCGATCCTGGTCGGTACGACGTCGATCAATCAGTCGGAAATCTTAAGTCAGCTCCTCAATAAAGAAAATATCGTTCACAACGTGCTGAACGCCAAGTACCATGAAAAAGAAGCTGAAATCATCAAGAACGCCGGTCAGCGCGACATGGTCACCATTGCTACCAACATGGCCGGCCGCGGCACGGATATCAAGCTCGGCGAAGGTGTTGCCGACCTCGGCGGCCTGATGATCATCGGTACGGAACGCCACGAAAGCCGTCGTATCGACAATCAGCTGCGCGGTCGTGCGGCCCGTCAGGGCGACCCGGGGACGACGCAGTTCTTCCTGTCCCTGGAAGACGACTTGATGCGTATCTTCGGCTCGGAAAACATTTCCCGCTTCATGGATAAGCTGGGCATGGATGAAGACGAACCGATTACGGCCAACATGATTACCCGGTCCATTGAAAAGGCTCAGAAGAAAGTCGAAAGCCACAACTTTGAAATCCGTAAATACGTCCTTGAATACGACGACGTCATGAACCAGCAGCGTGAAGTATTGTACAACCAGCGCCGCCAGGTCCTGACCGCCGACGACCTCAAGGATACGATCATGGGCATGGTCGACGACATCATTCTGTCGGAACTCGACAAGTATGCCGATGAAAAACTGTATCCGGAAGAATGGGACTTTGCCGGCCTCTTGGCCCAGATGCAGCAGTACTTCGTACCGAAGCACGCCGTCACCGTCGAAGAACTGGAAAATATGAGCCGTGTCGAAGTTCAGGAAAAATTGAAGAAAATCGCTGTCGATCTCTATGAAGAACGGTTCAACGAATTTGGCGAACAGACCATGAAGGAACTGGAAAAGGCCGTCATGCTCCGCGTCGTCGACAGCAAGTGGATGGATCACCTCGACGCCATGGATGCCTTAAAAGAAGGGATCAACCTCCGCGCTTACGGTCAGAAGAACCCCTTGGTCGAATACAAATTCGAAGCCTACGAAATGTTCTCGGAAATGGTCGAATCGATCAAGCGGACGGTCATTACCTTCCTGTACCACATTCAGGTTACGTACAGCAAGCCCGTACCTCAGGCCGAAGACCACCTGCAGGGCGCTCATGAAGTCCACGAAGAAAGCAAACCCGTCAGCGCCGAAGACATTCAGCGCGATGAAGAACAGAAATAAACCGAAGGCCCAGGCTTACCCGGCCGATAAACGATATTTAACTGAAAAGTTGGTGATTAATTGTGTTACTGGATGAAATGCGTAAACCGCTGGAAGATTTAAAACAAAGAATACAAGAAATCGGGGATTCACTTTAACTTACCTCGGAAAAAAGAACGGATCATGGATTTGGATATCCAGATGAGTGATCCTTCATTCTGGAACGACCCGGACAAGGCCAAGCAGATTTCTCAGGAAGCGACCCTGCTCAAGACCGAAGTCGAAGGCCACGAAACGCTGGTCCGCAAAGCCGATGACCTCATCGACTACCTCGACATGGCCATGGAAGACGGCGACGCCTCCTTTGCCGCCGACATCGAAAAGCAGTACAACGACCTCTTGCGGGACATTGAAAAGCGGGAAGTCCTCTTGCTGTTGTCCGGCGAGTACGACAACTGCAACGCCCTCATTACCTTCCACGCCGGTGCCGGCGGAACGGAAGCCCAGGACTGGGCGCAGATGCTGATTCGCATGTATACCCGCTGGGCCGAACGGAACGGTTATAAACTGACTGTCCTCGACATGCAGCCCGGCGACGAAGCGGGCATCAAGAGTGCAGCCTTCCGCGTCGAAGGCGACTATGCTTACGGCTATTTGAAATCGGAAAAAGGCGTTCACCGCCTGGTCCGCATTTCTCCTTTTGACGCCGCCGCCCGCCGCCATACGTCCTTTACGGCCGTCGATGTCATGCCGGAACTGCCTGACGACGTAGAAGTCGAAATCAATATGGACGACGTCCGCGTCGACTACTTTAGAGCCTCCGGTGCCGGCGGCCAGCACGTCAACAAGACGAGTTCCGCCGTCCGCATGACCCACATTCCGACGGGCATCGTCGTCCAGTGTCAGAATGAACGGTCCCAGCTCCAGAATAAGGAAATGTGCCTGAAATACTTACGGGCTAAGCTCTTTGAATTAGAACAGGAAAAACAGGAAAAACTGAAGGCCGAAATCGGCGGCGTCCACCAGGCAATCGAATGGGGGAGCCAGATTCGGTCCTACGTATTCCACCCCTACAACCTGGTCAAGGATCATCGGACCAACGTCGAAACGGGGAATATCCAAGCCGTCATGGACGGCGACCTCGATATCTTTATCGAAGGCTATTTACAACAGGCTAAGGAAAAGAAGTTATCGAAGCAGGAGCCTTAAATGAAGAGATGGATCATTGTCTGTGTCCTGGCTGCGGTCTTTTTGGTCGGCGCCAACTCTTTTGCGCCGCAACTGGCCGAAGTCGGTCTGTCACAGGCGTTGTCTACTAAATTTAATTTGCAAAACGATGACGTCCGCGTCCAGGCATCGCCGGGAGCCAAGATTTTTCTCGGCGATATCGACGCGGTTACCGTTCATGCCACGAATTTTATGGCCGGCGATTTGAAGTTCGCCAATTTTGACAGTAACCTCTATGGTGTTCACTTCCAGCCCCTCCAGGCCCTGGTCTATCAGGAACTGCGGGTGACCCGCGTCGACAGCGGGGATATGACGGCGTCCATTCGCCGCGAAGACTTAGAGGCCTATCTGGTCAAGAAAATCGACGGCCTGAGCGATCCGAGCGTTACCTTTGAAGGCGACTCGGTCCGCGTTCAGGGCAAGGTCAAGCTCGGCGGACTCGTATCGGCCCGGGCTGACGTCCGCGGCCATTTTGGCATGAAGGGTACTAAATTGATGTTCATCCCCGAGGCGGTGACCGTCGAAGGGCTGGGCATGCAGGTCAGCTCGACCAAGCTGGCCAGTGCAGAGATTTACGATTTTACGGATTTCCCCTTGGGAATCCAGCCTGATCGCGTCGTCCTCCACGACGGTCTGTTGACCATTCACGGCCAGGTGAGCAATTCATAGATAAGGTGAAGAGAATGACAAACATAAATAAACGCAGTATGCGGGTCATGATGCTGATCGTGTTCATCGGTCTCATCACGGCAATCGGCCTGTGCATACAGCGCAATGCCGTAGAAAATCAGTCGACGACAATTGAACAGGCGATGGACTTTGATGCCGTCGTCTTGATGGCCCGTAATGACGGTTACGATTTGGACACTGCCCTGCAGATGGCCCGCGATGCCGGAGTTACGAGCTTTACCATTTATGATACGACGCTCAACAAGCTGACCCAGCGCGGGGAACTGTCGCTGGTTACGAAATTGGGGGCTGATCTTTATTATCCCCAGTTCGGTATTACCGATAAGTCCTATGACTACTACCTTATCGGCAAACCTCAGGGCGAAAAGGACCTCTATTTTGATGAAGTCGTGTCCGACCTTGCCGTCCGCCTCGGCAACGATAAGGTCAAGGTCATGTCCAACGGTGCCTACCGCATTGCCGGCATCAAGGGCGTCATGCCCGGTCTCGGCGACGTCAACCTGGGCATCATGAGCGCCGATGCCAAGATCATCAGCGACCACGGTTTCTATGTCATCCTGCGGCCGACGAATTACAGCAACCCGACGAAAGCCGATGTCGACCATTTCTTTGAACGGGCCGACCAGATTAAAGACGTAACGGGTATCATGTTCGTCGGAAAAGAAGTCCTGGGCTACACGCCGGTAGCCGGCGAACGCAAGGATATGCTCGACTATACGGCTGACAATTTAAATCGCCGCGACATTCCTTTCTACATGATCGAATCTGTCGACCAGCTGCAGTACAACCAGCAGGACGGCATGTACGACTTGTCGGGTCTCGTTCATTATCGGACAGCCCGGGTCTATGCCATGGCCAAAGAAGAACTGGATAAGATTACGCCGGAAGAAGCAGCCATGCGCTTTTACATCAGCGACCTCGAACGAAACGTCCGGGTCAATCTCTACCCCTTGTATAAGAAACCGCTCCACGGGATGAACCTGACCCAGACCAACTTCTCCTACATCAAGATGGTGTCGGATAAGCTGACTGAACGCGGCTATACCCTGGGCCGGGCTTCGATTATGGAAGCCTACTATCCGAACCGCCTGCTCCTGGCCGTCGTAGCAGCGGCAGCGGCCTGCGGATTCGTCTTCGTCCTCAACCTGCTCGTTCCCTTGAAGGACCGGCAGAATTATATCCTCATGGCCCTTGGCATCATCGTCGCCGTCATCGGCGCCTTCGTGGCCAAAGGGGCCTTGTTCCTCCAGACCTGGGCCATCGGGTGCGCCTCGGCAGCGCCGACGGCAGCCATCCTGTTGTCCCTCGATCACTGGAAAAAGAAGAAGCTCACGGGAAAACTCGGCTACGGCCGGGTCATCCGCGACGGCACGCTGGGACTCCTCTTTGCCGTGGCTGTCTCCATGATCGGCGGTCTCTATATCGCCGCCATGCTGGGCAACATCCGCTTCTTCATGGAATTTGATTTTTACCGCGGCGTCAAACTGACCTTCATCCTGCCGCTCTTATTGGTCGCCATCGGCTACTTGCGCCGGTTCCCCCTCATGGGGCAGTCCATCGCCTCGCCGCAGGATCTCAAGGTCTTTGCCAAAGACTTTCTCAATATCCCCATTAAGATGGGCACCATCCTGCTCCTGGCCGTCATTGCCTTAGTCGGCGTCGTCTTCGTCGGCCGCAGCGGTCATACGTCGGGTGTTCCCGTACCGGGGATTGAAGTCGCCATGCGCCGCTTCTTAGAAAATGTTATGTATGCTCGGCCGCGGGAAAAGGAATTTCTCATCGGTCATCCGAGCTTTTATCTCATGGTAGCTGCTTTGTACCGTAAATGGCCGCAGCTGCTGCACTTCTTCCTGGTCATCGCCGCCGCTATCGGCGTCGGCTCCATGGTGGAAACCTTTGCCCATATCCGGACGCCTTTCCTCATGTCCTTTATTCGCGGCATCAACGGCTGGGTAACGGGGATGGTCATCGGCATTGCCCTGATCATCGCCATTGCCGTCGTCCGCTACGTCACGACGTGGCTGGGAAAGCAGGTGGACCATCGTGACTAGGGTCGTCATTTCCGGCTATTACGGCTTTGCCAATGCCGGCGACGAAGCCATGTTGGCGGCCATCGTCGGCTCGTTAAAAGACATCATTCCCGATGTGGCGATTACGGTCATTACCGGCAACTGCCGCATGACACGGGAAAATCATAAGGTACAGGCTGTTCATCGCCTGAATTTCTTTGCTATCGCAGCGGCCATTCGCCGCTGTGATATTCTTATAAGCGGCGGAGGAAGCCTGCTTCAGGACGTGACCAGCGCCCGCAGCCTCTATTACTACTTGTGGATCATGAAGATCGCCTTGTTCTTTAAAAAGCCGGTCATGCTCTACGCTCAGGGCATCGGTCCCGTCCGCGGCATCAAGGCCCGGGAAGCCGTGCAGAAAGTACTGCAGCGCGTTTCCGTCATCGGCGTCCGCGACCGCGATTCGAAGGCAGAGCTCATGGACATGGGCGTGACCCGTCCGCCGATTCACGTGACGGCCGACGCCGTCTTGTCCATGCATCCCGTCGATAAGGCCATCGGCCTTCAGATTCTGGAGCAAAAGGGAATTACCGGCAGCCGCCGGCGCGTCGGCATTGCCGTCCGCAACTGGCAGGGCCATCAGGCCTATAAAGACGCCATTGCCCAGGCGGCCGATACGTTGCAGCAGCGGGAAGACGTGGACATCATCTTCATTCCCATGCAGCATCCGGAAGACGTCGCCGCCGGCCGCGATATTGCCGATCGCATGAAGACGAGGGCCATCGTCCTCGACGACCGCTATTCGACGGTAGAATTCATGTCCCTCATGGGCTGCATGGATGCCGTCGTGGCCAACCGCCTTCACGCCCTCATCTTTTCGGCCCTCATGGAAACGCCGGCGACAGCCATTTCCTATGACCCGAAAATCGACAGCTTTATCCATCTCATCGGCGATCGGGTCTGCGGGACGACGGAATCGGTGACGGCAGAAGCCTTAGCCTCCCGCGTCAGTCAACAGCTGGCCCAGGGGGGACTCGAGCCGGCCATCAAGGCCCGCCTCAACCATCTGCGCCGCCAGTCCCTGCGAAATGCCTACCTGGCCCTGCGCATCTTAGAAGGGCGGGACGGCGTCCGCAAACGACTCGAACAGCATCGGAGGTCTCTATGATTGAATTTAAAAATGTATCCAAGGTCTACGACAATGGCTCCATTGCCCTCGACCAGGTGTCCCTTCATATCGGAAAGGGCGAATTCGTCTTCGTCGTCGGTGCCAGCGGTGCCGGCAAGTCGACGCTGATCCGCCTCTTGTCCCACGAAGAACTGCCGACGAAAGGTTCGGTCCTGGTCAACGGGATCGAAGTCAACCGTTTGGCCAAAAAGAGCGTGCCCTACCTGCGCCGCAAAATGGGGATCGTCTTCCAGGACTTCCGCCTCCTGCCCAATAAGACGGCTCAGGAAAATGTGGCCTTTGCCATGGAAGTCATCGAAGCGCCGCGCCGGGTCATTCGCCGCCGCGTCCGCGAAGTCCTCGACCTCGTCGGCCTCATTGGGAAAGCCGACGCCCTGCCCAAGAATCTCAGCGGTGGGGAACAGCAGCGCGTAGCCATTGCCAGAGCTATCGTCAATCGGCCGCTCTTACTCATTGCCGACGAACCGACAGGGAACCTCGACCCCGATACGTCCGAGGATATTGTCGAAGTCTTTAAGAAAATCAACCACATGGGAACGACGGTCCTCATGGTAACCCATGACAAGACCTTAGTCGACATGATGAATAAACGCGTCATCGAATTGGATGACGGCAAGGTCGTCCGTGACGAACAGCGAGGAGGATACGACGATGAAAATTAGAACCATGCATTACTACACCGTCGCTGCTTTCCAATCGTTTTGGCGCAACCGCTTTATGTCGGTGGCCTCCATTGCCACGGTCGCCTTATCCTTGTTCATCCTGGGCATCTTCATGACCCTCGTGGCCAATCTCGACTATTTTGCTGAAAATCTCGAAAGCCAGGTCGAAATCACGGTCTACCTCAAAGACGGTGCGACCCAGGCCGATATCGATAGTGTAAGCCATCGCCTTCAGGCCCTGCCGGACGTCAAGTCGGTCACCTTTACCGATAAGAATCAGGCCATGGACATCTTGAAGGAACGCATGAAAGACCAGCCGGGTATCCTCGATGCCTTGGAAGGGAAGAACCCCTTGCCCAGTTCTTTTGAAGTGACCTTTACCGAACCGGAAGCCGTACGGCGGACGGCGGATATCGTCGCCGATTACCCCGAAGTCGAAGGGACCCACTACGGCCAGGAAATCATTGAACAGCTCTTCCAGATCACGACCATCATCCGTTGGGGCGGCATTGCCCTCATCGTCTTCCTGACCCTGGCCATGCTGTTCATCATTTCCAATACCATTCGCCTGACCGTCTTTGCCCGGCGCAAAGAAATCGCCATCATGAAGTACGTCGGGGCGACGAACTGGTTCATCCGCTGGCCTTTCCTCTTAGAAGGCCTGTTCCTGGGCTTTATCGGCGGTATCATTGCCGACATCGCCCTCTATCAGTTCTACGACTTTGCTGTTACGGCCATTCACCAGTCCCTGGCCTTCTTACCGATGGTCAGCGTCTTTCCCTTTATGTACCGCACGGCAGGCGTCCTGTTGATCATCAGCATGGTCATCGGGGCCATTGGCAGTACCATTTCTCTGAAACGTTATATGAAGGTGTAATATGTTAAAAAAATACGTCATCCTGGCCGTGACCGCCGCCTTATTGACCCCCAACTTTGCCGTCTTTGGCGAAGACGAAGACTTGCAGAACCAGCTGTCGGACGTTCAGAACCGGATGGCTCAGGAAAGCGAGAAGAAGGCTCAGGCCGAAGCTGTCATCGGCAGCGTCAACGATCGGCTCTATGCCATCCAGCAGCAGCTCGAAGCGGCTCAGCGCGACTACCAGGCCGTGGCCAATGAACTGAAGGCGACGGAAGAAAAAATTGCCGCCACCCAGGCTGAACTGGAAAAGACCCAGGCCCGGCTCAAGGTGCGGGAAGGTGTCTTTACCAAGCGCGTCCGCGACATCTATATGCACGGCCAATTGAGCTATCTCGACGTCGTCCTCGGGGCCAAGGATTTCAGCGACTTTTCCAACCGCCTGGAATTACTGCGCCGTATCATCGACGCCGATATCACCTTGATTTCCGACATCCGTCAGGAACGGGCGGCCATTGAAACGGCCAAGCAGGAACTGGAAACCCAGCGTGCCCGCCAGGCCCAGCTCCGCGACCAGGCAGCGGCTAAGCGCGATGAAATCGAAAGCCGCCGCAAGGAACAGCAGGCCATTCTCTATCAGGCTCAGAATGATAAAGCCGTAGCCGAACAGGCTTATAACGAATACCAGCAGTCGTCGCAGGCCATTGCTGAAATGCTGCGCCAGCGTGCAGCCGACCGGGCGGCACAGGCAGCAGCAGCTGCCGCTCAGGCTTCGTCTGGCGGCGGTGGCGGCAGCAGTGACTCCTACCAGCCGGTCAGCGGCTCCGGAGCCATGATTTGGCCGGTCAACGGCGTCGTTACTTCGCCCTATGGCTATCGGACCCATCCAATCTTCGGGACGACAATCTATCACAGCGGCATGGATATCGGTGTCGATTACGGCACACCGGTCCATGCAGCCGACGGCGGTGTCGTCGTCGAAGCCGGCTGGATCAGCGGTTACGGCTATGCTGTCATCATCGACCACGGCAACGGCTTGTCGACCCTTTACGGCCATAATCAGGAACTGGCTGTCTCCGAAGGTCAGGCCGTTTCCCAGGGCCAGGTCATCGCCTATGCCGGCTCGACGGGCAACTCGACAGGCCCGCACGTTCACTTCGAAGTCCGTGCCAACGGGGACCCCGTCGATCCGTCAGCCTATTTATAAGTGTTTTTACTGCAGCTTGTCCGTTTCTCGCGGCCTTGATTTCCAAAGAAGGAGATATGAATGAATAAACAAACTATACGCCAGGCCTGGGAAAAAGTTCGCCGGCCCCTTGCCTTCTTTTGCAGCGGTATGATCGTCATGATTCTGGCCGTCTTCGGCATGTTTTGGTACTATACGGGCCGGGCGACTGCCATGTTTGAATTTTTCCGTACCTTGGAAATCATCGAAAGCCATTATGCGGAAAACGTCGACCGCAGTGCTCTCTTTGACGGGGCCCTGAACGGCATGGTCAGCACCTTGGGGGACAAGCATTCGGTCTACCTCGGCGGCGAGCTGTATAAGGACTTTTCGGCCCAGATGAGCGGCACCTATGCCGGCATCGGCGTCTACATCGGGTCCACTGATGACGGCGTCCTCATCGCCGGCGTCATGGACGACAGCCCGGCTGCCGAAGCGGGACTTCAGCGCGGCGACATCCTGGTATCTATCGATGGAACGCCGGTCGACGGCAATAAACTCGAAGACGTGTCTAAGCGCATCCGAGGGGCGGCCAATACCAGCGTCACCTTAGTCGTCCGCCGCGACGGCGAAGATAAGACCTTTACCGTCGAACGCCGTCAGATCCATGTACCGACCGTGGCCGGCAAGATGATTGAAGGCACGGACATCGGCTATATCCGCATCGCCGTCTTTGGTGAAGGAACGGCCGATGACTTTACCAAGGAATATACGAAGCTGCGCGAACAGGGGATGAAGAAGATGATCCTCGACCTTCGCGACAACCCCGGCGGCATCGTGGAACAGGCCGTCGGCGTAGCCAGCAACTTCGTCCCGCCCAACAGCACTATCGTGTCCTATACCGAACAGGACGGCAAAGTCGACCAGTACACGGCAGAAGGAACGAATGACCTCATTCCTCTCGTCGTCTTGGTCAATGAAAACTCGGCCAGCGCCTCTGAAATCATTGCTGGTGCCGTTCAGGACATGCAGCTCGGTCCCATCGTCGGCGTCAAGACCTACGGCAAGGGCACCGTACAAGGGGTCTTCCCCTTGAGCCAGCAGTCGGCCGTCAAGGTGACCGTCGCCAAGTATCGCACGACCAATGGCCGTGAAATCGACGGTGTCGGCATCGAACCGGACGTCGTCGTACCCCTTACGCCATCGGATCCGACGGATACGCAGTTTGAAAAGGCCTTGGAAATTATTAAGGAAAAATGACTTTACAGATTGGCAAATATGATTTAAAATTTTATCGTAAAGAGTCTCATGACTTTTTCGTACCCTTTCCGTTATCATAAGCGGAAAAGGGTCGGTTAATTTTGATATTGATGGACAGATAGACAGGAGACATGGTATATGTATGCTGTGTCTCTTTCTATATCCCCATGTATTTTCATATGAGGTGACCTATGTTTATAGACAGAGCAAGAATTTTTGTACAGTCCGGCAAGGGCGGCGACGGCATGAGCAGTTTCCGGCATGAAAAGTTCGTCCCCAAGGGCGGACCGAACGGCGGCGACGGCGGTCAGGGCGGCAACGTCGTTCTCGTCGCTGACCGCAACGTCAACACCCTCGTCGACTTTCGTTTTCGCCGCCTGTTCAAGGCCAAGCCCGGCGGAAAGGGCGAAGGCAGCAATAAGTACGGCAGAAACGCCGAAGACTTGTTGATTACCGTTCCTTTGGGAACGATCGTAAAAGATGAAGAAACGGGCCAGATCATGGCCGACTTGTCGCGGGACGGCCAACAGGCCATCGTCGCTAAAGGCGGCCGCGGCGGTCGCGGCAACTGGCATTTTAGAACGAGTGCCAATCGGACGCCGACCTTTGCCGAACGGGGCGAACCGGGAGAAGAACGGTGGCTGCGGCTGGAACTGAAAGTCTTGGCTGACGTCGGCCTCCTGGGCTATCCCAGCGTCGGCAAATCGAGCATCCTGAGAAAGGTTTCGGCAGCCCAGCCAGAAGTTGCAGCCTATCACTTTACGACCCTCAACCCGATCCTCGGCGTCGTCGATCTGCCCGATCACCGCAGCTTCGTCATGGCCGACATTCCCGGCCTCATCGACGGGGCCAGTGAAGGCGTCGGCCTCGGTCACGATTTCCTGCGCCATATCGAACGGACGAAGATCTTGATCCACGTCCTCGACGTATCGGGCATGGAAGGCCGCGACCCTATCGAAGACTATGAAAAGATCAACGCCGAACTTGCCAAATACAGCGAAAAACTGTCGCGCAAGCTCCAGATCGTAGCGGCTAATAAGATCGACCTCTTAACCGACGATTCAGACAACCTCGAGCGCCTCATGGACTACATGGCGGCCAAGGGCATCGAAGTCTATCCTATCTGCGCCGTAAGCGGCGACGGCATGGATAAACTGTTAGAACGGGTCTGGACCCTCCTTGAAGAATACGTCGAAGAAGCCGACGAAACGACGGAAGAAGTCGTCTATAAGGCTCAGAATAAGCCGGACTTTGAAGTGACCCGCGATACGGACGGGGCTTTCGTCATCACCGGCGCCCGCATTGAAAATTTGGTTGCCATGACCAACTTCGACGACGACCAGTCCCTGCGTCGTTTCCAGCGCATTTGGCGCTATATGGAGCTCGATAAGCTCCTCCAGGAACACGGCATCCAGGATGGCAATACGGTCCGCATTTACGCCATGGAATTCGAATACCACAAATAAAGGGAGACGTATATGAATAATAAAGACAGACAGCAGTTACGGGGGATGGCCAGCCTCATGCCGGCCGTCGTCCAAATCGGAAAAGACGGCTTAAGCGACGCCGTCATCGACAGTGCCAGAGCAGCGCTTACGGCGCGGGAATTGATTAAGGCCCACGTCCTCAATAACGCTAACCTTCCGACCAAAGAAACGATGGAAGACCTGGCCGATATGCTCGGTGCCGAATTGATTCAGGTCATCGGCCACTACGGCATTTTATTCAAGAAGAAAGATAAGAAATCGAAGTACGAATTTATTAAAGACTAGGACGTGAGGCATGGTGAACAGCAGACGCAGGGATTTTGACCACAAGAAGCGCATCGTCGTCAAGGTCGGATCCAGTACGATTTCCCATGGGACGGGCAAATTGAACTACCGCCGCATGGAGCATTTAGTCCGAGAATTGGCAGATTTGCAGAATCAGGGGAAGGAAATGATCTTGGTCAGCTCCGGGGCGACCAATGCCGGTATGGCCCCGCTTAATCTTGATCACCGACCGAAGTCGATTCGGGAAAAACAGGCCTTAGCCGCCGTCGGACAAGGTGTTCTCATGCACACCTATGAACGGCTGTTCCGCGAATACGGCCAAGTCGTCGGCCAGGTCCTTTTGACCCGCATGGACTCCCAGGACCGCAGCAAATTCATGCACTCGCGCAATGCCCTCCTGACTATGATCGATATGGGCATCATTCCCATCATCAACGAAAACGACGTCGTCGCCGTCGATGAATATAAGATCGGCGATAACGACACCTTGTCGGCCATGGTCAGTGGTCTCGTCGACGCCAACCTGCTCATCCTGTTGTCGGACATCGACGGTCTCTATACGGATAATCCCAGGACCCATTCCGATGCCAAAATCATTTCCTACGTCGATAATATCGATAAACACATTTACGACATTGCCGGCGACGCCGGTTCCTCCATGGGGACGGGCGGCATGTACACCAAAATCCAGGCGGCGGCCATTGCCACCGCAGCCGACGTCGACATGGTCATCGCCTCCGGGAGTGAAGACGACATCGTCAGCCGCATCTGCGCCGGTGAAGACGTAGGGACCTTGTTCAAAGCCAAGGAAACGCCGCTCCATTCGAAGAAGCGCTGGCTCGTTTCGGGCAGCAAGGCGACGGGAAAACTCATCGTCGATAAGGGCTGCCGCGACGCCATCATCGACAAGGGCTCGAGCCTCCTTCCGGTGGGCATCACCGCTGTCGAAGGCCTCTTTGAAGAAGGGGACATCGTCAGCGTCGTCTACGATGGATTGACCATTGCCAAGGGCATTTCCAACTACGGCAGTGTCCACATCAATGCCATCAAGGGCCGCCAGTCGGCAGATATCGCCGAAGTCCTCGGCCACAACGGCATCTTTGATGAAGTCATCCACCGCGACAATCTGGTCGTCATGTATTAGAAAGGGGTTTTTCCCATGATATCTGAAGTATACCGCAAGGGCCGCGACGCCAAAGAAGCATCGTACGTCCTGCAAACGGCCGGAACGGACGTCAAAAATAAGGCCCTGGCCTATATTGCCGATGCCCTCATGGCCCACAGCGACGCCATCCTGTCGGCCAACGCCGAAGATTTGAAGCGGGCTAAGGAAAAGGGGATGGCGCCGGCCATGGTCGACCGCCTGACCCTGACCAAAGAACGAATTTCGGCCATGGCCGAAGGCGTTCGCCAGGTCATCGACCTTCGCGATCCGTCGGGTATCGTCCTCGATGAATTTACGCGTCCCAACGGCCTTGCTATCAAGAAGGTCAGCGTTCCCTTAGGGGTCATTGCCATCATCTTTGAATCGCGGCCCAACGTCACCGTTGATGCGGCAGCCCTGTGCATCAAAGCCGGCAACGCCTGCGTCCTCCGCGGCGGCAGTGAAGCCATCGCCTCCAATACGGCCCTGACCTCGGTCATCCGTCAGGGACTGAAAGCGGCCGGCCTTCCGGAAAACAGTGTCAACATCATTGAAAATACGGACCGGGCCCTGGTCAAAGAGCTCCTTACCTTACGGGGCTTCATCGATTTGGCTATTCCCCGCGGCGGTGCCGGCCTGATCCGCATGGTCGTCGATACGGCCACCGTTCCCTGCATCGAAACGGGAAGCGGCGTCTGCCACGTCTATGTCGATAAGGATGCCGACCTTTCCATGGCCGTTAAGATCGTCGAAAATGCCAAGGTATCGCGGCCGTCGACGTGCAACGCCATGGAAACCCTCTTGGTCCACCGCGACGTCGCCAAGGACTTTTTAGAAACATTGGCACCGGTCATGAAAGACGATGCCGTCGAACTTCGCGGCGACGACGAAGCCCGGGCCGTCAGTGCCATGAAGGCCGCCGATGACGAAGACTGGGCGACGGAATACAACAGCCTCATCATGTCGGTCAAAGTCGTCGACTCTCTCGACGAAGCCTTGGACCACATCCGCCGCTTCAGCACTCACCACTCGGAAGCCATCGTGACCAATAATAAAGAAACGGCCGAAGCCTTCCAAAAATCCGTCGATTCGGCTGCGGTCTACGTCAACGCCTCGACGCGCTTTACCGACGGCTTCGAGTTCGGCTTTGGTGCCGAAATCGGCATCAGCACGCAGAAACTGCACGTCCGCGGTCCTATGGGCCTCGAAGCCTTGGTTTCGTATAAATACCTCATCGACGGCCAGGGTCAGATCCGCTGATGCTGCGCCTGCTTCGCGGTTACGGGCGGACTCTTCGCCAATATGCCGCTTCACCGAAAACACGATTTGAATACCGACACTATGCCAAGTTTTTATTGCTTTATGCGTTAGCCGTAGCTATCGCCTGGGGAGGAATCTATTTGTACCATGGAAATCACTAGGCTCGGCGTCATGGGGGGGACCTTTAATCCCATCCACTTAGGACACCTCATGATTGCCGAAGAAGCGCGCCAGGCCTTTCATTTAAAGAAGGTCCTGTTCGTGCCGTCGTACATTACACCCAATAAGGATGTCTGCGGTGCGACAGCCGAGCAGCGATTGGCCATGACGCGTCTGGCTACGGCTGACAACCCGTACTTTACCGTCAGCGATATGGAGATGCGCCGTCAGGGAAATTCCTATACGGTCGATACGCTGCGGCTTTTAAAAGAAATATACGGCCCGTCGCACAGCCTGTATTTCATCTCGGGGACCGATACGATCCACGACCTGCACAACTGGAACAATCCGGAGGAAATCCTCAGCCTGTGCCAGTTTATCGGTGCGACCCGTCCCGACGGCTCGGAACAGATCGATTCCATCATCTCGTCCTTTGGCGAGCTGGGGAAAAACATTCTCAAACTGCCGGTCCCGACGATGGAAATCTCTTCGACAGAACTCAGGCGCCGCATTCGCCTGGGCCTGTCCGTCCGCTATATGATGCCTTCGGCCGTCGTCGAATACATCAGAAAAAATGGAGTATATCAATGTACAACGAAGAATTCAAAGATGCCATCAAAGCAGATTTAAAACAATCCCTGACGCCGAATCGCTATACCCATGTCCTGGGCGTGGCCGCTGCGGCCCGGCACTTAGCCGACCGCTATGGCAGCGATGCCGATGCGGCGGAAGTAGCGGCCCTCCTTCACGATGCGGCCAAACAAAAGCCCCTCGAAGAGATGCAGGCTCTGGCCAGCCGCTCCTTTACGGACCTTCCGGCGCCGATCTTTAACATCGGCAGCCTGCTCCACGGCTATGCCGCCGTGACCTTGGCCCGGGAGAAGTACGGCATTGACGATCCCGATATCCTGGCCGCTGTGGCCCATCACACGACGGGTGCCGAAGCCATGGGAAAACTGGAAAAAATCATCTTCATGGCCGACTATATCGAAGTGAACCGCGACTTTGACGGCGTCGAAGCCCTGCGCCAGGCCGCCGAACGGGACCTCGATGAAGCCGTCCTCTTAGGCTACGATTCGACGATCCGCCACCTCCTCGACCAGAAGAAACCGATCTTCGTCGGCACGGTCACCAACCGCAACGCCCACATCAGCGCCATGATGAAAGAGGCAGCGAGGAAGGCCGGACGATGACACGAGAAAAGAGAAGAAGAATCTTAAACCGCATCTTGGCCGTCGTCGCTGCCGTGGCCATCTTCCTCGTCTGCCGCTCGGCCTATATCCACTTCACCAGTCCGGCGGCTCAGCCCGACGGTCCCGATACGACGCCGGCCAGCAGCAATGATTTCGTCCAGACCAGCGCCGATAAGCCGCTCTACGTGCTCCTCATCGGCACGGACGGAGAAAATCCTCAGCAGGCCAACTTCGTCGGCGTCGCCGCCATCAACAAGGATAAGAAGCACATCGACATCATCATGCTGCCTGACGACACGAAAATCGAAGGGCGCAAGGAAAAGGGGATCCAAGAACTGCAGGACGTCTACACTGAAGGCGGTATCAGCCTGGTACGGGCCGTCGTCGAAGACATCTTCCACATTCCCCTTCCGTACTACGCAGCCTTTACGCCGGAATCCTTCGCTAAGATGGTCGACATGAACGGCGGCGTGCCCCTCTACGTGGAAAAGAACATGTACCACGCCGACGCAGCCGGGGAAACGGACATCAACATCTTCCAAGGCTACCAGACCCTCGACGGCAAGGAAGCAACGGGCTATATGCGCTACCTCGACGGCAACGGCTATGTCTCGCGGACCCAGCGCCAGGAACGGTTCATCAAGAACTTCTATGAAGACCGGCAAAAGGACTTCGGTCTGAGCAATGCCTTCTTCATGTACCGCCTGTGGCACAACGTCGATTCCAATATCCCGGCCAAAGATATGGCCGAATTGGCCTTTGATTTCCGCAACGTCACGGCCGACAACATCAACTTCTACATCCTGCCCGGCGAAATGGCCCAGGGCGGCAAGAACAGCGACAATAAATATTACTGGACCTACGACCCGGTCGAAGTCCAAAAAGTCATCGGCCGGACCAACAACGCCATCTCGGCAGCTCCGACGCCCGATGATAAACAATCTTAAATTCGTATAAAAAGGAGACTTTTCATATATGCCAATTACCATGAAACCAGCTAACGCTGAACCGATGAAAGAATTATCCAGCTATGAAATCGTCTGCGCTGCAGCCGACGACAAGAAAGCCTGGAACATCGCCGTCCTGGACATCAAGGATTCGTCCCTCATGGCCGATTACTTCGTCATCTGCAGTGCCCGCAACAACCGTCAGACCCAGAGCATTGCCGACAACATCGAAGAACAGATGGAAAAGAACGGCTATCCCATCCTCCACGTCGAAGGCTACCACGAAGGCAAGTGGATCCTCATCGATGCCGGTGAAGTCATTGCCCACGTCTTCGTCGAACAGGAACGCCAGTATTACGACCTGGAAAACTTGTGGGCCGACGCACCGCGGATCGACTACGAAGGTGAATAATATGACGACACTTCAAGAAAACAGCATCGCGACGTTAGAAGTCCTGCGCCAAAGCGAGATGGGTGCCTTTTTGGACGGCGGCACGGGCAATACCAATGACGACATCCTCCTCCATATCAATCAGCAGACGGAAGAGGTCCATATCGGCGATTCGGTGACGGTCTTTCTGTACCACGACCCATCGGGCCGCCTTACGGCGTCCATGCGCCTGCCCAAGATCAAGATCGGCCAGATCGGTTATGCGCCGGTCATCAATACGACGCGCTTCGGCGCCTTCGTTGACGTCGGAACGGAACGAGGCATCTTCATGCCCTTTGCCGAAATGAAAGGCCGCCCTAAAGAAGGGGAGTACGTCTGGGTCAAACTCTATGAAGACAAGTCCCACCGCCTGGCCGTGTCGATGGAAGTCGAAGACGAAATGCGCCGGGCCTCGCGGGCTGCGACAGATGCCAAAGTCGGCGACTGGGTCGAAGGGGCCATCTACAACATGACCGATCAGGGGGCCTACCTCATGACCCGCGAACGGTGGATCGCCTTTTTGCACCGCAGTGAATTCAACGGACCGATCCTCATCGGCCAGATGATCAAGGGCCGCATCACCTTCCTGCGCGAAGACGGGCGCATCAATATTTCCCTGCGCCAGACCAAGGAAAATGCCATCAATCCCGACGCCGAGAAGATCCTGCAGTTCCTCGAACAGCGCAAGGGCAAGATGCCCTATGGCGACAAGACGGCACCGGCCGTCATCAAGGCCAAATTCGGCCTCAGCAAGGCTGCTTTTAAACGGGCCTTGGGTCATCTCATGAAAGAACAGAAAGTCCGCCAGGAAGAAGGCTGGACCTATTTAGAAACGAAATAGACGCGAAGAGCTCCCTCCATGATGTGACCCCAAAAAGTTAGACCTAGC
>NZ_KQ958144.1 GCF_001546855.1 Megasphaera sp. MJR8396C | reverse complement strand
ACGACTTGTTTATCTTACCAAACTACGAAGGGCTTGTCAAGCATTCTTTTGAAGAATTTTCAAAAGAATCGACTGTTGTCTCAGTCGGCATAAGAGGAATTTCCCTCACAACTTCTTAAGTATACTATGGTATATGAAGATTGTCAAGACAGATTGCCCTTATTTTGTACACTAATTTTCAAAATAGCCTATACCATTTCATCTAAGGCATCACAACAGCAAACGGTTATGGTGTTGACGATGGTTTCTACTGTCGACGCCCGTGACAGGTCCATGACCGGTTTGGAGAGTCCCTGCAGCAGCGGACCTAAAACGGTCACCCCGGCAACGTGTTCCAGCATCTTGCAGCAGATGTTCCCCGTATTCAAATCGGGAAAGACCAGGACATCGGCCCTTCCGGCTACGGGAGAGCGTGGTGCCCACTCTTTGGCATACGATGGAATGAGGGCGATATCGACTTCCATTTCGCCGTCAAACTCAAAATCGACGTTGCGGTCGCTTAGAATCTGGACGGCTTTTCGCACCGTATCGGCACCGCTGCCCCGTTCACTCCCCATCGTCGAATACGACAAGAGGGCCACTTTCGGCGAATCGATCTGCAGGGTTCGCCGCGCCCGATCGACACAGCTGCAGGCGATATCTGCCAGCTGGTATTCGTCCGGAGTCGGGATGACGTCACCGTCGCCGGCGACCAGGACTCCATCATGGCCAAACTGCATCATGTCGGTCAGAAGGATAAAAGAACTACTGACCGTATCGATGCCTTTACGGGTACCGATAATCTGCAGGGCCGCATGCAGAACTTCCGGCGCCGGCGTTTCTAATCCAGCAACCATACCGGCCGCTTCTCCGGAAGCGACCAGAAAGGCACCAAAATAAAGGGGCGTCCGTAAAAAGCGCCGGCTTTCTTCGATGGTCATCCCCGATACCCGCCGCATCCGCGCATATTCTTTGGCAAAGCGATCGAAAGACGCATGGTCTTTCGGATAGATCAATTCAGCCCCTTCTAAGTCCAATTGGTATCGAAGGGCTAATTCCTGAATGTCCTGCCTTTTCCCAATCAATACCGGAATGGCCAATCCGTCGGCCAAAATCCGGTCGGCCGCCTGCAGTATCCGAAGGTCGCCGCTCTCAGGCAGAACGATTTTTTGTGGATTTGAAGCTGCCCGCCCCTTCAAAGACGTCATATACCGATTCATAATAATCCCTTCCGCATCAAGTGTATTGATTTTATTATAGGAACAGATGCCTAAGAAAGCAAGGTCGAAAGCACAAAATAGCCCCCGTCACTATGGACGAGGGCTGTCATATCATTAAGAGGCTGGTCTAAACATCGTTCATTTAATAAGGGGTTGGACCTTATCTTCTTTTCCCAAAAGGTAATGCTTATTGACGTACTGCGTATGAAGTAGGGCTTCGGACAGATCGCCCAGCGGTTCTCCCAAGAACTTTGCATACAGGGTCTGCAGTTCCTTATTTTCCCAGCTGGCCCGAATCGATTTTTGGGCATCCATCTGGTATAGTGCTTCAATGCGGGCACGCTTAGCCGGGATTTCGAGGGGCAGCTGCGTTCGTGGCTGACCGCCGCCGCCAATACAGCCGCCGGGACAAGCCATGACTTCGATCAAGGCATATTTTTTCCACGAATGCTTTTCTTCCATTAAATTGATGAACCGACGGGCATTGGCCAATCCGCTGACAGCGACGACACGGATGATGTCGTTGTCCAGGGTGACGGCCGCTTCTTTCACCCCTTCAAGGCCCCGTACGGCCTCAAAGTGGAGGAAATCTTCCTCGGCCGGTTTATGGGTCTTCAAGTAAACGAGCGTCCGGAGAGCCGCTTCCATCAATCCGCCACTGTTGCCAAAGAGGTCTCCGCCGCCGGACGATTCGCCAAAGACCGTATCGTAAGCAGCATTTTCCAGCGGATCAAAGTCGATTTTTTTCTCTTTGATCCAGGTCGCCAATTCCCTCGTCGTGATGGCGTAATCGGTATCGCGCATGTCCGGATGCTGCCAGTAACGGCCGGCAGCATTCTGTTCCGGCCGAAAGATTTCCGCCTTCTTTGCCGTACAGGGCGTAACCGAAACGATGACCAGGTTGGAAGGATCGATATGCATGCGCTTGGCAAAATACGTCTTAATCATCGGGCTGAGCATGCTGCTCGGACTCTTACCAGTCGACAAGTGAGGAATCAGTTCGGGGAAGAAGATTTCCGTAAATTCAACCCATGACGGACAGGCACTCGTAAACTGCGGCAACAGCTCTTTCTTATTGTCCATACGGTATAGGAGTTCCGACGCTTCTTCCATGATGGCTAAGTCGGCTCCGAAGTTGGTATCAAAGACGTAATTCCCACCGAGTCTGCGCAAGGCTGAAATCATCTTCCCTTCCACATTTTCGCCAAAGGGACGTCCAAAGGCATCGCCAAGGGCAACGCCGACGGCCGACGACGTTTGAAAGACGACGACCTTATCCGGATCGTCGATGGCTTTTTGAATCTCCGCCCGCTGTGATACGGTCGTCGTCGCCCCGAACATGCAGGTCAGCGAACACTGGCCGCAGTGGACACAGATAGGGACATCGCCCGTGCTTTCTAAAGAGTAATATCCCGTCATAGACATGACTTCGGCACAGCGACGACGACAGAGGGTGCAGTTCCGACATTTTTCTGGATTAAACTGAATCGAAATATTACGATTTTCAACGGCGACCCGACTATCGAGTTGTTCAAAGCGACTGGTAAAGGCCATGTCCCGCTTCTTTTCAGCCTGCATATAAATGGCATCACTGCAGCAGATGGCAATGACATCAGTAATGCCTTCGGCCGTACAGCCGCGGGACAGGTCCATAACCGGTTTCGCCAGCCCTTGAAGAAGCGGTCCCAAGGCCGTAGCACCGGACAGGTGTTCCAAGACTTTATAACAAATATTTCCGGACACGAGATTAGGAAATACCAGGACATTGGCCTGACCGGCAACGGGAGACCCCGGCGCCTTCTGGCGGGCAATCCGCGGTACGAGGGCTGCATCAGCCTGCATCTCGCCATCAAATTCAAAGTCGACGTTGCGGTCCCTTAGGAGACGGACGGCTTCGCGGACGCGTTCCACTTCGTCGCCGGCGCCGCTGCCCATAGTCGAATAGGACAGAAAAGCCACTTTCGGATCAAGGGTCTGCGCCGTCCGCCGTGCCCGTTCTACACAGCTGACGGCAATATCGGCCAGCTGCTGCGGCGTCGGTTCGATGACGACACTGCAGTCACCGATGACGAAGATGCCGTCATCGCCAAACTGCGGCTTATCGGTAATCATGATAAAGGAACTGCTGACCGTCGACAGGCCCGGATGAGGACCGATGACTTGGAGAGCCGCACGAATGACTTCCGATGACGTGGCAACAGCTCCGGCGACCATGCCGTCGGCAATGTCGAAGGCGACCAGACAGGCGGCAAAGAAAATATAATTGGTCAGCAGGACTTCTCGCGCCTCGGAGACGGTCATCCCCTTTTTAGCCCGCCGCTTGGCATAATATTGGCAGAAGGTATCCAGCATGGGATACGTTTCAGGATCGATGATTTCGATACCGTCCATGTCGATCTGATATTCGGAGGCGACTTCAACGCTGTTCTGCGGCCGCCCGATCAGAATCGGCCGGGCAAAGCCTTCGGCCTGGACCCGTTCTGCAGCCTGCAGAATCCTGCGGCTTTCCGATTCTGGCAGGACGATCTTCTTTTGTTCTTTCGAAACGCGGCGTTTCAAATTATTAATAAAGCGCGACATAGGACAACACCTCACATCTTTCAATACACGTTCAATTGGCTAAGTATAGTATAGAACAAAAAGAGGATCTCTGCCCATTTTCAAATACGAAAGGCTCTATTCTACGTTTAAAAAGCCGTAAGACACGACAAAAAAAGAGCCGCCCCAAAGGGCAGCTCCTTTATACAGACTGCGTAGTCCAATTATTCTACAGTAACGCTCTTAGCCAGGTTACGCGGTTTATCGACGTCGTTGCCGCGGCTGACGGCGATATAATAAGCCAACAGCTGCAAGGGAACGATAGCCAGGATGGAAACGACAAAGTCATCTGAGGTCGGAACCTTGATCAAGGTATCGACGGTATGAACGACTTCCGTATCGTCGTCCTGAGCAATGCCGACGACAAAGGCATCGCGGGCTTTAACTTCCTTAATGTTGCTGATCATCTTGCCTTTGACTTCAATCTGTGTTGCCAAGGCAATGACCGGAACACCGGCTTCGATGAGCGACAGCGTGCCGTGTTTCAATTCACCGCCGGCATAGGATTCAGCGTGAATATAGGAAATTTCTTTTAATTTCAAAGCGCCTTCCATGGCCAGACCGTAATCCATGGAGCGGCCGATGAAGAAGACATCTTCTTTATCTTTAAAGGCATCGCACAAGCCTTTGATCGTGTCGACTTGGTCGAAAATTTTCTGGCACTGATCGGGGAGTTTTTCCAGATGAGCCAGGATTTCTGCTTCTCGGTCAGCCGGCAGTTTGCCGTTCAAGCGGCCCATGTAGAGGGCCAAGAGGAGCAAGGTTACCAGCTGCGTCGTATAAGCCTTCGTCGAAGCAACGGCGATTTCAGGACCAGCCAGGGTATACGCTACCTGATCGGCTTCACGAGAAATGGACGAACCGACGACGTTGGTAATGGCCAGCGACCGGGCACCGCGGCGTTTGGCTTCTTTCAGAGCGGCCATGGTGTCAATCGTTTCACCGGACTGGCTGACGACGATGCACAGGGTCTTGCTGTCCGTCAAAGGATCGCGGTAACGATATTCCGATGCGATGTCGACTTCAACGGGAATGCGGGCCAATTTTTCAATGAAATACTTGGCCAAGAGACCGGCATGATAGGCCGTACCGCAAGCCGTGATCAAGATCTTGTCGATGGACTTCACATCTTCCGGCGTCCAGTTCAATTCTTCAAAGGAAACGTGCTTGCCGCCATCGACAATGCGGCGGCTCATCGTATCTTTGATGGCTTTCGGCTGTTCATAGATTTCTTTGAGCATGAAGTGTTCAAAGCCGCCCTTTTCAGCCGCTTCGGCATCCCAGTTTACTTCAAAGACCTTCTTTGAAATCGGGTTGCCTTCCAGATCCGTCACCCAGACCTTATCCTTCATGACGATGGCAATTTCGCCGTCATTCATGATGTACGTCTTACGGGTGTAGCTGAGGATGGCCGGAATATCCGAGGCAATATAGTTTTCCCCGTCTCCCAGGCCGACGATCAACGGATTGTCCTTTTTGGTGCAAATGATTTTATCCGGTTCAAATTTGCACATGAAGACCAAGGAATAGGAACCGCGCAAAAGGGTCAGCACCTTACGGACCGTACGGGTAAAGTCACCGTCATAAAGGTCTTTGCAAAGGTGAGCAATGACTTCCGTATCCGTTTCCGAACGGAAGTGGTACCCTTTTTTGAGCAGGTCTTCCTTCAATTCCATGTAGTTTTCAATGATCCCGTTGTGGACGATGACGAAATCGCCATTTTCATCCGAATGAGGATGGGCATTGATGTCCGACGGGCCGCCGTGCGTTGCCCAGCGGGTGTGACCGATGCCGGACGTCCCGGTAACGGGATGTTTCTTGACTTCTTCCGCCAAGTTTGCCAGCCGGCCCGCTTTTTTGCGAATAGCAATAGCACCGTCATGATAGACGGCAATGCCTGCCGAGTCATAACCGCGGTACTCCAGCTTGCCCAGACCATCCATTAAAAAGTCTGCCGCTTCTCTGTCTCCGATGTAACCTACAATACCACACATAGTTATATCCTCCTGATATAAAGTTATTTCCTTCTTATGATGAAGTTATCGACAATGTTACCACTGTAATTTTCCATCATATGACGACTGAAGGTGCCGAGAGACATCCGCTGACAAATTCGATACTTCTCTACCTCGTCTACCTGAAATCAACTCATTCAGGTACTAGCGCTATCCATTATTACGTTAAGGATTTCCAAACGCCTGTATATAAAAACAGGGAATGGAGCTCAAGGAACTCCATTCCCACACTTTAATATATTTGCAAGGTTTTGTCAATACTTACTTCGAAGGGCCCATTTCGTGTTCGACGACAACGGCGATATCATCGACGATTCGTTCCAATTGTACCAGGTCCGGTCCTTCTGCCATGACACGGATGAGGGGTTCTGTCCCCGACGGGCGGACAAGAATGCGACCTTCATCGCCCAGTTCTTCTTCACCGGCCGAAATAGCGGCCATGATGAGGTTATTATCTTCCCAGCCCGACTTCGTCTGAACGCGAACGTTTTTCAAAATTTGAGGATAACGGGTCATGAGGGCAGCCAGTTCGGATAAGGGTTTATTCTGCTGTTTCATAATGCTCAGCAGCTGAACAGCCGTAAGCAAGCCGTCACCGGTCGTGTTGTAATCGAGGAAAATGATATGCCCCGACTGTTCCCCACCGAGGGAATAGCCGTCTTTTCTCATTTTTTCCAAGACGTAGCGGTCGCCGACAGCAGTGATTTCCGTCTTGCAGCCCATTTCTTTCAAGGCTTTGTGGAAGCCGATGTTGCTCATGACCGTACCGACGACGGTATCCTGTTTGAGGCGGCCTTCGGCCTTTAATTTCATGGCACAGAGGAGCATGATCTGGTCGCCGTCCATGTCCTGTCCCTTTTCGTCGACGGCCAGGCAGCGGTCGGCGTCACCGTCGTTGGCAATGCCGATGTCGGCCCCGTATTTCAAGACCGTTTCCTTCAGGCTGTCGAGGTTGGTAGAACCGCAGTTTTCATTGATGTTGATGCCGTTCGGCTTGTTATGGATGGCAATGACTTCTGCCCCCAGCCGTTCAAGGATTTCCGGGCCTAAAAGGGACGCCGAACCGTTAGCACCGTCATGAACGACCTTAAGGCCGGACAGGTCGATATCCGTCGATTTGCAGATAAAATCGGCGTACTCCTGCTGTAAGTCGGTCCAGGCGGAAATCGTACCGATAGCAGCCCCGGTCGGACGGCTCTGAAGGCCGGCCCGTTCATCCTTCAGCATATACTCTTCGATTTTATCTTCCATTTCATCCGGCAATTTATAACCAAAGCCGTCGAAAAATTTTATGCCGTTGTATTCGAAAGGATTATGAGACGCCGAAATCATAACGCCGGCATCCATATGATGCGTTCTTGTCAGGTAGGCAATGGCCGGAGTCGGAATGACGCCTGCCATGTAGCAGTCACCACCAGCGGATGCGATGCCGGCTGCCAGGATATCGGCCAGCATGGTGCCGGAACGGCGGGTATCCCTTCCGATGAGGAAGGTCGGGTGTTCTTTATTCTGCCCAAAGATATAGGCAGCGGCTCTGCCCAAATGATATGCCAATTCCGGGGTCAACGAGTCGTTAGCAACGCCTCGTACTCCATCTGTTCCAAACAATCTAGCCATTTACTTTACCTCCAAAGGTTGATATTTACGAATGATTTCGACAGCCGTTTCCAAGCCGTCCAAATAGGCGCTCATAATGCCGCCTGCATACCCGGCCCCTTCACCGACCGGATAGAGCCCGGCTGTATCGAGGGCCATACGGTCGTCACCGCGGACGATGCGCACCGGGGCACTGGTCCTTGTTTCGACGCCGGTCATGACGACGTTGTCATCGTCAAAGCCGTGAAGACGCCGGCCAAAGTACGGCAGGGCCTCTGCCAGGGTCGCCGTAACAAAATCCGGCAGGACGTCATGCAAATCGGCCCAGGTCACGCCGGGGCGATAGGTATGGATGGCGCCTTCGGCAGCAGCACCGGGACGCTTCAAGAAAGAACCGACGGTCTGAGCCGGTGCATGGTAGTTGCTCCCGCCGACCTTATAGGCCAGTTCCTCATAGCGGCGCTGAAATTCGATACCGGCCAAAGGCCCGTCGCCGCCCATGTCGTCAGGCGTAACGTTGACCACGACGGCACTGTTGGCAATGCCGCTGTCCCGCTTGTAAAGACTCATGCCGTTGGTGACGACCCGCCCTTCTTCTGAAGCGGCTCCGACGACGACGCCGCCAGGGCACATGCAGAAAGAATAGCACGACCGACCGTCGGGACTGTGGTAGACCAAGGCATAATCGGCCGGTTCAAGGCCGAGTTCTTCAGCCGGGCAGCCGTATTGGTCGCGGTCGATGACATCCTGCGAGTGCTCAATGCGCACGCCGACGGCAAAGGGCTTCTTTTCCAAGACGACACCTTTGTCATGGAGCATGTAATACGTATCGCGGGCACTGTGACCGACGCCCATGACGACGACACTGGCCGGATATTCATCTTGTCCATTGATCGTTACCGACTTGACCTTGCCCGCTTCGTCACGGTCAATGGCCGTGACACAGCTTGAAAAGTGGACTTCGCCGCCCTTGGCTTCGATCATGTGGCGCAAATTTTTCACGACTCGCCGCAAGACGTCCGTTCCCACATGGGGATTATAGGCATACAGAATTTCTTCCGGTGCGCCGGCGTCGACGAAGGTCTGCAAAATCTGCCTCAGCAGGGGATGATTGATGCGCGTCGTCAGTTTGCCGTCAGAAAAAGTTCCGGCACCGCCTTCCCCAAACTGGACGTTCGATTCCGGCTTAAACGCCCCTCCGCGCCAAAACGTTTCCACGTCTTTCGCCCGGGTATCGACGTCACAGCCTCGTTCAAAGACCAATGGTGCATACCCATGTTCGGCCAGGGCCAAAGCAGCCGCCAGTCCCGACGGGCCCGTACCGATGACGATGGGACGGGCGCCCAGGGTTTCACTCCCGGGAATGATTTCCGGTGCCGGCGTTTCTGCGATTTGGCGCACGTCCTTATTATCACGGCACCGTTTCCACACCTTCTTTTCATCGACAAAGGACACGTCGACGGTAAAGACAAAATAGATTCGCGGTTTCCGGCGGGCGTCGATAGCCCGGCGAACGATGCAGATGCCGGAAATATCGCTGCGGCTACACCGGAGTTTCTTGGCAATCAGCGCTTCCAAAGGCTTTTGCATCGGTACGGCCGTGCGAATATTCAATACTCTAAGCACAAAGTTTCTCCTTTTCTACTCACCATTTCGGATATGGAGGTCGGCCTCGACCTCATCAGGATACATATTGATGCCGTCTACAGGCGGGATGATGACCTTCCACGATTTTTCTTCCTTCATATTTTCAACGTTAATGTCCGGCAAATCGATGGAACTGATATTGCGCAGCGTATCGGCAGAGCCCCTGATTTGGATGCTCGTCGGCTGAATCGTCAATGTTTTCGTTGCCGTCTGGCCGGTTATATTGACGTTTAAGGGAACGCTCTTAGACATGGCATCATGGCCAATGGTCACTTTGACATTGCTCTGCCACGGCGTCATTTCAAGTCCCTCAACGGGTGAACCTTCAGCATCGTACAAGTGAATCGGTGCCATCAAGGCAAAATCGCCGTTGCGCTGGTTGACCGGGACTTCGATGACGGCCTGGTTGACCTGTTGGATCAGGCGGCGAGCGCCACTGACGACGACCTTTTCCGGAACGATTTTCAGTTCACTGATAAAGTCTTTTTCATCTAAGTTGCCGACGATATGCGGCGTCAGTTTAAATTCTTTGACCGTGTAGACATCGACGGTTATCTTCGTCGACGTCATGCTTTGTTTTTTCAGCTCCGTCCCGCTCGGTATTTCGACGTGAATCGGCACGTCGACCGTCCCTTCCTGGACGTCGGACAAATCGATGTAGGCCTTGATATCCGAAGGCCCTACGTTGATGATCGTATTGCGCGGCCCCGAAAGGCGGACGTAGACCGTCTTGGGCACATTCGACGTAATATATTGAGAATTGAGGTTTTCAACGGTAATAGGGACGGTATAACTTCCCTCACTGAGCGGATTTTGTTCGTTGATGATGACGAACCACAAGACGATAGCCAAGAGAAAGCAGATGATTTTAAGCTGCCAATTTTTATCAATCTTGTTCATGTTAGGGCCTCCATTTAAAGATATTCGCCAGGCCCTGAGGTGTCCGGGTCAAGAAGGTTTTCAGCACATTGCGCAAGGCATTGCCGTCAAGATGGCGATAAATGTGGCCGCCGTAGGTATAAGAAATGGATCCCGTTTCTTCACTGACGACGATGATGACGGCATCGGTCAACTCGCTGATGCCGATAGCCGCCCGGTGCCGCGTCCCCAATTCCGTCGACAAGGACCGATCGGCGGTCAACGGAAGGAGGCAGCCGGCTGCCATAATACGGTTTTCACGGATAATGACGGCCCCGTCGTGAAGGGGCGTATTGGGAATAAAAATATTGCCCAAGAGCTCTTGTGAAACGAGCCCTTCAATGGCAACCCCAGTGTCGATATAGTCGTTAAGGCCGACTTCGCGTTCAAATACGATGAGGGCCCCGGTGTGCGTCTTTGATAAGGACTCACTGATCGCTACGATTTCGTCGATGAGCCGTTCCAGTTCTTCCATGCTGATGACCTGGCCGGAACGAAATAAACGCCCCCGCCCGATCTGTTCCAAAGCCCGGCGTAATTCGGGCTGAAAGACGACGGGAAGGGCGACGAGGATGACCGTCATCCCCTGCTGCAGCATCCAATTGATGACGTGCAGGTCGAGGACCTTACTGACCACGGTAACGACGCCCAGGACCAAGAGCCCCTTGATGAGGGCGACGGCCCGCGTATTGCGGATCAGAATGAATAACTTATAGAGCACAAAGGCGACGAGTAAAATATCCAATATGTCCAGCAGTCGGAAACTGCTGATGAAACCTTGAAAAGGCAAGTACATAGGGCTTCACTCCAGGCTATATAAAGACAAAAAATAAAATAGGTACTTTTATTTTACAATATTTTAGGCATAAAAAAAAGGGCTGTCCGTAAACGCCCTCTTGACAGCCAAATTTGAGCCGTCCTTATGGGGGACGGCCCTCCTATTGAGCTAAATCTTATAATGTTTCTTCACCGGGAACGGCAGCTGCCGGTTCCTTGGCCGCGCCTTGATGAACCAAGCGGAATTCCTCTTCCTGTTTAGCCAGCATTTCAAAGTCGATGGACTTCAATCGAGCCGCCAAGTCGCGCTGAATGTCGGCAAAGGCAGCATAAATGGAACACATATTGCTGCAGCCGCGGCTGCACGAATCCATATCATTGAGACAGCGCTGCAATTCCGTCTGCCCTTCCACGGCTTCGATGACATCGAATAAGGTGATGTCCTTCGGAGCTCGCTGCAAGGCGAAGCCGCCTTCTACACCGCGATAGGATTTCATGATGCCGGCCTTGGTGAGGCTACGCATAATTTTTAACAAAAAACGTTCTGGTATATTCTGTTTTTCCGCCAGCGCTGCGCCGGTAATTTTTGTGCCTTCCGGGAGCCCCGCCAAATAAAGGACCATGCGGAATGCATAATCCGTAGCTTGATTCAATCTCATAATGCTACCCCCTTACATCTTTCACTCACATTATACAATAAAAGACAAAAAAAGTATAGTTTTGGTTTTCATATTCATCATGATCTCAGCATATTTTTCTGCCAAATCACCGGCGCCCAGTCACGTTCCGCCTAAAGAAATCAATAAAAAAAACTCCCTTTAAAGCAGGACAAGATCGTACAATTCCTCTGCCTGCCTCAAAGAGAGCTTTCAACATACCTTCACCCCTTATCGGCCGGCCTCAACCGGTTCCTCAAAGGAGCTGAATGATTTCAAAAATAATCGCCGACATGGCCGCGCTGATAGGAATGGTGACTACCCAGGCGACCAGCATGCTGCGGGCTACACCCCAGTGAACGGCACGGACACGTTCGGCCGAGCCGATCCCCATGATGGAACCGGAGACGACATGGGTCGTACTGACCGGAAGATGGAGAAAGGTTGCCATAAAGATGACCATCGACGAATTAAGGTCAGCGGCAAAGCCGTTGATCGATTCCATCTTGAAAATCTTGGTCCCCATCGTCGAAATGATGCGCCAGCCACCGGCTGACGTACCGAGCGCCATAGACGTCGCACAGGCGATCTTTACCCAGACCGGGATTTCCATGGTATCGATATAACCGCCGGAAAGTAGGGCCAAGGCGATGATCCCCATGGCTTTCTGGGCATCGTTCGAGCCATGAGAAAAAGCCATCAAACTGGCCGATACGAGCTGCATCTTGCGGAATTGACGATTCAAGGCCAACGGCGAATAACGACGGACGACCCACAACAAGCCAATCATGACAAAATACCCCGTAGCCAGGGCCACGACGGGGGATAGAATCAAAGATAAAATAATTTTCCCGATACCGCCCGTATCGAGGGCAGCCGGGCCGACGCTGATACAGACAGCGCCGATGACGCCGCCGATCAGGGAATGGGATGAACTGCTCGGGATGCGGTAATACCAGGTAAGAACATTCCAGATAATCGAGCCGATGAGGGCTGCTACGATGACGTCCAAACTGATTTCAGACGGATTTAAAACTAAATCGCCGCCAATCGTCTTGGCGACGCCGGTACTGATCATAGCCCCGGCAAAATTAAGGCAGGCTGCCATCATGATCGCATGACTCGGAGAAATGGCCCGTGTCGATACGCTGGTAGCGATGGCATTTGCCGTATCGTGAAACCCATTAATATAATCAAACAAAACGGCCAACAAGACGATGGCCCAAATTAACCAATGCTCAGGCATATTTCAATACGACCCTTCTGAAGGTGACGACGAGATCTTCACACTCGTCGGTTACATCTTCGACAGATTGAAGAATTTCTTTCCACTTGATAATTTCCACAGGATCCTTGCAGTTCTTAAACAGATTCGCCATTTCTGCATGATAGAGATCATCGCATTCTTGTTCCAGTTTGAGGACCTTCTTGCTCCTGGCTTCGACCTTCAAATAATTTTTCTTGAGGTCTTTCATGTAGCCGATGGATTTGCAGATTTCTTTCATGGCCTTGGCGGCAATCGTCGCCATCTCCTTGGCCCCGTCCGTCGCTTCTCCGACTTGGTACATGCACATCTTATCCATAATTTCACTGATATTATCGACCGTCGCATCGAGCTGGTCGATAATCTGCTGGATATCCTCCCGGTCCATGGGGGTAATGAAGGTCTTTTGCAGCCGCTTCATCGTCTCCATGACCAACGCATCAGCCTGATCGGCTAAGGCGTCGATTTTTTCCAGCGCCGTTTCTTTCGATAGGTCCCCATTGATGGCCTGGCTCAAGATTTCAGCCGCCTCATGGCCTAGTGCCGCATGCTGGTCCAATAACGAAAAAAACTTTTCTTCCTTGGGCTTTAAGTGGAATGCCATAATCATCGATCTCCTTATCGCATAGATAAAAATAAGCCTTCTCAAAATTAACGAGATTCTTTCATAACCTTTACATGGCTTTACAATAAATTATATCATATGCCCTGCCTTTATTCTACAAAAGGAGTCCTTTTTCTGAGCAAGGCAAGTGCAATCTATGCATTCTAAAGATGCTGTCACCATTCAAACGGACAAAGTTAAATTACTTTAAATTGCCCCTATACCGGTCGTAAGCTATACTATAATGAAGGCATATTGAGAGAAACCATGAACCCATAGGAGGTGAGCACATGGATTTTACACCTCGCATGCAGCAGATTTTACGGCGCTTATTGAAGGAGCAGGACTATCTCTCCGAACAGGCCCTGGCCGATGATCTCGGCATCAGCAAGCGAACGGTCCAGCGAGAACTGGAAGGGACTGAAAAGGCGCTGTCCTCATATAACCTGAAACTGGTCCGGCAAAAGCGGGCCGGCATCTTACTAGAAGGCTCGGATACGGATAAGAATGAGCTGGCAGAAGCCCTTTCGGATACGGACGCCATGGACTTCAGTGATAAAGATACGCGGCGGCGCTATCTGCTCTTTGAGCTCTTACGCGACCGAACGCCGAAAAAACTGCTCTATTACAGCACCTTGCTCGGCGTCAGTGAAGCGACGGCCGCCTCGGATTTAGAGTCTTTATCTCCCTGGCTTGAGAAGAACAATTTAAAGGTCCTGAAAAAACAAGGCTACGGCGTCTTACTGACCGGCACGGAGAAAGATTATCGCGAAGCCATGCACCGCTTCATCAGTGAAACGACGAGCGCCGACGCCTTCAAGGATTTACAAAACGCCGATGAATCCTTATCGAAGGCCTTGGCCCATATCACCGATACCGGCGTCTACCAACTGCTGAACACCCATACGATCGAACGCGTTTACGACGTGCTCAAAAAAATGGACGAAAAAAAAATCCGTCAATTTACGGATACGGCAAAAATCGGCCTGATCATCCACATTGCCATCGCCGTCGAGCGCATTGCCAAAGGACAGCCCGACGAGATGGACGACGAGGTCATCCCCGTCATTGAAGATAGTGACGATGCCGATCTGGCCCGACGGATCGTGACCGCCATGGAAGCAGAATTCCAGCTTACCATGCCGCCCATCGAGGCTTCTTATCTCCTCCTTCACATCAAGGGCGCAAAAATCCGCTATCACGACAGCGACCTTTGGGATCTCCCCAGCAACGTCGATGAATCGGAACTCTTACGCCTCATCGACGACATGATTGAAGCCTTCGACACCCGTCTGGCCTATGACCTTCGCTGTGACGACGAATTTCTCCAAGGCCTCTTCGTTCATCTGCAGCCGACCATCATCCGGCTCCAGCACCATTTAAACATCATCAACCCCATCCTCGACGATATCAAGCGTGAATACGCCGACGTCTTTCAAAAAGCCAAGCGGGCGGCCAACGTCTTGTCCCTGGCCTTACAGACGCCGGTATCGGAGGATGAAGTCGGCTACTTGACCATTCATTTTGGTGCCGCTTTAGAGAGGATCAAAGGAAACGAAGCCTTCACGCGAAAAGTGTCCATTGGCATCGTCTGTGCCAGCGGCTTTGGCATCGCCCGCCTGATGATGACGAGACTGCAGAACAAACTGCCTAAAAATGTACAACTTCAGGCCTATGGCAGTGATGCCGTAACCGAAGCCGTTCGAAAGGAAACGGATTTCTTCGTGTCCAGTCTGCCCTTATCGCTGCCCGATGCCGATGTCCTCTTCGTATCTCCCCTGATTTCACCGTCTGAGCTCCATCGTATTGAAGGCAAAATCGAAGAGTACGCTCATGTCCCTAAAAAACAACCCGCCGTCGATAAACCGACAGGGGACGATTTTATTTCTACCTTAGATAAAACGCAGCTCCTGTCACAGGAAATCGCCGGCATCCTGCGACAGTATCAGCAGTTCACACTGCCCGAAAAAGCGACCTTTGCCGAAGCCGTCCATACCCTGGCTTCGGCGGCCACGGAAGAGGAAGAACTTTCGGCCCAACTGTTTGACGCCATCATAAACCGTGAACGGCTGAACAGCCAGATTTTCCCGGAACAAGGCTTTGCCCTGCTCCACTGCCGCACGACAGCCGTAACCCAGTCCCTGTTCTATACGGCCGTTCCTGATGGAAGCACGTTTACAGACCCTTATTTTCACGGCATTTCCACGATTTTATTCCTGGTCATGCCCCAAGACGAACAGAGCCAGCTCCACACCGACGTCCTCGGCTCCATCAGTAGTGCCCTGGTCAGTGATCCCTCTTTTGCCCAGGCCATCCACGGCCATGATGAAGAAAAAATCCGCGGCCAGCTGCAGCGGATTTTAAAGGCCTACTTTGCCCAGGCCCTCGGATTATAGATAAATATACTGTCGTAATTTTTTGAGATAAGAGCGGCCAACGGGGACGGGATCCTTTTCCTGCCCGCGGAGAATCAATACATACTGGTGATTGAACCAGGGTTCGATTTGCCGAACCTCATCGATATTGACGATATAGTTACGGTGACAGCGGAAGAATACCGATTCTGGCAGGCGCTGTTCAAATTGAATCAGGCTGAAATGCGTGGAATAGGTCTTCCCTTCGAGGGTAACTAAAAAGGTCCGGCGCTTTTCCGCATAAATCAACCGAATATCATCCGATGCAATGAGCTTGATCTTATCGCCTTCATTGACGGAAAACCGCCGTGCCCGCAGCGAAAGGGTATCGCTTTCTTTGGAATCAGCCACAGAAGAATCTTCTCTCGGAGAAGATTCTTTTTTTATGTGCAGGGCCTTGAACTTTCGGACAGCCTGCGCCACTTCCCCTTCGGTCACGGGCTTGACTAAATAGTCCAGGGCCGTCAGCCTCAGCGTATGGGACACGAAATCGCGTTCCCCGGTCACAAAGACGAGATCCGGTTTGGGCCCATCTCCCCGCTGAATCGCCTCGGCAATGGCAAGACCGCTTAGGCGCGGCATTTCAATCGTCAGGAAGACGAGGTCCGGTTTATATTCGGCAAGGCAGGCTGCTGCCAGTTCTCCTTCATAACAAATGGCGGCGACAGTCATATCCGGGGCCACCGTAAGCAGGCACTTTTTTAATCGGGCTGCCATGAGCGGCTCGTGATCAATAATTACGACTGAAAAACCCATATTATCGTCTCCATTCCTTCGTTTTGTTCTTATTATACCACATCCCGGGACGGCGGCAGAGACCGCTCAGCCCAGATAGATACTGATTCCTTCACGGTTGTCATCTTTAATGTGGACAAAGTTAAATTACTTTTAATTGATTTCGGTATGTACGGAAGGTATACTGTAACCATCAAGAGAGCAGCACAGCGCAGTCCGGAGTGCCGAGTCCTGCTCCGTCAATGGAATTTATGGTTACAAAATTGGAGGCTTACTATGAAAGCACAAATACAATCCTTCGGCCGCTTCCTCAGCAGTATGGTCATGCCGAACATCGGCGCCTTCATCGCCTGGGGTCTTATCACGGCACTCTTCATTCCCAGTGGCTGGCTGCCAAACGAACAGTTAGCTAAAATGGTCGGACCGTTCCTGACCTACGCTCTTCCCTTACTCATCGCCTTCCAAGGCGGCAAGATCGTCGGCGGCCTTCGCGGTGCCGTCATGGGCGCCATCGCAACGGTCGGCGTCATCACCGGTACGACATACACCATGTTCTTAGGAGCCATGGTCATGGGTCCGCTGGCAGGCCTTGTCATCAAAAAATTTGACCAAGCTGTCGACGGCCACATCAAACCGGGTTTTGAAATGCTCGTCAATAACTTCTCCGTCGGTATCCTGGGCATGATCATGGCCATCATCGGCTTTGAACTGATCGGTCCGGTCATGGGCGTCATCCTGGCCTTCTTGACGGCAGGCGTTCAATTCCTCTTGCAGGCCGGCATCTTCCCCCTCATCGGTCTCTTCGTAGAACCGGCAAAAGTCCTGTTCCTCAACAACGCCATCAACCACGGCATCTTCACTCCCCTTGGCGCTGAACAAGTAGCCGAATCGGGTAAATCCATCTTCTATATGATTGAAACTAACCCTGGACCCGGCGCCGGCGTCCTCTTAGCCTACTGGTTATTTGCCAAAGACAAGATGACCCGCCAATCCGCCCCCGGTGCTTTAATCATCCACTTATTCGGCGGCATTCACGAAATCTATTTCCCGTACATCCTCATGAACCCGGCCCTTCTCTTAGCCACCATCGGCGGCAGCGTAGCAGCCCTGTTCTACAACATGATCTTTGACCTCGGTCTTTCCGGCCCGCCGGCTCCCGGCAGCCTCATTTCCTACCTGGCTATGGCGCCTAAGGGCTCGACCTTAGCCGTCATCTTAAGCATCGTCATTGCAACGGTCGTTTCCTTCGTCATCGCATCGCCCATCATCAAACTGTCCAATGCAAAATCGGGTGAATCCCTCGAAGAAGCCCAGCAGAAGATGCAGGATATGAAAGCCGAATCGAAGAATGCAGCCGCAACGGCTCCTGTATCCGTCGATTTAAAACATATCACCAACGTCGTCTTCGCCTGCGATGCCGGCATGGGTTCTAGTGCCATGGGCGCCGCCGTCCTGCAGAAAAAATTCAAAAAAGCAGGACTGACCGACATCACCGTCAGCCACGCATCCGTTTCTGAAGTTCCGGCAGATGCACAACTCGTCGTTTGCCACAAAGACCTGGCCGAACGAGCCAAAGCCAGCGCTCCCCACGCCCGTCTGATTACGATTACTAACTTTATGGCAGCTCCCGAATACGGCATGCTCGTCGATGAATTAGCAGCTGCCCGCAATGAAAAATAGAAGGAGACGTTCTCTATGAATACCATTTTACAGAAGAAAAATATCATCCTGAACTGCCCGCCTCAGCCCAAAGAAGATATCATCAAAAAAATCGGAAAGATTTTCTCTGAGGATGGCTACACCAGCGAAAAATACACCCAGGCTATGCTCGATAAAGAAGAAGTATTCAATACGGCTATCGGCAACGCCGTCGCCATTCCCCACGGCATTGAAGCCAGCAAAGGGGAAGTCAAAAAATCGGGTCTGGTCGTCATGACCTTCCCGGACGGCACCGACTGGGGCGGCGAAACGGTAAAGCTCGTCATCGGCATTGCCGGCGTCGGCGATGAACACCTCGATATTCTGAGCAACATCGCCATTACCTGCTCCGATGAAGACGACGTCGAAGACTTGCTTCACAGCTCGGCCGACGACATCTTCAATACCTTTGCAAACCTCGAAGCCTAATCATTTGCTTCGTTACTCAATATTAACGTCTACATCTACTTACCTATTTAGGAGGATTTTACCATGAAAACAAAAGCAGTCAGAATGTACGGTACCCGCGATTTACGTTTAGAAGAATTCGAACTTCCGGAAATCAAAGACGATGAAATTTTAGCGAAAATCATTACCGACAGCATCTGCATGTCGACATACAAACTCGTTGAACAGGGCAAAAACCACAAACGAGCTCCCCAGAACATCGATACCAACCCGATCATTACGGGTCATGAATTTGCCGGTGTCATCGTAAAAGTCGGCAAAAAATGGCAGGATCAGTTCAAACCGGGCATGCGTTTTGCTCAGCAGCCGGCCTTGAACTACAAAGGCAGCCTGGCCTCCCCTGGCTATTCTTATGAATTCTTCGGCGGCGACGCTACGTACTGCATCTTCCCTCATGAAGTCATGGAATTAGGCGCTCTCATGCCTTACGAAGGAGAAAGCTTCTTCGAAGCCTCCTTGGGCGAACCCATGAGCTGCATCATCGGCGGCTATCATGCCAACTACCATACGAATAAACAGAACTACGACCACGCTATGGGCACCAAAGAAGGCGGCAACATCATCATCCTCGGCGGCTGCGGCCCCATGGGTCTCGGCGCAGTAAGCTACGGCATCAACTATAAAAACAAACCGAAACGCATCGTCGTCACCGATATCAATGATGCCCGCATCGCCAGAGCCAAAGAAGTCGTATCCCCGGAATACGCAGCCGAAAACGGCGTCGAACTCATCTACGTCAACACGTCCAACATGGACACGGCTTATGACGAACTCATGGCCCTCACCGATGGCCACGGCTACGACGACGTCTTCGTCTACACCCCGATCCGCGCCGTTGCTGAACTCGGCAACCGCCTCTTGGCCTTTGACGGATGCCTCAACTTCTTCTCCGGCCCGACGGACAAAAACTTCAGCGCTGAAATCAACCTTTACGACTGCCACTACACCAGCACCCATATCATGGGCACGACAGGCGGCAACAACAATGACCTCATCGAAGCCAACACCCTGGCAGCCAAAGGCATCATCGATCCGGCCGTCATGGTAACACACGTCGGCGGCATCGACAGCATCGCTGAAACGACTTTGAATCTTCCCAACATCCCTGGCGGCAAAAAACTGGCTTATACCCAGTTCAACATGCCCATGACAGCTATCGAAGACTTCGCTAAACTCGGCGAAAAAGACCCGTTCTTCTTAGAACTGGACAAATGCTGCAAAGCCCATAAGGGCCTGTGGAACGGTGAAGCTGAAAAAATGATTCTCAAACACTTCAACGTCGAAATCTAATTACGCTTTCCTTCTCAAATTCTCTATACATTAGGAAAAAGCCTTGTACCTGATGACTCCGGTCATCAGGTACAAGGCTTTTTTCATGCAATATTATCCGTGCGATTTAGTCAATACTTTTCGTCCCCATCTATTTTCGGATATCGGCCACGACTTGTTTATAGGCCTCGATGAGGATATTGAAGTCGAGATTGTGGGCGATGCCGTCGTAACCTTGAGCAATATAGTCTCTGGCCTGATTGGTCGTACCGGTAAAGATATAGCAAAGCTTTCCGGCGTCGTGACAAGCTTTCAGGATCCGATCCGTGGCTTCTTTAAAAACCGGGGTCTCAAATTGGCCTGGGATACCGAGACAGGTTGAAAGATCGTAGGGACCGATGAAGATGCCATCTAATCCTTCAATTTGAACGATGTCTTCGATTTGCTCCAAGGCTTCCTTCGTTTCACACTGTGGCATGACTAAGAGCCGTTCATTGCTGTTGGCATAATACTCTTCCAACGTCTCCGTTGCCGCCCAAGGAGCGTTGCCAAAATGGGTTCCCCGCCCTTTGATGAACCCTCGCTGCCCAATGGGCGCGTATTTAGCCAAGGCTACGGCTTTCTTAAAATCATCGAGTTCTCGAAGACAAGGTAAAATAATGGCCTGAGCTCCGCAGTCAGCCGCCCGCTGGATGTCTTTATGGTCGACATTGGCCAGGCGCACGACGGGCACGAGGTGGACCAATTCAGCAGCTCGGATGAGGTTCATCATTGTTTCCGTATCAAAAGGGCCGTGCTCCGTATCGATGACGACAAAATCAAGACCCGTATAGCCGAGACACTCCACTTCCGACATATTCCCCATACTGACAAAAGTACCGATAGCTGCACTTTTAGCCGCCGCCAAATCACGCAGACGATTTAAAGACATAACAAATCCTCCTTATACTAAGAAAACTTATGATTCCCTTCGCAAGGCAAAGGTTATGTTAATGCTTCAACAGCGGTGCCTCGAACAACGGATCGGGACCATAGCGATTGGGACCGTCTGTCCCTTTGGCAAATACCAAGTAAAGCGAGACGATAACATCGGCAACGGGAACGAATAAAAAGAGATAGAACCAGCCGCTTTTATCAAGATCATGGAAGCGCCGAATGGTCAGCATGACACCGGAAACGGTAATGGCAATCGCAGCGGGAACCACCAATATCATCAATGGGAAAATAACCACAGATAGGATGACCAGAACTACAAAAACAAAGATTTCCGCAAGGCTTCTAAAGAAATACCGCTTACGATTGAGACGCCCGTGATAGGAAAAGTATTGTTCCTTAATCGTATAGTCATTAGCTGGGTTTTTATCATAATAATCCCGATTAGGAAATACACGGAAGTCGGAGTTAGGCTCAACATCGACTTCTCCTGAAGGCATCCCAACTTTCTTTCCACAATGACCACAAAACTTCGCCCCTTCAGCCAAGGGAGCCCCACAGTATGAACAAAACTTATCCATCTAAAAGCCTTCTTTCCAACGTATTATGTTTATTCTTTTATAATAAATTATACCATAACAAAATACAATTTTTTCTTTACGTATACATAAAAAAACCGTAGCAGCAACAAAGGCGGCTACGGTCTTCACAACGCATAAAGGCCGGATACTTCACAGTCTCTGTACGTTTTATTCATATGTCAAGCAACCAGGGCTACGGCGCAAGAGGTGTACTGATATGGATAATACAAAAACAGATGCCATCCATAAAGAAACTTTGGGATGCCGGAAGTTTCTTTATCAGCCGGCAAACTGGCTGTCCAAGGGATCGGCGCCATACTGGTTCGGACCAGGGGTCCCTGCCGCAAACAGCAAGTACAGGGCCACGAAGAAGTCGATGATGGGGATAAACATCAACAGATAAAACCAACCGCTCCGGTCGAGATCATGGCAGCGACGGATGCCCAACATAATGGCACTGATAGAGGCAATGAAGGATACAATATAAGCCAGATATTCAGAAACTTGTACCAATAAGGTCCCTAAAATGGAAGCAAGAATCATAACGACGAGAATTCTTAAAAAATAGCGCAGTCTGTTAAGTCGTCCGGTGTAGGAAAAGTATTTTTGTATCATGAGTTCTCCTTTTAATTAAAAATCCAAGAAACGATAGATACTCCATATCAAAATAACTTACATACGGCCTGAACTATTAGCCCCTCTCGTCTGATGGTAACATATTTCGTCTTTTTTCTCTATATATTTTACAAACAGTTTTCATAAAAACTTATTTTCGGCAAAAATCCTTTCCGTCAGGCTCTGTATTTGCGTAAATACGATGCGTAGTAAAATTCATCGGTCGTCATATTTACCAACCGCATCCCTTCGACGATTCCTAAAAATCCGGGAATGAAGGTCCAGCAAAACAGCACATAGACATAGCCTCGCCGATTGCGCTTCATGTAAAAGTGCTGAAGGCCAAAGGAACCTAAGAAGAAGGCCAGTGCCGCCGTAATCAGCCGTTCTTCATTGATTTTGTGGCGCAGTTCCGGTGTGATGGATGAAAAGGTACCGTCCGTATAGGCATCGAAGCGGTTGGAGGCTCGTTGTTTCCACCGCGAAAAGGCGCTTTGCCGCCGCTTTCCCGAACCGGAACCATTTTCCCGATAGACACCCCGATTGGCTAAATTGCGGGTCATAGCGACGACTTCCCCGTCAATCACCTGCAGTTCTCCCTGCAGGACCTCGGTAAATTGATTTTCATAAGCTTCGTCCATCTGGGTCAGCAAAGTTCTTACCTTCTGCTTTGTCGCCACCACCTTCTGGGTTTTAAGGCCCGTCGCGACGAGCTGCTTATATTTGTGGACCAAAAAGACGGCTCGGTCCTGATAGTAATGAATAAAAGGATCGGCTAAGGGAATCCGTTCCGGATACTGCTGCAAGTAGTAGAGGAGATTACGGGCAATATGCTGCATATTGGCAGCCGTTTCTTTAAGGTCCGGATCGGTCAAGTCCCACCGCTCACCTTCCATACGATTAAAATCGGCTACGGCTTTTTCAAAAGAAGCATCATATTGGCCGCCCGACTTTCCCTTCCGCCGTGTAAGTTTCAAGGACAACAGGCGGGGCTGCCGTTCCAGTCGATAGAGAATATAGAGGGAAAGAATGATGCCCACAGTCCCGACGGGGCGATTATAAAAGAACCAGGCCCCTCCGCCTATGGCCATACACAAAAAAGAAAAGACGTATAAAATATAATTCAAATGAATACCTCCTTCATCACCTGTTCTTTATTGTATCAAAGTAGAGGCAGTCATGCAAAAGTCCTCACAGACAGAAAAAACCCGCACGAATCGAGAGAAGCGTGCGGGGAAATGGAAATCCAATTTATTTTACAACAGCATTGTTGATGATGGCTAAGAAGTCATCGGCTTTGAGGCTGGCACCGCCAACGAGGCCGCCGTCGATATCGGCAGAACCAGTCAGTTCAGCGACGTTGCCGCCTTTAACGCTGCCGCCGTAGAGGACGGATACGTCTTCAGCTGCAGCTGCGCCGTAGAGGGCAGCCAATTTTTTGCGGATAATGGCGCAAACTTCTTCAGCCTGAGCCGCGCTGGCCGTCTTGCCCGTGCCGATAGCCCAGATCGGTTCATAAGCGATGACAACTTTTTTAATGTCAGCTTCAGAAATGCCTTTGAGGGCATTTTCAATCTGGCCTTCGATCCAAGACTGCATGATGCCTTCTTCGCGCTGTTCGAGGGTTTCGCCGCAGCAAACGATCGGCGTCAAGTTGTGAGCGAGAGCGGCTTTGGTCTTCTTGTTGACCGTTTCATCCGTTTCATTGAAATAGGTCCGGCGTTCGGAATGGCCGAGGATGACGTGTGTTACGCCGATATCGACGAGCATGGCCGGCGAAACTTCGCCCGTGAAGGCGCCATTTTCTTCCCAGTGCATATTCTGAGCAGCGACGTGAATAGCCGTGCCTTTGGTCATTTCAACAGCCGTCGAAAGATACGGGAAAACGGGAGCGATGACGACTTCAGCTTTTACGTCTTTGGGCATTTTTTCGATGAGGCCCTGGATCGTAGCCTTAGCGTCTGCGCCTAAATGATTCATTTTCCAGTTACCGGCAATAATAGTTTTACGCATAATAAATTTTCCTCCTTGGCCAGATCTGCCCGGCCCCTGTCCCTCAGGAGCATGCCGTCAGGACAGTGGAAGTTCCGGGCATCCGGCGTATGTATATGAAATAGTATGAAACGACTTATTTATCGCTCAAAGCAACGACGCCCGGGAGCTGTTTGCCTTCGAGGTATTCGAGGGAAGCACCGCCGCCCGTCGAGATGTGGCTGATCTTGTCGGCAAGACCGGTCTTGTTGACAGCCGAAACGGAGTCACCGCCGCCGACGATAGAAACAGCGTCGGAATCAGCAACGGCTTTAGCAACGGCTTCCGTGCCTTTGGCGTAGTTTTCCATTTCAAAGACGCCCATAGGACCATTCCAAACGATGAGTTTCATGGAAGCCAATTCTTTGGCAAAGAGTTCCTGGGTCTTGGTGCCGACGTCGAGGATCATCCAATCGGCCGGAACGGCATCGACGGAGACGACTTTGTGGTCAGCGTCGTTTTTGAATTCAGCAGCGACCATGACGTCGACCGGAAGGAGCAGTTTCGTGCCCTGTTCTTTAGCCTGGGCGATGAGTTCTTTAGCCAAGTCGATTTTGTCGGCTTCGACGAGAGATTTGCCGATGCCATAGCCCTGGGCAGCCAAGAAGGTGTTGGCCATGCCGCCGCCGATGATCATGAGATCGACTTTCGGCAAGAGGTTGGAAATAACTTCAATCTTATCGGATACTTTAGCGCCGCCGATGATAGCTGCGAAGGGATGAGCCGGGTTATCGACAGCACCGCCGATGAAGCGGATTTCTTTTTCGAGGAGGAAGCCCGAAGCCATGGGCAGGAACTGAGTGATGCCGGCAACGGAAGCGTGAGCGCGGTGGCAGCAGCCGAAAGCATCGTTGATGCCGACTTCAGCCAAGGAAGCGAGCTGACGAGCGAAATCTTCACCGTTCTTTTCTTCTTCCTTATGGAAACGGAGGTTTTCCAAGAGGAGAACTTCGCCCGGTTTGAGAGCGTCGGCCATGGCCTTCGTTTCAGCACCGACACAATCGGGAGCAAATTTGACGTCGACGCCGAGGAGTTCAGACAGGCGTTTTGCGACGGGTTTCAAAGAATACTTTTCGACAACCTGTCCCTTCGGACGGCCAAGGTGGCTGGACAAGATGACAGCCGCATTGTGTTCGAGCAAGTATTTAATCGTCGGCAGCGTCTTCTGGATACGCGTATCGTCAGTGATATTGCAGTTTTCATCAAGGGGTACGTTAAAGTCTGCACGGACAAAAACGCGTTTGTTTTCGACATTGACGTCGGTGATTGTTTTTTTCATGAATAGGTTCCTCCTCTAATTAAAGCAGTTGTATGATTTTTTCAGCCGCCCCTTCGTCAGTGACCAGCGTGCCCGTATGGCAGGCCCGCATGACGCCGACGATGGCTTCGGCTTTGCTAGCACCGCCGGCTACGGCGATGACGTGAGGGTGATATTTTATTTCTCGCAGCGAGATACCGATATTATTCGTACCATATAAAATCTTGCCGTCGAGGCCGCAGTAGCAGCCAAGGGATTCGCCGCAGGCGCCAAGGCTGTGCAGGGCATCGCGTTGAAGGTTGGTCATGCCCCTTTTTCTGGCCATGCGGTCGGCTCGGCCAATACCAAAGATAACGACCTGGGCCCTGGCCGTCATAGCCACGTTTTCCTGGGTCTGACGGTCGGCCTTGAGCATCATCTGCAGGGCTGAATCGCTGAGCCCTTCGGGGATGTGAATCATCCGGTACGAGCTGTGGGTCTTAGCCGCGACATTGGCCGCAATGTAGTTGGCCTGTACTTCGACGTGGTTACCCATGCTGCCCCGGGCCGGCAAAATGGTCACATTGGCCAGGCATTCCGGCAGCATCCGGGCCACTTCGGCCATGGTCGAACCGCCGCTGATGGCGACGGTATCGACACTGCCAAAGAGATCATTTAAGAGCAGGGCACCGCGGCGCCCCAATTCTTCCTTAGCCGTCTTATCGCTGTCACTGTCGCCGGGAACGATGTAGACATTTTTCAGACCCAGCTTCTGCCGGATCTGACGCTGGATGTCATCGAGGTTATTCAGGCGCAGGAAGCATTCCAAGAGGTCCGGCATGAGTCGCTTTCCTTCCGGCTCCATGGCAATGCCCAGCGTCGTAAAGCGGACGATGCCGCTGCGGCGCAGGACGTCGACATGAGAGCGGACGACGCGTTCAGACAATCCGGAAAGGCCGGCCAAAGTCCGGCGTCCGACCGGTTCGGCGTCGGCAATATGCCGCAATAGTAAATATCGTTCCTTAATGGTCCCCATAACATCGGGAGCTATTTTTTGAAAGATACTCAGCGTATCTTGTTCCATCTTACTCTCTCCCTTCGCAATGCGGCAGAACGACGGAGATCATCACTGATCAAGCAGGCTCTTGCCTGTCATTTCACTGGGAATATCCATTCCGGCCAGGGTCAGCATCGTCGGAGCGACATCGGCTAAGATGCCGTCGTGGAGATGTTCATTCTTGTGTTCTTCACTGACCAAGATGCACGGTACGTGATTGGTCGTATGAGCCGTATAGGGGCTGCCCGTTTCGGGATCAGCCATCTTTTCTGCATTGCCGTGGTCAGCGATGATGAGCAGCTGGCCGTCGACAGCGCGGAGTGCTTCGACGATTTTACCGACGCAGGTGTCGACGGTTTCAACGGCTTTGACAGCCGCTTCAAAGACACCGGTGTGACCGACCATGTCGGCATTGGCAAAGTTGAGCATAATCATGTCGTATTTATCGGCTTTGATCTGTTCGATGACTTTTTCCGTAACGATAGGTGCGTTCATTTCCGGCTGCAGGTCATAGGTAGCAACCTTCGGGGACGGTACCAAGATACGGTCTTCGCCCTGATTCGGTTCTTCTTCGCCGCCGTTGAAGAAATACGTAACGTGAGCGTATTTTTCCGTTTCAGCAATGCGCAGCTGGGTCTTGCCGGCTTTGGCCAGGACTTCGCCCAAGGTATGCGGAATCCGTTCCTTGTCGTATACGACGTGAGCCGGAAGATCATCTTCATAGCGGGTCATGGTCGCAAAGTAGACGTCCAATTTCTTCGGACGCGGGAATTCGGCAAAGTCGGGAACGACGAAAGCCGTCGTCAGCTGACGAGCCCGGTCGGGGCGGAAGTTGAAGAAGACGACGCTGTCCCCATCTTCAACGGGGTGTTTATGGATGACCGTCGGAACGACGAATTCATCGGAAACGTCGGCTTCATAAGAATGTTTCAAGCACGTGGCTGCATCTGGTTCCTGCGGTCCTTCTGCCAAGGCTACGGCATCGTAAGCTTTTTCAACGCGTTCCCAGCGTTTATCGCGGTCCATGGCGTAATAACGACCGCTGATGGTGGCGATTTCGCCAACGCCGAGTTCTGCGCATTTATCTTCGAGTTCCTTCAAGAATTCGCCGGCACTGCGGGGCAATACGTCGCGGCCGTCGAGGAAGGCATGGACATAGACTTTTTTCAAGCCAAAGCGTTTGGCCATTTCAAGAAGGCCGAAGAGGTGCTGTTCACTGCTGTGAACGCCGCCGGGAGATACGAGGCCCAATAAATGGAGCGCCGAATCGTTCTTCTTGGCGTTTTCCATAGCGCCGACCAGGGCCGGCTTTTCAAAGAAGGGACCTTCTTTGATGTCTTTGGTGATTTTAGTCAGGGCCTGATATACGATGCGGCCGGCACCGATATTGAGATGGCCGACTTCGGAGTTGCCGATCTGGCCGTGAGGCAAGCCGACATCTTCACCCGAAGCACCGAGGAAGGAATGGGGATATTCTTTCCAAAGTTTCGGCAGGACCTTGAGGTCTGCCTGGGCTACGGCATTATCTTTTTGGATATCGCTGCAGCCAAAACCATCCATGATGATTAACATTACTGGTTTTTTATTTGCCATTGTAGTGTTTTACTCCTTTTTGTAGTAAAGAAAAACAAAAGGGGCTGTCGCCGCAGCGACAGCCCCTTTCAGCGCTTTTCGATGTTTCAATCTGATTTGTAACGGGAGGCTGTTTACCCGTTGGGAAATGCGTCGCTACAAATTAGTGTTTGCTGTTGTAATCGTTCATTACGGCAATGAGGTTGAGGACCTTGTTGGAGTAACCGATTTCATTGTCGTACCAGGAAACAACTTTAACGAAAGTATCCGTCAGGGCGATACCGGCTTTAGCATCGAAAATGGATGTAAGCGGGCAACCGAGGAAGTCGGAAGAAACAACATCTTCTTCAGTGTAGCCGAGGATGCCTTTCAATTCGCCTTCGGAAGCTTTTTTCATAGCTGCGCAGATCTCATCATACGTAGCCGGTTTTGCGAGGTTAACCGTGAGGTCGACGACGGAAACGTCGAGGGTCGGAACACGCATGGACATACCGGTCAATTTGCCATTCAATTCAGGAATGACTTTGCCTACAGCTTTAGCAGCACCCGTGCTGGACGGAATGATGTTGCCGGCAGCTGCACGGCCACCGCGCCAGTCTTTCATGGACGGGCCGTCAACGGTTTTCTGAGTAGCCGTCGTGGAGTGAACGGTCGTCATGAGGCCGTCTTTGATGCCGAAAGCATCGTTGAGGACTTTAGCGATCGGAGCCAGGCAGTTCGTCGTGCAAGATGCGTTGGAGACGATGGTCTGGCCTTTGTATGTGTCGGTGTTAACGCCGCAAACGAACATGTCTGCCTGACGGCCGTCTTCACCCTGTTTGGAAGGAGCGGAGAGAACAACATATTTAGCGCCTGCTGCCAAGTGTTTTTCAGCGAGGTCCATGGTGAGGAAACGACCAGTCGATTCAACGACGTATTCAGCGCCGACTTCGTCCCATTTGAGGTTAGCCGGATCCATTTCAGCCGTTACGCGGATTTTTTTGCCGTTGACGATGAGCTGGCTATTTTTGGCGTCAACTTCAATCGTGCCATCGAAGCGACCATGCATGGTGTCGTATTTGAGCATGTATGCCAGGTATTCAACCGGGCCGAGGTCGTTGATGCCTACGATTTCGATATCATCGCGAGTCTGTGCTGCGCGGAAAACAAAACGACCAATACGACCGAAACCATTAATACCAACTTTAATCATTGTCGATACACTCCTTTTAAAAACGAAAATAACTTTTGTATATAATTCTAAGAACTTAAAGGCCTTGCTACTTACAATGTAAGTATGCCACATCGGGCCAAATTTTGCAATACCATGGACGCTTTATGTCCCAATTTATTGCATGCCCAAAGAGGCGGCCGCGATGCCGACGTATTCCTTGATGGCCAGGCAGGAATCGAGGAGGTACGCCGATTGAGGCACGACACTGTAAGGCGACCAAATCATCTTGGCATTGATGCGATAGTCCGACGGATAGGGTATAAAGTCGATGCCTTCACGGCTAAAAAACCGGGCTGCCCGCGGCATATGGAAAGCACTGGTTACCAGAATGGGCTTCTTCCAGCCCTGCTGCCGGCAGATTTCTTTGGAGAAAGCCGCGTTTTCTGCCGTATTTCGACTTTTATCGTCCATAAAGATTCGATTGTCCGGAACGCCCAGCGACAGGAGCATCCGCTTTTCAATATGCGATTCATTGGCTTCGCCTTCAAGGACGGTTCCGCCGGACAACAAGATAGGGATGTTCTTGGCCTTTTCCAAGCGAAGGGCTGTCAAGAACCGGTTGGCCGCCGCACTTCCGACCTGACCGACGCCGTCGACATCGGGTACGCCGGCCCGGGAGCCGCCGCCGAGGACGATGATGACATCGCCGTCAAGGGATTCCAGGGACGGTTGGTCATAGGCCGTTTCTAAAGGACGGATGAGGCTGTCCGAAACGGGCTCGATGGACAACAGGTAGAACAGGGCCGTAATGATGAGCATAGCCCAGCGGCCGCCCTGCTTCTTTCGAAAGAGATAGGCCGTGAGAATCATAAAGGCCAGTACTATGCCGCCTAAGGGCAAAATCCAAGCGTACATCCATTTAATAAGATACAACATGTCAGTGACACCTTCTTACGACTCTGGTTCGAGTCTTTTCGATGAGAGGCACTATCAGAAAAAGTGAGATGCCCCGTCGTCGCTACTATTATATCATAAGACCCGTCGAAGAACAGTTGCAATTTGTAAAATGTATGTTATACTTATATTGAATCCCTGTATAGGATTCTGCATCCATGGGGATGTAAAGGTTTCGACGTGGATGGTTGTATCATGAATAGCGAGCCGGGGTTTCATCTGCCCGTAAATCGGTGAACCTTTTAAATTAAACGCAAAAGAAAACAATTTTGCTTTAGCTGCCTAAGGGCGGCTAACGTCTCTTGCTGCTAATCCTGCGGGCAGTTTGCAGACGTCACTTAGCGGGATACCACATGGTTTTGCCTGGTAGCCGTGTCGGGAAACTCACAGGCTGGAATCGTCTAGTTTGTCCTTGTACGAAAACGGTTTAAGATCCTAACAAGGTCTGCGCTCGGAGAAGTTCATGGGGCGGCATTTACGGACAGGAGTTCGACTCTCCTCATCTCCACCAGATTCAAAAGACTATCGTCAAGCGATAGTCTTTTTTTATTGAGAAATTATTTTGCGCCTTATATTTTTCATTTTTTCCTTGACAAACTTTCTTCATGAGTCTATGATAGGGTGCATAACTTAAACACGATATATTGACATTCGATGACGAGAAAGAGTACAGCTTTGCAAAAGCACACAGCGAGCCGGGTATGGTGAAAGCCGGCAGCCGGAGGAAGCGTGGAAAATCATCTCTGAGAATTGCAGTTGAAACCAGTAAACTGCACCGTCTGATCCACGTTACAGGAAATGCGTATGATAGTACGTTACAAAGCGCCTTGCGTTTTTTTGGCAAGGAATATCGGGTGGTACCGCGGATATAAAACTTCCGTCCCTTCATGGGGCGGGAGTTTTTTTATTTCATGTTTATCTTATGACAATCTAACTGATTACTAGGAGGAATGCATCATGGAAAACATCAATTTCGACAGTCTTAAACGGCGGAGAGATCTGCGCATTATTTTACCGGTCTTTCTCGTTTCGATTATTGCCTGCATCGACCGCGTCAACATTTCCTATGCCAAGCTGACCATGACTCAGACCCTGGGCTGGTTGTCGCCAGAAGTATACGGCTTTGGCGCCGGCATCTTCTTTGCCGGTTACCTGCTGCTGGAAATCCCCGGTTCCCTCTTTGCCGCTAAGTTTTCGGCGTCGAAATGGATTGCCCGCATCATGTTCACCTGGGGCGCCGTCAGCCTCTGCATGGCCTTCGTGTCGACGCAGTGGCAATTCTACCTCTGCCGCTTCCTCTTAGGAGCCTCCGAAGCCAGCCTCTATCCGGTCATCTATTCCCTCTTATTCCCCCGCTGGTTCACGGCAGCCGAACGGGCCCGGGCGACGTCGCTCATGCTGACGTCCCTCCTCCTTTCGACCATCGTCGGCGCTCCTATCGCCGGCGTCCTACTGGAACACTCTTTCTTCGGCCTCTTAGGCTGGCAGGAACTCTTCATCTTGGAATCGATTCCGGCCCTCATCTTCGCCTTCTATTTCTTACTGGCCGTCAAAGACCGTCCGGACCAAGTCCATTGGCTGACCGGCGCCGAAAAAGAATACTTGACCAACATGTATGAACAAGAACAACGGGCCATGCAGCACGTGAAAAAATATACCGTCCTTCAGGCCTTTACCGATGCCAAAGTCTTAAAGCTCTGCTTCATCTACTTCCTGTGGGTCGTCGGTTTCTGGGGCTTTTACTTCTGGATGCCGACGGTCCTGAAAAACCTCTCCGGCTGGTCGACGTCCCTCATCGGCGGGGCCATCGCCATCCCCATGGCAGCAGCCCTCGTCGTTCAGCTCATCATCGGCCATACGGCAACGGTTACCGGCGACAAGGTATGGCACGTCTTTGCCGCCCTCACGGTCGGCGCCGTCGGCCTCGGGCTCTCGCCCTTTGCCCACAACATGGGCGTCGCCCTGTTTCTCATCTGCTTGTCAGCCATCGGCATCCATGCATCCATGGGCGTATGGTGGACCATTCCGACGACCTTCCTCTCCGGTCCGGCCGCTGCCGGTTCCATTGCCCTCATCAATTCCTGCGGCAACCTGGGCGGCATGTTCGGGCCCAATATGATGGCCTGGGTCCAGGCCCAGACCGGGAGCTTCGCCATGGGCTACTACCTGATGGCCCTGTTCATGTTCAGCGCCGGCCTCTTAGTCCTGACCCTGAAATATAAGGTAAATGGCACGGTGAAAGAAAACGTACACCTCGACACCCGAACGAAGACAGCCCTTTACACCGGCACCGAACCTACCTTAAATCATTGAGATACAAAAAATCCCTCTGCTTCTCGAACACGAAAGGCAGAGGGATTTGCTATGTATGCAGTATGAAATTTTCACGATAAAAAATGAGGAATCAGGCCTTTGCCGCCAGCACCTTCAGTGCCGCTTCGGCAAAAAAGGCGTAGCCTTCGGCATTGGGATGAACGCCGTCGGCGTAGAGAGGTTTCCCGGATGCCTCTTCGCCATCCAGCAGAGCCTGATAAAAGTCGATGACCGTACAGTCCATGTTCGCACTATAGTCCAAGAGCCACTGGCGATAGCGGCGGAGGATCTCATTATGACGATGTACGGCACCGGCTTCCTGCCAGCCATAGTAGGCGCTTTCCGATTTGGTCAGTGGTGGAATGCCGATATAAACGGGCTCCTCCTGGGATTTTAACAGCGAAACCAGGCTTTCCATATTCCGGCAGACGGCGGAGAAATCCTTGTCGAGGAGGATATCGTTGGAGCCGCCCATGACGAAGAAGGCATCGTAGCCGATAAGGTCGAGCTGGTGCAGGCGAAAGACCATGCCGGCCGTCGTATCGCCGCACTGCCCCTTGTTATCAATCTCTATCGTACTTCGATTCGAAACCAAGGTCGTCCATCGTTCCTGAGGCCGCACATCGTAACCATAGGTCAGACTGTCACCTAAACAGAGGAGTTTCATGACTGGAGTCCTTTCTGGACAGCGGCAACGGCCGTTTCCGTCGAAAGCCAGGGCGCATCGAAGCGGCAGCCCGCTTTTTCAAGATCCATCTGGCAGGCGAACATCTTGGGAATGGCGCTGGCATAAATATCGTGGTCGTACATATAGCGCAGGGTCGTTTCGACGTCGGCGTCGCTGAGGATATGGCCGTGGTCGATGAGGACCAGTCGGTTGGCATAAGGCAGCGCCGCTTCCAGGGTGTGTTCGACGACGACGATGGTGTGACCGTAGGTGACGTTCAAATCGTGGATCAATTCGTAAAATTCGTGGGTCCCTTCGGGGTCCAAGGCCGACGTCGGTTCGTCAAAGACCAGGATGTCGGGATTGGTTGCCAAGACGTCGGCAATGACCAATCGCTGACGCTGGCCGCCGGAGAGTTTGGTCAAGGGGCGCTGGCGATAGGGCAGCATATGGACCTTTTCCAAAGCCGCCGTAACGGCCTGGTCGATCTTATCGGGAGCTACGCCCTGATTTTCCAGGCTGAAGGCGATTTCTTCTTCAACGGTCATGGCCACCAACTGGCTGTCGTAATCGTCGAGCATGGCACCGACCTGGGCGGCCAGCTTCGAAATCGTCGTCTGCGTCGTCGCCTGACCGTTTACGTAGACCATGCCTTTCATGACGCCGCCAAAATAATGGGGAATAGCACCGGTCATGGCCATGCACAGCGAACTCTTACCGCTGCCGCTTTCACCGGTAATGACCAGAAAATCGCCTTTTTGAACGGTCAAGTTGACATCGTCGAGGACGGGTGTCTTCTGTTTATTATAGATATAAGAAAGGTGTTCCATGGAGATGAGGCCTTCCTGCGTCGGCTTCAACTCATACATGCTGTGGTCCGAAGCCACTTCCTGTTCTTCGAGGGAATCGAGGATGCCCCGCGATACGAAGAGGCGCAGAGCCGGAAAATACATGAGCGGCGTGACGATGGCATTCAAGGCGCCGATGACGACGACTAAGGGCAGCATGGCCGTAAAATAGACGACGTTGGGAAGATCCATGACGAATTTCAAAATAGTGACGAAGGCGCCGCCGCTCATGCAGGTTGCCGCAAAGCCGGTCAGGACGGGCAGGCAGGAATGGCCCTTTAATTTGATGAAAGCCAGGTTCTTGACGATAAAGGCGCAGGTCAGGGCGCCGACAGGTTCACTGATGAGGTTGCCGTAAGGAAAGCCCGATTTCGACGTCAGGACATTGACTAAGGCTGCGACGAGACCGATGCCAAGAGCCTGTTTATAACTGGGTTTGGTCAAACAAATGGCGACGCAGTAGGTGGCAATCGTCCAGTTCGGCGTAACACCGCCGACGCTCGGCGATACGAGATGGAGAATCGTCCCGATGGCCAGCATCAGGGTCGTAATGGTAATCCAGCGGAACTGACCGCCCTGACGGTGATGAAATTCTAATTTAGAAATGTCTGCTACTTGTTTCATCGAGTTCCCCTCCTATACCATTCCCTGAAGCCGCAGGTAAACGATGCCGCAGCTCAAGGCTAACATGACAACGATGACGATGTAATCGCGCCCTTTCGGCTGAACGTTGCTCATAAAACTGTGTTCGTGACTGCCGAATCCGCGCAGTTCCAGGCTGAGGGCCATCGTTTCCGACCGGCCCAGGGATTTGAGCATCAGCGGCTGGACGACGCTCATATAATTGACGAGTTTCTTAAAAATATTGCCCTTCGTCGAGAGGCCCCGGCAGGCCTGGGCTTCCTGAACGGCCTGGCTTTCGGCGATGAAATCCGGTACGAAGCGCAGGGCCGCCGTAAACATGAAGGCGTATTCATAAGGAATCCTGATCTGCTTGACCAAGGCTGCCGTCAAATCCTGAAGGCGCGTCGTCGTCAGCAAGATGATGAAGATAATGGTCATGGCCAACATGCGAAGGCCCGTGACGTAAGCCGATTCCAGGGAACCGCCGCCGAGAAGCTGGACGACAGCCAGGAAGGCCGCGAAAATGACCAGACTGAAGACGGCCTTGATATTGCGCGACAAGCTGCCGCACATGCCTAAGAGGATGAGTTCAAGGACGACCAGACAGACTAACGGAAGGGTCGTGTGCATGACCAGTGCCCAGAAAGAAAAGGCAAAGGTACCGATTAATTTCGTAACGGGGACAAATTTTTTCATCATTTGTTTGTACCTCCAATTCTTTCCAGCATGGCTGCCGTAAACTCTTTCATCGATTTACAATAAGGAAAATCCGGTGCCGCCATGGACAAGGCGACGGCATCAGGCCGGCTCAGGCCTAAATCATATAAATCATCGCGCTTGGTAAACAGTTCTTCCGGCGTCCCGTCAAAGGCCTTGGTATGATTGCCGATGACGATGACCCGCTGACAGTATTCGGCAAAAATATCCATATCATGGCTGATGATGAGGATGGTCATGCCCTTTTGATGGAGCTCGCTCAAGAGTTCCATGAGCTGTTCCTTATCTTCGCTGTCCTGACCGCTCGTCGGTTCATCGAGGATGATGTACTGGGTATGCATGGCGATGGCCGAGGCGATGGCGACCCGCTGTTTTTCGCCGCGATTGAGATTGGGCGGATACGATTCGGCAAGGTCGGTCAGCTGCGTCGCTTTCAAAGCTTCGTCTACAGCCGCCTGTATCTGGGCTTCACTCATGCCCAGCTGCTTGGGGCCGTAAGCCACTTCTTCGCGGACCGTCGGCCGAAACATCTGCCGCTCCGGCCGCTGGAAAACGTAGCCGATAAAATGACTGCGAATCGAGGCATCGTCGTCATTGATGACCTTGCCATTATATAAAATCTCACCGGATACGGGCTTTTCGAGCCCCATGAGCAGGCGGGTCACCGTCGTCTTGCCGCAGCCGTTACGGCCGCCGAGACCGATGAACTCGCCTTCACCGATTTGCACATTGACACTTTCCAATACGGGAACACCGCTACCGTAATTGAAACTGACATCCTTCATTTCCAGCATCTTTCTCTCTCCTTTTGCTTGAAGACAACAAAAAAACCTTCCATCCCTACAAAGGGACGAAAGGTTCAGATTCTTCCGCGGTACCACCCAAATTGACTCAGTGAGTCCAGCTCTACATGTACGGCCTCATGGCGATACACGTCTCTTTGATAGCGGTGGAAATACACCGTCGCACCCTACTGGTCACCGTTCAGGCCGCATCTCCCGAATCCATTCTACCCGCCGGTCTGCGCCGAACTTTCACTGCCATCGGCTCGCTGTAGCTGCCACAATCGGATATACTCGTTTCGTTCATCGACAACATTTATAATTTGCTTTAGATTATATACTGACAGCCGTCCCTTGTCAAGATGGGAATATGGCAAGGCCCCTCTTCGGTTTAAAAGATAACTTTTTTGCACAACATCATTTTAAATCGACAAGATTCTTGCGTATTTTCGTATTGACAAATTGCCCATTCATGGTAAACTATTACACAAGACAATTGAACGACATTTATCCAGAGTGGCGGAGGGACTGGCCCTATGAAGCCCGGCAACCGATAACACGGTGCTAATTCCTGCGGAATGTATTCCGAGAGATAAAGAATCAAGGACAAGCCTCTTTCTCTTTCGGGAAGAGGCTTTTTTTCATGGATAATGGCGAAGCAAAAAGGTCTGACTATCATATTAACAGGAGGCATACTCATGAAAAATTTCAAAAAACTTTCCGTTCTCGCTGCTGCGGCCCTGATGGCCGTCGCATTCTTAGCCGCCGGCTGCGGCAGTGATTCCCAGACGACGGCTTCGTCCGACAAAAATGTCACCGTCACCGTCGGCGCTACGCCCGTTCCGCACGCTGAAATCCTCAACGAAATCAAACCGCTCTTAGCCAAAGAAGGGGTCGATCTCAAAGTCGTCGAATTTACGGATTACGTCAAACCGAACCTGGCGTTAAACGACAAAGAACTGGATGCCAACTTCTTCCAGCACACGCCGTACCTCGATAAATTCAACAGCGAACACGGCACGAAATTAAAAGCCATCGCCAAGATCCACGTCGAACCGATGGGCATTTACTCCCGCAAAATCAAAGATCTGAAAGACCTCGCTGACGGCGCCAAAGTCGCCATCCCCAACGACCCGACCAACGGCGGCCGCGCCCTCCTCATTCTCCAGAGTGCCGGTCTCATCACCCTTAAAGACGGCGGCAACATCACGTCTACCGTTCAGGATGTCGTAAAGAACGATAAAAATCTCCAGTTCGTCGAACTCGAAGCGGCTCAGATTCCCCGTTCCATCGACGACGTCGACATCGCCCTCATCAACACCAACTTCGCTATGGAAGCCGGCCTCAATCCGTTGAAAGACGCCCTCTTCCTGGAACCGAAGGATTCGCCGTATGCTAACGTCCTCGTCGTTCGTGACGGCGACGAAAACCGTCCGGAAATCCAGAAGCTCGTCAAAGCGCTCCAGTCTCCGGAAGTCAAGAAATTCATCGAAGATAAGTACCAAGGCGCTATCTTACCGAGTTTCTAATAGACAGGACCGAAAATCTTCAATATAATAAAAGATAAGAAAAGAGGCTGCCTCTATGGGGGCAGCCTTTATCTTCTTACGATCTGAGGGGGACATTGATGTATGCACACTAACGAGCTTTTTACCAAAAAGACAGTCTTTTCATTCGAAGTTTTCCCGCCAAAACGAGATACTCCCATCGAAAGCGTATATCCCACACTGGATGAACTGAGCAAGATCCGACCGGACTTCATCAGCGTAACCTGCGGTGCCGGCGGCCAGGGCAGCAACCGCACGACAGAAGTTGCAACCTATATAAAGAACCTGGGCTGCGAAACCGTGGCCCACATGCCCTGCATCTACCTTACGGAAGAAGAAGCCCTCGAAACCTTAGAAGAGCTGAAAGCACGGGGAATCGAAAACATCCTGGCCCTTCGCGGCGACGAAACGCCGGGAAGAGAACGGTCCCATCGCTTTGAACATGCCAGCGACCTCATCGCCTTCATTAAGGAAAAAGAGCCGGAATTCAACATCACTGGCGCCTGCTATCCCGAAGGCCATGCCGAAGCCAAGACCGTCGTTGCCGACATCCGAAACCTCAAGACCAAGGTCGATGCCGGTGCCAGCGAACTGATTTCCCAGATGTTTTTCGACAATACCGTATTTTACCGCTTCCGCGAACGCTGTGAAATCGCCGGCATCAAGGTGCCCATCGAAGCGGGCATCATGCCGGTTACCAACAAGCGCCAAATCGAAAACATGATCGCCATGTGCGGCGCCACCCTGCCCATCAAATTCCAGCGGGCCATTGCCAAATACGGCGACAAACCCGACGCCATGTACGACATCGGCATCACCTATGCCATCGACCAGATTGCCGACCTTCTGGCCAACGGCGTCGACGGCATCCACGTCTACACCATGAACAATCCGGACATTGCCAAACGAATTTCCGAAGCAGTCAAAAACCTGCTGTAAGACGAGCAACCAAAAACACGATTTCTTCCTTCACGGAAGAAATCGTGTTTTTTTCGTTTACAAGCTTATTCTTTTAGGACGTAGCCGTAGGCATGGATGCGGCCATCGTCCTCTTTTTCCAAATAGACGCCTTGGATTTCCGAGGCAAATCCGGGAAGTTCGTTAAGGCCTTCTTCAAGGGCCTTGAAATACTGAACAGCCGTCTTCGACCAGCGTTCGCCCGGTACGACGCAGAGGACGCCCGGCGGATACGGCAGGGCGCCTTCCAAGGCGATGCGGCCCTCGATATTGTCGAGAGCAACCAATTCGCCTTGGCCGCGGACGAAGGAGTGATGAGCTTCTTGGGGGCTCATGACGTATTCCGGGAAGTATTCCTTGCGGAACAGTTTTTTCTGTAAATCTTTGACGTGATGGGATTTATAAAAATCGTGCATTTCCTGGCAAAGTCGGCGTATCGTATAGCCGGCATAGCGGTCCGGATGGGCGTTGTAGACACCGAGGAGGACTTCCTGCATGGGAACGTCGTGATCGACGAAGCGTTCAAAGCGGACCAACTGGGAGACGAGGAGGCGCATCTTATTCTTATTTTCTGCCGGCGTCAGGAGGAACAGAATGGAATTTAAATCGCACTTTTCAGGAATGACGCCGTTCCCTCTCAGGTACGTCGCCAAGATATTGGCATGGATCCCGAAATCTTCATATTCTCCCGATTCGGCATCGATGCCGGGCGTCGTCAACAGGAGCTTGCAGGGGTCGACGCGATACTGACCGTCTCCGTAGCCTTCAAAGGCGTGCCACTTGGCACCGGGCTCAAAGGTAAAGTAAGCCAAATCATGAGCTATGTCATCGGTATCCCCTTCCTGCCAAAGCTTTCCGTGAACGACAGGCGCTACGAAGGGGCGGATATAATGGCAGCGGCGCAGGATATCTTTTCGGGCGTCGATACCCAATTTTACGCAGTCCAGCCACATCTTGCGGCCGGCAGCACCGGCGTGGATCTTGGCATTGACGGCAATGGTGGCAAACATGGGATAAAAAGGACTTGTCGAAGCATTGGCCATGAAGGAATTGTTAAATACCTTGTGGTTGCAGTAGCGCTTCTGATCATGGATGTGATTGTCCTTCTTATGGATCTGCGAAGCCTGGGAAAACCCGGCCTGCTGTTTATGGACCGACTGGACGACGAGGATGCCCGGATCGTCGTCCTGTAAATCGAGGAGGAGAGGCGAGCAGTCCTTGAGCATGGGAATAAACTGTTCATAGCCAGCCCAGGCCGAATCAAAGAGGATGTAGTCGCAGAGATGGCCGATGCGGTCGACGACGTAACGGGCATTGTATAACGTGCCGTCATAGGTGTCGAGCTGGATGACGGCCAGTCGGAAAGGCCGTTTTGCCTTAGCCTTTTCAGGATTTCGTTCGGCAGCTAACTCACGCAGATAGCCTTCACCGAAGCAGTGGGCGTCGATGCCGCCGATGAAGCCATAGGGATTGCGGGCCGTTTCCAAATAGACCGGTTCAGCGCCGGCCTGGATGAGGGCGCCGATGGCGACGGACTTATGGTTGTTGCGGTCGTAGAGGACCAAATCGCCTGGGGCCAATAAGGCGTTGGCCACGACCTTGTTGGCCGACGACGAGCCGTTGAGGACGAAATAGGTCTTATCGGCATGGAATACTTCGGCGGCAAAGTCCTGGGCTTCGAGGGCCGGCCCTTCATGGATGAGGAGGTCCCCTAAGGTGACGTCGGCATTACAAATATCGGACTGGAAAATGTGGGGTCCGTAGAAATCATAGAGGTATCGTCCGGCCGGATGCTTTTTGAAAAATAAGCCGTCTTGGTGGCCCGGGCAGTCAAAAGGCGTATTCTTTTCATTGACGTAGTCGACGAGGTCGGCAAAAAAGGGCGGCAGCACCGTCTGTTCATAGCGGCCGGCCAAGCGTTCGGCAGCGGCAATGCAACGGCTCTTATTGACCATTTCTTCCGTCAAGACGACGTCGACCTTGTCGATATACGCTTCCGGCAGTTTCTCACCGCCGGGCATGATGACCATGATGGGGATGCCGAATCCTGTCTCGGTAATGGTGTCAATATAAGAAAAATCCTGATCCGACAGGACGGCTACGGCGACATCGGTAAAGTCCGTTTCTTCAATGGGCACGATGTCCCGGTCGCTGTCGACAAAGTAATACTGTACGTCAAAACTGTAAGCTATTTTTAAATGTTTCATGTATGGCCTTCCTTATTGGCTTCAAAAACTACCCAATTGCTGGTATAGCCATATTGTACGAAATTCACCGGCCAATAGCAAGAAAGGAGGCTCCGTATACAGAAAGAGACCCGGCGCATCTACGCCGGGCCTTGTTTCTAGCTCTGAGATTTTATAAAAATATTTTATTTGCAGGAAGGTACGATAAGTTTCCCCTCTCCCTTATTTATCGATGACCTTCTTCACAATAGCAATGGCTTCTTTCAAGTCATCCCAGGAGATGTTGAGGGGCGGCAGGAGCCGGAGCAGGCCATTGGCCGTCAGGACCAGGACGCCTTTTGCGACGCAGCCTTCGACAACGTCACTCAGATCTTTGTCTTTCAGGGCAACGCCGATCATGAGGCCCATGCCCGATACGTGGTCGACGTGCTGGCACGGTTCCAATTCTTCTTTAATATACTGGCCCTTCTTTTGGACTTCTTCCATGAGTTCCGGCGTCAGTCGGTCGATGATGGAAATGGCGCCGGCTGTGCAGATTGGGTTGCCGCCAAAGGTCGAGCCATGAGTGTGGTCGGTCAGGGTATGTTCCGTCGAAGAAGCAAACAGGGTGACGCCTAAGGGCAGGCCGCCGCCGATGGCTTTAGCCGTCGAGACGATATCCGGTTCGATACCGTAGCCCATATAGGCATAGAGGTATCCCGTACGGCCGTTGCCGGTCTGGACTTCATCGACGACGATCAGGATGTCGTGAGCCTTGGCGTAAGCTTCCACCTGTTTGACAAAATCCTTATCGAGGGGATGGACGCCGCCTTCGCCTTGTACCATTTCCATCATGATGGCGCAGACCTTATTCGTTTCGCATAAGTGTTTGACGTCGTCAAAATTATCGGCTTCGGCGTAAACGAAACCGTCGACGAAGGGACCAAAGTCCTGATGGAGAGAGTCCTGGCCGCAGGCCGTCAGGGTCGCTAAGGTCCGGCCATGGAAACTATTTTTCAAGGTGATGATCGTATGGCGGCCGTCGCCATATTTATCGTGAGAATATTTCCGGGCCGTCTTAATGGCACATTCATTGGCTTCGGCACCGGAATTCGAGAAGAACACCTTCTTCATCCCCGTCTTTTGGCACAATTTTTCGGCCAAGACGGTCTGCGGTTCCGTGTAAAAGACGTTCGAAATGTGGCTCAATTTATGGAGCTGCGTTTCGACGGCCTGAATCCATTCGTCGTCACAGACGCCAAAGATATTGACGGCAATGCCGGCACTGAGGTCGATATACTTTTTCCCCTCTACGTCGTATAAGGTGGCTCCCTTGCCGTGGTCTAGGACGGCACCGATCCGATTGTAGACGTTGACGATATATTGTTTATCCAGAGTTTTATAATCTTCTGCCATGTTCTGTATCTCCTTTTTGCCCTAATCCGGGTCGACAATCCAGTGTACCAAAAGAACAGCCTTACTTCCCTAACGAATAGTGGCCGACGAACATCGTTCCCAAGCCTTCTTCGGTCAGCATTTCAATGAGAATGGCGTGAGGTACGGTGCCGTTGATGATAAACACCCGCTTGACACCGGCTTTGATGGCATCGGTACAGCACTGTACTTTGGGAATCATGCCGCCGGCAATGATGCCGTCCTGCTCTAACTGACGAGACTGTTCAAGGGTAATTTCCGTCAACAGTGAATCGGGATCGGACGGATCTTTTAATACGCCGTCGATATTGGTCATGGACAGCATACATTCGGCATTTAGGGCGCCGGCAATCTGAGCCGCAGCCGTATCGGCATTGATATTGTAAGCCTGGCCATTGGTATCGGTCCCGATCGTCGAGATGACCGGGATATAACCTTTATCGAGGTTATCCTGAATGATGGATACGTCGACGTCGGTAATGCGTCCGACATAGCCCAGTTCGTCGCTCTGTTTGCGGACCTTGATCATCTGGTCGTCGATGCCGCAGAGGCCGATGGCCTTGCCGCCGATGGAGCCGATGAGATTAACCAGATCCTTATTGACCTGGCCGGCCAGGACCATTTGGACGACCTTCATCGTCGCTTCGTCGGTCACCCGCAGGCCATTGATAAACTTCGATTCGATGCCCAATTGATCCAGCGCCGATTTAATATGCGGACCGCCGCCGTGGACCAGGACGACTTTGACGCCGATGAGGTTCAATAAGACGATATCGCCCATGACCGACCGCTTCAAGTCTTCATTGATCATGGCATTGCCGCCGTATTTGACGACGACGATTTTTCCGTTGTATTTTTTGATGTATGGCAGGGCATTCATCAAAATCTGCGCCTTTTGGGCATTGGTCACGGCTTTTACATCCTCTGAAACGAGATCACTTCTTTTGAACATATATTGTCTTCCCCCTAGTTAACTGCACGCTTTCAAAGCATGTTGAAAGCCTAATTTTACCAGTAATGCTTCGATTCCTTCGGAAAAGTCATCCTGGCCGACCGGCTGACTGCCGGCTCCCCCATTGGCCATGACGATGAAGGTAAAATTCTCCGTATCCATATCAGCCTTGACCTGAGCCAGTGCCGTTTCAATCATAGCGCCGTCGGCTTCGGCGTCGGTCATGATGACGCATAAGCCGTCGCTGTCCGCCGTCCCGTCAGCGGCAATGCCGCTTAAGGCCCCGCCGTTATCTGCCAGAAGAACGGTCTGGGCCGACACGTCACCGCCATTGTCGATAACGGCTTCGACAGGCTGACTATCCGTATCGAGGCCGGCCGTCAGATTTTTCAGACTATGGATCAAGAGGGATGGCCGGAAATACTGGCCCTTGGCACCGCTGGCGACGAGGGCTACCGAAGCCGGAGCTTCTTCGATACAGGTACCGACGGCCTGACAGACTTCCTCTGAAATTTCGCGCCCCCTCAGGCCTTCTGGAAGCGCCATTCCATTGTGCAGTACCAGGACCTTTCCGGACCGGGCCGTCATCCCCTGCTGCGTATCGGTTACGATGGAGCAGTCTCGTCGGCTTACGATCATGGCGACATCTAATTTCACACGGCTGCTGCATAATCCGCTGTACGTACCGGCAGCCTGAAATCCTTGCGGTACGCCAAAGTTATCATAAACCTGACTCATACTGACTCCACCTTTCTAATGTTTTAACTGTAATCCTGTCGTTGCATCGATGCCCATCATGAGGTTCATGTTCTGAATGGCCGCACCGGAAGCGCCCTTTCCCAGGTTATCGAATAAAGACGTGACCATGATGCGCTGGTCATTGCCGGTCACGACGATTTCCATGTCATCGTAGTCGCTCATGTCATTGGCACTGATGAAACCGCCCTTGTCGACCCCAAAGTCGAGGACGTGGATGAAGGGGCAGCCTTCATAATGCTCGGCTAAGATATTCCACACGTCTTTTGCCGTAACCTTTTTAGTCAACAGCTGGCTGAAGAAAGGAATCATCACTTCCATGCCGCTGTAATAGTCATCGACGATGGGCGTAAAGACCGGTTCCTGTGCCAAATGACAGATGGAAACGACTTCTTTTAAATGCTTATGCTGCTGGCTCAGGCCGTATTGACGCGGTGCCAAAAGGTCAGCGCTCTTATGGCCTTCATATTGGGCGATCATCTTCTTACCGCCGCCGCTGTACCCGGTCAGGGAAAAGGCCGTCACCGGATAATCGGCCGGGACCAATCCCGCTGCCGTCAAGGGCTGCAAAATCGAAATGGCGCCGCTGGCATGGCAGCCGGGATTGCCGACGAAATCGCTGTGGGCGATGGCTTTTTCCTGCGCCTTCGACAATTCAGGGAAGCCGTAGGTCCAGCCCGGTGCTACCCGCCGGCCCGTCGACGTATCGATGAGTCGGACGTTGCAGCCTTCTGCCAATTTGACGGCTTCAGCAGCCGCATCGTCGGGAAGGCAAAGGAAGGCGATGTCGGCGGCTTTGAGGCAGGCGCGGATGGCATCGGGGTCCTTGCGGTGTTCGTCAGCGATGGGAATCAATTCGATATCCTGACGCTGGCTCAGGCGTTCATGAATCCGAAGGCCTGTCGTCCCCTCATGTCCATCTATAAATACTTTCGTCTTCACAATGCATCACTCCCAGAAACACAATTTATACCTCTAAATAGCTTATACCTTGATGTTTTATTGAATTTTAATTCATTATAGTTGAATTAAAATGTTTTGTCAATAAAATATGCATTGTTTTTACATAATTATCATTATACCTTTTCGTCAAAACTTATCATTCCTGAAAAGACAAGGACGCTTCCGGCCCACTAGCATTAAGATAAACCGTGATACCGTACGGAATAAAGGCCTTATTAGACGTATGGCCAACGGGAAGGCCCTTGATGGCCGGTACCTGAGCCAAGTGAGCATAATAATCCAATACCTCATCCGTCGTAAAGTCACCTTCGTCGTGAGAAGAAGCCGTAAAATCGCCATAAACAATGGCAGAAACCCGCGATAAGAGGCCGCTCTGCCAGAGCTGATTCATCATGCGGTCGATACGGTACGAGCTTTCTCCCGTATCTTCGAGCACCAAAATACACCCTGTGCCGTCGAGAGCATAGGGTGTACCGACGAGAGAGGCAATGAGGGTCAAGTTACCACCTACGATGGGGCCTTTTGCCGTCCCGGAAACGATCGTTTTCAATTTGCGTCCAGCCGGCAAGGCCAAGTTACCGTGCCAGTCAGACCGGGTCAGACCGTTAAAAAATTGATTGGCTGTATAATCATTCGCATCCCCTAAAGTAACCATCAACGGGCCGTTGGCCGTAACCAGATGGCTCTTTTCCCACAAGGCCACCTGAAGGGCCGTAATATCGCTAAAGCCGACGACCCATTTGGGATGGGCTGCGATATAGTCATAATCGAGTTTATCGAGGATGCGTGCCGAGCCGTAACCGCCATTAAGGCAGACCATGGCCTTTACGTCATCGTCATGGAATAAGGCGTTCACATCATTGGCCCGCGCCTCATCGGTTCCGGAAAAGAAGCCGTAGGACCCGGACGTCGTCGGCATGACTTTTACCCGGTAACCGGCCTGCTTCAGACGTGCCACCGCCTTTGAAATATCCTGCCCCTCGTCATGCGTTGCCGGTGCCGCGATGCCGATGTAGTCACCGGTTTTCAGCGGCGCCGGAACATGAACGGCCGCATCCGTTACGACTCCCCCTTGTAATAGCGTTCCATCCCCTGAACATAGCCGTAGTCATCGTTTAAATACTGACCCGTCTTCTGGCGGTAACAGAGGTTGACCGTGACGAAGTCGGCAATATCCTTATGCTTCAGTTCTTTCTTCCGCATGGGGATTTCCAGCCAGGTATTGGTCGAGTCATTGTATATCCAGGCCTGTCCGCGGAAAATCTTATAGGTCAGGGTATACGTCCCTTCGATGCGTCCCGAATCTTCCGGCGAGCGGAAGACATTGACCTTAAAGATCCAGCCCTGGCCGTTATCTTTAATGGTTTCTAAGGAACTGAGGTCGACGTACATTTCGTAGCCCATGCCGAAGTTGATGGGCCGGTAATTACTGTTGGCTGCCAAGGGACTGTTGAAGAAGGCCTGGGCGCCAAAGATGCTGCCAAAGGTCAAGGCGGCGCCAAAGGTCACCGCAAGTAAGCTGTGCTTTAATTTCATGATCATCATCCTTTCTGTAATTATGTTTATTATAGCATAATTTCTCCTTACAAAACCCGATCCCACCTTGCCGGTCCATATCAAAACTGCGGGCATAAAAAGAAGCCTCCCACGATTGTGAGAGACTTCTGTATTAGCAGACCGATTCAAGGCCTGTAACCTTATTCCATATCGTAATCCTGAAGGGCTGCGACGTGATGATAGCCGTCGTTCTTGCCCTTATTGGCAAAGACGCGCAGGACTTCGCGAGCCGTGTCCAGAGAGGTCAGGCAGGGAACGGCTAATTCAACAGCCATGCGGCGGAGATTAAAGCCGTCACGTTCCGGATGTTTGCCATAGGTCAGGGTATTGAGGACCAAGTCGATTTTACCGTTGCGGATCATGGTGGCGATGTTCTGACCGCCTTCATGGATCTTGCGGACGATGTCGACGGGCATGCCGTGATCGTTGAAGTAGGAGCCGGTGCCTTCGGTGGCGATGATGTGGTAGCCCAGTTCCTTAAAGCCTTCGGCCAGATGGAGGGCTTCGGCTTTATCGCGGTCGGCGACGGTAACCAAGATCGTACCGCCGGCAGGGATCTTCATCTTAGCGCCGTTGACGGCCTTATACAGGGCTTCCGAGTAGGAATGGCCGATACCCATGACTTCGCCGGTCGATTTCATTTCCGGGCCGAGGGCGATTTCAGCGAGGCCAATCTTGCTGAAGGAGAAGACCGGAGCCTTAGCGGCAACGTGTTTCTTCGCCGGCATGAGGCCGCTGTGAATCCCCATATCCTTCAAGGTTTCGCCGAGGGCGATGCGGGTTGCGATTTCGACGATCGGGAAGTGCGTTACTTTACTGAGGAAAGGAACGGTACGGCTCGAACGCGGATTGACTTCGATGATGTACAATTTGCCGCGAGATACGACGAACTGGATGTTGACCGAGCCTTTGACCTGGAGTTCCAGGGAGATGCGGGTCGTATAGTCGACGATCTGAGCGATCATGTCATCGTCGAGGTGCTGCGGCGGGTAGACGGCAATGGAGTCACCGGAATGGACGCCGGCCCGTTCTACCTGTTCCATGATGCCCGGGATGTAGACGTCGGTTCCGTCGGCGACGGCGTCGACTTCGACTTCACGGCCTACCATGTATTCGTCGATGAGGATCGGATGATCCGGCGAAGCGATGACGGCTTCACGGAGATAGCGTTCCAATTCTTTTTCATTGTAAACGATTTCCATAGCTCGGCCGCCGAGGACGTACGACGGGCGGACGATGAGCGGGAATTCCAATTCGGACGCGACCTTCATGGCTTCTTTATCGCTGGTAGCAATGCGGCCGTCGGGACGAGGAATGTTCAATTTGGCCAGGACTTCATCGAAACGTTCCCGGTCTTCTGCCCGGTCCATGCCGTCGACCGAAGTGCCGAGGACGGTGACGCCGCGCTTAGCCAAGGGAGCCGCCAGGTTGATGGCCGTCTGACCGCCGAACTGGCAGATGACGCCGACGGGCTTTTCCTTTTCGACGACAGCCATGACGTCTTCGACCATGAGCGGTTCAAAGTACAGGCTGTCCGACGTATCGAAGTCGGTGCTGACCGTTTCCGGGTTGTTGTTGATGATGATGCTGTTCATGCCGGCCTTGCGCAGGGCCCAGGCAGAATGGACGGAGCAGTAGTCAAATTCGATTCCCTGGCCGATGCGGATCGGACCGGACCCGAGGACGATGACGCTCTTCTTGCCGAGCGGTTTGACTTCGTCTTCCGTCGCATAGCAGGAATAGTAGTACGGCGTAGCCGCTTCAAATTCAGCCGCGCAGGTATCGACCATCTTGAAGGTCGGCATAATGCCGTGGTCGACGCGGAACTGACGGACTTCTTCTTCCGTCTTTTTGGTAAATTCGGCGATGACGGCGTCGGGCATGCTGTAGCGTTTGGCCAAGCGAACGTTATCGATGGTCAGATTGTTGCGCTGCAGGTCGAATTCGACGTCGATGATGTTTTTGATTTTATGGAGGAACCACAGGTCGTAACCGGTGATGTAGTGAATCTTTTCTTCGCTGATGCCGAGGCGCAGGGCCTGAGCGACGACGAACAGTCGTTCATCATCCTGCTTCTGCAGGAGTTCGACGATATCGATGAGGGACTTGCTTTCAAGCTTCTTCATGGAAATGTAGTTGACACCGATTTCCAGGGAGCGAACGGCTTTGAGCAGGGCCCCTTCAAAGCAGCGGTCGAGGGACATGACTTCGCCCGTCGCCTTCATCTGGGTGCCCAGGGATTTATCGGCCAAGGCGAATTTTTCGAAAGGCCAGCGCGGAAACTTGACGACGCAGTAGTCGAGGGTCGGTTCGAAGCAGGCCGTCGTCTTGCCCGTAACGGCATTAGTAATCTGGTCCAACGTAAGACCGGTGGCCACTTTGGCGGCAACTTTGGCGATGGGATAGCCCGTCGCTTTCGAAGCCAGGGCCGACGAACGGCTGACACGAGGATTGACTTCGATGACGTAGTACTGGTTGCTGTTCGGGTCGAGGGCATACTGGACGTTGCAGCCGCCTTCGATTTTCAAGCGGCGGATGATATCGAGGGATGCCGTGCGCAGCATCTGATACTGCAGGTCATTCAGGGTCTGGCTGGGAGCGACGACGATGGAGTCGCCCGTATGGATGCCGACGGGGTCGACGTTTTCCATGTTGCAGACGATGATGCAGTTATCGGCCTTATCGCGCATGACTTCGTATTCGATTTCTTTCCAGCCGGCAACAGAGCGTTCGACGAGGATCTGATTGATCGGGCTGAGCTTGATACCGCGGGTAGCGATCATGAACAGTTCATCTTCGTCGTGGGCGATGCCGCCGCCGGTACCGCCGAGGGTAAAGGCCGGACGGACGATGATCGGGTAGCCGATTTTATCGGCAAATTCAATGGCCGAGGGAACGTCTTCAAAGATATCACTTTCCGGTACCGGCTGGTTGATATCGTTCATGGCCTTTTTGAATAATTCACGGTCTTCCGCTTCTTCGATAGCCGACAGGCGCGTACCGAGGAGCTGGACATTGTATTTTTCGAGAACGCCGGCATTGGCCAACTGGACAGCCATGTTGAGGCCGACCTGACCGCCGAGGGTGGCCAAGAGGCCGTCGGGCCGTTCTTTTTCGATGACTTCCGTAACGTAGTCGAGGGAAATCGGTTCGACATAGACGCGGTCGGCAATGTCTTCGTCGGTCATGATCGTCGCCGGGTTGCTGTTGATGAGGACGACTTCCAATCCTTCTTCTTTCAAGGCCCGGCAGGCCTGGGTACCGGCATAGTCAAATTCGGCGGCCTGCCCGATGATAATAGGGCCGGAACCGATAACGAGTACTTTCTTCAATCCTTCTACCATGTTATTTTTCCTCCATCATCTTGACGAATTGTGTAAACAGATACAGATTGTCCGTCGGTCCCGGCGAGGCTTCCGGATGGTACTGGACGCACATGATATTGCGGGACGGAACTTCAAAACCTTCAAGGGTGTTGTCATGGAGGTTGCGGTGGGTAATGACGACTTCATCCTTCGGAAGGGAATCTTCATCGATGATGTAGCCGTGGTTCTGAGACGTGATGTAGACGCGGCCCGTGCGGATATCTTTGACCGGATGGTTGGAACCGCGGTGGCCGAAGGTCAATTTACGGCTCTTGCCGCCAAGGGCCAGGCCGATGAGCTGCAGGCCCAGGCAGATGCCGAAAATCGGTTTCTTGCCCATGAGCTGTTTAACGTTATCGATGATATCGGGAATATCTTTAGGGTCGCCAGGGCCGTTGCTGAGGAAGATGCCGTCGGGATTGATGGCCAGTACGTCTTCGGCCTTGGTCGTTGCCGGGAAGATTGTCAGGCGGCAGTCGTTATTGACCAATTCACGAAGGATATTGCCCTTGGCGCCGTAATCCATGACGGCTACATGGTAGCGGCCGTCGCCCATGTGCTTGATGTCCCGCGTCGAAACTTTTTTTACGAGCTGCGTTTCAAGGGGCGTATCAAAGAGTTCTTTAATAGCGCTTTCTTCCATCGTTTCCGGTACGATAACGCCTTTCATGACCCCCTGGCTGCGGATAGCCCGGGTAATGGCACGGGTATCGACGCCGTAGAGGCAGGGGATGTGGTGTGTCATAATAAAGGTAGACAGCTGACCTTCATTCTGCCAGTTGCTCGGTTCTTCGCAGAGTTCGCTGACGATGAAGCCGGCAGCATAAGGGCGGTCAGCCTGTTCGATTTCATGGAACAAACCGTAATTGCCGATAATCGGATAGGTCAGGGTAATGATCTGACCGGCATAGGACGGGTCCGTAAAGGTTTCCTGATAGCCTGTCATGCCTGTATTGAAGACAACTTCGCCGACGGCCGGTTCGTCCATCAGCATATTGCCGTAAAATTTCTGTCCGTTCTCTAATATGAGGACACCTTTCATTATAAAACCTCCCCGTTTTTCATCACAAATTTACCATTGACGATGGTCGCTGCCGCCTTCCCTTTGAAGATCATTTCATCAAAAGGAGTCGACTTTCCCTTGGAATAGAATTTCGAGGAATCGACGGTCCATTCTTTATCGAGATCAAGGAACGTTAAATCGGCATCTTTCCCCGGTGCAATGACGCCGGCATCCAGATTGAGGATCTTGGCCTGAGCCGTCGACATGACATTGACCAGGCTCATGAGGTCGATGATGCCCGTATGATACAAATGGGTCAGCATAGCGCCGACACTCGTTTCAAGGCCGACGAAGCCGCTGGGTGCCAAATTGAATTCCTGGTCTTTTTCTTCCCATTCATGGGGTGCATGGTCGGTAACGACAGCATCGATGGTGCCGTCTTTAAGCCCTTCGACGCAGGCATCGCGGTGGATGTCCGAGCGGATCGGCGGATTCATTTTGTAGCGCGTTTCAAAGGTGCGCAGGGCTTCATCGGTAAAGATGAGGTGCTGCGGCGTAACTTCTGCCGTAACCTGGACGCCGCGCTTTTTAGCCTGGCGGACGAGGTCGACGGCGTTCTTGGTGCTGATGTGGGCGATGTGGACCGGTGTTCCCGTCGCTTCTGCCAAGAAGATGTCGCGGGCAACGGCGATGTCTTCGGCAACGGCCGGACGGCCTTTCATGCCCAATTCATTCGATACGACGCCTTCGTGCATATTCCCGCCTTCGATGAGGTTGTCATCTTCGCAGTGGTCGATGATGATCTTGTGGAACATGCTGGCATATTCCATGGCTTTACGCATGAAGTCGGAATTTTCGACGTAGTGGCCGTCATCGGAAAAAGCGACGACTCCTTCTTTGGCCATCGCGCCCATGGCCGACAATTCCTGGCCCTGCTGGCCTTTAGAAATGGCGCCGATAATTTCTACCTTAACCTTCGCTTCGTGTTCGATCTTATACTTCAAGCCGTCGACGACAATGGCCGAATCGATGACCGGTTTGGTGTTAGGCATGGTGGCTACGCGGGTAATGCCGCCGGCAGCCGCTGCCTGAGTTCCCGTTTCGATCGTTTCCTTGCCCGACTGGCCGGGTTGACGGAGATGGACGTGCATATCGATGAAGCCCGGTGCTACGACGAGACCGGAAGCGTCAAAAACTTCTTCTGCCTTGTCTGCCGTGAGATTGGCACCGACTTCTTTAATTTTTCCATTTTCAATGAGGATATCGCAAATTTCATCCTGCTGCATAGCCGGATTGATAACTCTGCCGCCTTTAACGAGTAATGTCAACGTCATCGCCTCCCATAATTGTCAGATATAATACGGCCATGCGGACGGATACGCCGTTCATGACCTGTTCCTGAATCGAAGAATGTTCGCTGTAGCAAACGTCGGAATCAATTTCGATGCCGCGGTTCATCGGGCCCGGATGAAGGACGAGGACGTCGTCTTTAGCCCATTTGAGGCGGTCTTTCTTGATTCCAAACAGCGAGTTATATTCGCCGGCGCTGGGGAAGAATCCGATGCCCTGCCGTTCCTTCTGAATGCGCAGGACGTTGATGACGTCGGCATCCTTGAGAGCTTCCTTCAGGTCATAGTGGACGGTGACGCCCATGGCTTCCAGTTCCGGCTGGAGCAGCGTCCGCGGGCCGACGAGGTGGACGTCGGCGCCCATCGTCTTGAGGCCGTAAATATTGGAACGGGCAACGCGGCCGTGGTCGATATCGCCGACGATGACGACCTTCAATCCTTCGATGCGGCCCTTCACTTCCTGGATGGTGAACATGTCGAGGAGGCCCTGCGTCGGATGTTCGTGAGCTCCGTCACCGGCGTTGATAATGATCGGGTCGACACAGCGCTGGGCAAAGTACGGCGAACCTTCCTGTTTCTGACGCATGACGATGGCATCGACACCCATGGCCGTCACCGTTAAGAGCGTGTCGCGGAAGCTTTCCCCTTTTTGAATGGAACTTCCTCGGGGCGTGAAATTGATGACGTCGGCACCGAGATACTTGGCAGCCATTTCAAAAGAACCGCGGGTACGGGTACTCGGTTCCCAAAACATGTTGACCACCGACTTGCCTTTGAGCAAAGACAGTTTCTTGTTGTCGCTCTTGACGACAGCCTTCATTTTCTTGGCCACCTTCAAGATCAACTCAATTTCTTCCCTCGGCACTCCTTGGAGTCCCAACAGGCTCTTGCCCTGTATATTAACCATCGAATCCTCCTTGAAAAAAAAGACCTCTGCCGAAAGGCAAAGGTCATATTCTAAGCATGGCAAAATATGTCCCTTTGTAGCCTCTCCGGACTATATTAAAGGTACAAGCTAGAAGTATAAGAATCACACAGCCTCACAGGACTGTCGTATATTCTCTATCTATTTTATCGGCCATGGCCTATAAAGTCAAGAAATTTTTTAGGGTCTTCCCTAAAGCCGGATTATTTTTAAGCCTGGTCCGCCGGCGTAATCATTACCTCCTGCGGGGAAACGGACACGTTATTGTACAAGGCTTCAAAAAGCTGAGCCGGTACGTACATCGTGCCGTTAACATTGACCGGGCCCGTGCCATATTGGAAGATGCGGTTCAAATTGATTTTCTTAATCGTCCCGATGCGTTCATACCAGTCTTCACCGGGTTTGATGATGATATAGGCAATGTTCATTTCGACGCGGACGCTCTGGTCCGTCGGGTCCCAATTTACCGTATACCCTAACTGTTCAGCGACTTTACGCAGTGGAATCATGACCACATCGCCTTTCTGCAGCACCGCTCCGTCAGCCGGATCCATGACCTTGCCGGCAACCATGAGTTTACACTGCTGGATGGCCGTCAATCCCGGCACCGATACATAGGGCCCCATGATTGGCCCTTCATTATACGCAAAAGCAGGACTAACCGCCAAGGCCGCCATAAACAGGGCCGCCATCATACACTTTTTCATAAGGGACTCCCCCTCCCATCAAACATAAGCGATAGATAATGACATATGTTTATATATTTCGACAAAGAAGTAAGTTCTCCTGCTTTCGGACTGACCCAGTCCAATAAAATCCAAAGGAATTTACAATATTCCGAAATGATTCCTTACAATGCCATCCAACTGCTCGGCAATCTTCGAAAAGGGCTGATTCAAATCGAGTGTTTTTACAGAAATTTGATTGCCGCTCATATGATAGACATGATTGGGCACCACGTCGCTATCAGTTTTCGCATAGAGCAGCATTCCAGAAACCTGGTGCCCTGTTCCGGCAACCTCGGCGTCTTTGTTCTTCACATACGTGAAGATCTGATACAAGTTGCCGGAATGAAGGGTCTCTACGTCAAAATGGGTCTGCAGTATCCGATGGTAATATTTGGCATCGATGATGAGTGTCTGACAACCGTACGTCAGTGTGATATCGGTCTGCATGACGGGAAGCAAGGCATCAAAACCATCATCGAGCTGCCAGGGAATTTGCGACGCCCGTGCGGAGAATCCTTTTAGCCGCTGGCCAAATTCTTGTACATAATATTCGAGAATAAATTTCTCATACAGGCGACTCATTCGCTGTTCATCCAAAAAGCCCATCAGACGAAACTTGCCTTCTTCGGTTGTCAGAAGCGAGCCTTCTATCAGCAGTTGAGAAATGGCAAGCAGCATCTGATACGTGCGATTATTTCGCTGAAAGCAGATGTCCGAGAATCGGACCTGTTTTAAATCAATTTCGGCAACATTCGAGAAAAACAGCATTTCCCGCTTGAGTTCTGCCTTATACTTGTCCTGTACATCTTCCTGCTTCAACAGCAAGCAAACCGTCGATTTTAGAATCCGGTTGAGTAAGTTGTCCTCGGAAAGGTCTCCATAGTCACAGGTCACCGCAATACGGTGCTGCAACCGATTTTTCAGCGTCCCCGGCAGATTGATTTTTCCGCGAACGACGTATCGATTTTCTACGCGATGAATATATTCACGGTAAAGGCCTTGCTTGAGCTGCAAACCGATTCCTTTAGAAAGAATCGCCGCAAACAGATTGTTGATATTCTCAAAAGGCTCTTTCTCGATTTCTTCATAGGTAGATTGTCTGAGTATGGCGAAGGCATAGGACAGCATGTAATAGATATTTTTTATAAAGATGCGCTTATCCTTTGTCATTGAAAGACTCCATGCAGGATCGTATCCCAACGCTGCACCTTGCTGTCATCGTCAAACCAGTATTCCGAAAGCATGGGCAAAATATCATAATCGACAACGGCCTGCATCCATCTGTCGGTACAGTTATCTTTCGTCCTACCGCAGAAATAGCTGTGTCCGATACAGAATCCCTTCCCCAGGGATTTATCTCGCCGAAGTTCTTCATTTAGTTCGCTGACTTTAGAAATGAGTTCATTAAAGGTTTCATTCGCCAGCTTATCCTTATAGGCGTTGAACCCCTTTGAATCGAATCCCGGTTCAAGTTCAAAAAAGCTGAACCGCCGCCGCAAGGCATAATCAATCATGGCCAGGCTTCGGTCAGCCGTATTCATCATGCCGATGATATAGAGATTGTCCGGTACAGAAAAGGGTATGCCATTATACGCAAGGGTGATCGTCTTACCACGGTAGTCTTTTTCAATTAGCATTAACAGTTCCCCAAAAATTTGACTCAAGTTACCGCGGTTGATTTCATCAATGATAAAGAAGAATTTCTTATCCCGTTGATTGGCGGCCTTCTGACAGAACCGGTAAAATACCCCCGTTTTCAACGTAAAACCGCCCGACTCATTCGGCTTATACCCCATCATGAAATCCTCATAGGAATAACTCTGATGAAACTGAATGAATTCAATCTGATGGTCGTTCTTTTCTCCCATCAGCGAATAGGCCAGTCGGTTAGCACAGAAGGTCTTGCCGACGCCGGGCGCCCCCTGCAGGATGACGTTCTTCTTATTAAACAGCACTTCCGTCAGACGATCATAGTCCTCCGCAGACAGATAGACTTCAGACAGAAAATCATCTTTTGTATAGGGTTGCATCGCCGCATCCATCTTCAAGGGATTTTCATCGCGAATCATATCCATGATGAATTCATACTCAGCCTTAGTCAACTTGAAAAAGCTGCCGTTCGGATTTCGGAAAAATTCCATATCCTTTAGTTCCGGACATTCTTTGAGCGTCTGATAGTCTATGGGAGAAGACAATCCTTCCGTCTTTTCAAAATATATCTTCGACCCGTCCTGTCCTTCTTTAACTTGGACAAGCGCCACGATCTGCTTTACCGGGTTTGCTTCATAACCGATAACGAAATCACCGGCCTTGGCATCGATAAAGTGCTGGAAAATTCTTCGCTTATGCCCGTCTTCGTTATATAGGGTATAAGCCTCAACTTCGCCAACTTGCAGATTCGAAAAACTCCAGATTTTTGGATTGGCGTTCATCCACCAGTAGGAAGGTTCAGCCTTTTCATCAGCAGACGCTGCGAAAAGGTCAACATCACTCAAATCAACCTGATCAAGGGCCTTTGAAAGGGGATCACGCAGTTTCCATATAAAAGCGCCACCATCTTCTTTGGATGCGTATTTCCCCACATATAAGACGGGCCACCATTTGGAATCTCTAGAATCACGATCAGGCGGCAGGGGACAACCGGTCTTTTCCGCGACTCGCCTTGCCAAAGCCGATGAATTGGCGTTATAGAAATTCTTTGATTCCCCGTATGTAGCGGCCAGCTGTGTACAACTAGCGGCTCCGCCACACTCTTTGAGCCGCTTCATAATTTGGAGACAACTTTCGTTAAAAACGTCCTTATCCTGTAAAAGCGTCCCCCAATCCTGTTCCGTCAATCCCGGATCATAGTCCGACGGGGTTGGCTGCCATCCCTCGCTTGGGGACCCATCCTCCCCGGAATGATGACCTTTGGCATAGTCCCGACTGATATAGAATCCGACATCGAAGGTCAGTGTTTTCAGCTCCGGATCCGGATAGCAGGTGTCCGTGAGCTGACTTCGAAAGAGCTCCACAAGCTCCGTATCTTGCTTCAGTTCTTCACAGATTTCATCATAGAATTCATAAAAATTTCGAAGATTATCCCTATAGGAACCTTTCTTAAACCGATAGCCACTTTCCAATACGTCCGATACGGCTTTCACCTCTCCGAACTTATAGATGTAGTATTTTTCCGGATATCGCAGCCATAGGTAGACGGTTATGGCATTTTCATGCTGGTAGTGCTGGTCGCCCTCCTTACCATATTTATCGCGAAGAATAGCAGACTTTGTCTTAAAAACATGGATACGATCATAAACCTCCTTATCTTCATCAAAGAGATCTAGATACATGGCTCGGACTTCCTCGGGTTCATGCTTAGCAAAGCCGAGGATCATTCCCTTGGGGAAATTATTCATAGACGTAAGCAAATTATCGGTCTCGGCCAGTGACTTTGACAACATAGCTGCAAAATCAGCTGCATCTACATCCCAATTATCCTGAAAACATTTGATGGCTTCCCATTTGTATTTTTCCTCTTTCCAATGATTCGGCAGAAAATCTTTTTTATACTGAGTCAGAATTTCCTTTAACCTGGATTTATTGAACATGGACTGTACCTCCTTTAAACTGCATGCATACAGCTATCTATGTCCAAGCGTAACATCACGATACTCACTGGACACGATTCCCTATCCTGCGCACTTACAAATCATCTATCCCTATCCATTTGAATTCACATCTATATTTTGACATAAAAAATCGACCTCTTACAGTTAGATCTTTTTCAAGTCCAACTCCAAGAGGTCGGTTTATGGCATGAGTTTTAGGATGTCCCATGTCTGCTTAAAGGGAGCCTGTCAAAAAGAGCCGTCCTTTGTCAATTAAAAGCTAAAGAATCCCGTTTCATCGGCCATGGGCACGATGGGGAATCCATGGGGTACAGGCTGGACGATCATGAATACTAAGGCCGTCAAGACGGCGACGCCCAGGGTCAGGTAAGAGAAGCTGCCTTTGCCCGAATGTTCATACAAGCCGAAAAGGCGAATGCCGACAGCTGTACCGATGGTAGCAAACAAGGCACCGATTGAAAAATAGCGGTACACGCCGTACGAAACGACCAAGGCAATCAGCATGGCCCCATTGATGACGATGGGGAAGCATTTCGACAAGACCGATTCAGGATTGCGGCGCATGGCCGTCAGCCAGTCCGTCCCGTCGATGCCGCTGAGGCCGGTAAGCAGTGCCGACAGGTACAGCCATTTATCCCACCAGGCCGTGCCTTTGCGCCGGTCACCCATGCGCCACATGATGACCGCGTACAGCAAGATCGTAACGCCGCCGACGATGTAGTAATAATTTTCCGGAATGAACTGAACGGCAACGGCTCCGATGATCACTAAGACGCTGGCTGAAATGACCATCTGAACGATCTGCCATTTTGAAGGCCGGGACTTGGGGTTCATTTCCCGGTAAATCTTAGCAAAGATTTCCAAGAGGAATACGAGGATAAAGAAAGCGATACCGACAAAAGGATTCAGGGCCGCCACCCCGACGGTAATCAAGATGGGGATAGCCAGCCGCACGCCGGGGAAGAAGGCAAAGCTTTTGATCCGCATGACGTGGAGCTGGGAGTAGACGGTAAAATACGTAAAGACGTTAAACATCAACATAGCCGAGATGGCTTCGACCGGTTTGGCTCCCATATACAAAAACAGGAGGAGGACACACATGCTCATATTCATACCCGTAAAGCGGGCGAATATGGTCCCCATCAAACCGGCCACAAAAAACGGGGCTATGGCCGATAACATTTCCATGAACAAAACATCTCCTGACCTAAATTATTTTAAGTGATGGCTTCCCCGTTCGGTCATGGGGATGCTCTGTTTGCAGAGAGGGCATTCTTCCGGTTTGTACGTCGGAACCGTCAAGTGAAGCAGAGCCTGTACCTTGTCTTTCGGTACACCGAATTCAGCCTTACCGCCGCTGCGGTCGACGAGGAGGCCGACACCGACGATGACGCCGCCGGCTTTATTAACGACATCGACGACTTCCTGAACCGAACCGCCGGTGGTTACGATATCTTCTACGATAAGGACGCGTTCACCCGGTTCGATATGGAAACCGCGGCGAAGGGTCATGACGCCCTTTTCCCGTTCCGTAAAGATGGCTCGCGTACCGAGAGCTTTGCCGACTTCATGAGCCAAGAGGATGCCGCCGGTCATGGGGCCCATAACGGTCTGTACATTCTGGTCCTTAAAGCGTTCAGCCAATTCCTTGCAGAGCTTTTCCGTATATTCCGGATGTTGGAGAACGTTGAATTTTTCGACATACAGCGGGCTGTGCAGTCCCGACGTCAAGAGAAAATGACCTTCCAATACGGCCTTGGTTTCGACTAATAACTGTCTTACTTCTTCTTCTGTCAACATAATGAATTATACCCCCTGAATTTCTGCTAAAATCTTTGCGGCTGCTTCTTTCGGATCGTCCGCTTTGGTAATCGGCCGGCCGATAACTAAATGGGAAGCCCCGTCACGCAGCGCCTGAGACGGCGTCGTAAAGCGTTTCTGGTCGTTGGCAACGGCAAAAGTAGGCCGAATGCCCGGCGTGACGATGAGGAATTCCGGACCGTTCATCGAACGGATTTCCTTAGCTTCATACGGCGACGATACGGTACCGTCGATACCGGCTTCTTTGGCAAGTCTTGCTAGGTTTTTGACCGAGTCGGCAATATTGTCCCGACCGCCGATTTCCTTCCAGGCATCTTCATCGATGCTGGTCAGCACGGTGACGGCCAACAGGCGCGGCCGTTCGATACGTAATTTTTCCGCTTCATCACGGACGGCTTCGGCTGCCGCTTCCATCATGGCCCGGCCGCCCGTACCGTGAAGGGTCATGAAGTCAGCGCCGAGACGGGTCAAAGCGCGAATACTCTGCCCGACGGTATTGGGAATGTCGTGTACTTTCAAATCGAGGAAAACGTGTTTTCCCTGATCCTTCAAATACCGCACCGCATCGGGACCGGCACTGTAAAACAGTTCCATCCCGACTTTATAAAAGGAAACACGGTCCCCCAGTGTCTCAACCAGCTTCTTCAAGTCTTCCAGTGAATGGACATCCAAAGCCACAATGATTCTATCATCTGCCATGAGCTCTCCTCCTGTATACTTATATAGGCATATCTAGTTAATTGTGTCATGTTTTACCATGCCTGTCAAGGCGATGCGGCCTCACTTCGAAGCGGCACTGCGGTACCACTCATAGGTGCGGCGGATCCCTTCGGCAAGGTCTGTCGGAGGAACGAATGAAAGAAGCGATTCCAAGGTCTTATTGCTTAAGACCGAGCGCATAATATCGCCGGGCCGGGCGTCCTTATAGTCAACGGATACGGCATGGCCCACGGCTTTTTCAAAGCTTTCGATCAGTTCGTTGACGCTGGTTTCGGTTCCCGTCGACACGTTTATCGTATGATAGCCGGTAAGGGGCAGGGCCCGGATGATGGCCTGGGCGATATCCCCGGCATAGACGAAATCCCGCGTTTGCTTACCGTCGCCATAGACCGTAAGGCCTTGGTTCTCCGATAAGAGTTTACAGAAGATGCTGACGACACCGCCTTCGCCCTTTTCGCCCTGTCGTTCACCGTAGACATTGGCAAAGCGAAAAACGGTAGCATCCAAGCCGTACAGCTCATGATAGACCCGCAGGTAGTGCTCTGTCGTCATCTTGGTAACGCCGTAAGGCGACGTCGGCAGCAGGCGTTCGCCTTCTTCCAGGGGAATATTCAAATTATCGCCATACACGGCAGCGCTCGATGAAAAGAGAATATGAGGTACCTTATAGGTCCGGCATCCTTCCAGGACCTGAAGAACGCCTTCTAAATTAACCCGGCAGTCGACGATTGGCTGTTCTACGGAAAAAGGAACCATCGTCTGGGCTGCCAAATGGACGACAGCCGAGAAGGAATGCCTTCTGAAAACGGCGTCTAACGCGTCTTTATCACAGATATCCCCTTCGATCAGCTCCATCCCGCTGGGCACATGGTCTCGAGACCCGCCGGATAAATTGTCGAAAACGACGACCTGTATATCCGGCCGCCCCTGCAGCGCTGCCAAGATATGTGATCCAATAAACCCGGCACCGCCAGTAATCAAGATTTCCACGTTGATAGGCCCTCCATTACGTATTGATAGGATCCGGCATCGATATGCCGGAAAAATTCAGTCGCCGTCAATGAGGCGGCGTATTTCATTTAATTTTGCCTCACTGTCCGGATTCTGGGAGTGAAATCGGAGGAGCTCATCGAAAGCTCCCTGCTCTCTGGCAAGTCTCCGACTCTCATCATAAACCAAGTCAAAATAAAAGCAAAGGGTACCGACATAAAAATCCATAAAGGTCTTTTTCACCTGCGTCTGGACGAGTTTTTTCTGCCGGGCCTCTTTCATGACGGCCGCTGAAATGGGCTGATGTTCAAAGTCCGTATCATCGACACGCCATACATTCAGACCTTGCCGCAGGCCGTCGGCACAGACCTTAAAGATATCGAGTTTATCGGCATCGCGGATGAGCTGGCAAAAAAGGCGCTGCCGCGGCGATAGATCCTCCGACAAGCGATAGGCATTATGCTGAGCAATGGCCTTTTCAATGACGACATCCTCTCTATCATCGTGCAGAAAATCGCGGATATGGCCTTCCTGAAATAAATATCGCGCCCCATATTTCGCATGGTCCATGGACTGATAATCGATGAACGTATGGTATTCCCGCAGTTGTTCAAAGCGGCCGATGTCGTGAAGGACACCGATGAGCCAGGCCAAATCCACGTCGTCCGGCGAAAGGTGTAAGGCTCGCGCCAGTCGGTCACACCAGGAACTGACCCGTAAAGAGTGGGCTAACTTCAGGGAAACGCCTTCATCGGCGGCATCAAAGTTTGCTGCATAGCTTTTAAACTGTGAAATTACGAAATCGCGATTCATCCGGCATGCCGCCTTTCGTCAAAAATTAAACTTCGAATCCCTGTGGATGGAAAGGCTGAATCTCCATTTCCTGAACGGTTTCCCCGTCGGCTGCGAAGGTGATGATGCCTTTGACGCAGTCTTCTTTCAATACCTTAGGAACCCAGGTCCGGTCCCCTTTCCACATTTCGTCGTAAGGAAAGTCATGAGGCGCAAACCAGCAAGGCTCCATTTCTTCACTCTCACAGACTTCCCCCTGCCAATGACGCAGGATATAGACGTATCCGATATGATCCAGTTCAGGAGCTGCGCTAAAATGAAAGTCCAGGAAACCGACCAATTCAAAATCCTTTTCCTCGGCCCTTAAGCCCGTTTCTTCTCGAAGCTCTCTTACGGCGCACTGCAAAAAAGTTTCGCCGGCTTCGATTTTTCCGCCGAAGCCATTCCATTTGCTGACGCCAAAGCCGCGTTTTTTACGGCCTAACAATACTTTCCCGTCCGGCCGAACGGGAAAGCAAAGTGTCGTGGGACGCATGGTCCTTACCTCTTTTTATGAAAATATTCGTGCTCTTTCGAAAGTTCCTGCAAAATCGTTTCGATGGTCCAGGAAATATTATTGGGCGTCAGCATGGCCTTTAAAGGTACGTTTTTAAGGCGGCCCCGGCGAATGCTGTCCAAGAGCAGGTTGACGACTTTATGGTCGAATCCGCAGAGAATGATCGCTTCTTTCGTAACCGGCGGCAGATTTTCATCTTCATTCATATTTTCGTGAACTCTCGCTTCTTCCGTGTCCTGTCGCATGGCCGAGATTTCGGCGATTTCTTCATCGGTCAGGCCCAAGACCTTGCCGACGGTTTCTCCCTTTTCGTCATCGGTCACGGCCTTGATCTTCGATTTCGTAAGCAAGGCCAACAGTTTAAGTTGTTCCAGTCGTTCCGGGGTGAAATTTACAGCTAACATCATACGATACGGCATAGTATCACTCCTTTTCCAGAAAATGAAGCTCGTTCCGGAGATTCCGGATGAGCATATACAAAAAGGAGCTGTCTCAGGACAGCTCCTTCTCATTCATACGTTTATACTAATTCGATGATTACCATCGGAGCAGCATCGCCCTGACGAACGCCAGTCTTGATGATGCGAGTATAACCGCCCTGACGATCGGTGTATTTCGGTGCAATTTCGTCAAACAGTTTTTTGACAACATCTTCATCCACCATGTATGCCAAAGCCTGACGGCGAGCGTGGAGATCGCCGCGTTTTGCGAGGGTAAGCATTTTGTCAGCGACTTTGCGAAGTTCTTTTGCCTTTGCTTCCGTCGTTTCAATGCGTTCATGCTGGAATAAAGAGGTGACAATGCTGCGCAGCAATGCTTTACGTGCGGAGCTGTCTCGTCCCAACTTTCTATAAGCCATTGTTCATCCTCCTCGAACTATTCTTCATTACTCGATTTTAAGTAGTAGTTGTGCATTTCTAACTTTTCAATAATTTCATCGACAGATTTCTTGCCGAGGTTGCGAATCTTCGACAAGTCGTCTTCCGTCCGTTCGGTGAGATCGCCAATGGTGTAAATATTTGCACGTTTCAGGCAATTCGAAGCGCGGACAGACAAGTCAAGAATTTCGATCTTGATTTTGCCCTTATCGGGTTCTGTCGATTCTTCCACGGGTTCGCCATCGTCGTCAGTGAAGATAGCTTTTTCATCGTTTACCTTTGCATCGGTTGCGATGTTCTGGAAGTAGTTTAAGTAGCTGATCATAATCGATGCAGCCTTAGCAACGGCATTTTCAGTCGTGATGCTGCCATCTGTCGTTACTTCAAGGGTCAACGAATCATAGTCCATTTCGTTGCCTACCCGGATGTTGCCAACGCTGTAGTTCGTGCGCACAATCGGAGAGAAGATGGAATCGATGGGAATGACGCCGATCATATCCGTTTCTTTCTTGTTCTGCGTGGACGGAACATAGCCTTTACCGCGTTCGATATGGCACTGCATATGGATGTCAGCTTCCGTATCGAGGGTTGCGATATGAAGATCCGGGTTTAAAATTTCAATGTCTGAGTTTACGTTAAGATCGTTTGCAGTGAATTCACATTCACCAGAGATATCGATAGTGATGTCGACTTCGTCTACGTCATCATCCAGGAATTTAATCCGAACCTGCTTGAGGTTGAGGATGATTTCCGAAACGTCTTCCCGGACACCGGGAATGGTCGAAAATTCATGGAGAACACCATCGATTTTAATCGAAGTGATTGCTACGCCATCCAGTGATGCCAGGAGGACACGCCGCAAACTATTACCCAATGTGATTCCGTAACCCCGATCCAGAGGTTCGCATACGAATTTTCCATAGGTACCGCCGTCGTTGACTTCGACGGTTTTAACTTTAAATTTGTTATCTTCGCTCATCAGGAAAATCCTCCTATTTCAGAATCAAAACACCTTGGTTAATCATCGATTATACGCGTCTCCGTTTAGGCGGACGGCAACCGTTATGCGGAATAGGCGTTACGTCTTTGATGGAGTTTACTTCGAGACCTGCTGCCTGCAATGCGCGGATAGCAGCTTCACGACCCGAGCCCGGACCTTTTACGAAGACTTCTACCTGACGAAGGCCATGTTCCATAGCTGCTTTTGCAGCCTGTTCAGCAGCCATCTGTGCAGCAAACGGAGTGCTCTTACGGGAACCGCGGAAACCGAGGCCGCCGGCACTTGCCCAAGACAGTGCATTGCCTTTTGTATCACTAATCGTAACGATTGTATTGTTGAATGTAGAACGAATATGAGCTGCGCCCGATTCTACATGTTTCTTTTCTTTTCTTTTATTGCTTCTGACATTCTTAGCCAAAATCGTTTCCCTCCTTACTTAAAGAATCTTATTTCTTCTTACCTGCTACAGCTTTTCTCGGACCTTTACGCGTACGTGCATTGGTCTTGGTGCGCTGACCGCGAACGGGAAGACCTGCGCGATGACGTTTGCCGCGATACGAATTAACTTCGATCAGGCGTTTGATGTTGAGTGCTGTGTCACGGCGAAGATCGCCTTCTACTTTATAATCAGAACCGATGACTTCACGAATTTTCTGTACTTCGTCTTCCGTCAAATCGCGAACGCGGGTATCCGGGTTTACGCCAGTCTTCGCCAGAATCTGCTGGGAAGAAGAAAGACCAATACCTAAAATGTAAGTCAAACCAATTTCAACTCGTTTATCACGTGGTAAATCCACACCGGCTATACGTGCCATCTATTCATTCACCTCCTGCTTATTAACCCTGTTTCTGTTTATGTTTCGGATTTTCGCAAATGACCATGACACGGCCTTTACGTTTAATGATTTTGCATTTTTCGCAAATCTTTTTTACTGACGGTTTTACCTTCATTATTAACCTCCTGCGTAATACTCTTACTTAAAGCGGTATGTAATGCGACCGCGATTCAGATCATACGGTGTCAATTCAAGTGTGACCCGGTCGCCCGGAAGGATACGAATGAAATTCATACGCATTTTACCGGAGACATGAGCCAACACGATGTGTTCATTTTCAAGTTTGACTTTGAACATGGCGTTTGGCAAGGCTTCAACGACGACGCCTTCTACTTCAATGACATCTACCTTCGACATAGTAACCTCCCTGGTCAATTCTTCATAGCCCGGTTTAAGACGGACCGTATCCATTCATTGCTGATTCTCACGGGACCAGCGCTTCCTTCAGATACGCTCGTTCCCAATATCCGGAGATGCCGGCAGTTCTTTTTCTTCGGCTTATCCAGGTTGTACTTTCTACCGTCAGCAATCCATACGTAGGGATAAGCCAAACTGCCGACAACAACATACAAGCAGCCTTTATCCTTGCCTGCCAGGCATTCTACGACCGTGCAGACAGGTATCATCGGAGTTCGTTCCATCATTCATCCGGTAAGGTCAGAATTTCAGGGCCGTTTTCCGTGATCGCTACTGTATGTTCGAAGTGGGCTGCCGGTTTGCCGTCTTGTGTGACGACGGTCCAGCCGTTTTTCAACTGGCGGACTTTTTCCGTACCCATATTGATCATCGGTTCCAGAGCCAGGACCATGCCCGGTTCCAACAACTCGCCGTGACCGGGCATACCGTAGTTCGGTACTTCCGGATCTTCGTGCATATCCGTGCCAATGCCGTGTCCGACGTAATCTCGGACGACGCTGTACCCAAAGGATTCAGCGTAGGCCTGGACGGCATGACCGATATCGCCAAGGTGATTGCCGGCTACAGCCTGTTCGATGCCTTTGTAAAGGCATTCTTCAGTAACCTTCAATAATTTGAGGGTTGCCGGGTTCACGTGGCCGACAGGAATCGTTACCGTCGAATCGCCATGGTAGCCATTTTTATTTACAACTAAATCAACGCTGATTATATCGCCATCTTTAAGCTTGCGATGGCCCGGAATCCCATGGACGACTTCTTCATTTACGCTGGCGCAAATAGTTGCCGGGAATCCGTAATAGCCTTTACAGCTCGGAAAAGCGCCGCAACTGCGGATATAGTCTTCACAGCGCTGGTCGAGCTCACCCGTCGTAATGCCGGGCTTTGCCAGCTTTTTCATGAGAGCTAAGGCATTGGCCGTAATACGGCCAGCGTCGCGAATATATTCAATTTCCCGTTTTGATTTTAAGATGATCATGCTTATTTACTCTTTTCAAGACTAGCGATGATGTCTTTATATACATCATCCATATTCTGTTCCCCATCAATTTCAATATAGAGATTGGAATTTTTATAGTAGTCAATGAGCGGTTTCGTCTGTGCAGCGTATACACTCAGACGCTTTTTGACGGTTTCAACTTTATCGTCGTCGCGCTGGTATAATTCACCGCCGCATTTATCGCAAACGTTCTTTACCTTGGACGGTTTGAATGTGACATGGTATGTCGTACCGCAAGAGCGGCAGATCTGACGGCCCGTCGTCCGCTTGATGAGTTCTTCATCCGGAACGGCGATGTTGATGACGCCATCGAGTTTGATGCCGAGATCCCGAAGGATGGCATCGAGGGATACAGCCTGGCTGGTCGTACGCGGGAAGCCGTCGAGGATAAAGCCTTTTTTGCAGTCGTCTTTGGAAAGACGTTCCTTGACAATTCCTACGGTAACAGCATCGGGTACGAGCTGGCCGTTGTCCATATACTTTTTGGCTTCAAGACCGAGCGGAGTCTGTTCTTTTACAGCTGCCCGGAACATATCGCCTGTCGAAATCTGGGGAATACCATATTTGTCAATCAATCGTTCAGCCTGGGTACCTTTACCGGCCCCCGGAGGGCCCATTAAAAGAATATACACTCAAACTACCCCCTTATTATTTCATAAATCCTTGATATTGTCTATTCAAAACTAAGGATTCTGCCTGCTTCATCGTATCGATGGCAACACCGACGACGATGAGGATGGCCGTACCGCCGAAGTAAACCCCTTCAATGCCAGTAATCCAACCGATGAAGTTCGGCAGGATGGCGATGAATGCTAAGAAGAAGGCACCGGCGAGGGTAATTCTCGTCATGATGCGATCGATATACAGGGCTGTCGGCTGGCCCGGACGAATACCGGGGATGAAGCCGCCATACTTCTGCATATTTTCCGTAAGCTGAGGGATGTTCAGCGAAATAGCCGTGTAGAAATATGTGAAGAACATGATCAGAACGGCGTACATGACCGTGTTAGTAACGGTGCCCCATGCAAAGTAGCTGGCAATCCATTGGACTGTGTCATTCTGTACGAACTGTGCGATCGTGATCGGGAACATCAGTACAGACGATGCAAAAATGATGGGGATAACGCCGGCCTGGTTGACTTTCAGCGGAATATGTGTCGAGTGGCCTCCGTACATCTTGCGGCCGACAATGCGTTTAGCATACTGTACGGCAACGCGTCGCTGTCCCTGGGTAACTTCGATGACCACAATGATCATGAACAAAGCGATAACGACAAAAAGTAAGGCCTGGAAGATGTTAATCGAACCGGCCTGAATGTACTGATAAATCGTCATGACGCCCTGAGGGAAACGCGCTACGATACCGGCGAAGATGATCAGCGAAATGCCATTGCCGATACCACCGGCTGTGATCTGGTCACCGAGCCACATGAGGAAGCAAGTCCCTGCCGTGAGAATCAGTGATACCATGACGACCATAGCCCAGCTGTCGACGATGAGTGCACCGTTGACTTTCAGTGCATAGCTCATGGCAAAGGCCTGAATCAATGCCAGGACAACCGTACCGTACCGCGTGACCTTTTGGATCTTATCGCGGCCTTCCTGATTATCCTTGGCCCATTGTTCAAAGGTTGGAACGACGGCGGTCAGCAGCTGCATGATGATCGACGCGTTGATGTACGGCGTGATGCTCATAGCCAGGATGGAGAACTTACTCAGTGCTCCGCCGGCGAACAAGTCGAGAAGTCCGAACAAGTTGCCGCTGCTGAAGAGGTTTTCAATGACCGACGAATCGACACCCGGTACGGGAATGTGAACACCCAGTCTGAAAACGACGAACATAATAAGAGTGAAGACCGCCCGTTTCCGGAATTCCGGAACGTTAAGTACGTTTTGGATGTTCTCTAACATCGCAAATCACCCCTACTGTTCTGCTACCGGTTCTTCTCCCGGTACTACAACCTTACCACCTGCAGCTTCAATCTTTTCTTTAGCAGATTTCGTGAAACCATTGGCTACGACGGTCAGTTTCTTTTCGAGTTCGCCATTGCCGAGGATGCGGATGCCATCGCGGACATTTTTAACGATGCCAGCTTCGACTAAAGCAACGGGATCGACAGTCGTGCCGTCTTCAAAGCGGTTGAGTACAGAAACATTGACTTCTGCATATTCTTTACCCCAAATATTGGTAAAACCACGTTTCGGGAGCAAACGATACAGCGGCATCTGGCCACCTTCGAAGCCCGGGCGCTTACCGCCGCCGCTACGAGAAAGCTGACCTTTCATACCTTTACCGGCAGTTTTGCCGTTACCGGAACCGATACCACGGCCGACGCGGTTACGTTTTTTCTTGGAACCAGGAACAATACTCATTTCATGAAGTTTCAATTCAGCGCACCTCCTTCTATATTAAATTTCTTCTACTTTTACCAAGTGTTCTACTTTGTGAAGCATCCCTTTGATCTGGGGAGTTACTTCCTTTACTACGCTGGAGTTCGTCTTGTGGAGACCGAGAGCAACGATGGTTGCACGCTGATCGCCAGGACGGCCAGCCAAACTCTTTACGAGTGTAACTTTAACCTGAGCCATCTTGTTATATCCTCCTTATTAACCGTAAATTTCTTCTACAGTTTTGCCACGGAGTTCAGCAACTTTATTGACATCCTTCAAGCTGCTCAAACCTTCGAGCGTAGCCTGAACCATGTTGTTCGGGTTGGAAGAACCGATCGATTTGGTGAGGATGTTGCGGACGCCAGCCAGTTCCAATACGGCACGAACCGGGCCGCCGGCAATAACGCCAGTACCTTCAGCAGCCGGTTTCAGGAATACCTGGCCTGCGCCGAAAATACCCGTAACTTTATGGGGAATGGAACCGTTTTTCAACGGAACGGAAATCATATGTTTCTTAGCGTCTTCAACGCCTTTGCGGATTGCTTCAGGAACTTCACCGGCTTTGCCTAAACCTGCGCCAACACGGCCATTGCCGTCACCGACAACAACGAGGGCACTGAAGGAAAAACGGCGGCCGCCTTTAACTACCTTAGCAACACGGTTGATGAATACTACATTTTCCTGTAATTCGAGACCTGCATGGTCAACTTTTGCCATGTGTTATTTCCTCCTTGATTAGAATTTCAAGCCAGCTTCACGAGCTGCTTCTGCGAGAGCTGCGACACGGCCGTGATAGATGTAACCGCCACGGTCGAAAACGACGGTCGTAATACCTTTTTCAACAGCGCGTTTGGCAACCAAAGCACCTACTAATTTTGCGCCTTCAGCGTTGCCGCCGGTGACGTTCTGATCTTTCAGTTCTTTGTCCAAAGAGCTTGCAGAGACCAAGGTTACGCCGTTGACGTCATCGATGACCTGGGCATAGATATTGTTAAGGCTGCGGAAAACGTTGAGACGCGGACGTTCTGCCGTGCCGTTGATGTTCTTGCGTAAACGCCAATGCCGTTTCAAACGGATTGTGTTTTTACTCTTATTCAAGGAATTCACTCCTTTCTAATTAAATGTTATTTCTTAGTACCAGCTTTACCGGCTTTACGACGGACATGTTCGCCAACATAACGGATACCTTTGCCCTTATACGGTTCAGGGAGACGGTAGCCGCGAACTTTAGCAGCGAATTCACCGACAACTTCGTTGTCTGCACCGGAAATGTGGATCTGCGTTGCACTCGGGCATTCGATGGTAACACCAGCCGGAGCGTCGAGTTCGAGGGGATGGGAGAAACCAAGGGTCAAGGCGAGTTTCTTGCCTTTCATCTGAGCTCTGTAACCAACACCAACGATTTCCAATTCTTTTTTGAAGCCTTCCGAAACACCTTTGACCATGTTGGCTACGAGTGCGCGGGTGAGGCCGTGCAGTGCACGGTGATTTTTATCGTCAGACGGACGTTCTACAGTGATAACGTTGTCATTAATTGTGACTTTCATATCCTGGTGAAGCGTACGTGTGAGTTCGCCTTTCGGGCCTTTTACGGTAATTACGTGGCCATCGAGGTTTACATTTACGCCTGCCGGAATATCAATAGGCATTCTACCTACTCGGGACATATTGACACCTCCAAATTTTACCAGACGTAAGCGAGAACTTCGCCGCCCAAGCCGAGTTTACGAGCCTGTTTGTCGCTCATAACGCCTTGAGACGTAGAAATTACAGCGATCCCCAAACCACCGAGAACGCGCGGGAGTTCTTCTTTGCCAGCGTATACGCGCAGGCCCGGTTTGGAAATTCTCTTGATGCCGGTAATTACTTTTTCTTTATTAGAACCATATTTCAACGTAACTTTCAGCGTTTTGCCTTCGTTTACGGATTCGTAGTTTTTGACGAAACCTTCTTCTTTGAGGATGTCGAGCATTGCTGCTTTAATCTTCGAAGCAGGGATTTCTACTTTTTCGTGATATGCCGAGTTAGCATTACGGATTCTTGTGAGCATATCCGCAATCGGATCGGTCATTGCCATAATCTAAAAACCTCCCTCCATGGAATACGTGTTACCAGCTGGCCTTTTTAACGCCAGGGATCTGACCTTTATAAGCCAGTTCACGGAATGTGATGCGGCAGATGCCAAATTTACGCATATAACCGTGAGGACGGCCGGTTATTTTGCAGCGATTGTGCAGACGAACCGGAGATGCGTTAGCCGGCAGCTGAGAAAGTGCTTCATAGTCGCCCTTTGCTTTGAGTTCAGCGCGGAGCTTAGCGTATTTGGCAACTAATTTTTCACGTTTCTTTTCACGTTCAAGCATCGATTTCTTTGCCATGTATGTTATCCTCCTCTATTACTTTTCAAAAGGCATGCCCATCAGTTTCAACATGTCGCGACCTTCTTCGTCGGTCGCAGCCGTCGTAACGATGGTGATATCCATGCCGCGAGCTTTATCAACCTTATCATATTCGATTTCCGGGAAGATAAGCTGTTCTTTCAGGCCGAGGGTATAGTTGCCGCGGCCATCGAAGCCGGTTGCACTGACACCATGGAAGTCACGGACACGGGGCAGGGTCAAGTTCATCAGTTTGTCGAGGAACTCATACATGCGTTCACCGCGCAGCGTAACTTTGCAGCCAAGGTTCATGCCTTCACGGATTTTGAAAGCTGCGATGGATTTCTTAGCTTTCGTGATGATCGGTTTCTGACCAGAAATGATGGTCATATCGCTAACAGCAGCATCCAAGGCTTTGGAGTTGGTAACAGCTTCGCCAACGGCCATGTTGATAACCACTTTGGTAACCTTCGGAATCTGCATTACATTTTTATAACTGTATTTTTCCTGTAAACCCTTCACAACTTCGGAAAGGTATTTGTCTTTTAATCTGGACACTCTCAAGGGCCTCCCTTCTTATTAGATAGCTTTACCGCTCTTTACGGCTGTACGAACTTTAGTGCCATCGGCCTGCTGGACCATTTTGACACGAGTCGGTTTGCCGCTTTCAGGATCTACGAGCATTACGTTGGAAACATGAATCGCTGCTTCCTTGGTGATAATGCCGCCTTGAGGATTGTTCTGACTCGGTTTCGTGTGGCGCTTAACCATGTTAAGGCCTTCAACTACGACGCGGTCTCTTTTCGGATACGTTGCGATAACCTTACCCTTTTTGCCTTTTTCTTTACCGGCAATGACAATGACCGTATCGCCTGTTTTTACATGCATTTTACCCATTGAGAACACCCCCTCCTTATAATACTTCCGGAGCCAGGGAGATAATCTTCATGAAATCTTTTTCACGCAATTCTCTGGCAACGGGCCCAAAAATACGAGTACCTTTCGGACTTTTATCATTGTTGTTGATTACGACAGCGGCGTTTTCGTCGAAACGGATATAGGAACCGTCAGCACGACGCAAACCCTTCTTAGAACGGACGATAACAGCTTTGACTACATCGCCCTTCTTGACAACGCCACCGGGTGATGCATCTTTAACAGATGCTGTAATGATATCACCAATGTTGCCATATTTACGATACGAGCCACCCATGACCTGGATGCACAAAATCTTCTTGGCACCAGTATTGTCGGCAACATTCAACATAGTTTCTTGCTGAATCATGGCTTAACCTCCTAATTAATGAAGCTTATTTAGCTTTTTCTACGATCGTCACGACTCTCCAGTGTTTCTGTTTGGACAGCGGACGGGTTTCTTCAATACGAACGACGTCGCCAATGTGGCATTCGTTGTTTTCATCGTGGGCTTTAAATTTAACCGTCGAGATGATCGGCTTTTTATACAGCTTATGCTGCGTCTTATATTCTACAGCAACGACAATTGTTTTGTCCATCTTATCGCTGACTACTTTACCTACGCGAATTTTACGTTCATTTCTTTCCATCTGTGCTTGTGACCTCCTTTTAGATTCCAATTATGGACGTTCTTACGCCTGCGCTTTCAGTTCTGCTTCACGCTGTACCGTTTTGATGCGAGCGATTGTCTTTTTAACTTCGCGGATACGCATTGGATTTTCTAATTGGCCGGTCGCATGTTGAAAACGGAGGTTAAACAATTCTTCTTTCAGGCTAACCACTTTTTCATCCATTTCGGCAGCGCTCAGCGCACGGATTTCTTTAACCTTCATTTTATTCACCACCTAATTCCTGACCTTTAACAACAAACTTCGTTTTAATCGGCAGCTTATGGCCGGCGAGACGCATTGCTTCACGAGCAACTTCTACGCTAACACCACCCATTTCAAAGAGTACGCGGCCCGGTTTTGCAACAGCAACCCAGTATTCCGGAGCACCTTTACCGGAACCCATACGAGTACCAGCCGGTTTTGCCGTAACCGGTTTGTCCGGGAAAATCTTGATCCAAACCTTACCGCCACGTTTGATGTAACGTGTCATAGCGATACGGGCAGCTTCGATCTGACGGTTCGTAATCCACGACGGTTCGAGAGCGACGAGACCATATTCACCATGAGCGACTTTATTACCACGATGTGCCTGGCCTTTCATACGGCCACGGAACTGTTTACGATATTTGACACGTTTTGGAATTAACATTACGCTTCACTCCCTTCGTGCTTTTTCGGAGCTTTTTTGGCTTCCGGGAGGATTTCACCTTTGTAAATCCAGCATTTAATGCCGATGCAGCCATACGTCGTATGAGCTTCAGCAAAGCCATAGTCGATGTCAGCGCGGAGCGTGTGCAAGGGGATGGAACCATCGCGGAGGCTTTCGCTACGAGCGATTTCAGCACCGCCAAGACGGCCGGAGCACATGATCTTGATACCCTTAGCACCCATACGCATCGTACGGCCAACGCACTGTTTCATAGCGCGGCGGAAGCCGATACGGCGTTCGAGCTGGCTGGCAACGTTTTCAGCAACCAAGGTTGCATCCATTTCGGCCTGTTTGATTTCAGCAATGTTTACGTCGACGGTCTTCGTCGTGAAGGCTTTCAACGCTTTTTTAATATCTTCAATACCTGCGCCGCCACGGCCGATGACCATGCCCGGTTTAGCAGTATGGATAACCAATTTGATGCGTTTTGCAGAGCGTTCGATTTCAATGCGGGAAACCCCTGCAATGTATAACTGTTTCTTTAAGAATTCACGGATCTTAACGTCTTCATTTAAGAGTGCAGCGTAATCTTTTTCTGCATACCATTTTGCGTCCCATGGTTTGGAAACGCCGACGCGGAATCCATGGGCATTAACTTTCTGACCCACTACATTTCCCTCCTTATGCTTTTTCGTCAACAACAACCGTCAAATGACTGGAATGTTTGAGAATTTTGAAAGCCTGTCCACGGCTGCGCGGATGAATACGTTTCATCGTGGAATCCTGGTCAACAAAAATTTCAGAAATGAACAATTTTGCAACGTCCATATCGTTATTGTGTTCCGCATTAGCAACGGCACTGCGCAAAGTCTTTTCAACTACACGAGAACCCACTTTCGGAGTGAATTTCAAGATAGAGATAGCTTCGCCGACGTTTTTACCCCGAACCAAGTCAGCTACAATCCGAATTTTACGGGGAGCAATGCGAATGTGTTTCGTAACAGCTTTTACTGCCATTTATGTTACCCCCTTCTTATCGAGTTACTTTTTCGGCTTTAGCATGACCCTTGAATGTACGAGTCGGTGCAAATTCGCCTAATTTATGACCTACCATATCTTCCGTGATATAGACAGGTACATGTTTCCGGCCGTCGTGAACAGCAATCGTGTGGCCGACGAAGTTCGGCAGGATCATCGATGCACGGGACCAGGTTTTGATGACTTTCTTTTCGTTGGCTTCGTTCATAGCGTCGATTTTCTTCAAGAGATGATGTGCTACGAATGGGCCCTTTTTAATGGATCTGGACACTTAGTTATCTCCTTTCCTCAACACTTATTTACGTCTCTTCACAATAAACTTATTGGAAGCTTTTTTAGAGTCGCGAGTCTTGACGCCATAAGCAGGTTTACCCCAAGGAGTAACCGGGCGTTTACGACCAACAGGAGCCTTACCTTCACCACCGCCATGAGGATGGTCGCACGGGTTCATGACGACACCACGGTTGCCCGGACGAACGCCCAACCAGCGGGAACGGCCGGCTTTACCGATGGTGATGTTTTCATAGTCCGTGTTGCTGACGACACCGATGGTAGCGCGGCAGCGGATGTGTACCTGACGAAGTTCGCCCGACGGCAGACGAAGAAGTGCATAGTTGCCTTCTTTAGCCATGAGCTGTGCCGATTCACCAGCAGAACGAACCATCTGGCCGCCCTTGCCGATTTTCATTTCAACGTTGTGTACGAGAGTACCGAGGGGGATGTTCTGGAGCGGCAAAGCGTTGCCGATCTTGATATCCGATTCCGGGCCGCTGTAAACGACGTCGCCGACCTTAAGGCCGTTCGGAGCGATGATGTATTTCTTTTCGCCGTCTGCATAGAACAGAAGGGCGATGTTGGCAGAGCGGTTCGGATCGTATTCGATCGTCGCAACTTTTGCCGGGATATTGTCTTTAATACGTTTGAAGTCGATCAAACGATAACGGCGTTTGTGACCGCCGCCCTGGTGACGGACAGTCATACGGCCGCTGTTATTACGACCGCCCTTATTGGTTACTTTGACCAATAAGGATTTTTCCGGTTTAGACGCCGTAATGTCTTCGAATGTCGAAACAGTCATGAAACGGCGGCTAGCGGAGTACGGTTTAAATGATTTAATGGCCATTGTAGTGCCTCCTCCTTATTCGTTAAATGCTTAAGCTCCTTCGAAGAATTCGATGGTTTCGCCTTCCTGAAGGGTTACGATGGCTTTTTTGTAATCCGGGCGCTTGCCGATGTATTTGCCCATGCGCTTGAATTTACCCATCGTGCGAAGTGTTGCTACGCTTTTAACTTTGACGCCGAAAATGGCTTCAACAGCTTTACGAATTTCAACTTTGTTAGCATGGAGCGGTACTTTAAATGTATATTTGCCATCAGACATCATCATCGTCGTTTTTTCGGTGATGACCGGTTTTAACAAGAGATCATGCATGTTCATTATGCGAGCACCTCCTCAATCTTAGCGACAGCGCTCTTCGTAACGAACAATTTCGTGTAGTGGAGCAGATCAAAGATGTTGACGCCAGTCGTAGAAATGGCTTTAACGCCTTTGATGTTGCGTGCGCAGCGTTCTACAACTTCATCGTTATCGGTGATGAACAGAACTTTTTCACCAGCGAATTTGAAGTTATTGATGAGCGTAACAACTTCTTTCGTTTTCGGAGCTGCGAGATTGATTTCGTCGAGGACGAACAATTCATTAGTATTGACTTTATCGCTTAACGCGGATTTAACAGCGAGACGGCGAGCTTTACGAGGCATTTTCTGTTCGTAAGAGCGCGGATGGGGACCCCAAATGGTACCGCCACCAACCCACAACGGGCTGCGGTTACTGCCTACACGGGCCCGGCCGGTTCCTTTCTGTTTCCAAGGCTTTCTGCCACCGCCGCGAACGAGGCCGCGAGTTTTGGTGGAATGTGTGCCTAAGCGCTGGTTGGCGAGCTGACGGAGAACGGCCTGACGCATAACGGCTTCGTTCACTTCAACGCCAAATACGCTATCGTTCAATTCGATTTCACCGGTCTGTGCACCGGCAATATTATACGTGCTTACTTTTGGCATTATATTTTATCCTCCTTCCTGTAGACAACTATTAGCGGGGTTTTACGGTATCGCGAATCATAACCAAGCTGCCTTTAGCGCCCGGGATGCCGCCTTTAACCAAGATCAGGTTCTTGTCCATATCGACTTTAACGATTGAAAGATGAAGAACGGTTGCCTGGTTGCCACCCATTTGTCCAGGAAGTTTTTTACCCTTGACGACTTTACCGCCGCCACCACTGGTCATAGGTCCGAGAGAACCGGGTTCACGATGAGATTTAGAGCCGTGACCCATCGGTCCGCGGTGGAAACCGTGACGTTTGATAGTACCTGCAAACCCTTTACCTTTGCTGGTGCCAATTACGTCGACGAGATCGCCGCTTGCGAAAATATCAGCTGCCAGAGTTTGGCCTGCCGTATATTCCGGCGTATCTGTCAAACGGAATTCGCGAAGATACTTAACAGGAGCTACGCCTGCTTTGTCGAATTGACCCTTAACGGGTTTCGTCAGATGTTTTTCTTTGATTTCACCATAGCCGAGCTGAATGGAGTTGTATCCGTCCGTATCAACGGTCTTGACGCGTACAACTACGTTCGGGGAAGCTTCGACGACGGTTACAGGGACGACTGCGCCTTCTTCGGTGAAGACCTGAGTCATACCTAATTTTTTACCCAAAATAGCTTTAGACATAATCGCACCTCCTCCTATAATTTGATTTCGATGTCTACGCCAGCCGGCAGATCGAGACGGGTCAAGGCATCAACGGTTTTGTTCGATGCTTCGAGGATATCGATCAAGCGTTTGTGCGTACGGAGTTCGAACTGTTCACGAGAGTCTTTGTTAACATGGGGAGAACGAAGAATCGTGAAGATGTTCTTTTCTGTCGGAAGCGGAATCGGTCCGGATACCATTGCACCGGTACGTTTCGCCGTGTCGACGATTTTCGCCGCGCTCTGATCAAGCGTTTTGTGATCGTAAGCTTTGAGGCGAATACGAATTCTTTCCTGTTTTGCCATTACTTAATTCCTCCTAACGTCTATTTCATTGAATAGACTGCTCCATAAGAGTTTCCCCGCTTTGCGGGCAACATCTTATATCATAGTTTAGCGCGTTTTAGAGAGTATTTCCCTGTTGTCGCGTACCTACCTAGTTTACTACAAAAGCGGGCATGACGCAAGGATTTTTCAAGGCATTTCAAAAATTTTCTGACCGATTTAACATACCTTTCATGTATCTCCATCATGCTAAAGAAAAAGACGAACTGCTACGAAGTAACAGTTCGTCCTTATAACAGCAGAGGTCATCTGCTGCAGGTGATTTTTAGCCTTCGATTTCGGAAACGACGCCAGCACCTACGGTACGGCCGCCTTCACGAATAGCGAAGCGAAGACCAGCTTCGATAGCAATCGGAGTGATCAGTTCGACGTCCATTTTGACGTTGTCGCCAGGCATGCACATTTCAGTGCCTTCCGGAAGCTGGATAACGCCGGTTACGTCCGTTGTACGGAAGTAGAACTGCGGGCGATAGCCATTGAAGAACGGCGTATGACGGCCGCCTTCGTCTTTCGTCAAAACGTAAACCTGAGCTTTGAATTTTGTGTGCGGATGAATCGTGCCCGGTTTTGCGAGAACCTGGCCGCGTTCGATTTCTTTACGGTCAACGCCACGGAGAAGTGCACCGATGTTGTCGCCAGCTTCTGCGCTGTCG
>NZ_KQ958143.1 GCF_001546855.1 Megasphaera sp. MJR8396C | reverse complement strand
TCAGCAGTTCGATCCTGTTATCGCCCACCAAATTTTATTCAGGGACTGTGCATGAATGATATCTTCATGCACAGTCCCTTTTCTTGTATCATGATGAAGGTGTACCGAAGTTCGTAATTTGTACCACTATCCAATGAGGTTTTATGGGAACAAAGCGGCCGCTGTCGGTTGTATTCCCGGGGCTTTTCCTTTATGATGAAGGCATAGATGTTTAACGTACAGACAGGAGGCCTATAGCGATGGCAGACATGATAAAGGACTTTAAGACGATGCAGCAGGAATTGAAATTAGACGGAACTGAGTTATGCCGCTTGGCTCAGGATTTCCGCCAGACGGCAGAAGATGCCCTGGCAGGAAGAGACAGTTCTCTTTCGGCACTTCACACCTATTTGGGACTTCCTACGGGACAGGAAACGGGGACCTTCATGGCCCTCGATTTCGGCGGTACCAATGTCCGGGCTTCGCGCATTACTTTAAAAGGTGCAGACGGATTTACGATTGAAACCAAGGTAGCGAAACCGCTGCGAAGCGACGATTACGACTATACGACGTCGTCGACGACGGCAGAGGCCTTGTTTGACTTCATTGCGAGAATCGTAAAAGAAGCTGCCGGCGGCAATAAGGCCTATAAGTTGGGCTTCACCTTTTCCTTTGCCGTCAATCAGACGTCGGCCAAGGATGCCAGCCTCATCGCCTGGTCGAAAGAAATCGATGTTCCCGGCGTTGCCGGAAAGTCGATCAACGGCCTGCTCAAAGAAGCCCTCGTTCGCAACGGGATGGACCGCATTGAACCTGTGGCCCTCTTGAATGATACGACGGCGACCCTCTTGTCGTCTGTCTATCAGCATAACCCGGCGCAAATCGGTATCGTCTGCGGTACGGGCTTCAACATGTGCTATTACGAACCGGCCCTTAAGATGATTGTTAACTTAGAAGCGGCTGGCTTTACGGGCGGACCTCGTACGGAATGGGATCGCCGCGTCGACGAAGAATCGCAGCAGCCTGGTGACCACTGCTTTGAAAAGATGATCGGCGGCCGTTACTTAAACGAGCTCTTCCGCGTTATTTTGATGGATTATCTGGATTGTGACGACATTCCTCGTTTTACGACGCGCTGCATGAATGAACTCTTCTCCGGTGAAAAGACGGTCCGCGACGTCCTCGGCTTTGATGTGACGCCGGAACAAAAAGAAGGTCTCTGTGCCTTGGGCCAAGACGTCTTTACGCGGGCGGCACAGATGATCGGCGCTGCCAGCTTCGGCATTCTCGGCCATTTGGCCGGCGAAGAGGAACTCAAAGAGCAGGCCATTGCCATTGAAGGCAGCCTTGTCGAAAAAATCGCCGGTGTCCCCAGTGTCATTGAAGGCGCCGTCTGCCGTTCCTGCATGGGCCTTTCCGAAGGAACGCCCATCCACATCGTGCCCAACAGCCACGGTGCCTCGATCGGGGCCGCCATTGCCGCTGCCCTCTGCGTTTGACGGATGGCCGTGCCCTTGACGCGCTTCTCCTAATTTTTTATAATAAAAGCATAATTCCGGCCCTTGCGGAAATCTCCGCAAGGGTCTTTTTTGCAAGGGAGGAGCGGCCATGGCACTGGAGGAACTCATCAATGAACACCGACAAGAATTGAACAATACCGATATGGGAATTTGGAAGTATATCGTCCAGCACCGGGCCGCCGTCCGCCGCAGTTCGATTCATGAATTGGCCCGGGCCTGCAACGTGTCGACGACGACCATCGTTCGCTTTGCGCAAAAGTTGGGACTCGAAGGCTTCGGTGAATTCAAATTGCTCCTCAAACGGGAACAGGCCCCTGCTGTCGAGTATGATACCAATACGTTGGAAGGGCTGAACCGATTTTATGCTCAGACCGTCGATAAGGTCTGCAGTCTTAACTTTGACCGGGCCAGTTCTCTCATCCATGAAGCCAATCGGATTTTTACCTATTCGTCGGGCTATGTGCAAAATAACGTCGTTCAGGAATTGAAACGCCTCTTTTTCTACGACAATATTTTGATCTACGATGTGCCGGCGCGGGAAGAATTCCGCAATCTCGTCCATTCGCTGACGAAAGATGATTTGTTCATCATCGTCTCTTTTTCCGGGGAGTCACCGGCGGTTACTGAATTAGGCCATCTTTTGAAGGCAAGAGACATTCCCTTTATTTCCATTACCAGGCTCCACGACAATACCCTGGCCTCGTTGTCGACGGTTAATTTCTATATTTCTCCGGGCCAGTTCCAACTCTACGATAAGGACGAGGAGCGCGTTCCCTTCCAGTCTATGATGCCTTACTTCGTTCTCATTGAAGTATGGTATGTCAATTACTGTATGTACTGCCACCGCCTGCGCCAGGGCGACGATTGATATGTACCAAAGTACGCAATTTGTACCAGATTACAGCCCCGTGCCGCTGTGCCGGAAAGCCGCGAAACTATTGTATTCGCGGCTTTTTTTTTATATCCTGTTAGTAAAGATAGCTTCAAGGAATACATCGAATGACGTCTTCGCTATATGACCGAGAAAGCTAAGGACTTATTTTTATTTTAAACGGGAGGAAACTGTTATGACTTTCAGCAAGGAACGCAGTATGCAGGAATTGCAGCGCTTTGGCGGTGCCATGTATACGCCGGTCATTTTATTCGCTTTCTTCGGCTTGACCGTTGCCGTATCGATTATTTTCAGCAATACGGGCCTCTTTGGCAGCTTAGCGGAAGAGGGAACTCTGTGGTACGATTTCTGGTACGTCGTCCAACAAGGTGCCTGGACGGTATTTAAACAAATGCCGATTCTCTTCGCCATCGCCGTTCCCATTGGCTTTGCCAAGAAGGAGCAGGCTCGCTGTGCTATGGAAGGTTTCGTCATTTACATGATCTTCAACTACTTCATTTCTGGTATCTTGAGCCTCCACGGCAGCTATTTCGGCGTCGATTATGGTCAGGACGCCGGAGCCGGTACGGGTCTGGCCATGATTGCCAACATCAAGACCCTGGATATGGGCATGCTCGGCGCCATCTTCATTGCCTGCATTACGGCCTATCTCCACAACCGCTTCTATGATACGGAAATTCCCGAATGGCTGGGCATCTTCAAGGGACCGGCCTTCGTCGTCGCCGTCGGCTTTGTGGTTATGCTGCCGACAGCCCTTCTCTTCTGCTATATCTGGCCGCCCATTCAGCACGGTATCGAACAATTCCAGTTCTTCCTCAAGACCAGCGGCATCTTCGGCGTCTGGGCTTATACCTTCGCCGAGAAGATTCTCCTGCCGGCAGGCCTTCACCACTTCATTTACCTGCCCTTCATTTATGGACCGGCTGTCGTTGACAACGGGATCCAGGCTTATTGGCTGCAGCACCTTAACGATTTTGCGACCAGCGCTCAGTCGCTGCGGGACCTGTTCCCCCAGGGTGGTTTTGCCCTTCACGGCAGCGCGAAGGTCTTCGGTCTGCCCGGCGCGGCTCTTGCCATGTACTACTGCGCCAAACCGGAAAAGCGTAAAAAGGTGGCAGCTCTCTTGATTCCGGCTACGGTTACGGCCGTCCTCTGCGGCATTACTGAACCGATTGAATTTACCTTCTTATTTGTGGCTCCTGTCTTGTATTTCGTCCATGCCGTCTTGTCGGCGACTTTGTCGACCATTCTCTACCTTATCGGCTTGTCGGGCAACTTCGGCGGCGGCCTCATTGACAGCATCGTCCAGAACTGGATTCCCTTGTTCCGCTTCCACGCCTGGACGTATATCATGCAGATTGCCATCGGCCTCTGCTTTACCCTCATTTATTTCGTCGTGTTCCGCTTCCTCATCCTGCACTTCGACTTTAAGACGCCGGGACGCACTGATGACGGTGAAGACGATAAATTGTTTACCAAGGCCGAATACAAGGCCAAGAAAGAAATGGAAAAGAAGGGTATTGCCGGCGGTGCTGATGCCTTGAAAGCGCAAGTCTTCCTCGACTGCCTCGGCGGTCCCGACAACATCCAGGAAGTCACCAACTGTGCAACTCGCCTGCGGGTCACGGTCAACGATCCGGATAAAGTCGCGGGAACGAGCAAGTTTACCAATGCCGGTGCCTTTGGCTTGGTGAAAAACGGCCGTGCCGTCCAGGTCATCGTCGGCTTGTCTGTACCCAACGTCCGCAGCCATTTCGATGCCTTGTTGAAAGGAGATTATACGCCAATGGCTGAAACGTCTCCGGAAGATATGAAAGAAACGACTGTTGACAACCCGCGGGAAGTCCCAGTAAACGCCGTCGCTTCCGTCGATGAAGATTCGCGCTCCATGCGGCTGAAAGCCTTCGTGTCCGGCGACCTCGTCGATATCAGCGAAGTCCCCGACGACGCCTTTTCCCAGATGATGATGGGCGATGGCGTAGCTATTAAGCCGACCAGTGATACGATCGTCGCTCCGGCTGACTGTGTCGTGTCGATGATTATGGAAAGCTCCCTTCATGCCGTCGGTTTGGAACTGAGCAATGGAGCTGAAATCTTGATTCACATCGGCCTCGATACGGTCAACTTAAACGGTCAGGGCTTTACCCTTCTGACCGAGCAGGATGCTCAGGTAAAAGCGGGCGATCCCTTGATTCGCTTTGACCGTGACGTCATTGCCAAAGCCGGCTACGACGATATCGTCATCATGGCCGTTACCAATTCTCCGGAATATCCGCAGATGAAGAAAGAACCGGACCAGCCTGTCGTTGCTGGTGAAACACCGATTGTCATTTTCTAGGAGGTTTTTATGGATACGTTAAAATGGTGGCAAAAAACAGCTGTTTATCAGGTTTATCCCCGCAGCTTTCAGGATACGACGGGAAGCGGTGAAGGCGATATTTCCGGCATTACGCGTCATCTCGATTATTTAAAAGCCTTAGGCATCGGCGCCGTTTGGCTGACGCCGCTCTACCCGTCGCCTATGGTCGACAATGGCTATGATATCAGCGATTACACGGCTATCGACCTTCGCTACGGGACTATGGCCGATATGGAAGAACTCATTGCCGAAGGAAAGAAGCGGGATATCCGCATCGTCATGGATTTGGTTTACAATCATACGTCGGACCGGCACTATTGGTTCCAGGAATCGAAACAGAGTCGGGACAACGATAAAGCTGATTGGTATATCTGGCGCGATGCCAAGGCCGACGGCTCGGCGCCGACTAACTGGCGCTCCATCTTCGGCGGCTCATCTTGGACCTGGTGTGAAGAACGGCAGCAGTATTACCTGCATACCTTTGCGGCTGAACAGCCGGACCTCAACTGGGAAAATTCCGAGGTCCGCCAGGCACTGTACGACGCCGCCAATTTCTGGCTCGATAAGGGCGTCGGCGGCTTCCGCATCGATGCCATCGTCTATATTAAGAAACCGGCTGTCTTTGAAGATGGCCCCGTCGACGGGGCTGATGGCCTGTCTTCGATTCATCCGATTATCGCCAATACACCGGGTATCCTCGACTTTCTCCATGAATTTCGCCGGGAAGTTTTCGACGGACATGACATCTTCACCGTCGCTGAAGCTAACGGCGTAGCGCCGGCAGATTTACCGAAATGGGTCGGCGACGACGGCGTTTTCAGTATGCTCTTTGAATTCAGCCATTCGAACGTGGAATTTATCGATGATGAAATTTGGTGCAAAGCCACTTCTTGGCCGCTGACTAAGCTCAAAAAAGCACTATCGGCCAGCCAAACAGCGACGGCGGATAACGGCTGGTACCCGATTTTCTTTGAAAATCATGACCGCAATCGCTGCGTCAATCACTATTTCCCGGAAGGCATCGATAAAAAAATGGCGGCGAAAGCTATGGCGACGGTCTTGTTCGGCCTTCGGGGCACGCCCTTCGTTTACGAAGGACAGGAGTTGGGCATGGCCAATACGGCTTTTGACCGGATTGAAGACTATAATGACATTTCGACCCACGGCCAGTATCAGATGGCCTTAGATGAAGGCCTTTCGCCGGAGGAAGCCTTGAAAGTCGTCCAGTTTCACAGCCGGGATAATGTCCGGACGCCCATGCAGTGGACGACAGAGGCCCAGGCAGGCTTTACGACAGGGACGCCGTGGCTTCCCGTTCACGAGGACTTTGCTTCCTGCTGCGCCGAAGTCGAAGAAAAAGATGACCAGTCGGTCCTCTCTTATTACCGTCAACTTCAGTATGAACGCTTCCAGGGGGAAGCGGCGCAGATTTTGCTTCAGGGGAGTTATGAAGAACTCTTGACTGACGATGAATCCATCTACGCTTTTAAACGGACCTTAGGCGATGAATCTCTTCTGGTCCTGGTCAATTTCACCAATGACACGGCTCGCTATGATGCGGAACTGGTACGGGGCGCCTCGGTCCTGTTGGGGAATTTTGAAAACCCCAAGGCGGGAAAATTGCGGCCGGCAGAAGCCGTCATCTATCGGATATGAGGAGGAATATGATGTTAAAAGTTGCTGCCAGTGATTACGACGGTACTTTATTCCGAGACGATATCATTACGGCCTTTGATGCAGACGCTGTCCGCCAGTGGCGGGCTGCCGGTCATAAATTCGGTGTCGTTTCCGGACGTGACCACGGCATGCTTTGGCCCCAGCTTGTACATTACGGCATTGAATACGATTATCTGGCCTGCAATAATGGCGGCCTTATCAGCGACGGGCAGAATCAGGTCCTTTGGGAAGCTCGCATCGAACCGGCACTTTTAAAGAAGGCCAGTGAATTGCCCTTGGTACGAAAATCCTTCCACTTCTCTTTTTCATCAGAAGACAAGACCTATCTCTGTCATGATCTGGATGGGACCTGGGTTCGGCGCGAAGCGGCGCAGTGGAATTATCCGTTGGTCACCATTACGGAAGACGACATCGAACACCTGCCCCAGATCATCCATCAGTTTTCTTTAGGGTTTACGACGGCGGAAGATGCGCTGGCTGCCAGTGAAGAAGTCAACGCCAACTTTGGCGATGTGATCCATGCTTACCCCAATCGCTGCGCCGTCGACATCATTCCCGCCGACATCAGTAAAGAACAGGCCATTTCCCATACCCTGGCCATCTTCGGCTGGGACGGCGCTGAAATCCTGGCCATTGGCGATGAAGTCAACGACCTTCCCATGATTCTGGGCTACAACGGCTATACCGTTTCTACGGCCCGGACGGCCATCCAGGCCCAGGCCCGTAAAGTCTATGACAGCGTAGGGGCCATGTTGCTCGATAACTTATAAGAAAAGAGGTCCTTACGATGAATGTGAATAAGAAAGCCTGGGCTATCGTGGCTGCCCTGACCCTGGAACTGTCCGGCGCGGCCTGGGCGGCGTCAGCTGACAGTTTCTCCGATGTACCGAAAGACCACTGGTCCTATGAAGCCCTTGACTATCTGGCTCAAGAAGGCGTCATCGAAGGGATGGGCGACAATACCTTTGAAGGCGGCCGCACCATGACTCGCTATGAAGTAGCCAGCATCGTCGCTAAAGCCATGCAGAAAGGCGGCGGCAACTACGGGGACAAGGCCGTTCTTGAAAAGCTGCACGGAGAATATGCTGATGAAATCAGCGTCCTCCAGCAGCAGGTAGCGGCCAATACGAAACAGATTGACCAAAACACGAAAGACATCGATGAATTAAAGAACGGCATTGCCGGCAAGATGGAACTCAGCGGTTTTATCCGCGTCCAGTATGACAACGATAAATACAGCGGTCAGGTACAGAACAACAGCGACTTGTACAAAGATAATAATCGCTTCTACATGAGTTTGAACGGTGCCTATAAAGTAAACGAAAATTGGAAGGCCAAATTCCAGTTAGAAAAGAACTCCTTCTACAACGGTGGCCACGATCATGAAAACGAATCGGGCTCATGGGCTGCCGACGGGAAGGATAAAGGCCGGGCTAAGCGCTGGTCAGGCCATGACGGCAATATCCAGCGCATCTGGGTTGAAGGGACGGATCCTAAGACCGGTGCCTGGATCAACATCGGTCGAGCTTGGCGCGGATTAGGTCAGCAGAACGTCCTCTTCGGGACCGAATCAGACGGCGTTCAAGTCGCCGTGCCGATCAAAGGGACAAGCCTGATGGCCAGCGGCTTTTGGATGGCCTCAACAGGAGCCGGAAACCATGAAAGCTGGTATGGGCTTGGTGCGTGGGGCAATGTCGGACCGAGAGCTGGCATCAATGTGGCCTATGCCTTGAACTCCAAGAATAAAGGCGACGTCTACGAAAAGAACACGACTCACCTCGAATCGTGGGGGGAAGAAACCGTCGATTACGACAAAGCCTACGTCCTCAGCGGTTGGTTCGACGTCTCTAAAGACGTCCGCTTCCTGGCCGACTACGCTCGTACCAACGCTGACTATCAGAACAGCAGCACCTTCCTGCGCGTGAACTATCGCCAGACAGACCTGAATACACCGGGCACCTGGCAGGCCTACGCCCGCTGGTATCGCTATGGAACGAACGGCACCATCGCCGGTGACGACGAATGGGGCTCCCTGTTCTATAATGGCAGTGCCGGCAGTAGAGGCTGGATCCTCGGCTATAAATACGTCCCTTGGAAGAATATCGAATGGGAAACACTGTATTCGAAACAAGAACAGATTTCTAACTCCGATAATAAGCGAACCCTCATCCGCACGCAGATGGACTTCCATTTTTAAGAGCCCCGCGCTTAATGTCATACATCACTTTATGCCAATTACACAGACCTTGCATGGATACTTTTTTCGTGCGAGGTCTGTTTTGTCGTGTTTTCCTTCTTGACGCCTCTTTTCCCTCTTGATATAATTAATTAACACAAAACAACAAATATAAACAATGTAGTGTGAGCGAATGATGTGAAGATGAACATGAGGTGAACGATATGCTACCGGCAGAACGACGGCAATTTATTTTGAATGAACTTTATAAGAGTAAAGCCGTTACGGTAAACGACTTAGCGCAACAACTTGACGTAACGACGATGACGATTCGACGGGATTTACAGCATTTAGAAGAAGGCGGACTCGTTGAAAAAAGCCACGGCGGGGCTGTTTTAGTCGAATCGTCTGTAAAAGATGCAACGTACCGTAATCGAAAACTCGTCCATATCGATGAAAAACGGAAGATGGCAGCGGCTGCTCTTCCCATGATTGAATCATCGATGAGTATTTTCCTAGATGCGGGGACGACGAACTTTGAATTGGCAGAGTTAATGGCTAAACAGCGGTGGGAGAATCTGACCGTTGTCACCAATGACTTGGCCATTGCTCAAGTTTTGACGCCAGTTTTAGGCATTTATGTCATCCTTTTGGGCGGCCATATTGACGTCGAATCGAACTCGACTTGCGGCGTATTGGCGACCAATATGGTGCAGACCATGCATTTTGACATCTGCTTTTTTGGTACCCAGGCCGTCACGCCTGACTGGCGTATCATGACGGCCAATGCTGAAAAAATTGATGTTAAACGGGCTTGTCTGCATGCGTCGGATAAGGTGGTCCTCCTTGCCGATCATTCTAAATTCAAGAAACATAAACTCTATTATATTCTAGATATATGGGAAATGGATGTCCTCATTAGCGATTATATGGCAACTGCCGAAGAACAGAGCTTGTTTGACGAACATCATGTAACCTTTATCCATGTTTAGTGAGGTGGTATTATGCATCCATTTGTCATCGTTGCCGATGATTTTACGGGCGCCAATGATACGGGGGTCCAACTTTGTAGAAGTGGGATTCCCGTCGATGTTGTTTTAGATGTAAACCAAATTAAAGACGATGAAACCAGCTTGTCAATCGACTGTGAAAGCCGAGTTGTTTCCGCAGAGGAAGCCTATCATCGCGTTTATGAGGCTATCGCCTGTGTGAATTTGCGAGGGGGATGCCGCTTTCTTTATAAAAAGGTAGACTCGACGCTGCGCGGGCATTTACAAGAAGAAATTCGCGCGGCGGTTGATGTTTATAAGCCGGAACTCATTATCTTTGCACCAGCTTATCCGGCTCAGGGGCGGACTGTAGAACAAGGGCGGCTCTGTGTTCATGGAACGCCGCTCCTCGATACAGAAATCGCCCGTGATCCGAGAAATCCTCTTCAAGAAGACCGGATTCAGAAAATCCTGACGGAGTGTCTGAATCAGCCTGTACACCACTATGCGTTGTCGGAGGTTTCTATGGAGTCCTTTGATTGGACGGGAACAGCCTATTCTTTTGATACTAAGGAACAGGTGCAGCTAGAGACTATTGCCATGGCGGCGATGAAGACGGGAAAGAAAATCCTTTGGATCGGTTCAGCCGGATTGGCTCAAGGGATTTTAACGGTATCTTATCGAAGGAAACCGACGTTGACCGTTATTGGCAGCATTAGCAGTAAAACCATGAAGCAGTTGCAGTATTGCCGTGAAAACGGCGTATCTGTCGTAGCCTTAGATATGAAGACGATCTATGAAACGCATCAGGTCGACCGTGCTGTTCGTGATGTGGTGACCTATTTGAAGGAAGGACAGGACGTCGTCCTTACCGGTGCTTCCTGCCGGCAAGATTATGAAGCTTTTGCCGCCTATGGTCGTGAACATGGCATTTCAACAGATGTATTGGCGGAGTTTACCAAACAGACACTGAGCGGCATGGTGCCGGTGATCTTAAAAGAGGCTGCTGTGAATGGCTTGTTCTTGACTGGTGGTGATACGGCAATCGCCGTCATTCATCAATTGGAAGCGAGCGGTTCACACATCGAGCGGGAACTTGTTCCTGGTTTTGTGTTAGGACGTTTGTTAGGAGGCTCTCGAGCTGGTCTGCCTATTGTGACCAAGGCCGGGGCCTTTGGCACGGAGGAAGATATTTATAACTGCATAAAAGAACTGGATGATTTGCCCCATCGTTAACCGGAGTTGTGTTCAGATTATCAGATTAAAAAGCGCTTGACCAATAGATGACAAGGTTTTCTTGACTATTGGTCAAGCTTTTTTTTGTTATTATCTGTTCTATTATGTTTAAAATGTATGCTTTGTTAAACTTTAAGTGATACCACGAAGCTAGGAATAGTCATTGCTCAAGGGGAAATATATCTTGAAATTATACAAATGAGCATTGTTTTATTAATGACAAATAAGCATTGACGTTATTATAAAAACTCGTTGACTTATTCGAACAATTTTCATATAATTAAACCAACAAAAACAAACAAATAAAAACACTATGGAACAATAAAATAAAACATACGTGTTGGGATAAAGGAGGAGGTATAGTGAGAACACATTTTGTTGGCATTACCATGGGCGATCCGGCTGGTATTGGTCCTGAGATTTCGCTCAAAGCGATAGATGCTAAAAAAGAGTATCAACAATCTGTCTTAATCTATGGCAGTTATAAAGTTCTCCAACATTACCATCAGCAACTTAACTTATCGACACCCTTGGTGCAGATTCAAAATGTTCAAGAATTTCAACCGGGGAAAATCAATGTTATCTCTGTTGTTGATTTAGATTTTGGCAAAGATCTTGAAATCGGAAAGGTTTCTCCCATTGCTGGAGACGCTGCTTACCGATATATCGAACGAGCCATTTCCGATGCCATGAAGGGTGACGTGCGAGTGGTTACAACGGCTCCCTTGAATAAAGAAGCGTTGCATAAAGGCGGACACGCTTACGATGGTCATACTGAAATCTTTGCAACCCTTACGGGAACCAAGGCCTATACGATGATGCTTTGGAGTGAAAAGATGTCAGTCGTTCATGTATCGACCCACTGTTCCCTGCGAGAAGCGTGTAATCGGGCGACGAAGGCCAGGGTTTTGGAATGTATCCACTTGGCAGATAAGGCGATGAAACAGTTAGGGATTACGACACCGAGAATTGCCGTTGCCGGACTGAATCCGCACAGTGGGGAAGCCGGAATTTTCGGACATGAAGACATTGATGAAATCATGCCGGCTATCGCTGAAGCTAAAAGCGAAGGCCTTTGCGTTGACGGCCCCGTTTCACCGGATACCGTTTTCTTAAAGGCGTATCACGGTGTTTATGACATCGTCGTAGCGATGTATCACGACCAAGGTCATATCCCCATGAAGATGGTGGCCTTTGATTCTGGAGTCAATGTTACCTTGGGACTTCCCATCATTCGTACTTCCGTCGATCATGGCACGGCCTTTGACATTGCCGGTAAAGGCATCGCCAAGGCAGACAGCATGTGCTATGCCGTAGATTTAGGGAAACGTTTTGCCGATCATTAAATTTCTATACAGATGCCTAATGGCGAGAATGGATTATGTTTACTTAGGACAGGGAAGTTCACTCTTCAGAAATGGATGATCAGAGCCTTGCAAGAAACTAAGGTTAGGCAGCATTACGCCAGAACCCATATAACGTTTTGAAAAATGGATATGATCTTTCTGATGAATTGTGGCTGTAAATTAAAAACAAGGGATTGAATACAATCCCTTGTTTTTGTTGATGTAAATTTAGAGCTTACTCGTGTGTTCTTGGTTACTCATGGAGAAACCGCCGCCTCGGACGTCGTCGAAGTCGAGGTTGGGATCGTATTCGGGGAGTTTGGCCAAGCGTTTTACCAGGCCGTAGGGTTTCTGTAAGGATAGGCTTTCTCCATGGCCGGAGAGGACCCAGAGGACTTTATAGCCATGAGGGGCTGTTTGCAGGGTTTCTTCGCCTTTGCCGTCGGTGAAGTAGACTAAAAGGTCGATGTTTTGGGTGTTGGCAAAGTCGAAGACTGGTGTATAGGCGGTACCGCCGCGGATGTCGAGGCGCCCTTTGACGTCTTCCAGGTCGCGGACGTGGTAGGTGCGGCGAATTTGGTCGTCGCATTCGACGACGATGATTTCGTGGTCATAGCAGCGAACGAGCTGCAGGACTTCACTGACGGCCTGGCGAAATTCGGCATCGGTGATGCTGCCGCTGATGTCGAGGGCGACGATGATCTTGGCCGTATGGGAGCGCAGCTTGCCGGGCAGGTCGAGGCGGTCCGGCTGGCGGCGGTTGCGGCGCATGGGTGTCCGTTTCCAACGGCTGGCGACGGAGCCGACCAGTTTTTTCAGGTACCAGTGCCAGGGGAGGCCGTCTTTGTTGTCCTTTAAGGCTTTGATCATGCTTTCCAGGTAGTTGGAAAGATCGCCCTTGGACGAGGCGTCGACGTATTTTTCGGTGAATTCCCGCAGCGTTTCGTCGTCGATTTCATCGCTTTCATCCCACAGGTCGTGGGTCGTTACGGGATTATAGGAGACGGCGACCGTTTCGTCGGAATCGCTTTCCGGTTCTGGAAGGTTTTTGTTTTCCGTACGCAGGTCGAGAGCGGTCTGAATCTTGTCGACGTAATATTCCAGACTTTCGAAGGGCTTTAGGAGAAGGGAAAAGTTGGTGTTGACCCATTCCAAAGTCGTCGAAAAGGGCGGCAGGTGGTCGAGGTAGGTGTTGACGACGACGTCCATGGCAAAGGTGATGGCTTGCTTGCTGTAGTTTTCGCGCAGTTCCTTGGCTCGGATGAGGTGCAGGGAGACGACGTGAAGGATTTCGTGTTTGATTGTGCTTTCCATCTGTTCCGGTGACAGGGTCAGGAAGATGAGGGGATTGAAGTGAATTTGATAGCGGGTGCCCTTAAAGTTGACACCTGTCGGCGAAGCTAAATCGAAGCGGATGCTCTTGGTCATCTGAAAGAGAAAGTATCCGAAAAAATTATCCTTGTCTTCCATGAGATGGCCGGTGATGCGGCCGAGGAAGGCGAAGAATTTATTTTGAAAATCAGCCGGTATCTCCGCGTCCGGATTTGGACGGACATTATCTTGGAGGATATCGTCGGCGATTATCGATGCCTGCTGGTAGAGGAGAGTGGCTTCAACGGTAATGGACTGCTTCATCCGATTTACCGTAAGGAGCGAAAGGCTGCAAAGTAACTGTCGATGAAGTCGGCGTTATCCAAAGCGCAGGCATAGACTTTGGGATTGGCGGATTTCATGTCTTTCATGACACCTAAGCGAAGATCGACGGGATAGAGGGAGAGGAAGGCGACGAAGCGCGATAAGAGGGCCTGGTTGTCGCTGTCCTCCGAGAGGTGAGAATCTAACTGTTTGAGGATGTTTTTGGCCGTCAGATAGAGGCGCGTATGGCTTTCACCGGCGACGCGGCCGCTTAATTCCGGAGCAAGGGTATCGCCGCTGAAGACGTCGTTATAGGTGATGAGGGGCGATGCGTCAGAGTTGACGAATTGGATGAACTCTTCGGCGATGAGTTTGCCGACGTTGCCGCGGATGACATTGTGGAAGACCGATTTGGGGATGCTGCCGGCATCATTTTTATAAATGGTGTAGAGTTTTGAAATTCGTTCATAGCTTCGCGGCGTTGCGTTGATATCGTCTTCGTTGGTCTTATCGAGGTATTCCGGATAGGTGGAAATGAATTCCATGACCGTTTCTTCGATACCGGCTGACGACGCCCAGTCGAGCCACTGCAGATAATCCGGTTCCATGTACAGCCAGACGAAGCGGTTCTGCTGAGCCGCGTCCATTTCGACGACTTCATAATCGTAGGCGTCGGACGGGTTCATGGCGGCGATGATGTGAACCGACGGCGACAGGGCGTAGCCGTTGATTTCGCGGTTTAAGATGAGGTTCATCAATTCCTGCTGGACGGCGTGGTCGCAGCGGTTGATTTCATCGATGAACAACAGGACTGTTTTGCCCTTGGCGATTTCTTCGTCGATGGTGCGCAGTTTATGATGGACGGCATAGACGGTAGTCCCGTTTTCGACGGTCGGGAGACCGCCGATTTCCCCTTCTTTCAATAAGTTGCCGTCGATTCCGACTAAGCTCCAGTCGTGTCGATGAGCCAGTTCGCGGGCAAGCGAGGTCTTGCCGATACCCGTTTCGCCGACGAGAAGGGGAACTTCACCGGCCGTGAGAACGAGTTCTACGCTTTTATATGTATCTGTAAAGTTCATAGTCGTTACTCCTATTTTAAGGTCAATTTTTCGTCTACAGTAATGCGTCGGGCTTTTTGGCTGCCATAGTCATCGACGAGGAGGATCTTGTCGACTGGCGAGAGGTCGACGGCGCTGCAGGTAATGAAGTTGCGGACGTATTCTTCGGACACGTCTTCTTGAGCGAGGATATCCTTGAGGGTATCGCGCCAGTCATCGGGACTGAGGCTGATATCCTTGGGGATGTATTTACTGACCAGGACGTTGAGTCCCAGATAATGGAGGAAATCTTCTTTTCCTAAGTTGCGGATGAGCCGCAGGGCCTGGGCGTCTTCGCGGATCGCCAAGTCCTTGGCTTCGTCCGTCGGATTTTCGATATAGCGGAGGGCTTCGTAGTTGCCGCGAACGGCGGCTAATTGGACGTCCGGTGCCGGATCCTTGATGTACTTGACGGCGTCGTAATTCTTGTTGACGGCGCGGAGCTGTAAGTCGTGGTCGGCATCTTTGATGTATTTAATGGCCCAACCGGACTGGTCTAAGGCGGCGTCGATGAGTTCCTGTGAGGGATTGTCGAGGTAGCTTAAATTGTTCCAGCCGGCGCGTACGGCCTGAAGCTTAATGTCTTCTGACGGGTTTTCGATGAACTGGATGGCTCTTGCCGTATTGGCAATGGCCGCCTCTTGAACAGCCGGAGACGGATTGGTAATATATTGGAGAGCCTGACCGTTCAGTTGTACGGCCAGGAGCTGCATTTCTTCTGTTGGATTTTCGATTCGCCCAATGACATAAGGATTGTTACGAATCATATTCATATATTGTTCTGTTGTCATATCGGGTACCTTTCCTTGAAATAACAGGGGTTTTTGTTTATATTATACAATAATCATTATTAATAAGATATATTTTGTTGTTATCGATTACTGTTAGCATCTATTACATCTATTAATAGTGATACTGTCAAGGGAGGTTTGTACATGAAGAGTACATAAGACTGACGTATCGGTGATTTTGTAGTCCCTTGTTGAGAATACGTTCCGTTGGGAACGATGTCGTCCCATCAGTATACGGAAATTGCCCACTTTGTTCTTGATAAAACGATTGAAATATCATAAAATTATCTTATGGAAAACGCAAAGAAAGGAAAGGGTGCCATGTTAGACTTTCGTATCCATACATTTTTGTGCGTTTGCCGTCACATGAATTATACCCGGGCTGCCGTTGAGCTCCATATCACGCAGCCTGCCGTTTCTCAGCATATTCGATATTTAGAACGCGAATACGGGGCCAAACTTTTTAGTTACAAGGGGAAACATCTGCAGTTGACACAAGCCGGCCATATTCTTTGGAATGCGGCGACGGCTATCAGTCATGACGATACGCTTTTAAAAGAGCATCTGCGTGACCTGCAGCATCACCACTCCTTGTCTTTTGGCGCGACGCCAACAGCCGGTATGGGCATTCTTGATAAGTTGTCCGTCATCCTCAAGCAAAATGGGGACATGAATCTTCGCATGGAGATTGCCGATGCTGATAAACTGCTCCAGTCCTTAGATAAGGGGACCATTGATTTTGCCATCGTCGAAAGTTCTTTTGACCAAGGTCATTACGATTCGCTTTTATTTTCTACGGAACCCATCGTTGCCGTCTGTTCGGACGGGTACGAGGCTCCCGATGAAATGACCCTTGCGGATCTAATGCACTATCGGCTCATCATCGGCGAACGCCATGCTGGTGTCCGTCGGATCTTAGAACGGAAGCTGGCGGAAAAAGGGTACACCCTGGAGCATTTTCCGTCCCGCTATGAAGTGGGCAGCCTGTCTGCTGTAAAAGGGCTGGCCTGCCGCGACTGCGGTATTGCATTCTTATATGAAAAATCAGTTCACCAAGAACTGGCTGAGGGAAGGCTCAGACGCATCGCCATTACGGATTTTTCCGTGATGCACGCATTTTCATTCTTGTGGCGCAAGGGCAGCATGTACCGCGCTTTGTTTACACAGATATATGACCAGTTGAAAGACTGAGTCCTATACTTGCTGCCGTTTATTTCATAGATTTTGAAAGGGTGAAGAGAACATGTTGTATTCAACAGAAGTTAAGAATATGTGTCCTGTCACAAAGGGAGCATATCATGGACCAGCACCGATTCCGGAAGAAGGCGAATGGGTACAAGTAAAAGAAATTAAAGATGTCAGTGGTTTGACACACGGTGTAGGCTGGTGTGCCCCTCAGCAGGGTGCCTGTAAGCTGACCCTCAATGTCAAAGACGGCATTATCGAAGAAGCCCTCGTCGAAACGATCGGCTGTTCCGGCATGACTCATTCAGCAGCCATGGCTTCGGAAATCCTCCCGGGCAAGACCCTTCTCGAAGCCCTCAATACTGACTTAGTATGTGACGCTATTAACGTAGCTATGCGCCAGCTTTTCCTCCAGATCGTATACGGCCGCACGCAGACGGCATTCTCTGAAGGTGGTCTTCCTATTGGCGCCAGCCTCGATGACCTCGGCAAAGGCCTTCGCAGCCAGACCGGCACCATGTTTGGTACGAAAGCCAAAGGCACTCGTTACCTCGAAATGACCGAAGGCTATGTCACCCGCATGGCCCTTGATGAAGAAAATCAGGTCATCGGCTATGAATTCATCCACCTCGGAAAAATGATGGAAGCCATTAAAAAAGGCATTGAACCGGCTAAGGCTATGGAAGATGCCAAAGGTCATTATGGCCGCTTTGATGAAGCAGCTTCGTACATCGATCCGAGACAGCAATAGGAGGGCAAAACCATGGAATTATTTGAAAGCTACGACAGAAGAATTGATAAAATCCTCGGCGTACTGAAAGAATACGGTATCGGCAGTGTAGAAGAATGCCGCGATATCTGTGCCGCTGCAGGATTGGATCCTTATAAAATCGTCAAAGACGTACAGCCCATTGCCTTTGAAAATGCCGGCTGGGCCTACACCGTTGGCGCTGCTATCGCCATTAAAACTAATGCACGGACGGCTGTAGAAGCTGCTAAGGCCATCGGTATCGGCCTCCAGTCCTTCTGCATCCCCGGTTCGGTCGCTGAAGACCGTAAAGTCGGTCGCGGCCACGGCAACCTGGCTGCTATGCTTCTTCAGGATGAAACGCAGTGTTTCTGTTTCCTCGCCGGCCACGAATCCTTTGCCGCTGCTGAAGGTGCTATCGGTATCGTCCGCAACGCCAACAAAGCCCGCAAGGTTCCCCTTCGCGTTATCTTGAACGGCCTCGGTAAAGACGCCGCTCAGATCATTTCCCGCATCAACGGCTTCACCTATGTTCAGACCCAGTTCGACTATAAGACAGGTGACTTGAACATCGTCCGTGAAGTTCCTTATTCCAAGAGCGAACGGGCTAATGTCCGTTGCTTTGGTGCTGACGACGTCCGCGAAGGCGTTGCCATCATGCACCACGAAGGCGTCGACGTTTCCATTACGGGTAACTCGACCAACCCGACTCGTTTCCAGCATCCCGTTGCCGGTACGTATAAGAAAGAATGTATCGAAATGGGCAAAAAATACTTCTCTGTTGCTTCCGGCGGCGGTACAGGCCGTACCCTTCATCCGGACAACATGGGTGCCGGCCCTGCTTCGTACGGCATGACTGATACCATGGGCCGTATGCACAGTGACGCTCAGTTTGCCGGTTCCTCGTCGGTTCCGGCTCACGTTGAAATGATGGGCTTCCTGGGCATGGGCAACAACCCCATGGTTGGCGCATCCGTTGCTGTTGCTGTCGCTGTTGAAGGCGCTGCCAAAGACGGCAAATTCTAATTCACCCTTACTCGGTAAAAAGCTTCACAACTCTGTTGTGAAGCTTTTTTTTGTGGTTACGATAAAGATTAACCCGAAAGCTACTAAAAAAGAGAAAAAAATGATATAATAAACGTATATTTTACAAAGCGGAGAAAGGGGTATTCGATGAATACGACAAAAAGAATAGCAGCCGCACTGGGATTATGCATCCTGACTTCCGTATCGGTTGTCGGTGCCACCTTCCATCCCGGTGACCGGGGCGACCAAATCGTCACCATCCAGCAGGCACTGTCCAGTAAGGGGTATGCCGTTGCGGCTGATGGTGATTATGGCGTTTCGACGCAGGCTGCTGTCCGGAAGTTCCAGGAGGACCAAGGCCTGGATTCTGACGGAATCGTCGGAGCTGCAACGTATGCAGCGCTTACCGGTTCGTCTATGCCGGAAAATGACTCTGTCGCCTCAGCCTTTGTTACCAAAGCGACGGCAGACAATGAAATCCTCCTCATTCAGCAGGCCTTGGTGAATGCCGGTTACAGCGTCGATGTAGACGGTGTTTTTGGCGCCGGTACGGAACAAGCCGTCCGTTCTTATCAAGGGGCTCATGGCCTTGATACAGACGGCATCGTCGGTCCGTCGACCTTTTATGCCCTGACGGGACAACAACTTCCGACAGGTCCCATCCGCCGCTTCGGCAATGGCGGTTATAATGGCGTACCTCGCGTGCAGAATTCGGAGGCTACGCATATCCTCGATATCGCCAATCAGTATATCGGCGTTCCCTACGTCTTTGGCGGCTCGACGCCGTCGGGCTTCGACTGCTCCGGCTTTACGCGCTACGTCTATTCGGCAGCCGGCATCGATTTACCCCGGGCAGCCGACGAACAGTATGACGTCGGTGAATCGGTCTCCATGGCCAATTTAGAGCCTGGCGACCTGGTCTTCTTCTCGACCTATGAGGCAGGTATTTCTCACGTCGGAATTTATATCGGCAACCACCAGTTCATCAATGCTGCCAGTGACGGCGTCAGCGTGTCTGACATGGACAGCAGTTACTGGTCTTCCCGATACGTAGGTGCCAAGCGCATCATGTAGTGTCAGAAAAACTCCTACAGAAAAATCAGAATTTTTCTGCTACCGTTGTTAGAATCTGTTTATTATAATAAAGCCGTACCATACGGATTTATCATTATTCGGATTCATGCAACGGAAGGAGTTTTTTTTATGCTCAATTTAATCTGGAACTTTTTCAGAACGGCACCGGACGCCGTGCCTATGACCGATGGCGAGGCTATCAAGAAAAAGTTTAACGCTATGCGTTGGCGCGTCTTCGCCTCCATCACGATCGGTTACGCTTTTTACTACATCATCCGCCAGAGTTATTCGGTCATTAAAAAGCCGCTTCTGGCCTCGGGTATCGTTACGCCGACGGAAATCGGGATCATCGGCTCGGTATTCTTCGTAACCTACGGTCTTGGGAAATTTACCAACAGTTTCCTGGCGGACCGCATGAATAACAAGCGATTCTTTTCCTTTGGTTTGTTCATTTCTTCACTCACTATGGTCGGCATGGGGCTGGTCAATTCCTTCGTTCCCTTGGCCGTCTTGTGGGGTCTCAATGGCTGGTTCCAGTCTTATGGTGCCGGTCCGTCCATTGTCTCCCTGAATCAGTGGTTCAGCAATAAACAGCGCGGAACCTTATATGGCATCTGGTTTACGAGTCACAATCTCGGCTCATCTTTCGCTTACTTTGCCATTGCTGCCATCGTTTCCATGTACAACTGGTCTATGGGTTTCATTGCGGCCGGCATCATTTCCCTTATCGGGACGGCTTTCATTTACTTCGGCATGAGCGACCGTCCGGAAACGCAGGGCCTGCCGAACGGCGCCGTCTATTACGGTGAAAAGACGCAGGAACAGATCGATGCGGAAAAACAAAAATCGGTCGGCAATATGCAGTGGAATGCTGTCGTCAAGAATCCTGCCGTTTGGATCCTCGGCTTGTCTTCACTTTGTGTCTATGTTGCCCGCTATGCCATTGAAAGCTGGGGCGTCGTTTACCTGACGTCACAGAAGGGCTATGATATGATGGGCGCTGCCGGTGTCATGGCTTACATGCAGGTAGCTGGTATCTTCGGGGCTCTCTTGTGCGGTGTTATTTCGGATAAGTTCTTCAATCATAAGCGCAATATGCCGGCCCTCTTATACGGGATCTTCTACTCCTTGTCGATTGCCGGTTTCCTCTGGGCACCGCAGTCGTTTACCATGGATATGTTGTGCATGACCTTCTACGGCTTCACCATGGGGGCTTTGGTTTGCTACATGGGCGGTCTCATGGCTGTCGATATCGTGCCGAAACGCGTTACCGGGGCTGCCATGGGTATGATTGGCCTCCTCAGCTATGCCGGGGCAGCGCTGCAGGAATTCATTACCGGGAAACTGATGACCATTACTGTCGTCAATGGCGTCAAAGTCTATGACTTCGGACTGGCTACGGAATTCTGGGTCGGTGCCGCTGTCGTCTCGACACTGCTGGCTCTCCTGGTTTGGAATGCAAAACCGAAAGAAGATTAATGGCAAAGGCGTTGTCTGAAAGGACGACGCCTTTTTTGCGTATAAGCGGGACTTGGCGTGTAAAAAACTACTCAGCCGGGCCGATTCAAGGTATAATATATGATATAAATTGTATGCAGGGGAGGCATTATGAAACGGGTTATTTCTATGATGCTGCTGACCTTGGCCTGTCTTTTCAGTGCGGCCTGTGCCCATCCTCAGGGCTATATCGACTTTACACAGCCAGAAGGGCCGCGGCCTGCTGTAGAGCAGACCGGTGTAAAACCGCTTCGCATCGCCTTTGCGTCGGTCATGTCGCCGCGGGAAACACGGCAGGTGTATCAGCAAATCGTCACCTATATTTCTCAAAAACAGCAGTGGCCGGCAGTCCTCATCCAGCGCCGGACTTATGAGGAACTGAATGCCCTCTTGGCCAACGGCGATGCCGATGTCGCCTTTTCCTCGACCGGGGCTTACGCTGCCTATCAGGGCCAAGTGCCGATTGAGCTTCTGGCTATGGCCGAAACCAATGGCACGTCTCATTACCAAACTTATATCATCACGGCCGCCGACAGCGATATCCATGATTTCAGCCAACTCCGGGGGAAGGTCTTTGCCTTTACGGACCCTTTGAGTTATTCTGGCTGTCTGGCCATTAAATTTTTGCTGGCCCGGGATGGCTCGACGCCGGAAACCTTTTTCAATCGCTTCTTCTATACCCACGGGCATGACAAATCACTGTGGTCTGTCGCCAATCACCTGGCCGATGCAGCCGGCATCGACAGCCAGATCTATGAGCTCATGGCCGACACCAACCCGACACTTGCCAAGGAAGTTCGCATCATTGAAGCCTTGCCGGAAGCCCCGACAGGTCCCATCGTCGTCCGCAGTGATTTAGACCCGGCAGAAAAAGAAGCGCTGCGCCATATCTTCTATACGATGCATGAAGATGACGATTTGGCTAAAGCTATGAAAACTATCGTCATCGACCGCTTTATCCCGCCCGATTCTGCGTCCTATGAGGAGTTCAAGCAGCAGTATCAGGCGCAAAAACGATTGGCAGGAACGTAAGATGAGAAACTACACGCTATACGTAAAATTTAATGCCCTCATTGTCGGCACTATTTTTATCTGCGGCTTACTGACAGCCTCGCTGTTCCTCTATTCGACGAGTGAGTACATGAGCCATGAACTCGATGCATCTGGGAAGGAACTGGCCGTGTCCATCGGGCAGGTCGTCAGCAATGACATCCTCGTCGACGACCGCTTCGATATGACCGAGCAGCTGCTCCATGCCCAAAAGACGAACGACCAGGTCCGATACATCCTGGTAACCTATCCTGACGGGAGGATTCTGGCCAGTACCTTTACAGAAGGACTGCCAAAAGGCCTTCCGGAACGGCGGGACTTGGCAAACGAGGGATTGGGACAGACGCTGACCTTTGACAGTACCGAGGGCTATATACGGGAAATCATGGTCCCCATCGACGGCGGATTGGTCGGTTATTTCCGCGTCGGCCTGTCTGAGCGGCCGATGATGCAGCTGATGTGGAAGCGCTTTGTCGAAACGATGCTGATCATCCTGGCCATCTGTCTGGTGGCCTCGGCCTTGGCGACGCGATATGCAAGATCCTTCCTGCGGCCTGTTCAGGCTTTAGCGAAAGCGATTCGCCAAATCGGGCGGGGCAATTACAGTGTCCGCGTTTCCGTCGATACGAAAGATGATGTCGGCCAGCTGGCCAAGGCCTTTAACGTCATGAGCAACCGACTGGCGGTCAAAGATCGGGAAAACTCGAAACTGTTGACGGCCCTTCGGGAAAAGGAAAAGAACCGGGTTTGGCTCATCGACCAGCTGTTTTCGGCTCGAGAAGATGAGCGCCGTCGTATTTCACGGGAACTCCACGATGAAACGAGTCAGTCCATGGTATCGATTTTAGCCTATTTGCGGCTCATTCAGGATCAGACTGAAAAGCCTGATGTGCGCGAATTGGTGACCGGTGTCCGCGATCTGACCCGGGAAACTTTGGAAGGATTGCGCCATTTGGCGGTCAACCTTCATCCGCCGCTCCTCGATGATTTGGGCCTCATCGTGGCCATTGAGAAATATCTCGATACGTATCGGCAGACTCAGCCTGACCTTACCGTTTCTTTCTGCCATGACGGCGACATTTCACGGGTATCACGCCCGGTGGCCCTGTTTTGTTACCGCATGGTGCAGGAAGGGCTGACCAACATTGCCCGTCATGCCCAGGCCCATACGGTAACGATTGAACTGAACATCCTGCCGTCGGCCTTGTCTTTGGTCATTGCTGATGACGGCGTCGGCTTCAGTGCCGCCCGGGCTGAACAGGCCCGGCTCGACAATCATTTGGGCCTGGTCAGCATGCAGGAGCGGACCGACGTGTTAAATGGAACTTTTTCTATTGACGGCCAACCGGGAAAGGGAACGACCCTGACGATAACCTTGCCGTTACATCTGAGTGAGGAGATGGAACATGAACATACTATTGGCTGATGACCACCGCATTTTGCGGACAGGCCTGAAATTATTATTAGCTTCGCAGGACGACTGCCTCGTCGTGGCTGAGGCCTCGAACGGGCAAGAAGTCCTCGATATCCTGGACGAAACCGACGTCGATGTCGTCCTCCTCGACCTGTCGATGCCGGTCATGAACGGCATCGACTGTTTGCGGGAAATCCGACGCCGCCATTATGACGTAAAGGTCCTGGTCCTTACGATGTACAGTGAGCAGGAGTACGTAACCGAGTTGATGCAGCTCGGTGCTGACGGGTACTTGTGTAAAGATACCCTTGATGCCGAATTGTTTAAAGGTCTGCATGCCGTAGCTGCCGGCCAGCGCTACCTCAGTGAACGCGAAGCCAGGAGCCTCCTTAACGGCGTCTTGGCGGAGAAGAAGGACGCGCCGGCCTTGTCGGAACGGGAGCAGGAAGTTCTCGTGGCTTTGGTCCATGGCCATTCCCTGTCGGCTATTGGCGACACCCTTCATCTTTCTGTAAAGACGGTCTCGACGTATAAAACGAGGTTGATGCAGAAACTGAATTGTAAGACGAAATCAGAACTCGTCGACTACGCCTTGAAACACCATTTGATGTAAATTTTTGGCACAAAAAAAGCATTGCCCGGAGGCAATGCTTCCTTTCATGATGCTTATAGCAGCCGTCTTAGTCTTCGTTTGGCGTGTCCGACAGAAACGGCTGGTCGGCTGCGGCATTTTGGATATCCGCGCTGGCATCTTTAAAGTAATCTTTAAAGGACTGTACCCAGGTCCGTGACGGATGGGAGAGGTAGCCCTTGCTTTTCCAGATCAAGGCTAATGTCCAGTACAGGTGCGGCTTGACCAGCGGGACGGATACGGCAAGATCCGGCGAGATGCGCTGACAAATCGTGTGCGGCATGAGCGAAATCCCCAGCTTGCCCGAGACCATTTGAGCCAGGAAGTCCCAGTTGCTGGAGCGGCAGACGATCTTCGGATGAGCCATGATTTCCTGAAAGGCCGAGCGCAGGTAAGGATTCAGGGAGAAGCCGTTAGGATAAAAGACGAAGGTTTCATCCTTGATATCGGATAAGGTCAGAGACGGACGAGAGGCCAGGGGATGATCCGGCCAGAGGACGACGTCGAGAGGCTCTTCATGGAAAATGAAGAATTCATAAGGAATTTCCGTCGTAATCGGCAAGGCGACGAAACCGACCTGAATGAGTCCGTCGTCGATGGCCGATACGACGTCCTGGGAGCCGACTTCCTTCATTTCCAATTCGATTTTAGGGTACGTATTGATGAAATGGGCGATGAACGGTGCGATGACGGAAGAGCCGATCATAGGCGGGACCCCGACGGACAGTTTGCCGGAATTGAGCAGTTGCGGCGATTCCATTTCTTCATTGAGCTGCGTAAAGCCCTTGATGAGTTCTTCAATTTTCGGCAGGAGGTAGGAACCGGTTTCCGTAAGCTCTACGTTCTTACCCTTGCGGTCGAATAATTGAACTCCCCAATGTTCTTCCAGAGCCTTGATCCCTTTACTGATAGACGGCTGGCTGATGTGCAGCGATTTTGAAGCTTTGGTAAAGCTCTTTTTGTGAGCGACTTCGATGAAGTATGTCAATTGGAATAAATCCATAATATACGATTTCACCTCTCTTTGGTATTCTTATAGTTTACCATATTACGAACTTAAAATCCAATGATGTACGGTCTCCATAATCGGCGTAATGACGCCGTTTTTACAGAAACTTCTATTTCTGGGACGGTTCTAAAGGACTGCCGGGCAGGGAATGAGGGGCCCCGTATTTACAAGACGGCGCCGGTGTATCATAATAGAGAGTATAAAGGAGGGAGCTTATGGCAACGCGATGGATTATGCACGTCGATATGGATGCCTTTTACGCGTCTATTGAACAAAGGGACAATCCGGCCTTGAAGGGACTGCCGGTCATTGTCGGCGGCCTGATGGACCGCGGTGTCGTGGCAACGGCCTCCTATGAAGCACGGCGCTATGGTATCCATTCGGCTATGAGCATGAAGGTGGCACGGAGGCGCTGTCCGAACGGTGTCTTCTTACCGGTACGCATGGCGGCTTATCGGCGGGTGTCGCATCAGATCCGCTTGATTTTGTCGCATTATTCCCCCTACATCGAGCCCTTGGCCCTGGATGAAGCCTTTTTGGATGTATCCGGCATGGAACGCCATTATCCGAATATCGTCGATATCGGAAAGGCCGTCAAAGACGAGATTTTTCGGACGACGGGCCTCGTTGCCTCAGCCGGGATTGCGCCCAATAAGTTTTTAGCGAAACTGGCTTCAGATTTGCGAAAACCGGATGGACTGGTCTGGATTCCTTACGGGACGGAACAGGCGGTGTTGGCACCGCTGCCCATCAGTCGGCTATGGGGCGTCGGCAAGGTGACGGAAGAAGCATTGAAGAAGGGCGGATATCATACGATAGGCGATATTTCGGCATCCAGTCCCGAAGCGTTGAAACCCCTGTTAGGGAATCAGGCAGAGCGCATTTACCGCTTATCCCTCGGTCAGGATAAGCGCCCATTGGAGGTGCGGCGGCGGCCGCAGTCGGTCGGCAATGAGCATACGTACAGCCGGGATTTGACCCTGCCGTCTGAAGTGGATGAACAGTTTCGCCTCTTGGCGAATGAAGTGGCTTGGCGGCTTCGTCAGAGTCGGCTCATGGGACGGACGATTACCATCAAGATTCGCTATGCTTCTTTTAAGACCGTTACCCGATCGCTGACATTGGGTGATATGGGGACGGCTTCGGAAGAACAGTTATATTTTTCGGCTAAAAGATTGTATAATAAGGATAAAGGGCATGAGCCAATCCGTCTGTTAGGCCTTACGGTGAGCCAGTTACAGCCGTATCAAGTTCAGGGCGATTTATTTTCTGAAGACGAGGAAACGAAGGAAAAAGTCATCGAAGCCATCGACAAGCTGCAGCAGCGGTTTGGCCGTACGGCCATTATGAAGGGTTTTTTGTGGGAAATGTCCCATGAAAAGGATACGTAAAAAGGAGTTTTAGACATGGCAATTTTTAAAGTCGTCGCCCATACCGGTGACAATAACAATGGGTATATCGAGTATAATACGGAAACCAAGGAATTAGGCGTTCATCTAAATGATGAAGCTGTCAACGAACGGGCCAGAGAATATCTAACGACGGAGAAGGTGCTGCACCAGTATACCGACCTTTCCAAGTATAAGACGATCAGCGCCGTACCGACGTCGAGTTTGGAAACGCTGAAATTGGCCATGTGTTATATGTGGCGGGCGACAGGTGTCCACATCGATTGGAGTCGTCCTGTCGAATAAGACTGCTCTAAAAGCATTCACAATGTATCCACATTTTCTGTGTACAACAGTGACAGAAATGTGGATATTTTTTTTGAATCCGCATAGTTGTGCTGATTTTTTCAGTGGATACTTAAATCAACATATGTTAATAAATGTGGATAACTCGCGTGGATAAATATATATCCCCAGAGGAAACACCTCGTTAACGGCATGGGTAAGCGATTGTACATGGGAGAACAAATGAACAAAGGGATGTGTATAATTCCTGTAGAAATGTGGATAAGTGGCTGGGAGGATTTACTCACAATATGTGGATGGATTGTGGAAAGATATCCACAGGAGGACAAAGCATAAAAACGCCATTTACGGACATATTCACAAGTTATCCACTTTAGATATCCACAATTTCCACAGATTTTACGTTTGTGGTATACTGGGAACAGTGAATACGATTTTAGGAGGAATTTATTATGAAAGCAATTTTCGACGGACTGATTGTCCTGCCGAATGAAATTGTCAACGGACATGTTCTTATGTATGAAAAGGATATATGGCGCATCGTCCCGCGTAAGCAGTTCAGAGCCGGTATGTGCTCGGAATTTATCGATGCTAACGGCGGTTTCGTCGTTCCCGGTTTTATTAATGAACACATCCACGGCTGCGCCGGCGTCGACGTCATGGATGACAATGAACAGGCCCTGCCGGCCATGCAGAAGGCCTTACCTGCGACGGGAGTTACATCCTTTGTGGCGACGACGATGACCATGGAACAGAGCGCCATTGAAAAAGCCTTGACGCGAATCGGAAAGGCAAGGGACAATGCTTCCGGTGGAGCTCAGGTTCTCGGCGCTCATCTGGAAGGGCCTTTCATCAGCCCTCGCTATAAGGGATCACAGTCTGAAAGTCATATACAGGCTCCGGATTTTTCCTGGTTGGAACCGTATAGCGACATCATTAAAATCATTACCCTGGCTCCGGAACAGGTAAAGAATAAGCAGTTTTTAAAGACTTGTCAGGAGAAGGGCATCGTCGTATCCCTCGGCCATTCGGGGGCATCTTTTGAACAGGCCATGGACTGCATGGAAACGCTGGGCAACTGCCATGTCACCCATCTGTATAATGCCATGACGCCCTTCCGCCATCGGGAACCGGGCCTCGTCGGAGCGGCCCTCCTTCATAAAAAGGCCTGCTGTGAACTGATTTGTGATGATCTCCACGTCCATCCGGCGGCTCAGAAACTGGCCTATCAGATGAAAGGGCGCGACGGCCTCATCCTGGTCACCGATTCGATGCGGGCCTGCCTCCAGGGCGACGGCGAATCGAGTCTGGGCGGTCAAAAGGTGTTTGTAAAGAATGGGGAAGCGCGTCTTTCTGACGGGACCTTGGCTGCCAGCATAGCGCCTATGAACGAAGTCGTCCTCCACTTCCTTATCAATTCGGGGGCTTCCATTCCCGACGTCATCGCCATGGCCACGGTCAACCCAGCTAAATCCCTCGGTGTATACGATCGCATCGGATCTCTCGAAGAAGGGAAACAGGCCGACATCGTCGTCTTGGACAGCAATGATTTCCATGTAAAATCGACGGTTGTTGCCGGCGAACTGGTATATAACGAACCGATACAATAAAAACTATTATATGCAATGAAAAGAAGGCCAAGGTGCTTTGTCACCTTGGCCTTCTTTTTGTCGGAGGGAATCTAGCCGAGAGGGATTCTTTTATTTTTTAGGACGTATAAGGCGCCTAACAAGCCGGCGTCGTTTTGGAGCTTGGCAAAGGCCAGTCCCTTCGGCGGGAGCATCCGCTCAGGGAGTCTTTCCGATAAGGCTCGTTCAAGGGGCGGGCGGAGGACGGCTTCGCGACTCATGATGCCGCCGCCGAGGACGATTCGTTCAGGATTGAAGAGGCTGATGATATTGGTGAGGCCGTCGGCCAGATTTTGGCAGAAGGTGTGGAAACTACGAAGGGCCGGCTCGTCGCCTCTTTCAATCAGTTGGAAAGCCCGGTAGCCGTCCATGTCTTGTTCGGGGACGCTTTTTTCCTTTGCGATTTCCCGACAGAGAAAGGCGGCTGAGGCGACGTCGTGGAATTGACCGGCCGGCAGGCGCATATAGGCGATTTCACCGGCCGCGTGAGTCGCTCCGTGAAGGACCTTACCGTCCTTGACAGCGGCTCCGCCGATGCTGGTGCCGACGGTTACGGCGAAAAAGGAAGAGACGCCTTGGCCGGCACCGAGCCAGTACTCCCCAAGGGCTGCGCAGTTGGTATCGTTTTCGACGCTGACCGGAAGGTGAAACTCTGATTCTAAGCGCTCTTTCCACGGTGTCCCCGTATAGCCCGGGATGGACAGGGCGTATTCTACGATGCCGGCTTCCTCGTTTACAATACCGGCTGTCGAGATGGCGATGCCGGCAAGGGGGACCTTCTCCTGCTGCTGACGGACGATGCGGCAGAGGCTGTCGACGATGCCCGGACCGCCTTCGGCGGGCGTCGGGATGAGGTCTCTTTGTTGGAAGCTTCCTTTCTCATCGATGAGACCGACTTTGATGGCCGTTCCGCCGACGTCGAAACAACTATAAATCATTATAATTCACATCCTTTTTACGAGTAAAAATTAACTTATACAAATATTATACATGGATTTGACAATTTCTATGTAAAAGGTGCCTATACTATTCATATCAATGGAGTATTTTAGGAGGTCATGATATGAAACGACAATGGTTAAAAAGAGCAATTCTTTCTATGGTAGCCTGCGGCTCACTGCTGGGCGTTGTTCCCGGTGTACAGGCAGCCGATGTCCGGATTTTACCGGTAGATACGGCTAAGTTTGTAGCAGGCGCTAAATTCGATTTTGATGTTGAAGTTTCTAACGCTAAAGATTTGAAGAACGTCGATATTACAATTAACGGTCAGAACGCGAATCAATTTTTCGGACAGAAACTGGTAGCGAAAGAATTGGGCAATGGCGTCGTTTCGTATCGTGTCAATCAGGTCGATTTCCCCAAGACCGGCAACTATACGGTACGGGTTTCAGCTACCGATGCTGACGGCACGAATGCTGCCGATGCACGCTACAAAGTCGTTCAGGAAAAAGCCCAGAAACCGGCTAAAAACGTCATCCTCTTCATCGGTGACGGCATGTCCCTGCAGGCCAGAGAAATGGCTCGTATCATTTCCAAAGGCCTGACCAACGGCAAATACAACGATCTCTTGGCTATGGAAAAAATGCCCCATAACGCACTGATCACGACCAGCGGTTACGATTCCTTGACGACGGACAGCGCCAACTCGGCTTCGGCCTACGCTACGGGTCATAAATCGGTCGTCAACGCTCTCGGCGTTTATGAAGATTCGACCAAGGATCCCATGGATGATCCCCGCGTTGAAAACGTGGCTGAAATCCTGAAACGTACGCGCGGCATGTCCATCGGTGTCATTACCCAGGCTGAATCGACGGATGCTACGCCGGCTGCTATGATCGGTCATACGCGCCGTCGTGCCAACCAGGATCTGTTAGCTTCGCAGTACTTGGAAGACTATCATCGTCCGGACGTCATCATGGGCGGCGGTTCCAGCCGTTACATTCCCCAGACGGAAAAAGGCTCTAAACGCCATGACAATGAAAACGTCATCCAGGAATTTAAAGATAAAGGCTACACCTTCGTAACGACGTCGAAAGAAATGATGGCAGCCGACAGCAATAAACCGCTCTTGGGCCTCTTCCATCCCAGCACGATGAACGTCTATATCGACCGTGAAATGCTCAAGAACCCTGAAGTTTTAGGGAAATATACGGATCAGCCGAACCTCATTAACATGACGAAAAAATCCTTGGATATCCTTAGCAAGAATCCGAAGGGCTTCTTCGCTATGATCGAAGGCGCATCCATCGACAAACAGCTCCACGCCATGGATTGGCAGCGTGCTACCTACGATACGATTGAATTCGATAAGGCTATCGAATATGCTCAGAAATGGAATAAGGAACACGGTGACAATACCCTGATCATCGTCGTCGCCGACCATGCTCACGGTGCTTCCATTACCGGTACCTACCATGAACACGATGGCAAAAAAGGCATTGAAGCTGTCCGTACCTATGCTGACTCCATCTTCCCGACCTTCAAAGATGCCGATCACGACGGCTTCCCCGACAATCCGGATCCCGATGTAACCTTGGCCGTCCAGTATGCTAACCATCCGGAATATTACGAAAACTACCACTTCCAGCAGAAACCGACCTTGCCGACGATTTCGCAGACGGTTACCAAACAGGAAGCTCAGGCTGCTGGCGATAAGACCGAATACCATCAGGTTTCGACGGTCGTTGCCAAAGGCAACCCGGCTCGTCACCACGCTGGCGATCCCATGGAACTCGTTCCGGCCAATATCCCCGATACCATCGGTGATGAAACTCATGCAGCCGACGATGTACCTTTGAATGCAGAAGGCCCGGGCTCTGAATACTTCAACGGCGTTATGGACAACACCGAAGTATTCTTCGGTATCATGCGTGCCCTCGGCGTCGATGCTACGAAAAACGCAAAATAATACGGTCTGCTCGATGGCTCCCTTGCACCGCATTTCATAAAAAAATGCTGCCGCAATTTGAATTGCGGCAGCGTTTTTTTTTTGCTTACTGACCAAGAACGCTGTCGAGGTAGGCAGCGGTATCCGATAAATAGCTTGCCGGATAACCTTCGATATCGCCCTTATCGCAGTGGGCCGCGAATTCCGGATCGATAGGCAGTTTGGCCGTATGAGGAATCGAGTATTTCTGTGCCGATTCTTCAACGTGGCTGTGGCCGAAGATTTCGTGTTTTTCCTGGCAGCTGGGACATTTGAAGTAGCTCATGTTTTCAATCAGACCCAAGACAGGAACGTGCATCATTTCCGACATATTCAAGGCCTTTTCAACGATCATGGAAACGAGTTCCTGCGGAGATGTGATGACCAAGATACCGTCGATGGGCAGGGACTGGAAGACCGTCAAGGGAACGTCACCTGTTCCCGGCGGCATGTCGACGAACATGTAGTCGATATCGCCCCAGATGACGTCGGTCCAGAACTGTTTAACGGCGCCGGAAATGACCGGTCCGCGCCATACGACAGGAGCGGCGACATCTTCCAACAGCAGGTTCATAGACATGACTTTGATGCCAGTTTTGGTCGTAACCGGATTGATGCCATCGTCGTTGCCGGTGGCATGACCGGTCAGACCGAAGACTTTCGGAATCGACGGGCCGGTGATATCGGCGTCGAGAATCGCAGTTTTAAAGCCGCGGCGCTGCATTTCTACAGCCATCAGGGACGTAACCAAAGATTTACCTACGCCGCCTTTGCCGCTGACGACGGCAATGACGTGTTTGATGTGAGAGCCTTCATGGGGTGCAGCTTGGAGGCTCTGAGGCTGGTTGCGCTGTGCGCAGGAGCTGCCGCAGCTGGAACAGTCGTGTGTACAATTTTCACTCATTGGGATCATTCTCCTTTGAACTTTTCTTTCCGGCACGGCAGCAGTCGTGACGGCACGAGCCGGAATGTTCACAAACTTGGATATGGCCGCCTTCGATGACGAGGTCTTTGCCATGAATGAGGGCGTCGGCCAGTTTGTGGCGGGCCGAATTATAAATACCGGTCACCGTCGTGCGAGCTACATTGATCTGAGCTGCACACTCTTCCTGTGTCAGTCCGACCCAATCGATAAGGCGGATGACTTCATATTCATCGATTCCCATGGCAACCGTATCGTCCGACTGGCGTCGGTCGACGGGGCCGAAGGTCGATGAAACAGGCAGTGAACAAACACGTCGGCACCGCGGTGGTCTCGGCATAAAATCCCTCCTTTACGCTATTTATTATAGATAGATAGCTGACATATGTCAAATTATGTCAAGGAGGGATTTCTCGGCGCCCGATGTGGAAAATGGCCATAGAGCGAAGGTATTTACTATTGTATATAAAGACTGAATCAGCAGGCTGTGTTGCTTTCTAGCGAACGAGATATGCCCCGTCGACAGGGATGATGGCCCCGTTCAAATAGTTCGAAGCGGCGCTGGCCAGGAAGACGATAATGCCTTTCATGTCCTCTGGTGTACCCCATCGTTTAGCAGGGATTCGATCAAGGATTTCTTTGTTGCGGATGTTATCTTCAATCAGCTTTGAAGTCATTTCTGTTGCCATATATCCGGGAGCCACGGCGTTGACATTGAGTCCCTTACCGGCCCATTCATTGGCCAGCGCCTTGGTCAATTGAGCGACACCGCCCTTGCTGGCTGCGTAAGCCGGGACGGTGTATCCGCCGAAGAAACTTAGCATGGAGGCGACGTTAATGATTTTCCCCGATTTTCGGGGCAACATATTGCGTCCGGCAAGCTGGCACAGCTGAAATACCGTATTTAAATTGAGATTTATGACATCGTTCCAATCGGAGAGAGGAAAATCTTCGCAGAAATGACGGCGCTGTATTCCGGCATTGTTGACCAAGATGTCGATGCGGCCGTCTAAGGCATCTAAGGCCTTTTCGAATATGGCAGGAACTTGTTCTTGATCGAGTAAATCACCTTGCAGGGCCAGCATGGAAAGGCCTTTTTGCCGACATTCGGCGGCTGTTTTTTCGGCGCTGGCACTGGATCCGATAATTAATACTTTGGCTCCAGCTTCGGCTAATCCTTCTGCCATGCCTCGACCTAAACCGCGGCCGCCGCCGGTTACAATAGCTGTTTTCCCTGTTAATGCGAAATTATTTAATATCGACATAAGAAATTCCTCCCTTGATAGATCCAATAATAGGATGAGTAATGTGAAATAAAAACATCGTATGAATTTGTAGGAGTCACAACTATATTTTATAAGATAATCAGAAAAAACTCAATAGAAATTAGAATTCAGGGCGATGTAATTTGCCCCGAATATAGGAGTATAAATAGATAATAAGGATTATTACGCAGAATGTATGTAAGAGAGAGAATATTTAGTTATATATTGAAAGCTTTTCTGCATTTTTATTTATGAGAAAACGTCTGATGTATTTGCGCGTGGAAGCTTATCGAATTAACTATATTTTTTGAAAAAGGCCCCACTTTTTTTGCTGTCCTTTAGACGTCGCATCTGCTATTCTATAGATAGTAGTAAACTTTCGTGCTGGAAGGAGTTTCATATGGTTAATTCTAAATCCTCAATATCTAAAATTGAAGAAACTGCCAATAACATTATCGATTTTATTACGTCGAGAAAAATGCTTCCCGGGGATAAAATGCCGACAGAACCGGTATTAATGGAAACATTGAATGTCAGCCGTTCGACGTTGAGGGAGGCGATTCGGACGTTAAGTGCCCGCAACATCTTAGAAGTACATCAAGGATCGGGAACTTTCATTTCAAAACGATGCGGTGTTCCACTGGATCCATTGGGACTGACTTTTATCTATGATGATGACCGTCTGGCGATTGATCTCCTCGACGTTCGGTTAATGATTGAGCCCAAAACGGCCCTATTAGCGGCGCTTCATGCAACGGATGAACAGTGTCGGGAATTATTGGAACAGTGCGCTTTGGTTGAAAGCCTTATTCAGGCGGATAAAAATTATGAAGAAGAAGATATTGCTTTGCATATGATGATTGCTGAATCCAGTGGAAACCGAGTTTTGATTAACTTATCCTACATCCTTCATACGTCAGTCAAAAAGAATATCATATCTACAGAGGATGCTTTACGGGATAACAATACGCTGGTTTACCATCGTCGCATCATCGATGCCATCGTTCGCCATGATGCTCCCAGTGCCTATAATGCTATGATGATTCACGTAACGATGTTGTGGGAATTTATTTCGGCAAAGTTAAATTCAAATGGATAAATGATGAATGTACGTGTCCTATTGGGAAGAGATAATACGGTATAGGTAACGGGATATACTTATTCATGAGTTGAGTTTTATCCGCCTGTCCGTTATTATGAAAGATAAGGAGGGCAATGTTTTTTAGTTGCCTGTTTTCGAGCGGCGCCGGTCCGGTTACCGGCATATCACATGTGTAGGAGAAACGAGATGAAAACAGTAAACGAGATTAAACGGATTTGTAACTTAGGCTGTGGTACCATGGGTTTTGGCACGGCCATTGCTTTTGCCCAGCATGGCTATGAGGTCAATATGTTTGGCCGAAAGGATGCCAGTATTGACCGGGCTATGGGCAATATTCGGGCGACGCTGGCCATTATGAAAGCCAACGAACTACTGACGGATGAAGGCGAAATCGCTTTGTTAAAACGAATTCATGGTGTCACGACGATCGAAGAAGCCGCAAAAGACGCCGACTTTGTCCTTGAATCGGTGGCTGAGGATATGGCTGTGAAACAACAGGTATATCGGGAGCTTGAAGGATATCTTGCGCCGGACATCATTTTTGCAACCGATTCATCGGGGTTCTTGCCGACGGAAGCTTCGGCACACATGGCGTATCCGGAACGGTTTGTCGTCGCCCATTTTTGGAATCCGCCCCACCTCATCCCCTTGGTAGAAGTCGTTCCCGGTGAAAAGACGAGTCGGGAAACGGTGGAGATTACGTGGCAGCTCATGGAAAAGATCGGTAAAAAGCCGGCAGCCCTTTTAAAAGAAGCACCGGGCTTTGTCGGCAATCGCCTGCAGTTCGCCTTGCTTCGCGAAGCCCTTCATTGTGTGCAGGACGGCATTGCTACGGCGGAGGTCGTCGACTTCATCTGTAAATACGGCATCGGACGCAGGCTCGGCGTTACGGGTCCCCTTGAAACGGCTGACTTAGGCGGCCTCGATGTTTTCTACAATATCTCTGCCTATCTCAATGCTGACTTGGCCGACAATAAGGAGGGAGCCGCCCTCCTGAAGCAGTGCGTCGACGAAGGTCGCCTCGGCACCAAAACGGGTACCGGCCTGTATCCCTGGACGCCGGAAGAACTGAAGCGCATCGAGACGACGCGGGAAGAAGTCTTGATTGAATGGCTGAAAAAAGACAAGGCCGGTCAAAAGTTTTAACCGCTGCCATATAAGGGTTTGAAAACAGCCCCTTCTGGGATTCGGAAGGGGCTGGCTGTCATTGCTGTGGACATCGTTTATTTTGAATGGGTAAGGTATTTTTATGATGGCGGGAAAGCGTGGGAATCGAACCCACCTGAGAAGCTATTCACCCCTCACGCTGGTTTTGAAGACCAGAGGGAACACCAGAACCCGTCCTTTCCCATAACGTATTTATTATAGCACGGATGGCATCGGGCCGGTACTATTGAAAAACGCTGTATTTTTGCTACACTGTACATAATAGTATTGCTGTTTTAGAAGGGAGACTTTTGGATGATTGAATTACAGCTTAAACCTACGATTTATTCTTACGATACGTGCCGGGACTTTGCCGCTGAGCTTCAATTGGGGGCGAAGGACCTGATTATTACCAATCAGTATATTTTCGATCCGAATTTCAAGGAATTGGATTTGCCCTGCCACGTCCTTTTCCAAGAAAAATACGGCAGCGGGGAACCGTCTGATGAGATGGCTGAAGCCATTTATCGGGACATGCCTGGCGATGTAAACCGAATTATCGGCATCGGCGGCGGTACGGTCATGGATTTGTGCAAACTGTTTGTTTTGAAAAGGGTCAGCCCGATTCTCGATCTCTTCGACGGCAAGACGGCCATTGAAAAGGATAAAGAACTGATCCTGGTTCCGACGACGTGTGGTACGGGCAGTGAAGTAACCAATGTTTCGGTCATGGCCCTCATCAGCCGCCATACGAAGAAAGGCATTGCCCATGAAGCTCTCTATGCCGATAAAGCCGTCCTCATTTCGCAGTTACTGAAGACACTGCCCTTTACCGTCTTTGCCACGAGCTCCATCGATGCCCTGGTCCATGCGGTAGAATCGGCCCTATCACCCGATTCCAGCGCCAGCTTCCGCGTCTTCAGCTATCAGGCTATCGAACGCATTCTCAGCGGCTACTTGCAGATCCGCGACCACGGTCCAGAAGCCCGCATTCCACTGATGAAAGACTTCCTCTTGGCCAGCACCTGGGCCGGCATCGCCTTCAGCGTTCCCGGATGCGCTGCCGTCCATGCCATGAGTTATCCCTTGGGGGCCAATTATCACGTGCCTCACGGTGAATCGAATTATGCCATGTTTACCGGCGTCATGAAACATTATATGACGATCAAATCGGACGGGGAAATCGCCCGTCTCAACGCCTTTATTGCTGGCATCTTGGGCTGCGATGCAAAGGCTGTGTATGATGAGCTGGAAAAGCTGCTCAACGTCGTCCTGCCCAAGAAAGCGCTTCATGAATACGGCGTCAAGGAAGAAGAACTGGCTGAATTTGCCAAATCGGTCATGGAAAACCAAGGTCGTCTGATGGCTCATAACTTTGTGCCTTTGACGTATGATGATGTTTACGAAATCTATAAATCTCTCTATTGATTGTACAAAAAAAGGATGCTCCCAAAGGGGCATCCTTTTTTATATCCTATAATTTAGCTTAGAAGTAAACAGCCTGTTCGCCGGCTTTTACGTTTCCTGTCTTAACGAGGGATACGTCCGAAACTTGGTCGGTGTCGGTGAAGATGCACAGGCAAGCGTCAGAAGGCGCGTTGGCTTTGATGTATTCATCATCGAATTCCATCAGTTTGTCGCCTTTCTTGACTTCCTGGCCGTTTTCGACGAAGACTTTGAAGCCCTGGCCATTGAGATTGACCGTGTCGATGCCGATGTGCAGGAGGTATTCAACGCCGTCGGCGGTGGTCATGCCGATGGCATGTTTCGTTTCGAAGACGAAGGTAACCGTACTGTCTTCCGGCGCATAGACGACGCCGTCTTTCGGATAGACGAAGAATCCGTCACCGGTCATCTTGCTGGCAAAGGCTTCATCCGGAGCTTCCGTGATCGGATGGAGGGCGCCCGTGAAGGGAGAGTTGAAGTAGCGTTTTTCGGCGTCTGTTTTGGCCGGAGCGGCTGCTTCTTTTTTCGGTTCTTCTGCAGGAGCTGCTTCTGGAACGGCTTCGATGGGGCCGTCTTGAGGATTGGTCGCCAGGTAGTTTTCAAGATTGGACTTGATGACGGCGACTTGGGGACCGTAAACGACCTGGACGCCGGTACCGCGTTTGATGACGCCGACGGCGCCGGTAGCTTTCAGGGCTGCGTCATTTACCAGGCTGGCATCGGCAACGGAGCAGCGCAGACGTGTGGCGCAGGCGTCGACAGAGGTGATGTTCTGGCTGCCGCCGAGGGCCTGGGTGATCGTCTGGCTGATGGTATCGCTGGAAGCCTTGCCGTCAGCGCCGCCTTTACCGGCAGCATCGCGGGCCTTGACGTCGGCTTTTGTATAGAGCTTCGTTTCCGTATCATCGTCTTCACGACCCGGCGTCTTCAGGTTGAAGCGCTTGATGAGGAAGGTGAAGATGAAGTAATAGAGGAAGAAGTAGATGATGCCGACGGGGATGATGTACATCCAGCTCGTCTTGGCTTCCCCTTGGAGGATACCGAAGATGAAGAGGTCCAGTAAGCCGCCCGAGAAGGTAAGGCCTACGGCGATGTTCAGGATATGGGCGATCATGTAGGCTGCACCGGCCAGGATGACCTGGACGTAGAACAGCATCGGTGCGACGAAGAGGAAGGAGAATTCAATCGGTTCGGTAATACCGGTGAACATGGAGGTCAAGGCTGCGGACAAGAGCAGGCCGCCGGCAACCTTTTTCTTTTCCGGTTTTGCCGTGCGGTACATGGCAAGGGCAGCGCCGGGGAGACCGAAGATCATGAAGATGAATTCACCCGAGAAGTAGCGAGTAGCATCGGCACTGAAGTGAGCGACGTTCGGCGAGGCCAGCTGAGCAAAGAAGATGTTCTGGCCGCCCTGGATGAGCTTGCCGTCGATCATCATCGAGCCGCCGACGCCGGTCTGCCAGAAGGGCAGGTAGAAGACGTGGTGCAGGCCGAAAGGAATGAGGGCACGTTTAATGATACCGAAGATGAGGGTCCCGATATAGCCCGTACCGGTTACGAGTCCGCCGAGGGCAAAGATGCCGTTCTGGACGACAGGCCAGATGAAGTACATGGCAATGCCGACGAACATGTAGACGACGGTCGAGATGATAGGCACGAAACGGGAGCCGCCGAAGAACGATAAGGCATCGGGCAGGACAATCTTATGAAAGCGGTTGTGCAGGTAAGCGACGCCGATACCGACGATGATGCCGCCGAAAACGCCTTCCTGAAGGGACATGATGCCGTTGATGTTGGCAATGGTACCTTCGAGGACGTCCGGGGAGACGGTGTTGTCGGCGAGGACCTTACCAGTCAACTTCAAGACGGAACTCGTCGATGCGTGCATGACTAAAAACGCAATCATGGCCGACAAGGCGGCGACTTCTTTTTCTTGTTTTGCCATGCCGATGGCGACGCCGACGGCAAAGATGATCGGTAAGTTGCCGAAGATGATGTTGCCGGCATCACTCATGATGGTGAGCAGGGAATGAAGAATGGTCCCGTTACCAAGAATGTTTTCCAATCCATAAGTCTGGATGGTTGTGGCATTTGTGAAAGACGCGCCGATACCGAGGAGCAGACCGGCGATAGGTAGTATGGCTACAGGCAACATGAAGCTGCGACCGATAGCCTGTAAAATAGTAAAGACCTGGTCTCTCATGCAATAAAGCCTCCTTTAAAAATAAAAAATAAGAATGAATGTAATACGTTATTATTGTAGCATAGCCAGCAGGAATGCGTACCATGAAAGTAGAGAATACCTGTATCGATATCGCATGGGGTCTTGACAAAAACGTATAAAATTGGGATCAAAAACGTTCCCAATAGAGATTTTGGAGAAAAAATGCGAAAAGGGACCGCATACTGTGTCGGGTATGCAGCCCCTTTCCTAGAGGAGAATGAATATGAAGTTAAAAACTTATGCCTTAGCGGCAAGTTCGCCCAATTCTTTGCATTCGGGAGCATTATCCGGTGTTTCGTTGACGATGGCCGTCCCGATGATGGTGGCGCCAGCTTCTTCTGTACGCTGTTTCCAGTTATCCATCCATTCGCCGGTGCCCCAGCCATAAGAACCGAAGAGGCCGACTTTCTTGCCTTTTAATTTGGGAGCGAGATCTGCAAAGAATGGTTCGACAATCGAGTCTTCCAATTCTTCAGCACCCATGGCCGGGCAGCCGAGCAAAATAACGTCTTTACCGGCTACATCATCGACGGTTGTATCTTCGAAGCGAACCGATTCTACATCTGCACCGGCAGCTTTAACAGCTGCTTCAATTTCACTTGCCATTGCTTCCGTATTACCTGTTCCACTCCAATATGCGATTTCTACCATGATTAAATCCTCCTTATGCTACGATGAGCGATTCTAATGTTGTCCCAATTGCAAAGCGATTTAAGTAATCCTGTCGGCAACAGGTATAGCGCTGGAACGTGCGGGCTGCGGCGTGGACATCGCCGTAGACCTTCCATTCACCACAGAGTTTGGCGTGGTTTCCCCGGTTGGCAATGAATCCGCAGACATCTTCCAGTGGATAACCAAGAAAGATGCCGGCTTCGTGAGGAAAGCAGCCGTCTTCTGCAAAACGCGATGCCAGACGGTCTAAAAATGCCGATATATCCTGACAGTCTGCATAGCCGAATTGCTGTAAAAATGAAGAAATATCTCGCCGCTGTATGTACCTTAAGACCACATTCGGCCGGTATACATACAGTAAGGTGCGCTTGGGACAGGCATACAAGATGCGAAAATATAATCCTTTTACATTATATTTATGATTGTAATTTTCAATTAATTCATCATAAGTATGACCGTCTTCTAAGCGGGGGAGACAGAGAAGGGATGCCTGTTTAAGACCCGCTAAAGTCGGTGAACAATGATTAATCAGCACACAATCCAAATTCATATCGGTATGCCCTCCTTTCGCTTTGTTGCCTTTAGTATAGTGTATTTGAAATCGATTGTCAATATAAAGATGATAACCATTTTCGAATAAATAAACTTTCCTAAAAGGGTGAACTCCTTCACAAAGCTTGTCGAATCTTTCGCGAGACTTGCCAAATATAGTATAATAAAAGAGTATTGAAGTAGAGGAGGGTGTGTTATGGAAGGCGCTAGCGCTACGAATCATTGTTTCGGCTGCGGGCGTGATAACCCGATTGGCTTGAAACTGGATATGCATATGGAAGACGGCCGCTGTGTGGCTTATTTTACCCCCAAGGCGGAACATGAAAGCTATGGGGATCGGATGCATGGCGGACTGACCAGTACCCTGTTGGATGAAGTCATGGGAGACTATGTTTTTCGAACTGCCGGGAAGCCGGCCTATACGGCGCGGCTTGAAATCCGTTTTCGCAGCCCCATCCGCATCGGCGAAACGATTAAAGTCGAAGGTTGGCCTGAAGTACACCGTCGTCGCTTATTCATCATGAAAGGGCGGATAACCCATGCCGACGGCACGCCAGCTGCCGAAGCTACGGCAGAATTAATGCTGGCGAAATGAGGAGGTTTTTAGAATGGATAGAACCGATATGATTCACCGTATGTATGACATTAAGGGACCCTTGGTTGCTAAAAAGTTTGAAGCCCGTGGCTTTGAGGCTACATACTGTCCCACTGTAGAAGAAGCTTTGAAAAAGGCCGTTTCCTATATTCCGGAAACGGATGTCGTCTCTTGGGGCGGTTCGGCTTCGATCAATGAAATCGGCCTGCGGCCGTATGTCTTGGAACACAACCCGGTCATCGACCGCGATTCGGCTAAGACGCCGGAAGAACGCGTCGAATTGATGCGCAAGGCCCTGCTCTGTGATACCTTCATCATGGGCACCAATGCTGCCATTCAGGACGGTCAGCTCATCAACATCGACGGCAATGGCAATCGCGTCGCAGCTCTTTGCTACGGCCCGAAACAGGTCATCGTCATCGTCGGCATGAATAAAGTCGTTCCGACCGTTGAAATCGGCATCGAACGGGCTCATACCGTAGCCTCGCCGAAGAATATCGGCCGTTTCCCTAATGCCGGGACTCCCTGTGCTAAAACGGGGATGTGCGCTCACTGTACGAACCAGGAAAGCATTTGCGCTCAGGTTGTTCGGACCCGGGTCTGTAAGCCGCAGGGCCGGATCAAGGTCATCTTAGTTGGCGAAGATCTGGGCTTTTAAGTCTTAATTATCGATACGAGGGGAGATTTGTATGAGAACGGGAACGGGTGTTATTGAAGAAGTTTGTGCCGACGGCTTGGTCAAGATCCAGACCAACCGCAGTAATCTGTACTCGCCGTGCAGTGACAGCATGTGCGCCGACAACGTCGTCATCGACGCTGTCAATCCGATTGGTGCCAAGAAGGGCCAGTTTGTACAGTTTAATATTCCCGATGCCGGCATGGGGGTCAAGGGCATTGTCTGCTTTGGTGTGCCACTGCTGCTGATCATCGTCTGCGGCATCATCGGCTACGTCTTGGGCGGTCAGGTGAAGGCTGCGCCGGAAATGACGGCCTTTGCCGGCATGATCATCGGCGGCATCATCGGCTGCCTGATTCTAAAAGGCTACGAAAAGAAAATCAATAACAATCAGAACAAGGCGACGATTACGGGCATTATCGCGTAATTAAACCTTATTCCTGCGTCATCAGGATACAAAAAGGCTGCACACCGTGTGATGTGCAGCCTTTTACTTATGAAGTTATACGATATCGATTTGACAACTCTGCATGATCTTCAATGCCATTTCATGGGCCTCCGGCGTTGAACCGGCGCAGCAGGAGCTGTCGACGACGATTTCTTTTTCCGGATAATGGGCTTTCAGTAAGATGGCATTGGAAATGACGCAAATATCGGTGCAAAGACCCATGAGGACGAGTCGGTCATAATCTTTGACTTCATCGACCAGGTCCGGGCAGCCGAAGGATGGTTTTTCAAAAATCTCCGCCATTAGCGTATAAGGCAGGAGCTGTTTTGTGATGCGCCAGCCCCGCGTATCTTTGATGCAGTGGGCAATGGGGAGTTTTTGACCTTCCCGGGTTTCCCGATAATCGCTGCCGTGGGTATCCTGTGTAAAAATCAGATCCGTTTCTTGATCGGTATCTTTTTTGCTGGCAACGATTTTTGCTTCGACATGAGGTACGATGGCTTGAGCCCCCGGCGTGCCTAAGGAGCCGTCGATAAAATCGTTTTGCATGTCGATGATGATATATGCTTGAGTCATACAGCCCTCCCGTATCTGTTAGGAACGAAGTTCTTTCAAGTATTCCGGGACATCCGGGCAGGTCATGAGACCGGACATCAGGGCGACGCCCGTGATGTTGACGTCATGGAGCTGGGATACCGTCGTCGGTGTTACGCCGCCTAGGGCGTAGACCGGAATTTTTACGGCTTTGCAAATCGCTTCGACCGTATCGACGCCGATCGGTGAATCGGACGGCTTGCAGCTTGTCGGGAAAACGTGGCTGGCCATGATATACGTGGCGCCAAGCTGTTCCGCTCTGACTGCTTCTTCGACGGTGTGGACGGAAACGCCCAAGGTCGTCATGTAGTACAGCAGGGAAGAGTGGCTTTCCAGATATGACAGGGAGCATTGGAAACGGGGAATGTGAAGACGAATGGCAACTTTGCCGAAATGTTGAAGGATACACGTCTTTTGGTGAATGCTGCAGAGGCGCAGTGCTCGTTTGGCATAGTCCGTGTAGTCATCTTCAGAAAGCGTTTTTTCACGAAGTACGATGAAGTCTACGTCGGATGCAGCAATTTGTTCGAGCTGGTCCCAGTAGTTTGTCGCCGCGAGTTCGTGGTTTGTAATTGCAGCTACTTTTAACACAATTATCACCTGAATATTAGAGTATTTTATACTACAAATATACAGTAATCTCATACTAACGTCAATGATTATACCAATAGAATATATTGGAGGCCTCGTATGAGTTAAACGCTTTAGAACATGCGGTTTACGACAAAAGCAGGTCGGGGTGGATTAGGTCCTGACCTGCTTTCGTCGTTGTTCTATATAGGTATTTAATAGTGGATATCAGGTAAGTATTACAAATAAATATACTCGCTGGTAAGGGGCTGGAGGCCCATATTCTTGATGTCAGCGTACATCTGGTCGAATGAACGGCCATCGGTGATTTCAAACTGTTCATCACCCATTTCCGAGCCGTCCTGATGGAGGTGGCCGCCGATGCCGACGCAGACGCTGGCCGATACCTTGGTGGCTGCGATTTTCATGATGGCATTGCGGAAGGATGCGCTTTCGCGGCTCGATACGACGATATTGGCGTAGGGCATGAATAGGCGGTAAGCGCAGATGATCTGCGTCAGTTTCCGTTCATCGACGTCTTTGGGGTTGATCTTATCGTTGTTGATGATCGGGCAGAGACGCGGACAGGATAAGGAGATTTCAGCGTGCGGATATTTCCGCTGCATGAGCCAGGCGTGCATGCCCGTAGCCAAGGCGTCTTTCTGGTAGTCGTCGAGGCCTAAGAGTGCGGCAAAACCGACACCGCGCATACCGCCGAGGATAGCCCGTTCCTGGGAATAGAAGCGGTACGGGAAGATTCGTTTATGGCCGGCCAAGTGGAGCGTTTCGTACTTGTCGGAATTGTACGTTTCCTGGAAGACGGTGACGTAGTCGGCGCCGCATTTGTGGAGGTAGGTATAGTCCTTGGTGTTGGTCGGATAGATTTCCATGTTGATGACCCGGAAGTACTGACGAGCGATTTTGACGGCGTTGCCGATGTATTTGATGTCGCTCATCTTGGGACTTTCACCGGTCAGCATGATGACTTCTTCGATGCCCGAGTCGGCGATGTTTTTGCATTCCTGATGGAGCTCTTCGTCGTTCAGGCGGGCCCGTTTTATTTTATTGTGCGAGTTAAAGCCGCAGTAGATGCAGTGGTTGTCGCAGTAGTTGGCAAAATAAATCGGGGTCATGATGGAAATGTTGTTGCCGAAGTGACGGCGCGTGACCAAATGGGCTTTTTGGGCCATTTCTTCGAGGAAGGGGGCCGCGGCTGTCGATAAGAGAGCCATGAAGTCCCGCGGGTCTAAGCGTTCTTTCGATAAGGCCATGCGAACGTCTTTATCGGTAAAGTCTTCGTTATGAAAAGAATCGTGAATGGCAACGACCTGGTCGAGCATATCGGAATCGAGAATTTCCATGCCCGGTAAGTAGGTCATATGGTCGATACGTTTTTCTTCTGTCATAATCGCATTCCTCCTCAGGCACCTAAGAAACCGGTAAGCGGATCCGATGCAGAGGCCGTTTCGCGGATGCGGCCGAGACCGGAGAGATAGGCGTTGCGGCCGGCGCGGATGGCTTCGCCGAATGCCTTGGCCATGAGCGGCAGGTCGCCGGCCGTTGCGATAGCCGTATTCGCCATGATGGCAGCGGCACCCATTTCCATAGCTTCACAGGCCTGGGACGGACGGCCGATACCGGCGTCGACGATGATCGGCAGATCGACTTCGTCGATGAGAATCTGGATGAAGTCTTTCGTTGATAAGCCTTTATTGGTGCCAATCGGCGAGGCTAAGGGCATGATGGCAGCGGCACCGGCATCGACGAGGGCCCGGGCTGCATAGAGGTCAGGATACATGTAAGGCAGGACGACGAAACCTTCTTTGGCGAGGATTTCCGTAGCCTTGATCGTTTCGTTATTGTCGGGAAGCAGATATTTGGAGTCGCGCATGACTTCGATTTTGATGAAGTCGCCGCAGCCAATTTCCCGCGACAAACGGGCGATGCGGACGGCTTCTTCGGCCGTTCTGGCGCTGGACGTATTGGGCAGCAGGGTAACGCCTTTGGGGATGAAGTCTAAGATATTGTCTTTTTCACCGGCTTCGACGCGGCGCAGGGCCATGGTGACGATTTGAGCGGCACCTTGTTCGACTGCCGCCTTGATGAGGTCGACAGAGAATTTGCCGGAGCCTAAGATGAAACGGGACGTGAATTCATGGCCGCCAAGGACCAGTGTATCTTTCTTTTCCATTGGGAGACACTCCTTTTATATTGTGTAGGTTTTCTGCTTAGTCATGAGGGTTAACCCCCGCCGACAAAGTGGACGATTTCCATGGAATCGCCGTCTTTTAAGGTCACCGTGTCATAGGCTTTGCGCGGTACGATGGTGCCGTTCAGTTCGATGGCGATGCGGTCCGTACGATAAGCCTGATCGGTAAGATAGGACAGCAGGTTCTGGCCGTCTGCTGCGATGTCCTTGCCGTTGATGCGTATCATGATGGCCCTCCTTTCTATGCACTAAAAAAAGGCCGCACGAAGACTTACACCCAAGGTGGTGTACCCCTTCGTGCGACCTTTCGTTTCGGTCTCACTCTACCTTTGATTATAGACGATTGACTGGAAAAGTCAATCGTTTTATGCCAATCAGTACCAATCGGTATTCCTGACTGATATGGTCGAAATGGGCCGGACTGGCGGCATGACAGGGAACATAGTATAATAAATTTATAAACTTACGAGAGGTGATGACTGTCATGAAGGAACGGATGGATTGGACGGATATTGCCCGTTATTTTTATTTGCCCGATGAGCGGCTGCAAGCGATTTCCCGTGATTTTTCGGCCGATATCGACAGGGCCTTGGCCGGCGAGGCCGGAGCCACGGTATCTGCTGAAAAATCGTATGCATCCCTGCCGGAAGGGGATGAAACGGGTGTATTTTTAGCACTGGATTTTGGCGGGACGAATGTAAGAGCCTCGCGGATTCGCCTCTTGGGACGGCATTGCTATATCATTGAAAAAAAGGTATCTCGACCATTGAAAGTTGCCGGAGAATACGATTACCTGTCGTCTTCGACGACGGCAGTAGAACTCTTTGATTTCCTGGCCCGGCTCGTAGGCAAAGTAGCCCGCCGCGGCCAGTCTTATCGATTGGGGCATGCCTTTTCTTTTGCTTTGGAACGGACCGGCATCGAAGACGGCCGTCTCCTGGCCTGGTCTAAGGAAATCGCTGTTTCCGGCGTTGAAGGCGAGAACGTCAACGCCTTACTGAAAGCGGCTCTGGTACGACAAGGTCTCTGCGACATCGAGCCAGTAGCCCTTGTAAATGATACGACGGCCCTCTTATTGTCGGCGTCGTATACGATGGACAAGGTGCGCGTCGGCATGGTTTGCGGCACCGGGTTTAATGCTTGTTATTATGAGCCGGAATGGAAGATGATCGTCAACTTGGAAGCCGGCGATTACAACGGCGTTACGGGCCATCATTGGGATGAAGCCGTTGATGCCGGGTCGTCTCAGCCGGGGCTGCATAAGCTGGAAAAGATGATGAGCGGCGCCTATGCTTCGGAACTCTTTCGCCAAACCCTGTTGACCTACTTTGGCGTTCAAGAACTGCCTCCCTTTACGACAGAGGCGATGAATGCCATCCTTCGAAGTGAAGATGACCAGCAAGGCCGGCTTACGATGGGGAAGCTGTGGAACCGCATTGTCCGCTTAGAAGATGTGCGCCCTGTAAGGCATATCGGCGCGTCTATTTTTGTCCGCTCGGCTCAGTTGGTCGGTGCCGTCGGCTGCGGAATCCTGCATCATTTATATAAAGAGCGGCCCATTCCGAATCAGACCATTGCCATCGACGGCAGCGTTTTAAAATACGTTCGCGGCGCTCTGGTGATGATGGAAGATGCCATGCAGGCCTGCCAAAATGAAGGACCTGGACGGGAAAAACAGATTTCCGGCGATCCGATTCTCATCCAGGATGGCGTTTCCGTCGGAGCTGCTATTGCCGCTGCTATGAGCATAAGATAGTTTTTATAAGAAAATCTATGGATTTGCTAAGGAATCACGGCGTATCCCCCTTTTCAGGCGGCGCATTTTTCGGTACAATATAGTATTACAGAGACAACTATGGACATGGCAATGCCACAGAGGGGAGAAGGGGCCTTAGGCCGGATGCAATGCTGCAACTCGACAAATCCATCAGCAAACCATTTTACGTGCAAATTTATGAATATTATCGCCAAGAAATAGAATCGAGCCGCATGGTAGCCGGTATGCGTCTCGATTCTGTGCGTGAATTGGCCCAAGCGGCGGGCATCAGCAAGATGACCGTAGAGAAGGCCTATTACCAATTGGCCAGCGAAGGCTATATCCTGCGCCGTCACAAAGCCCGCTATGAAGTGGCCTCTTTGGGCCGGCGGGAACAAGTGCCGGAAGAAGACCGGCAAACGCGGGTGCAGGAAATCGTCCATCAGCCGGTGTATGACTATGATTTTGCCAGCGGCGACATGGCCTTAGAGCGATTTCCCCTCGACATTTGGCGAAAGTACATGAATCGGGTCTTGTCTGAGCCAGACCGCTTGCTAGCGGCCAATGACGACCAGGGAGTGCCGGACCTGCGCCGTGCCCTGAGCCGGTATGTTTACGAAACGCGCGGCGTTCATGCAGCGCCGTCCCAGATCATCATCGGTGCCGGCACGATTTCGCTGCTGGGCATACTGACGCACTTGCTGCGCTATAAATACGACTGCATCGGCGTTGAAGAACCGGGGTTCAGACTGGGGCGGGAAATCTTTCGCAACAGCGGCTATTCCATCGTTCCCATCCCTATCAAGGACGGTCTCCTTCAGGTCGATGAACTGGAGCGAAGCAATGTCCGCCTGGTCTATGTCAGTCCGTCCCATCAGTTTCCGACGGGAACGGTCATGCCTGCCGGTATTCGCCATCGCCTGCTCCAGTGGGCGGGCGAGACGGACGGCCTCATTATCGAAGACGATTACGACAGTGAACTTCGGTACTACGGGCGCCCGGTACCGGCACTTCAGGGACTGGACCGCAGCGGCCGCGTCATCTATATGGGGGCGCTTTCGAAGGTATTGCCCTTTTTTGTCCGCCTGAGTTATATGGTGCTTCCACCGGAACTCATGCCCTTATACCATGCGCAGCGGGGGCTCTTTCGTCAGGGCGCTTCGGTTCCTGAGCAGTGCGTGTTGGCAGAATATATTCAAAGCGGCGAGCTTTCACGTCAAGTCCGCCGGCTGCGCAAGGATTATCAGGAAAAAGGCGAGCTTTTGCGGAAGCTTCTCATGGAGGCCTTTGGCCCGGAGATCGTCGTCGGCCAACTCGTTTCCGGCATCTATTGCCATGTCCGCCTGCACAGTCCCCTGTCAGAAGCGGAGTTGCTCAAAAAAGCCGAGCAGCAAGGCTGCCGTGTCTTATCGATGCAGTCTTTTTATGAAACACCCTCACAGGAAACCGACAACGAGTTTCTCCTGTCATTTTCAAAAATTCCCAGCTGTAAGCTCCGTGATGCCGTTGCGGCCCTGCATGCAGCATGGTCAGAGAAGGAAGGATACTAATGGCGAAAAATTTGCGGTTTATTCAATGCGGAGATCTTCATTTAGGAAGCCCGTTCCATAATCTGGCCGCCATTGATGATCGCTGGCAGCGCATCATCGGCAAAGCTCCGGTCCGGGCCTTTCAGAAAATCGTACAGCTGGCCATCGATAAACAAGTTCACGCCGTCCTCATCACAGGCGACGTCTATACCAGCGCCAATCACAACCTTACGGCACAGCTCGACTACGTACGGCTGCTGCATAAATTGGCCCAGCACCAGATTCAGGTCTTTGCCGTCCTGGGCAATCACGACCCCCTCGAGGCCTGGAAGGCGAAGATTCCCTTCCCGCCCAACGTCCATATCTTTTCGGCAGAGGCCGTCGAACGGGTCCCCCTGCTCGTTGACGGAGAAGAAGCAGCGGCCGTTTACGGACAGAGCTATGCCAAAAGTGAACAGCGGGACAACCTGGCCTGGAAGTTCAACCGGGCGGCTGGCGATAGATTTTCCATCGGAATGCTCCACACCCAGGTCGGCAGCAGAGAGTCGACGTACGCTCCGTGTACCCTCGACGACTTAAAAGAGTGCGGCATGGATTATTGGGCCTTGGGTCATATCCATAAACACGATATTTTATGTGAAAAGCCATATATCGTCTATGCCGGCAATCCCCAGGGGCTGGACTGCACGGAAAGCGGTCCCCGTGGCTGTTATTACGTCGAAGTTGGACCCTATGGAACGACGAATATCGAATTCATCGATACCAGCATCGTCCGCTGGGAAAGCATCGACATCGCCATCGACGGCCTCGAGTCGGTATCGGAACTGCGCGGTGCCGTGCGCTTTGCCAAAGAAAAAGTGCGTCGTGATATCGGAAAACCGACTTTCCTGACCGTTAATTTTACGGGCAGCGGCAGCATGTACCATGTCATCAATAATCCGGAAGCGACGCAGTACTGGCTGGAAAGCTGGCGTGAAGAAGAACAGGGAAAGTATGCCTTCGTCATGGTCGAACGGCTGCGCAATCTGGCCCGCCCGAAAATCAACATGGATGAACGGAGTAAATTGCCCGACTCCATTGGCGATTATTTAAATGTTTTCGACAATTTAGAAAAATTGGAGCCCGCTGAAAAGGCCAAGGCCCTGCGGGATATCCTCATGAATCGACCGGAGTTCGAACGCCTCGGTGCGTACGGCCGGGCGATTTCGGATGACCGCCTGCTGGAAAACTTTGAAAAAGCCAAGTGGCTGGGCATGCAGCGCTTGCTGGAACATAGAAGAGGATAATGTCATGAAGATTATACAGATGGAATTAGCTGATTTCGGGATTTATCATGGAGTCAAATGGAATCCCCCTGAAAGCGGACTGATCGTCATGCACGGCCGCAATGAAAGCGGCAAGACGACCCTCATGAAGTATGTCCGCTCCATGTTCTTCGGCTACTTGCGGGGCGATTGGCACGGCTATTTCGGCAGTATGGATATCCGCCGGGAAGACGGAAAAGAGTACAAAATCGTCCGCAATGAAAAAGAATATACCTTATCCGATGGTGACGAAAACCTTCAGGAAGAACCGGCCGACTTGTGGTGGCACGGCCTGGATCGTCAGACCTACGATAAGATTTTTGCCATGGGTCTGGAAGACCTTCAGGGCTTTAAAATCCTGTCCAATGAAGCCGTCCGCAATCACTTTTTCAGTATTGAAGGCGGCGTCGCCATGGGCCTGGCCCGCAGCGAAGTGGCCAAAGAGATGGGCGAGCTCCTGGTGGCCTCACCTCAGGGGAAAAAGCCGATCAACGCCCTGCTCAATGAGCAGAAAGACTTCGACCGTCGGATCAGCAGCCTGGCCTTTGATGAAGATGAATTCGCCAAGCTTCAGGAAACGGAACGGACGACTCATGAAATCGAAAACCGTATCCGCCTCGATATCGAAGAATCGAAACAGCAGATCGAACAGATTTCCATGCCCATCGCGGCCTGGGATGTCTATAAACGCGGGCAGGATGCTCTGCAGCAGATGCAGAATTTGGCCGACGTATCGCAGTTTCCCATGGATGGCGCTCAAAAATGGGCCGATATGGACCAAAAGATTAAAGAAATCGACGAACAGATCCAACACCTAAAAGAAATCAACCAAAAGGGTCCGGCTTTTCAGGAATCTTGGAAGCGCTGGCTCGTCTGCGGCCCTCAAATCGACGATATTTACCGCAGCATCCCGGCCTGGAAGCAGGGCTTGGATGAATTAAAAGACCACGAAGATAAAGAAATCGATTGGGACTTTGAAAAAAATAAACAGGCCGAAACCCTGAAAGGGTGGACCGTTACCGGTGAAATCCCGGAAACCGTCGACTGGCCGCGCGGTATGGCGGCGGCATCGGCGTTGGAACACAGCCGTCAGGAAATGGAAAAATGGCAGGCAGCCAAGCCTAAGAACGTATCGGCGCCGGAACCTGAAGCAGAAGATACGGAAAAGACGAAAGACGAGTGGAATACCGTTGGAACAGCAGTCGCTGCCATCCAGTCGGCCGTTACGGAACGGCAGACCCTGCAGGAACAGCTCGATTGGCTTAAAAATGGGGCTACGGGCCCCTCCAAGGCCTTTACCGTATTGGGCGTCCTTTTCCTGTTGGCGGCTGTAGCCTGCGTCGCCGCCGTATATCTGGCGGACTTTGATTCGACGCTTGGCCTGGGGGCCGGCGCGGCCTGTGCCGTCATCGCCGTTATTTCCCTGGCCCGTCAAAAAACGGGGACCGATCGCATTCCCCGTAAAATCGCTGAAATAGAAGGCCAGTTGGGAACGCTTGACCAAAAAATCAGCGAGCTTTCAAAAGATGCTGAAATCACCTTGGACGTCGAAGCTGCCAACGACCGTTGGCAGCAAGAATTGGACGGCGTCCGCAAACAGTATATGGACTGGCAGACGCGGGAATCGAAGAATGCCTGGCAGAAAGAACAGAAGGTCATGTACGATGCCATCTATGAAACCTGGCAGGAAGACGGAAACGCCTGCAAGAAAAAACTCTTAGCCAGTGAAACGGCTTGGGAAGGCTGGCGCGATCAGTCGGGCTTTACGAAACTCGAAACGGCGGACATGGCCAAAGCCAAGGAAGCCTGGGATACATGGAAGCAGATGACGACGGCGTCGGCGGACTGGAAGCGGCGCAAGCTCGATGTCAACAGTTCTATTTCCCGCTGGACCGATACGGCTGAACAGATCTTCCGCGAAGTCGGCGTTAAAAAGCCCGTATCGCCCGATGCGGCAGAAGCCGTATATAAACAGTGGCAGGATATCCGCGTCCAGGCTGAGGTCGCGAAAGAGCAGGACCGTCAACAGAAAGAACGGGAAGCTCAGATTGAAAGCCTGTCTGAAGAACGGGAACATAAAGTTCAGATGCAGAGAGAACTGCTCAGTGCCGCCGGGGCCAAGACCGATGCGGAATTCCGTGGGAAATTACTGAAATTCCGTCAATTCCAGCAGTATAAAGAAGTCTATGACCAAACGGAGGCCCATATTCGGCTCATCGCCAAGAATCCTAAAAAGCTGTCGGAACTGCGCCATGAACTAAAGATACATACCTTGAAAAACTGGACGGACGAACGCGATTACTATCAGAAAAAAATCGCCGATGCCGAAAAGAAACTGGCCGAAGTCGCTGAAAAACGCGGCAGCATCATCGAACGCCTGAGTCAGATGGCCAAGAGCGACGAATACGGAAAACTACTCCAGACACAGCAGAACCGCAAGGCCGATTTGGACCGCCACGTCGACGATTGGCTGACCTATATGTATACCCAGTACATGCTCGAACAGGCTCAGGATTATTACGAACGAGTCCGCCAGCCCATCGTCATCCGCCAGGCCGGTGAATACCTCAATCTCATGACCCAGGGCCGTTACACCCTTCAGGCCAATCTCGACGGCAAGCAGCTCTTTGCCGTCGACGGTACCCAGCGCCGCATTCCGGAAAAACAGTGGAGCAGCGGCTTAGGTGACCAGATTTACTTAGCCATTCGGGTCAGCCTGGCCATGGCCTTTTCACGGCAGATCGAACCGATGCCGCTCATCCTCGACGACATCCTGGTCCGCTTCGACGAACAGCGCCAAAAAGAAGCCATTCATTTCCTGGCCTCCCTTGGGAAGAAAGAACAGATTTTCCTGTTCACCTGCTCGGCAGCGACCCAGAAAGTGGCTCAGGAAGTTCAAAAAGAACTTTCCGGGGAAACCGATACGATTCACATCTTTGAAATCGAAAAAGGCACCATTCAGCCCCAAACGGCTTCGTAAAGAGACTCTAAGTATAACTATTAACAGCTCGGTTCACGCCGGGCTGTTTGTTGTACAATGGGAAAATGTGATTTTTCGTTGACTTGAAATACGGCGGATAGGCAACCTATTGTTGGAATATGATGAAACCGGTTTTAATCCGATTGACATTACCCCATTGAGTAATATTTTGTTATAAATTATGTTTTTGATAAGGTAGGTGATTTTATGGGTGTACTGGCAGAAAACGATGCTATTGCCAGTGTGATGATGTGGGAGGCCATGGATGCGGTTAATGATGGGATCGTTATTGTCGATAAAACCTCCCGTATCCTCTATGTAAATAAGGCGTATACGAAAATTCTTGCTGTATCAAAAGATAAAGTCCTTCATAAGCAAGTAAAAACGATTGAACCAGGGGCCCTTATTTTGCAGGTTCTTCAGAATAAAGAGCCAGTTCTTCAGCAATTAGTAGAAGTAAAGACGAGGGGCAAAAAAATACGAGTCAATATTACACCGATCATGAAAGACGGTACACTTCTAGGCGCCGTATCGGTATTCAATGACATTACGGAACTGTCTCGGAGCCAGGAAGAGTTGGAAAAGGCACAACGACTCAATCAATCGATCTTTAAAGCGGCTGCAGACCGCGCGTTTCATGCTGAATTTTCTCATATCATTGGACAGAATCCTAACTTTTTGCGATGCTTGCGGCTGGCTGAACTAGTGGCACCGACAGATGCAACCGTTCTCATTGAAGGGGAGAGTGGGGCAGGGAAAGAAGTTTTCGTCAACGCCATACTAGCAATCAGCGGAAAAAGAAAGCAGCCTTATGTCAATTTAAATTGTTCGGCCATTCCAGAATCTTTAATGGAAAGTGAACTTTTCGGTTACACGTCCGGTTCTTTTACCGGAGCCGTCAAGGGCGGCAAGAGCGGAAAGTTTGAACAAGCTGATGGTGGTACGATTTTTTTAGATGAAATCGGGGAGATGCCCCTCTTTATGCAGTCAAAACTGTTGAGAGTACTGCAGTCCGGAGAAATCCAAAAAATAGGCTCACAAGTAGTTCAAAAGGCGGATGTTCGGGTGATCGCTGCTACGAATCGCGATTTGAAGCAAATGGTCCGAGAAGGTAAATTCCGCGATGACTTATATTTTCGCTTAAACACCTTTAAAATAACTATTCCTCCGTTGCGGGAACGTGGTGAAGACGTCCTTTTGTTAGCTGATTTCTTTTTAGAGAAATATGCGCGAAAGTATGGGAAAAAAGTTACAATCTCGCCCGAAGTGAAACAGTATTTTTTAACATTCCCTTGGAACGGTAACGTTCGTCAATTACAGAGCTGTATGGAATATGCTGTCATTGTTTGCAATGAAGGGATCATTCAATTAGAGCATTTACCAGACGACTTGCTGCAGCATGACAATCAAGTAAGCACAACTTCTTATTTTGATGCGGATGAGTTTGAAGCTGGTTGCGATTATTCCTTGAAATCAGGACTTCAGATGATGGAAAAGAAACGGATTCAGCAGGCAATATCAGAGGCCAATGGAAATAAAACGAAAGCCATGAAGGCCTTGGGGATTAGCCGGCGGACTTTCTACAAGAAGTGGAAACAATATGGGCTTGATGAAGAAAAATAAAGTGTATACTATGTAAACAAAATGAACATAGTGATTTGTATATTATGTAAACAATACGGCCTATTTAGGTATACAACTGTGTGCCTAAATGGGCCGTATTATTTTGCCAGTAAAATTTTAATTATGGAAGATAAATGGGATGGCTACTCGTTTTTCAAGAACGGAATATCATGGTTCTCCTCGCTTTTTTATTTCTTGGCATAAAAATTTCATATATAGAGTCGTGTTAGTAATATTACGATACTATATGTATACAATACAAAGAAAAGAGGTAAATCCGTATGAAAACAATTCGAATCGGTGGCGGACAAGGCTTTTGGGGCGACTTAAGTGATGCCCCCATTACGATGGCCAGAGAGGATAATTTAGATTATATCTGCTGCGATTATTTGGCAGAATTGACCTTATCTATCATGAGAAGGCAACAGGAAAAGCGCCCTGAAGCAGGTTATGCACGAGATTTTATTACGGCATTAAAAGGGATGCTGCCCTATATCACGCAGAAGGGCACGAAAGTCATCACCAATGCCGGTGGTATGAACGTCAAAGCCTGCGTTGAAAAGGCGAAAGAAGTCATTCGCGACGGCGGATACAACTTAAAAGTAGGGTATGTTCTCGGTGATGATGTGCGTGAAATGATTCCTCAGCTCAGAGAAAAAGGAATCACGATGAAGCATATGGACACCGGAGAAGATATTGACCGCATCTTACCGAATATGGTCAATGCCAATGTTTATTATGGTGTAGAACCTATTGTTAAATGCTTGGAAGACGGTGCCGATATCATTATTTTGGGCAGATCGACCGATACGGCTATGTTTGAAGCTCCGCTCATGTATGAATTTGGCTGGAAATCGGATGACTGGACCGCCAAGGCAACGGGGATTTTAGCAGGTCACCTTTGTGAATGCGGCGCCCAGGCAACTGGCGGTAACTATGATTATGATTGGGAACATGTTCCCAGTCCGGAAAATCTCGGCTATCCGATCGTCGAAGTCAGTGAAAAAGGCAGCCTCATACTGACGAAAACAAAGAATACCGGCGGTCTCGTCACGCCTCAGTCGGTTAAAGAACAATTGCTTTATGAAATTCACGATCCTTCAAAATATATTACGCCCGATACGGTGGCTGATTTCAGCAAAATTACGTTAGAAGAAATTGAACGAGATCACGTGGCCGTTCGCGGTGTTACGGGGACACCAGCTCCGGATACGTTAAAGTTGTGTGTAGGTTATCTTGAAGGGTATCGCACGATTGCTTATTTGCCTTATTCTTGGCCGCGAGCTTTAGATAAAGCGAAGATGGCGGCTGATATTCTCGATAAGCGATTGGCGATGAAAAATGCTCATATTGTTCGTAAACATATCAGTTATCTTGGGGTAAATGCGCTTCATGGTCCGTTGGCACCGGAACTTAATGCTGATCTCAATGAAGTTGTCCTTCGTTATGCCATTATGACTGAAAATAAGCAGGAAGGCTTGAAACTGACGCCGGAAGTAGCGGCTGTAAGTAATCTGAATGGTCCGGCACAGGGATGCTTCTTCGGTGGCCGCAGTCGTCCGAGCGAAGTCTTTGCTCTCTGGCCAACCTTGATTCCGAGAGATGCCATCAAGCTTACGACATACGTTGAGGAGGTATAACATCATGAAAGTACAGTTAAAAGACATTGCACACGGTCGTTGCGGAGATAAAAGCGATACGTCTAATATTTGTATCTATGCAAGAGAACCTAAATATTATAAATTTATGGAAGCGCAGTTGACGCCGGAAAATGTTCGCCGCCATTTTGAAGGCTTAGTTTTTGGTGACGTTACTCGTTATGACGTGCCTCAGTTAGACGGCTTTAACTTCGTCATGCATCATGCTCTTGATGGTGGAGCTACGCGGTCACTGCGCCTGGATACGCTGGGGAAATGCATGGAAGCAGCCCTCCTGCGGATGTATATTGAAGTGGATGATGAATAGGAGGCTGTCATTATGTCAAAACCGTTACAAGGAATTCGTGTCCTTGATTTGACGCGAGTCCTGTCTGGACCGTATTGCACGATGCTCTTGGCCGATATGGGGGCTGAAGTTATTAAGATTGAATCACCCAGAGGTGATGATAGCCGTGCCTATCCGCCATTTTCTAAGGGAATCAGTGCCTATTATGCCAATTTAAATCGCAATAAAAAAAGTCTTTGCCTGGATCTGCATGATGAAAAAGCAAAGGATGTACTTCGCGAACTCATCAAAATTTCCGATGTTTTTGTCGAGAATTTTAAACCTGGCACGATTGCCAAAATGGGCTTTTCTTATGAAGAAGTAAAGAAGTTAAACCCTAATATCGTATTTGCTTCTATTTCCGGCTTTGGCCAGACCGGGCCCTATCGACTGCTTCCTGGCTATGATGTCATTGCCCAGGCCTTGAGCGGTATGATGAGCGTTACCGGGTGGCCTGACTCGCCTCCAACTCGGACTGGGACGGCTATTGGCGACGTATTGGGCGGCCTTAATTGCTGCATCGGTATTTTAGCGGCCCTGCAAGGTCGGAATACACAACATCATGGTGAGTACGTCGATATCGGACTTGTTGACTGCTCGGTCAGCGCTATGGAAACGATTACTGAAATCTACATGGTCGAAGATAGAATCCCGCAGCGTGCTGGTAACCGTTATGAATTTATATATCCATACGATTCCTTTGAAGCTTCTGATAAATGGATTGTCATCGGTGTGGGCAATGATGCTATTTGGAACCGTTTTTGCAAGGCCATTGGACATGAAGATTGGTTAGCCGATGAAAGTCTTGCCCTGAATAAGGATCGGGCAAAACAAAAAGATAGATTGAATACGATGGTTACGGAGTGGACGAGACAGCATCCAGCAGTAGAAATTATTGAGTTATTGCGGGCTCATAGTGTCCCTTGTGCGCCAATCCATGACGTGGCCGATGTCGTAAATGATGAACACATTGCCAAAGCACGCCAGATGATTTGTGAAATTGATCATCCGATTGAAGGTAAAATGAGAGTCACCGGTAACCCCGTTAAGATGACGGAAGCAGACTCTTATACGTATGCCAAAGCTCCGACACTGGGGAAAGATACTGGGGATGTTCTTAGCAATCTGCTACATCTTTCTGATGAGGATATTTCGTACTTCATGAAGAAAACTACTGACTAATAGGCTGTATTACCACGATTCCCGACCTCTTAAAAAACGAGGTCGGACGAATCGGGATAAGGAGGTTTACTATGTTAGCTATTGTGGGTTTAGTTACGGTCCTATTGGTACTGATTAGTATATTAACTAAAAAATTATCGACAATGTGTGCGTTGATTGCAGTACCAATTATCGCTTGTTTAGTTTTAGGATTAGGCGGCGAAATGGGAAAATTTATGATGGCGGGGATTAAAAGTGTAGCGCCTACAGGTGCTATGTTCATTTTTGCAGTACTTTTCTTTACCATTATGGGAGATACAGGTGTTTTCGAACGCATTGTAAATAAAATTTTAAGCATTGTTGGTTCTAACCCTATAAAGATTTGTATTGGTACTTACGTTATTACACTTTTAACCCATTTAGATGGTTCTGGGGCGAGTACATTTTTGATTACGGTTCCGGCCATGTTGCCGATTTATAACAAGTTAAAAATGGATCGAAAGATTTTAGCGACAATTGTTGCACTGGGTGCTGGTACTATGAATATTGTCCCTTGGGGAGGACCTACGATTCGAGCTGCGACAGCACTAGATATTCCTGTTATGGATTTATTTTCTCCGATGATTATTCCTCAAATCTTTGGGATACTGGCTGGGGTTGCAATTTCTATTATGTTTGGCATGAAAGAAAAACGTCGTTTAGGGAATTTGTTGACTAATATTAGCTTGGAACCAGCACCGCTTTCTGAGGAGGAGGCTGCACTACGTCGGCCTAAACTTTTTTGGTTTAACTTATTGTTGATTGTTGCTACTATTGCGTTGTTGGTAAAAGGTACTTTTCCACCTGCAGGATGTTTTATGGTGGCATTGGTTATTGCATTAACTGTTAATTATCCCAGTATTAAAGTTCAAAGTGAGTTAATTGATAGTCACGCTAAATCAGCATTGATGATGGCAAGTGTATTGTTTGCAGCAGGTATTTTCACTGGCATTATGAAAGGTGCAGGGATGTTGAATGCTATGGCTCAAGGGCTAGTTTCTATTATTCCAGAAGCACTGGCAGCACATTTTGCGGTTATTATTGGCATTATCTCGATGCCGGCAAGCTTGCTATTTGACCCGGACAGCTTTTACTTTGCTGTATTACCAGTATTAGCTCAAGCGGCAAATGCAGTAGGTTTAGCCGGTGTTGATTTAGGTAGAGCGGCAATTTCTGGTCAAATGACGTTAGGCTTTCCTATTTCTCCATTAACTCCGTCTACTTTTTTACTGGTAGGATTAGCTGGTGTGGATTTTGGTGAGCATCAGAAGCATACTTTCTTTTGGGCTTGGTTAGTATCCCTGGTGATTTTATTCGTTGCGGTTATTATTGGTGCAATTCCGTTGTAGAATCACAGCTACATAAAAAGCGCAGTATATCGATGTAAACGCACCCTGTAACGTACACAAAAAGGCGATTTATTCTAAAATTTTAGAATAAATCGCCTTTTAGATACAAAACCTTACCTATAAACTGAATGTTTAAGCCCAGATGAATCCGGCCATGGACAGAGACCCCATGGTGCAGGTGTTGTTAAATACCGTTGCCGGATCGTCTCCGGCAGCGCCGAGACAGTAAAGAAGCGGCATATAGTGGTCCGGTGTCGGGACGGAATAGGCTGCGTTTTCGTGGTCTTGGTAGTGAATGGCGGCATCGACGTCGCCTTTAAGGACGCTGTCTACGATGTATTTGCTGAAGCGTTCGGCTTGGTCGGAACCGCCGCGGTTGTTCCATTCGATGCGCCGCAGGTTGTGGACGATGTTGCCGCTGCCCCAAATCAGGTAGCCCTGTTCACGAAGAGGAGCAAGCTTTCTCCCGATTTCGACACACTGTTCCGGTTTTAAATTGCCGTTTACCGACAGTTGTACGACGGGAATGGAGGCATCGGGAAACATATGGACCATGACGCTCCATGTACCGTGGTCGATGCCCCAGCTGTCGTTGATGGAAACGTCATCGCCGAGGAGGCAGCAGACTTCTTTCGTGAGTTCTGCATAGCCTTTGACAGGATACTGAAGCTGGTAGAGTTCTTCCGGGAAGCCGTACATATCGTATACTTGACGTGGTTTTTCGGCGCTTTGGATATACGTGCCCGGTGCGAACCAATGGGCGGAGACGGCTAAGATGGCCTTCGGTTTTTCCGGGCTGTTTAGAATGTCGGCGCCGATGCGCTGCATTTCGCGCGTAAGATCATTTTCGTCGATGGCCAGCATGGGGCTGCCATGTCCGACGAAGATAACAGGCGTCTTTTTCATAGAACAAATCCTCCTTTGTCTTGTATTTCGTAAATATAAACCCCTTTCAGTATATCATAAACATACTTTACGTCAACAAAGGGGCTTATTTCATATATTGAGTTGAAGAGAAACTTTTTCTAAAAAAACAAGTGTCTAGTCTGGACGGGCTTATTGCTCGAAAACGTTTTTTTTGGTATACTACATAGTAACGTACAGGTTACGGACTTTTTTAGGGATAACGACTGTGCGTCCTTTTGGACGCCTGGGTTATCTCTTTTTTTTATAGGAGGCATACTATGGAAATTCGTCACTATCGTTGGAATGATGGGAAATCCCTGACCGTCGGAGAAAAAACGCTGATCATGGGAGTTTTAAATTATACGCCTGATTCTTTTTCCGATGGCGGTAAGTGGAATGATGTCGACACGGCTTTACGCCATATGGAAGATATGGTGGCCGATGGTGCGGATATCATCGATATCGGCGCTGAATCGTCCCGACCGGGTTTTACGCCCATTTCAGCGGCTGAGGAAATTGAACGATTGGAACGGATACTTCCCCGCCTCGTCGAGGCCTGCCCGGTTCCCATTTCTGTCGATACGTATAAAGCGGAAACGGCAGACTATGCCATGAGCACCGGCGCCCACATCATGAACGATATCTGGGGCCTGCAATATGAACCGGAACCGGGGAAAATGGCTGCTGTAGCCGCTAAACACGGCGTTCCCGTCGTCGTCATGCATAATCAGGACGGGACGGAATATGGCGACATCATCGGCGACATGAAGCGTTTCTTTATTCGCTCGTCGATCATTGCCGACCGGGCCGGGATGAGTCAGGAACAGATCATTACCGATCCGGGCATCGGTTTTGGCAAGACCTTTGAACAGAATGTCTATGTCATGAAGCATTTGCGTGACTTAACGTCTCTGCCGTATCCCATGCTGTTGGGGACGAGCCGCAAGGGCTTCATCGGAAAAATCCTCGATCTTCCCGTCACGGAACGGATGGAAGGAACGGGGGCGACCTGTGTAGCCGGAGTCCTTTCGGGATGCACTATCGTTCGCGTTCATGATGTAAAACCCATTGCCCGCATGTGCCGCATGGCCGATGCCTTAGTGGATAACCTTCAGTAAAAATAGTATTATTTATGCATAAATATTGACATACCTCTTGACCATTGTCCTTTCTAGAAGTATAATAGCCCAAATACTGCGGACGCCATGAGCGGTTCCGCAAGGGGGAGATGGTTCCATGAAGTGTGAAAGTCTACGAAGCCTCGTCGTTTGTCGAGGCTTTTTGCATGATCCTGTTGTCAAAGCCTTGATGGCTGTTCAAGAAGATGAGCGTCAAGGCGATTCTTTTTCACGGCGAGCCGGTGCGGCGGTCTTACTGGAAGCGGCTGAGCGGTTAGGCTTGAGGGGCAATGTGCTGCGGCAGTATTTTTTTTACCTCTTTGGGGAGGGACGGACGGTTGCTGCCGATGTGATGGAACGAGTCGGCCGGACCGGCACGGGGATGACGAAGGCCCTGACTTTCGATATGGAGTTGATCTTTCCCTATTTACAGCAAAAGGCGTCGGACTTTTTCGATGTGGACTTCCTGGATGATTATGAACCGGCTGCAGTCCGAGACGATGCCTGTATCCGGACCTTAGCAGAAGCCTTTCAATCGGTGGATACGCCGGAAAATGCTGCCGCGGCCCTGCTCGATTACTATGCCGCTTTCGGCCGTGGGAAGCTCGCTCGCTTCATCGCCTTTCGACTGTCTGCAGACGGCCGTCTTATCGGGATTGAAGGGTTTCCGCAGTTTGATTGGAATGACCTCATCGGCTATGCCGCCCAGAAGGAAAAGCTCCTGGCCAATACCGAGGCTTTCGTCAACGGGAACGAGGCCAATAACGTCCTCCTGACGGGATCGCGTGGTACGGGCAAATCGACGGCCGTCAAAGCCTTGGTCTCACGCTATCATGAACGGGGGTTGCGCCTGGTCCAGCTTCAACGCGACCAGCTGCAGGGACTGCAGACCCTTATGGAAAAGCTGGGCGCTATTGGCAGCAAGCGATTCATCTTGTTCCTCGATGACCTGTCTTTTGATGAAAATGAAGCTTCCTATAAATACCTGAAATCGGCTATGGATGGCGGCGTTACGCCACAACCGAAAAATGTGGTTATTTATGCAACTTCCAATCGCCGCCACCTGCTTAAGGAGACCTGGCACGACCGCAATGACGAATGGGAAGAAGTCTACCGTGACGATAACACCAATGAAGCGATCTCTTTGTCAGACCGTTTCGGACTCATCCTTCATTACGCCGCGCCGACCCAGGATGAATACCTGGAAATCATCGGCCATGAATTGAAAAAAGCCGGCATCGATCTCGACCCGGAACAGCTGCGCATCGAAGGGCTGCGCTGGGAGATGGAACATTCCGGCCGCAACGGTCGAATCGCTCAGCAATTCGTCAAATGGTATCTCAATAATCACAACTCCTAAAAATATTAGGAAGTCAAGCGTTTAACTAAAGAAAATTAGATTAATTTCAAAAAAATCATTGACAAATGATGTGTCGTTTTGTAGAATGTGTTCAAGCTTTTCAAACGAGCCGAACTGATAAGGGCTCGCAAAAGCATAGAGTAAAATCTGATGACGGGAAAGAGTAGGTCGTCCGGACATTTTCAGAGAGTCGGCGGGTGGTGCGAGCCGATAATGGAAGTCGATTGAAAATCATCCCTGAAGAGGAGTGCTGAAGTACATTAAGCACTGACGACTTTTCCACGTTATAGGAAACGCGTATGTTGGTACGTTGTAGAGAGCCTGGCGCAGTAATGAGCTGGGAATCAGGGTGGTATCGCGGAATAAAAACTCCGTCCCTATTAGGGCGGAGTTTTTTTTGTTACCTCTTTCGACGCATCTCTAAATTCCAACGAGAATAAATTATTTTATACTCAAAGGAGCGATGTTATTATGGCAAAGGTTTTTTATGATCAAGATGTAAATTGGGATGTCATGAGAGGTAAGAAGGTAGCTGTCGTCGGTTATGGCAGCCAAGGTCATGCCCATGCCTTGAACTTGAAAGAAAGCGGCGTCGACGTCGTCGTCGGCTTGTATGAAGGCAGTAAATCCGTAGAAAAAGCGAAAAAAGCAGGACTTGAAGTCAAGACCGTTGCCGAAGCCGTTAAAGAAGCGGACGTCACCATGGTCCTTATTCCGGACGAAAAACAGGCGGACGTCTATGCTTCTGAAATCGCTCCGAATTTGAAATCCGGCAGTGCCCTGGCTTTTGCGCACGGCTTTAACGTTCACTTCAAACAGATCGTACCGCCGGCCGACGTCGATGTCTTCATGGTAGCGCCTAAAGGACCGGGCCATCTCGTTCGCCGTACCTTTGTAGAAGGCGGCGGCGTTCCTGACGTATTTGCCGTTGAACAGGATGCGACGGGAACTTGTTTCGACTTGGCACTGGCTTATGCCCGCGGCATCGGCGGCACTCGGGCCGGCGTCATCCAGACGACCTTCCAGGAAGAAACGGAAACGGATCTCTTCGGTGAACAGGCTGTCCTCTGCGGCGGTATCTGCCAGCTTATCACCAATGGTTTTGAAACCCTTTGCGAAGCCGGTTATCAGCCTGAAATCGCTTACTTTGAAACCTTCCATGAAATGAAATTGATCGTCGACCTCATGTATGAAGGCGGCATGGCCAAGATGCGTAAATCCATCAGCGATACGGCGGAATACGGCGATTATACGGCCGGCCCCCGCGTCGTCACCCAGGCTTCGAAGCAGGCCATGAAAGACGTCCTCGATGATATCCAGTCCGGTGCCTTTGCCAAAGATTGGCTCCTCGAAAATAAAGCCGGCGGCCGCGCTCATTTCCTGGCGATGCGCCGTCAGCACGCAGAACATCCGCTCGAACAGGTCGGTGAAAAGCTCCGCGCTATGATGCCCTGGCTCCACAGCAACGATCAGAACGACTAATGTCTCCATGGCCCATAGGCCATGATCTTTATACCATGATAACGAGGTGAATAGAATGAACATGACCGGCGCACAAGCTGTCCTTGAATGCTTAAAGCGAGAAGGTGTAGACGTCGTATTCGGCTATCCCGGCGGGGCCGTCCTAAGCCTATACGACGAAGTGTATAAAGCGCAGTTCCCTCATATTTTGACGGGACACGAACAGGGTGCTGTTCACGCTGCCGACGGTTATGCTCGAGTGACCGGGCGGCCCGGCGTATGCTTTGCGACCTCAGGGCCTGGGGTCTGCAACATGGTCACGGGCATTGCAACGGCCAACATGGATTCTATTCCCTTGGTTATCATCAGCGGTCAGGTAGCGACGCCGCTCATTGGCCGCGACTCCTTTCAAGAGGCCGATATTTCCGGCATTACGACGCCGATTACGAAGCACAACTATCTCGTAAAGGACGCGAAAGAACTGCCGCGGGTTTTAAAAGAAGCCTTCTACATTGCGTCCACAGGTCGGCCGGGACCGGTCCTGGTTGACATTGCCAAAGATGTATTCGATACGTCCTTTGACTTTGAATACCCGGAGGAGGTCCACCTCAGAGGTTACAAGGGCAATCCCGAAGGCTGCGAAGACGATGTAGCCCGTGCTGTTCAGGCCTTGGCTAAGGCCAAGCGGCCGGTACTCCTTACCGGCGGTGGTGTCGTCTTATCGGGAATGGCGGACACGCTGCGTTCCATTGTACAACAGCTGGGTGTACCGGTCGTCACGACGCTCATGGGGAAGGGCAGCATTCCCGACCAATGGGACTGCCACTTGGGCATGGTCGGCATGCACGGTTCCTATGCTGCCAATATGGCCGTTACCCAGTGTGACCTGCTCCTGGCCGTCGGCGCTCGTTTTGATGATCGCGTTACCGGTGACGCTGCCAACTTTGCGCCCCAGGCGAAAATCGTTCACTTCGACATCGACAAGGTTGAAATCAATAAAATCGTCCATGCCGATATCAGTGTCAACGCCGATCTTCGCTGGTCTCTGCCGCACCTCTGTGAGGGATTGAAATTCGATGGACAGGCACTCTATGAAAGATATGAGGATTGGCGGCACTCCGTTTTGGATATGAAGGCAGTGCATCCCTTTGCAACCCGTCATTTAGAGGGAACCATTTCTCCACAGTCACTTTTTGAAGCCCTTCAGGCTGTGACCGATGATGACACCGTCGTCGTTACCGACGTCGGCCAGCATCAAATGTGGTCGGCACAGTTCTTCAACTTGAACAAACCGCGGCACTTCATTACCTCCGGCGGCTTGGGAACCATGGGCTACGGCCTTCCGGCGGCCATGGGAGCGAAAATAGGCTGTCCTCAATCTACGGTCGTCCTCTTTACCGGCGACGGCAGCATCATGATGAACTGTCAGGAATTTGCTACCCTTCATAAGTACGGCGTCGACGTCAAGGTCGTCGTTCTCCACAATAACGTCCTCGGGATGGTCAATCAGTGGCAGCGCATGTTTTACAGCGGCCACTGTTCGCAGTCGGTCATTTCCGACAATCCTGATTTGACAGCCCTTTCTGGGGCGATGGGAGTTCCCGGACTTTCTGTCCGCAATCCGGAAAAACTGGATGATGCCGTAGCCTGGTTGTTCCATACCGAAGGACCGGCTCTACTTGATGTATTCATTCCACCTGATGAAAATGTCTATCCTATGGTTCCCGGAGGAAAACGATTGGACCAAATGGTACTGGGAGGTGTAGCCGAGTGACAAGACAACACCTGGCTCTGCTCTGTGACAATAAGCCCGGCGTTTTGACCCACGTTGCCGGCCTCATCAGCCGCAGAGCCATCAATATCGAATGCATTAACGCCGGGTACACGGAAGAATCCGATGTGACCCGCATCAATATCGTCGTTTCCGTCGAAAATCGATGGGAACTCGATCAAGCCGTCAATCAACTGGCAAAACTCATCGACGTCATCAAGGTCGTAAACCTTGATGATGCCCCCTTTGTCAGTTACGAACTGGCCATGATCAAGATCCGGAGTCTGACACCCGAAATCCGGGAAGAGTTGACCAATATCGCAAATTTATTCAAGGCTAAGATCGTCGACGTCCAGCGAAATTCGCTGACTATGCGCATTACAGGCCGAGAAGACCGCATCGAGGCCCTGCTTGAAATGTTGAAAGACTATGAAATCATTGAAATTGCCCGGACGGGCCAGATTTCTCTCTCTCGAGGGGAACCTGCCGTGAAGGATATGTAATAGATAGCTGCCGAAGCCAATACGGCAGGAAGAGAGGATGGATACTATGCGCAGTGATGTTGTAAAAAAAGGGGTTACCCGAACGGCCCATCGGAGTTTGTTCCATGCCATGGGCTATAGCGATGAAGATTTGAAGAAGCCTTTAATCGGCATCTGCAACGCCTTTAATGAAATTATTCCGGGGCATGTTCACTTAGGTGAAATTGCCCAGGCCGTCAAACTCGGCGTAGCTTCTGCCGGCGGTACGCCCATCGAATTCCCGTCTATCGGCGTCTGTGACGGCATTGCCATGGGCCATCGGGGCATGAGTTTTTCCCTTTCGAGTCGCGAATTGATTTGCGACTCCATTGAAGCCGTGGCGACGGCCCACGCCTTCGACGGCTTGGTCCTCATCCCAAACTGCGATAAAATCGTGCCGGCCATGCTCATGGCCGCTGGCAGACTGAACATCCCGACCGTCGTTGTCAGCGGCGGACCGATGTTGGCCGGACGCTATAAGGGACGGAACATCAGCGTCAGCACGATGTTCGAAGCGGCCGGTAAGGTCGAATCGGGCCAGATGACGGCTGATGAAATGCACGAAATGGAATTTCATGCCTGCCCGGGCTGCGGCTCCTGTTCCGGCTTATTTACGGCCAATACCATGAACTGCATGACTGAAGTCTTAGGCATGGGCCTTCCCGGCAACGGCACGATTCCGGCTGCCTATACGGGACTTCGCCGCATGTTGGCGAAAAAAGCCGGCGAAGTCGTCCTGGACCTCGTTCGCCGCGACGTAAAGCCGCGGGATATCATGACCCTCGAAGCCTTTGAAAATGCCATTGCCGTCGATATGGCTATCGGCGGTTCGACCAATACGGCCCTGCACCTGCCGGCCATTGCTCATGAAGCGGGAGTAGAACTGTCCCTCGATGAATTCGATGCCATCAGCCGCAAGGCTGCTTATATCTGCAAGATGAGCCCCGGCGGGACCTATCATATGCAGGACCTCGATGAAGCCGGCGGCATCTGTGCCGTCATGAAGGAAGTCTCCAAGTTGGGCCTCATCCATCCGGAAGCAAAGACCATTACCGGCACCGTCGGCGACCGCATCAAAGATGCAGAAGTCCTCAATCGGGATGTCATCCATTCCGTCGATAATGCCTATATGAATAAAGGCGGTATCGCCGTCCTTAAAGGAAATTTAGCGCCCCTCGGCTCGGTCATCAAGGAAAGCGCTGTCGACGAAGACCTATTGGTCTATGAAGGGACGGCCAAGTGCTACGATGCCGAAGAAGATGCCATCGAAGCGATTATCCGCGGCGATATTAAAGAAGGGCACGTCGTCGTTATCCGCTATGAAGGACCGAAAGGCGGACCGGGCATGCGTGAAATGCTCAATCCGACGGCGGTTATCACTGGCATGGGACTAAAAGTCGCCCTTCTGACCGACGGCCGCTTCAGCGGTGCCAGCCGCGGGGCCTGCATCGGCCATATTTCACCGGAAGCCATGGAAGGCGGGCCACTGGCCTTAGTCCACGACGGTGATACCATCTCCATCGACATTCCGAATCGTAAACTGGAATTAAAAGTCAGCGATGAAGAATTGAAGAAGCGCCGGGCGGCATGGAAGCAGCCGGAACCAAAGGTCAAGACGGGCTACCTGTCACGGTACGCCAAATTAGTTACGTCGGCCAATACCGGCGCCGTCATGCAATAAAGATAACTCCTGCTTCCTTCCCTTTCGCCGATGTGGCGGAAGGGGTGTCGGGGCAGGAGTTTTATTTTCTATATAAACAAAGCGTTATGAAAAGAGGCTTGCTATGAAACAGGTTTGTGCTCTCATCGGTAAATTTTTTGGCGTCATCGCCATCATCTTTCTCATCATCGGTCTTACGATGCCGACGAGTTTTTCTTGGGTCTTAGGAAACGTCGGCGGTATTTCCGTCTTATCGGTCCTCTTGGGCATCATCATGTTTGGCATGGGTATGACCATGAGTGCCCATGACTTTGTCCTCGTTTTGAAACAGCCTAAGGACGTCTTTTTCGGCGTCTGCGCCCAGTATTTTGTCATGCCTTTTCTGGCTTTCCTCCTGTCGACGGTATTTCGCCTGGATCCGGCTCTGACCGTCGGCGTCGTCTTGGTCGGGACCTGCCCTGGCGGCACGTCGTCCAATGTCATCACCTTCATGAGTAAGGGCGACGTTCCCTTGTCGGTCACGATTACCAGTATTTCGACCCTCTTGTCGCCGATTATGACGCCCCTTTTGACGTACCTCATCATCGGTCAGCGCATTTCCTTCAATCCGGTCAGCATGTTCTTATCCATCGTACAGATCGTCATCGTCCCCATTGCCTTGGGGCTCTTGGTCAAACGCTTCCTTCCGAAACTGGCTCAAGGGGCGCTCGATTACCTGCCGGCTGTATCGGCCATGGCCATTTCCTTCCTCATTGCCGGCATCATCGGTGCCAGCCGCGATTCTATCCTCAACAGTTCCGGCCTCATCTTGTTAGTCGTCATCTTGCATAACTGCCTGGGCTACGCCTTGGGCTTCTTTATCGGCCACCTCTGCGGCATGAGCTGGAAGAAGATGGTTGCTGTATCCATTGAAGTTGGTATGCAGAATTCGGGCCTTGCTACGGGCCTTGCCAAAACTCATTTTGCAGCCCTTCCCATGGCCGGCGTCCCCGGTGCCATTTTCAGCGCTTGGCACAATATTTCTGGAGCGGGGCTTGCCTATCTCTATGTCAATTATCTGAACAAGCGCTTTGACAGCGAATACGAAGGGGTAGAAAGTCCGTCGGCAAGGACTTCTTTGTCGACTGCTCATAAGTAGGTTGATAGCGACGATTCGTATTATAAAAAAGGTGTTGCTTTATGTGCGGCAGCACCTTTTTTTTGCTATAATAAACACAGTCAATGAGTCAGGAGGCAGAACTATGATCGGTATTATTGTCAATGCAGTGACTTCGTCCTTGGCAGCGCTTCTCGGGGTCGGGCTGAATAATCGGATTTCTGAACGATTTACGACGGCCATTTTAGGCGTCATTGCCCTGGGTCTGTCCGCCATGGGGATTCAAGGCGCGGTTCAAAGTCAAAATTTGCTCCTCGTCTTGGCCAGCATGGTCATCGGCACCCTCATTGGAACGGCTATCGGCATCGAAGACCGGATGAATCAATTCGGTGAATTTCTGAAAAAGCATTTGAGCCGCGGTGATGATTCTAAATTTGTCAAAGGATTTGTGACCTTATCGATGATGGAAACTATCGGCGCCATGGCTATTATCGGCCCCATTCAGGCGGCTTTGGGGAGCAATGACTTGCTCTATTTTAAAAGCGCCATTGACTCTGTGTCGTCCTTTATCTTCGGTGCCCTATACGGGATTGGCGTTGTCCCCGTCGGCATCGTCCTTTTTTTCTACGAAACGGTGTTCTACGTCCTGGCTACCTTTTTTATGCCCTTGATGACAACCGACGTCGTTCGCGAACTCAACGCCGTCGGCTGTCTCATGATCCTGGCTATCGCCCTCAACATGCTTCAAATGACGAAATTCAAGGTTGCCGATTTCTTGCCGGCCTTATTTATCCCCATCATTTACTATAACTTTTTAATATAATATTTTTGGGCAGAGATTGGGCTACCGATTTCTGCCTTTTTTCAAAAAAGGAGGACTTGCGTTATGAACTTACAGGATGTTATCGACCAGCTGCGTCGCGATGAACGAAATAAAGACTATACGGAACGAGGCATTGGGCCTATTTTTCAGATTCATGAAGAAGCTAAGATCTTGATTATCGGCCAGGCTCCAGGCCGAAAGGTCGAGGAATCGGGCATTCCCTTTCATGACAAGTCCGGTGAAACCTTGATGGATTGGATGGGCATCGACGCGTCTGTTTTCTACTCGAAGGCTGTTTCTATCATGCCCATGGATTTTTACTACCCCGGTAAGGCCAAGACCGGCGATAAACCGCCGCGCAAATTCATTGCCACCGAATACCATCCGGATATCCTAGCCCTCATGCCCGATGTGTCTCTGACGATACTGATTGGGAAATATGCCATGGATTATTATTTGAAGGGGCGGAAGGGGCGCAATCTGACTGAAACGGTGCATAATTTTGCGGCTTATTTACCCGATTATTTCCCTATCGTCCATCCCAGTCCTCTCAATTTCCGCTGGCAGGCGGCCAATCCCTGGTTTAAAGCCGACGTCGTTCCGGTGCTGCAGCAAAAGATTGCCCAGATTCTGGCGTAAAGAAGAATTTCTCTAGTAAAACGTTATAATAGATAAGATTACATTTTGTAAAACTTAACTTAGATATATAACATGAAAAAATACTTAATAATCTATTGACGACTGGCGAGAAGGGCTGTATAATTACAACAACAAATACAGAACAGTGTTGAATGGAAAAAGTAGTGTCAGGGACGCCATGACAGAGACCTGCTGAAAGCTGAGAGGCAGGATGGCCAATCGACATGAAACATCATCCAGGAGCTGCTGCCCGAACGCAGATTTGCTAGTAGACGCAGCCGGCAGGCAACCGTTATCCAGCCAGGCATTAGAAGGGGAACCCCGGAGATGCTGGAAAAGTGGTCGTTATGACAATAAGAGTGGTACCGCAGAGTGAAGGCTTTGTCTCTTTATGAGAGGCAAAGCCTTTTTTTGCTCCATCAAAACCGTTTGCGTATTTGTATATTATTCAGTGAGATTTGAAAGGATGTGCCTTACTATGATGGATTTCATCGGAAAGTTAAGCGGTTTTGTGGGAAAGAATTTGACGTACATCGTCCTCGTCGTCGTGGTGGCAGCTTATTTCATGCCGGACGCCTTTTTATGGGCCGTGCCTCATACGGTTCTCTTGTTGGGAATCATCATGTTCGGTATGGGCATGACGCTTCACGCCAGCGACTTTAAATTGGTCGTCCAGCGGCCGAAGGAAGTTCTCGTCGGCTGTGCCGCTCATTACACCATCATGCCTCTCCTGGCCTATGGTCTGGTCCTGGCTTTTGAAATGCCGCCGGAAATGGCCGTCGGCATGATTCTCCTCGGTTCCTGCCCGAGTGGTACGGCGTCGAATGTCATGGGCTTCTTAGCAAAGGCCGACGTTCCCTTGTCGGTTTCGATTACAACCTGCTCGACACTCTTGGCGCCGATCATGATGCCCTTTATCGTCTGGGGCTTGGCCGGACAGTGGGTTGAAGTATCCTTTACGGCCATGGCCATGACGGTTATGAAAGTCATCTTGGTTCCTCTGGTTTTGGGCCTCTTAGCACATCGACTCATGGGAGAAAAACACGTCGTCTCTCTGTCGAAGATCTTGGTCCTCGTTTCCGCCTTTGGCGTTTTAGTTATCCTCGGCGGTGTCATTGCCGTCAACGGGGCTAAGATTCTGGATATGGGTGTCTTCGTCATCGTCATGGTCCTCCTTCACAACCTCGGTGGTTTCCTCCTGGGATATGTCGTTACGGGTCTGCTCGGACTTGGAAAAAAGCAGCAGCATTCGGTTACCCTTGAAGTTGGGATGCAGAACGATGCCCTGGCTATTTCCCTGGTATCGGTATTCTTTGCCCCGGCAGTCGCGATTCCGGCTGCCGTCGGAGCCCTTGTCCATCAGGTAACGGGATCCATCTTAGCCGGTGTCTTTGCTCGTCATATGGAAGCTCGCGAAAAGAAAAACAGCGAAGCGAAACTTCAGGCTCAAGCTGTCGTCGATATGGTTCCGGGCAATCACTAAATTGAATCAGCGTAACGACTACACTAAAAAGCACCATTCCGTTAAAGGGAATGGTGCTTTACTGTATAAAAAATGGTAAGGCGAAAAGAGCCTTTTGTATCTTCCCGTCTTTCTTAAATGGACTGGGGGAAGGTATTGGTCAGGATTTTAGCGCCGCCGTCCGTCGTTTTTGTCTGCAGGCCCGGAATGGTGCTGCTCGTCGTTTCGATATCAGTCGGGATTCGTTTATACGGGAGCTTCTGTAAGATGCGGGCCATGGCCGGATAGAGGACGTCGTCAGGATTGTTTAAAATCGACGTCGATTCGATGTCGCGGCCGCTGTCGGAATAGCTGCTCATCCGGTCGGTCCGCTTGTCGTAGGCGTAGACCGTCAGGCGATAGCGGTATTCGGTATACATTTCACTGTCGGCGCGAAGGCGGTAGCCGCTCATGAACTGGCGCCAGTACCAGGTCTGGACGACTGGAACCAGGACGACATCGGCCTTATACTGCGAGGCCAGCCTTCGCAGGTTTTCTTCGGTCACGTCCGACGGAGATAAGATAGCCGGGGTGTCGATGCGGTTCCAATAGGGGATGCGGAAAGGCTGTACCAGGGCTCGTTTCATATATCGGGCCGCGTAATTGTCCTGCGTCGTATCAGCGATGACGACGGTGCGCATGTTGTCGAAGCGAACACTGTCAGCGCTGACGGCGATGGCTGAGAGCAGGAAGAAGAGGAGCAGAAGGACGATTTTTTTCATGGAGATCACCTCCCGTTACATTAGAAATTGCCGTTATCGTTTAAAAGGGGACGCGTATCGTCGGCCAGAGGGATATACTGTTCCAGGGCAGCCAGCATCTTTTCCTTGTCCATGGGCAGGGTGCCGCCGACGGGGAAGAGGTTTGATACGTGATTACTGCGGAAGATGCAGGGGCTGGTCATATCCGTATGGCGCAGGATCATGTCCAGTTCCTTGAGGAATCCCCGCGCCGTCAAGGGCGTGAATTTGCCTTTTACGACATCGTCGTAGAGGGGGACTTCATGGGGAATGATGAGGGACAGGGCACTGAGCATGGTCGGATTGATGGCCGAGACGACGTGAGCCGTGTGGAGGGCATGTTCTACCGTCCGTTCCTGGCCGCCGAGGCCGAGGAGAATCATCGTCGACAGTTTCATACCGGCGGCGAGGGCTTTTTTGCCCGCTTCGATGGTAAGGTCGGCTGTCGTCCCCTTGTCGACGTAGGTCAGGACGTCGTCGTCGCCACTTTCAATACCCATGTAGACGATGGCCAGGCCTGCTTCGCGGAGTCGCTTTAATTCTTCCGGCGTCTTGCGGATCAAGTCGGCCGGCGTGGCATAGGCGCCGATACGGGTGAGCTTCGGGAATTTTTCGTAGCATTTTTCCATGATGGCGATCAAGGTGTCGGTCGGAAGGACCAGGGCATCGCCGTCAGCCAGGAAGATGCGGCGGATAAAAGGCAAGGCTTCGGCACCGCGTTCGATGATTCCTTCGATTTCTTCGAGGGGGCGGATGCGGAATTTCGAGGCTTTATACATATTGCAAAAACGGCAAGTATTATGAGAACAGCCGATGGTTACGCGCAGGATAAAGCTGCGGGCTTCACTGGGCGGGCGAAAAACGAGGCCGCCGGCATCGTCAATGATCATAAGAATCACACCTTTCAATAAAGCGTATATAGGATACTCAGATATACTCTATTATACACGAAAAATACGCATTACGAAACAGATTATGCTGGCGTTTTTTTCTGAAGGATGATGATGAATACCGTGGCGATGATACAGGCATAGCCGACGAGTTCGACGGGATGGAAGGTCGTTCCCAGGACGATGGCTGACGTTACCGAGGCGATGACCGGTTCCAGTGTTCCGATCAAGGTCGCTTTCATGGGGCCGATTTCGCTGATGCCGGTAACGAAGGCCGTAAAGGAAATGGCTGTTCCGACGATGACGATGAAGGCTACGGCCATCCAGCCCATCATATCGAGGGTCGGCCAGTTCGTCCACACCTGTGTCGACAGGCCTAAGACGATGCTCCCGATGATCATGCCCAGGCCGTTGGTAATGAGGGCGCCCCAGTGGGCAGCCAGTCCTTGGGATAATACCGGGTAGGTCACGCAGGAGACGGCGCCGATCAGGCCCCAGGCAAGGCCCAGGGGAGAGAGGACCATCGTCGACGGATTGCCCTGTGTCGCCGCCAGGTAGACGCCGCCAAAGGCCAGGATGACCGAGATAATTTCCCTCGTCGTTGGCTGCTTGCGAAAGCGCACGGCCAGATACAGCGACATGAAGACGACACATAGCGTCTGCAATACCGTCGCCGTGCCGGCGTTAGAATTTTTTATGGACGATAAATAGGCAAATTGGCTTAGGATGAGGCCGAAGATGGAAAAAATAATTAAGTGCCGCAGACTGATCGGGTCGTGCAGCATTTGGCGGATTAAATGGCTTTTTTTCGGGATGACCATCAGTGTCAGGAGCAAGCCTGCCAGGCTCATTCGAATCGTGGCTACCCACGATGGCTCAACGGGATAATTGGAGAGCAAGAATTGACTGACGACGCCATTGATACCCCACGTCGTCGCTCCGATGACACAAGCCATGATGCCGTGCTGTGTTTTTGTCATGCTAAAACCTCCTCTGCCTGCGATGTACATTGTCATTTTAGTATACACGAGTGATTGGTCGCTAGCAAGAGGAGGTCGGTTATCGGTGTGTTTCTTTATATTGGGTGAGGCTCATGTTGGTCCATTTATGAAAGGCCCGCTGAAAGGTGCTGACATCCTGATACCCCAGAAGGTAGGTCATGTCGGCAAGGGTGAGCGACGGGTCGCGCAGATACTGTTTTGCCAGGAGAAAGCGGGTATGATCCAGCTCTTTTTGGAAGGTCGTCCCTTCATTGGAAAGAAAGCGCTGGAGCGATCGCCGGCTCAGTCCAAGCTTTTGGGCTACCAAGTCGATGGAGGCCGTTCCGCCCGGCAAAAGGTCGATGAGGGCGCTGCGGACGCGGACTTGAAAACTGTCTTCCAAGGTCATTTCGGAAAGGCGGCGCTTCAGTTCAGGCTCAAAATATTCCCACATGGCATCGTTGCGGCTGATGAAGGGGATTTCTAAATCGACCGGGCGAAAGATGATGCTGTTGGCGGTACCTTTCTTGACGGCGATGCCGGCAAATTTTTCGAAAGCCTGGCCGGGAGGGGGGACTTCCAGTATCAGGGATACGGGTCGGATGTCGGTTTTGGTGGCCCTTCTCAAGAGACTCAAGATGAAGACGAACTCTGTCTCCGCCAGGAACGGCGGCATTTTCCGCGGATCGGTCGGCATGGAAATGGTCAGCTGAAGGCCGGCATCGGTTTCGGTGATTTCAAAGAGAAGAGGGCAGATGAGCCGTTTATATTTTACCAGGCGATGGAGAAATTCTCTGCCGTCGGGACTGGAATAGGCTGCAAAAATGGGAGGCGAGAACATTTCTATTTTATCAGAAGATCCGATGGCAATGGGCAGTTCGTCGTCTTCTATCTGGCCGGCAATGGCTTCCATGAAATCATGATAGCCCGCCGTAGTCATGGACGGAGACGGATGGGCAAACAAATCTTCCGGCTGGTGCGCCCGGCGCAGGGCGGCGCCGACGTCGATGCCGTGCTTACTCAACAGTTCCCGATATTGACCGCTCAATAAGAATTTATCATTCATCATTATTTTCCTAACTTGGCGGTATAAAATTCATCCAGTTTATTGACGGCGGCATCGACGTATTCCGTCTTATAGTACATTTCGATATGCGTGGCGTCGGCGACCCAATAGAGTTCCTTTTCCGGTCCTGCTTTTTCAAAAGCTTCTTCTGAAAAATAGCGGGTCTGGGCTTCCGTGCCTGCAATGAGGAGCAGCGGCCGCGGGGACAGGGCGTCGACGTGACTCAAGGCGGTGAAATCTAAGATGCGTGAAGCCCGGGACAGGACGAACTGACTCGGTGCGTTGGGATGGGCTGCCGGAGAATTCCGGTAATATTCATAACCTTCGCGATAATCTTTGGGCATGGAGGCTGCGTTTTCAGCCGTTCTGGGGACAAAGGGACTGTAGACGACGGTTTCACCCCTGGCTTCTTTTGTCCGCTGTTCGGCAATTTGCTGCCGGAAGGCTGCCTTCATGTCTTCCGTCTGTGTGCGCTGGAGACCGTTTTGGAAGAGGTCGCCCAAATCGGCCATGCTCACCGTGGCGATGGCTTTGAAGCGGATGTCGGTCTGGGCCGCATGGATGGCGTAGCCGCCGGAGGCGCAGATTCCCAGGACACCGATGGTATCGGGGTTGACGTCAGATCGGGATAAGAGATAGTCCAAGGCGCAGCGAAAGTCTTCGACACGGGCTGCCGGGTCTTCCAAGTAACGGGGCGAGCCGCCGCTTTCGCCCTGATAGGCAGCGTCGAAAGTCAGTGTCAGGAAGCCGAGTTCGGCCAATTTTACGGCATAGACACCGGCTGTCTGTTCTTTGACGCCTCCCGTCGGATGGCCGATGACGATGGCCGTATAGCCGGCAGCGGGCTTTTCCTTATTGGGATCGAGGTAGACGTTGGCGGCGATGGGGATGGAATCGTGGAGAAACGTCGTGTGGCTTACGTTGACGTGGCTGTTGTCAAGGACTTCATCATAGTAATACATCAGGATACCTTCTTTCTGTTTTTAATAAAGGAAAATTTATGTTGACTGCTGCATATTATAAATCTGTTTCATGATCAGCTTTTTGGGCAGGAAGGGCAGGAGCTTGAACGAGAGTTTTTGGATGAAATTCAACTTTTCGATGAGCTCCATCTGTCCCCGCAGCATGGCCGCATAGGTCGGCTCTGCGATTTCACGTGGAGAAAATACCATCTGTTTGGCAAGACTGGTATTCTGCAGGCCTGAGGCGGCGGCAAATCCAGTGTCCATGCCGCCCGGCATCAGGAGGGTCATGGTGACGCCGCTTCCTTGGATTTCCTGCCAGATGGCATTGCTTAAGGAGGTGACGTAGGCCTTCGAGGCGTAGTAGACGGCCTGCAGGGGGCCGGGCATCAGGGCAGCCGTTGAAGATACGTTGAGGATGCGCCCTGATTTACGCTTTAAAAAGTCGGGCAGGAAGAGTTTTGTCATTTTCGTCAAGGAGATGATATTGACGGCAATGAGGTTCATGTCGATTTCCATCGAGCGTTCTGCAAAAGCGCCTTGGCCGCCGAGACCGGCATTGTTGATAAGATAATCTACCTGAAGGCCTTTGGCCTGGACTTCGGCATAAATTTCTTCCGGTGCCGTCTCTTTCGACAAGTCTTTTGAGATGATATATACGGTGGTACCGTATGTATCTTGAAGTTCACGGGCCAGTGCTTCGAGCAAGTCCTGCCTGCGGGCGACGAGGATGAGACTGCCGCCGCGCCGGGCATGGATGTAGGCCAGTTCTTTGCCAAGGCCGCTCGAGGTGCCGGTGATGAGCGCTAGTTTTCCTCTTTAGTCTTGGCTTTTCATATCGGTTGTCATGTAGATCCCTCCTGACTGTTTTTCGATGGGTGTGTTTTACAGCCTTATTGTACCCGGAAATAGACGCCATGAACATATCTTTTTACGCCAATAAGACAACAAATCGCGCCAAGTGAATGATAAAAAATGACCTCGCAGTCTGATCCGATACCGTATTCATGAAGATAGGCATCGGGTGTGATTTGCGAGGTCGTTTCTCTTATTACTTTTTACCGTTCTTACCGTGTTTCTTTTCGAAGGCAATCATATGGGCTTCTTCGTCGGAATGGCCGTCGGCTTTGGCCTTTTCGATGAGGGCTACCATTTCTTCATACGCTTCGGGGATAACCTTGGTCAAATGATTTACCGTGTCATCCCAGTTTTCGAGGAGAATATGGCCTAAGTTGCTGTCGGTGTAGCGGACGTGTTTTTCTAACATCGCCTTGACGGCTTCTTTTTCGGCTTCATCGGTGAGGGTTTCCAATTTTACTAAATCGGTGTTGCATTTTTTCGGGTCTAAGTCGTAGATATAGGCGATACCGCCGGACATACCGGCTGCAAAGTTGTGTCCTGTTTTGCCGAGGATGAGGATCCGACCGCCGGTCATGTATTCACAGCCGTGATTGCCGACGCCTTCGACGACGGCATCGATGCCGCTGTTGCGGACGCAGAACCGTTCACCTGCCGTGCCGTTGATATAGGCTTCGCCACTGGTAGCGCCATAGAAGGCGACGTTGCCGATGATGATGTTGTCTTCGGCGGGGAAGACCGATTCCCGCGGCGGCGAGACGATGATCTTACCGCCAGAGAGGCCTTTACCCAAATAGTCGTTCGCATCGCCTTCAAGGGACAAGGTCAGCCCGTGGGGAATGAAGGCGCCGAAGCTTTGTCCGGCAGAGCCGACGAAGGATAAGGCAATCGTGTCTTCCGGAAGGCCTTTTTCGCCGTAGGCTTTGGTGATTTCACTGCCGAGGATGGTCCCTGTGACGCGGTCGGTGTTTTGAATGCGCAGGCGGGCCCGGATATGCTTCTGCTGTTCCAAGGCTGGCCGGCACATGCGGACCAGTTTGGACATATCGAGGGTCGTATTGATCTGATGGTCTTGGGGAGTCGTGAAGTGATGGCCGACGGAGACGTCCGTATAAGGTCGGTATAAGAGATTTTTCAGATTAACCGTCTTGGCCTTCCAATGACCGACGTGGTCCTTCTGTTTTAAGCAGTCGTAACGGCCAATCATTTCTTCGACGGTGTGGAATCCCAGGCGGGCCATGATTTCTCGAAGGTCTTCGGCGACGAAATGCATGAAGTTGATGATGTATTCCGGTTTGCCCTTGAAGCGCTTGCGCAGTTTTTCATCCTGGGTGCAGACGCCGTAAGGGCAGGTGTTGAGATGGCAGACACGCAGCATGTGGCAGCCGATAGCAAGGAGGGGAGCCGTACCGAAGCCGAATCGTTCAGCGCCGAATAAGGCGGCAATGGCGACGTCGCGGCCGGTGAGGAGCTTGCCGTCGACTTCCAAGGTGACCCGGTCGCGCAGGCTGTTGAGGAGAAGTGTCTGTTGGACTTCGGAAAGGCCGATTTCCCAAGGCAGGCCGGCATGGCGCAGGCTCGTGCGCGGCGAGGCCCCGGTACCGCCGTCGTAGCCGCTGACGACGATCGAGTCGGCCTTGGCCTTGACGACGCCGGCAGCGATGGTGCCGATACCGGCGCCGGCCGTCAGTTTTACGCCGATGGAAGCCCGGCGATTGGCATTTTTCAAATCGAAGATGAGTTCGGCCAAGTCTTCAATGGAGTAGATGTCGTGATGCGGCGGCGGTGAAATGAGGGCGACGCCCGTTGTGGCGTGACGGGTCTTGGCAATATCCGGGTAGACCTTATTGCCCGGCAGATGGCCGCCTTCACCGGGCTTGGCCCCTTGCGAGCATTTGATCTGCAGTTCATCGGCGTGGATGAGGTAGTCGCTGGTGACGCCGAAGCGGGCCGAGGCGACTTGTTTGATTCCGTCGTTCTTTTCAGTATGGAAACGGGCTGCGTCTTCACCGCCTTCGCCGGTATTGCTCATGCTGCCGAGGCGATTCATGGCCGTGGCGATGCATTCGTGGGCTTCTTTGCTGAGGGCGCCGTAGCTCATGGCACCGGTGCGGAAGCGTTTGACGATAGCATCGGCCGACTCGACTTCTTCGATAGGGATGCTGCAGCCAGCAGGGTATTCAAAGTCGAGGAGGTCCCGCAGGCGGAAAACGGTTTCTCGGTTGACGTGAGCGGCGTACTGTTTATAGGTGGCATAATCGTTGGTCTGGACGGCTTTCTGTAAGAGCTGTACCGTTTCCGGATCGATGATATGAGGCTGGCCGCCTTTATGGTATTGGTAAAAATCGCCGCGGTCCAAAGTATCGCCGGTCTGGTAGGCTTCTTGATGGCGCATGGCGTTTTCGTCAGCGATTTCGGCGATGCCCAGTCCTTCGATGGGGGACGGCGTATGACAAAAATACTTGTCGATGAGGTCGCGGCTGATGCCGACGGCTTCAAAAATCTGGGCGCCGTGATAGCTGTGAATGGTCGAAATCCCCATCTTGGACATGACGGCTAAGATGCCTTTTACGGCAGCGTCGATATAGTTCTGACGGGCCTGTTCATAGTCGAGGCGGGGGAGTTTTTTGCCGGCAATCAGTTCTTTGATCGATTCTAAGGCGATGTAAGGATTGATGGCCGTAATTCCGTAGCCGATGAGGGTACAGAAATGATGGACTTCGCGCGGTTCTCCCGATTCCAGGACCAGGCCGACGTCGGAGCGGACGGCTTTGTCGATGAGGTAGTGATGGAGGGCGGCCGAGGCCAAGAGGGCCGGGATGGCTGCCATACGGGAGTTGATGCCCCGGTCGGATAAGACCAGGATGTTGGCTCCATTTTTAATCGCCTTCAAGGCGTCGATGCACAGGGATTCGATGGCCGTTTCCATCCCTTCGGCACCGTTGTTGACGGGATAGAGCATGGATAAGGTCGCCGTGTGCAGTTTGGGCGTCATGAGTGACTTGATGACCGCCAGTTGTTCATTGGTCAAAATCGGCGTCTTCAAGTAGAGTGCCGCTGTCGACGCTTCGTTTGGTTCCATGATATTGGCTACGTTACCGACCATGATCGATGACGACATGACTGTCTTTTCACGGACGCCGTCGATGGCCGGATTGGTTACCTGGGCAAAATTTTCTTTAAAATAATCATATAAGAGCTGGGGCCTGTCATTCAAGACCGCCAGGGGGACGTCGACGCCCATGGAATCGATGGCGTGGTGGCCGTCGCGGGCCATGGGCAGGATGACCTTGTCCATGTCTTCCTGGGTGTAACCGAAGACCTTTTCCTGTTCTTTTAAATCGTAAGGGATGATGGCTTCGCTGTGAGGCAGGGCCTGATTATCCATGAGGTCGTCCAGGTCGGTGATGTGTTCTTTATACCAGTCGGCATAGGGGTGTTCGGAGGCGATTTCGTGTTTGATTTCATCGTCGCCGATGATGCGCTGCTTTTTCGTATCGACGAGGAGCATCTTACCCGGTTCGAGGCGCCCTTTATAAAGGATGTCTTGGGGCGGAATGGTGACGACGCCGACTTCAGAACTGACGATGACCCGGTCGTCGAGGGTGACGTAATAGCGGCCCGGACGAAGGCCGTTTCGGTCGAGCATGCCGCCGATGACCGTGCCGTCGCAGAAGCCGATGGCCGCCGGCCCGTCCCAGGGTTCGAGCATAAAGTTATGGTAGCGGTAGAAGTCGCGCTTTTCCGGGCTCATGAGGGGATCCCGTTCCCATGGTTCCGGAATCATCATCATCATGGCATGAGGCAGAGAATGGCCGGTCATGTAGAGATATTCCAGGCAGTTGTCGAACATGGACGAGTCGCTGCCCGTATCGTCGACGACGGGGAATACTTTTTCCATGTCCGGGAAGAAGGCCGATTTTGACTTGCCTTCACGGGCATTGAGCCAGTTGATGTTGCCCTGGATCGTATTGATTTCCCCATTGTGGACGATGTAGCGATTCGGATGGGCCCTAGCCCAGCTGGGGAAGGTATTGGTACTGAACCGGGAGTGGATGAGGGCCATGGACGTGATGAAGTCGAGGTCCGATAAGTCGAGGAAGAAGTGGCGCAGCTGGACCGACGTCAGCATGCCTTTATAGACGATAGTCTTCGACGACAGGCTGGCAATATAGAAATCCGTTCCCTGTTCCTGGCTTTTGGGAACGATTGCTTTTTCCGCCAGTTTACGGATGACGTACAATTTTCGTTCAAAGTCCATCTGGGTCTTCATGGTCGGGTCTTTCCGGATAAAGACCTGCAGAAAATGGGGACACGTTTTTTTGGCGATATTGCCGATCAGGCTTTCATCGACGGGGACGTCGCGCCAGCCGAGGATAGAAAGGCCTTCGGAACGGACGATATCTTCAAAGGCATCCATTTGTTCCTTACGAAATGTTTTATAGCGATGGGCAAAAATCATGCCGACGCCGTAGTCGCCCTCGTCGGGAAGGGTAAAGCCTAAGACGCCGCATTCACGGCAGAAGAATTGGTGCGGTATCTGAACCAAGATACCGGCGCCGTCACCACTGTTGGCATCGGCTCCTTCGGCGCCGCGATGGCGTAGATTTTCTAAAATCGTAAGGGCGTCGTCGATGATGCTGTATGATTTTATCCCTTTTATATTGGCAACGATACCGATACCGCAGGCGTCGTGTTCGTATGACGGATCATACAGGCCTTGCGGCTCCGGCAGATCGCGCATTTTTTTGTTCATAGACAAGTCCCCCTTTGCGTATATAAAAACGAGCCGTCACTGTATGAGAGAGGGCTCGTGGATACTGTGGTGCATCTATGATTATAGACGATTTGTAAGGACGATGCAATGACTTTTTTGAATATATGAACAAAAATACCGATAATTTTAATGTGTAAAACGAATTTATTGTTATTTTAAAAAGAATTAAAGAGAAAAACGTGAAAATTGTTTCCTGAACAAGGAAGCTCCGCCGTTGGCCGGGTGACGCATGGACTGAGCCGAAATACCGGCGGCTTCTAGGGTTTCTGCCGATTTTCGGCCAATGGCGGCGACGCGGATGTCCGGCCGGCAGAGATGGAGCAGGGCTTTGGCATAAGAAAGGCCGGCAGCCAGTTCGGCATCACTCGGCGTGCGGTTGGAAAAGGGCGATTTTTTATGAGGGTGGAAGGGGAAAATGTTCCACAGCAGGACGTCCTTTGGATCGAGGCCGTTATCGACGATGGCGCCCCAAACATAGGTGTCAGTCGGTTCGTTCATCCCCTTGTCCTGTTGGGGGCGGCTGGTCATGAAAGTGCAGTCGGGGCGGCTCGTCCGTTCTCCCTGCCGGCCGAGGATGATCGATGACGAGATCTGTTTATGCGCATCGAGGAGCATCCGTTCGCAGGTGATGGGAATGCCCGTAAAGCGGCATCCCTGGTAACCGGCGGCTTCGGCAATGAGCAAAATGCGGGCACGATGCAGGCGAGGTTCCAGATAATCCCGGAGCTGACGGCAGCGGATATCCGGCGCTGCCGGGCCGATGTCGCACTGCTCGTCATATTCTGACCAGGGATTGAAAACGCCGGGTTCATGGTAATCGCAAAGTGTATGGATGAGGTTTTTCATGATATTCCCTTTCTGGCTATGGCGCCGGCGTAAAGAGATAGTAGGAGCCGACGTGTGCCGTTTCGCGGGTCAAGGGGGCAAAGTTCGAGGCCAGATAATTTTGGTATTGGCTGCGGGGGACGATGAGAGTCAGGTCCTGATGATTTTGCAGACGGTTGATGACGGACGCTTCTTCTTCCTTGGGGTAGAGATATTTTTTTGCCCAAACGGCGTCGCGCTTTTGTGTAGAATTTTTATCGGACTTTCCGGCTGACGTCCAGATGGCGGTCTTTCCCGTGTAATAGGGGTAAGACGTCCGATACTCTTCAAAGAAGTAGGCCTGTCCCGTTATGGGTGCCGTAGTCAGGCTTTGGGCCGATCGGTATTGATAGAAGGGGATCAACACCTGGAAGGTTACGATGAGATAGGTAACGGCAGTCATGGCCGTAATGAGAATGGGCAGGGCGATATAGGCTTTTTGCCACCAGGCCAGTAAGATGAGGAAGGCCATGATGGCGATGAAGATCGTCAGCAGTAACAGGCCGTCGACGGGGAAGGGCGCTTTGCTGGTAAAGAAGTTCAGTGCTGCAAAGAGAAGGCCGAACAAGAGGGCCGGAATGATGACGATGAGCCAGAGGCGATGGCGGTCCTCTTGGTGGAAAGAATCGATGGCCCAAGCGCCGAGATAGAGTAAGGGCCAGTTGGCGATGTAGGCATAGGTCGGGTATTTCGTAGCCATGAGGCTGTAAAATAAAATGGTCCCGATGGCCCAAACGGCCATGAACACATAGGTGTCATCGCGACGGCGCCGTTTCCATAAGCCGTACAGGCAGGGGCCGGTCCAGGGAAGGAGGCTGACCGGAACCAGGACCAGATAGTAGTACCAGACGTTGTCTTTCGGGTGTTCAGAAACCGTAGCCCGGACGACGTTATTAAATCCCAGGAAGCCATCGATGAAATCCTGACCGTGGAGGCGATACATCGGGCCGTACCAGCTCAGGACGAGGAGGAGGAATAAGGCGATGCCGACCGGCGGAAAGAGTCGTTTGGCATAGGCGGCATTGCGCTGAATGATGGCAAAGAGGAGGAGAAATAAGCCGGGCAGGACGAGGCCGACCGGTCCTTTGGTGAGGACGGCGCCGGCAGCCATGACATAGGCGGCGATGACATAGTTCTTTTTGGCTTCCGTAAGGCCGATAAAGGCAAAGAATAAGGTGGCGCCGCTAAAGAAGAACAAGGGCTGATCGGTGATGACCGAACGGCTGATGAGCCAAACGGCAAGGGACGTCGCCGTCATGGCTGCAAAGAGAACGGCCGTTGCCGTACGCTGCGTCTGGCGCAGGGCGAACCAGGCGGCCAGGGTGCAGGACATGGCCCCAAAGAGGACGGCCGGCAGGCGGGAAGCAAAGTCCGTGGCGCCGAAAACACTGTAGGACAGACTCAGGAGCCAATAGAGAAAAATCGGTTTATCGTACCAATAGATGCCATAGATCTGCGGCGAAATCCAGTCGCCGCTCTGAACCATTTCAAGGGCCGTCAGGGTGTAATTGGATTCGACGGGGTCGGTGACGGCCAAGGCAGATATACCGACTGCCAGAAACAGAAAGGTTGCTGCAAAGATGAGGGTTAGCAGGGATGACTGTTTCATACGTACCTCCTAGGGGTGATTGATGAGGATGACTTGTGACGGCGTTTCTCCGGCAATGCCGAAGCGGTCGATTAAAGGCTTCGATTTGGTCAGCTTATGAAAGGTCGCTTTGGACATGATGAGAAAAATTTTCTCGTCCTGCGTAAGGAGCGTGTCCAGTTCGGGATTTTTTACAGGGTCCCATTCTTCCCCGGACTTGCCGCTGTAATAGGTAATGCCCGGGCGGAGAAATTTTTCGATGTACAATTGGGAATGATCGTCGTAGACGTTAGGTAGGATTTGGGCTGTATCATAGGACGTGACATAGCTCTTTAGCTGTGGGATGACATGTCCGAATATGGCCCAGGAAAAACAGACCATCGTGGCGGTAGCGACGATGAAGGCCATCCGGAAGCGGCGGCGCCATAAAAAATACGTCGGTAGAAAGAGGGCGGCCGTAAGCCCTGCCGATACCCAGGCGATGGCGGGTCGGAAGAAAGCTGCGCCCGGGCTCAAGGGAAGGGCGTTGCAGGCCAGCAGCAAAATGCCGAGTATGTAGGATGCGGCCAGAAGGGCCCGCGGGAAGGAGCGTTCAATATAGGACCGATACCAGTACCAGCCGATGAGATAGGCCGTCGGCGGGAACATGGGGGCGATATAGGTGACGAGCTGCGTCTTCGAGAGGGAGAAAAAGAGGAAGATGAACCCGGCCCAGACCAGGCAGAACTGCAGGGCGTCGCGGAAGGGATCCCGTTTTTTGAACAACCGCCGGAGCGCCGGTCCGAGATAGACCGTCCAAGGCATCATGGCGGCTAATAAGACCGGGATGAAGAAGAAAAGACTGTTCTGACCGGGATGTTCCGGAGCGGCAAAGCGGGTGATGTTGTGGTAGCCGATGAACGTGTCTAAGAAAGCTTCGCCGTGAACCTTGTACATGAGGACGTACCAGGGTAGGCCGACGGCAAAGGCTAAGAGGATTCCCTGGGGAATCTTCATGTCTTTCAGCAGCGACCATTGGCGGGTCCAGGCGATGTAAATCAGCATGATGAGGGCCGGAAAGGCGTATCCTATGGGACCTTTGACCAGGAGCGACAGGCCGCAGAAGAAATAGGCCGTATAGTATTTTTTCCGGTAAAAGGACATCATGGCGACGGTCAAGGTCAGGACCAGGGTCATATCGGTGACGGCGGCCTTGCCGATATACATGAAGCCGAAGCTGGTTACCAGCAGCAAAGATGACAAGGCAGCAATCGGCTTATTGAAGATGTCACGGCCGGCTGCATAGATGTAAAGCGTCGTTGCCATGGCGGCCAGGGCGCTGGGCAGGCGGGAGGCAAAGTCCGTGACTCCGAAGAAGCTGTATGAAATCATTTCCAGCCAGTAAAAGAAAGGCGGTTTGTCATACCAGAAATTGCCAAAAATGCGCGGCGATAGCCAGTCGCCGGCAGCCAGCATTTCCCGGGCCGTTTCACCGTACACCGGTTCGTCCGGATCCATGAGCGGCACGGCACCTAAAAAGGGCAGCAAAATAATTGCTGCCACTAAGGCGACGATGAGGCCGTAACGATTGTCATATAACCATTGTTTCATGCGGCATTTCTCCGACGGCGTTTATGCCAAAAATAGACGATCCCTGCGATGACGCAGACGACGGCGATGACGATAAGGAAGATGTGATTGTACTGAATGAGGTCGCGCCAATGACTGCCGAGGAGCGATCCGGCCCATACCAGAAGCAGGGTCCAGGGGATGGTGCCGATAATCGTGAAGATCGTGAATTTCCAGAAGGGGTAGCGGGCGACACCGGCCGGGAAGGAGATAAAGGTGCGGACGCCGGGCAGGCAGCGGCAGATGAGGACGGCAGCACCGCCGTACTTATTGAACATGTTTTCTGCCATTTGGAATTTGTGCTCGTTAAAGAAGATGTATTTGCCGTACTTTAAGAGCAAAGGGCGGCCGCCGTACGAACCGAGCCAATAACTTAAGACCGAGCCGACGAGGCCGGCCAGACAGGCGACGATGAAGGTCGTCCAAAAAGAGAAGATTTGCTGAGAAATGAGAAATCCGGCAAAGCCCAACACGACTTCACTGGGGATGGGGATATTAGCATTTTCTAAGACCATAGCGACGAAAAGGGCGATATAGCCATACGATTCCATGAGTTGTAATAGCGTATCCAATGAGGCACTCTCCTTAGGGTGACTAAAAAATAAACTTTACGATATATCATAGCATAGATGGCCTGTGCGGGCTAGTCACTATGCGAATTAGCCCTTGCTTTTAAAGCATGATAGATGGAGCAGGGCGTATCGGCAAAGCAGGTAACTGTAAACGACCAGAATGAGCAGGGTCAATAAAGTTTTCAACCACGAGGCAGCTGCCAGCGGGTGGAGGAACCAGGTCGTATGAATGATGATCGGTTCGCTGATGAAGAATAAGCCGTAACCCAGGCGATGAAGAGACTGGGACCACGGGCGATGGCCGTTAAAATACTGATGAAAGAAGGCTGTCAGGCCTAAGACGGCGGTCATGGGAAGGGCAGCCGATAAGGGTGCAGCTACCCAGGGGATCGTCGGGATGACGCCGGTCATCAGCAGGCTGTTCGCTATCAGGACGACGATAAAGGCGATGAAGCTTCCCATAGACGGGACGTATCCATTGGCCGTAAACCAGCGGCTGCGAAAGGCTTGAAGTCCCAAGATGAAGGAAAACAAGGACAGGATCAGCCAATCGGGCCGGATGATGGCGAGATAGGGAATCATCACCGATGGGGGCAGGAACAGATGGGCGCCATAGAGGGCGGCTGCCCATAAGAGGAAAAACAGCGTTAGAAACGGAGCGGTCGGACGGCCGAGTTTTCGCTGCTGCAGGAAGCTGTGAGCGGCCCTCTTTACCAGGCTCAATAAGGCAAATAACAGCAGCAGCCAGGCCAGGGCCCACGATACGACGGGCAGGGTGCCGGTCACGAGTCTTTCTTCAATGCCAAAGAGGATCAGCACGATGAGGGGCAGGCCTAAGCGGTGCCAACGATCTTTGAGAAAGAATGGGATCGTTCGTATCCGCAGTTTGGACGCACCGAAATAGGCGCTGATAAAAAAGACAGCGGCAATGGCAATGGCCGCGCTTTCTTCATAAAAGACCGTTCCCAAAGGAAGTAATAGGGCGGCCAGGGTCAATATAATCGATAAGCTGCGCAGGTTATCGAAATAAATGAATCGATTCATAGTTCGTGACCTTCTTTCTTAGGGGCAGTAAAACCGAAGCGCTGGTTTGAACTGCTTCTATATACTATAGTGATATTATAACGTTTTCTTAACGGATGTAAAAAATATTCTGAAAATAACTTTCTTTACGGGCTTTAAATGGGCCTGACGAAGGGGCATGGTTTATGATACACTGTTGAAAGAACGATGTGCTTCCTCCCGCGCCTTCTTTCCATCGGCATCTTGATAGGGTGTACTTGCCCGGCTTCAGTCCCTGTCAGAAGGGGCACGGCCTTTTTGTTCGATAAATAGGTCGCCAGGAGGCGGTTCTATGGACTCATCATATCATAGTTCTGATTTATTGAGGAATATAAAATAATGTTTTGAAAGAAGTGATTGTTTTATGATTTCAACAGAAGACAGCATCATCCGCTTGGTCATATCCCTCATCCTGGGGGCCATCATCGGATATGAACGGCAGTCTCAAAGTAAGTCGGCCGGACTCCGGACCCATACGCTGGTATGCGTCGGCTCCTGCCTGTGCATGATTATTTCTATCAACGTCGCCATGGAGTATTTTTTTGAGTTCGGCTACCGCAATGCCGACCCCGGGCGCATTGCCGCCCAGGTCGTATCGGGTGTCGGCTTCATCGGTGCCGGAACGATTTTGGCCAATCAGAAAGAACGCAGTGTCCGCGGGCTTACGACGGCGGCCGGCGTTTGGGCCGTATCGGCCATCGGCCTTGTCGTCGGTGCCGGTTATCTGGTCGTATCGATCGTGGCAACGGCCCTTATCTTTTTAGTCCTGACCGTCTTCGTTCGCTTAGACGCCCGCCTCGAAGGACAGTTCCGGAAAAAATATATCATGCATGTCGTCATGAAGAACAATATCGGCCAAGCGCGGAGACTGTCCGGTTTTGTAAGCGACCATCAGCTCCATATTAAAAAGTTCCACAATTACAGTGACGATGAGGCACCTTTTTCGGAGATTGAATTGGAATTGACCGCCGTGTCCCATCTGGATGCGCCGGAAATCATCAGTGAGCTCTTAGCCGTGAAAGGCATAAAAGAAGCCGATTTTTATGCCGATGACGGTCAGAAAAAAGCCGTTGTCGGGCCTTGAAGATACTGTATACAATATACTTCTCATGTATACAGTATTTTGCGCCCTTTCCTATATAAAAATGGCGGTTTCGGTGCTATAATGCAGAGCGTTGGAACCTTTGCCGTGTCAAAGGGGAATGGATAGATAGAGAGGGGTTTTTACGATGACGATTATGGCAGCAGCAAGCAGAGAAGGAAAGGTTTTACGCGACGTCGTGTTTTCCGCCAGCGCCGCCGCACGAGAAGCGGCCGCTCAGTATGGGGCAGAGCGCGTCGTCAACGCCGCCATCGGCTGTTATGCCGGAGATGATGAACAATTGGCCTGTCTGCCCGTTGTAGAAGAACTCTACCGCGCCTTGCCAATGCGCGATTTTATCACCTATGCACCGCCGCTGGGGTTAGAATCCTACCGTCAGGGGGCCATCGAGGAAGCCTTTGAAGACTGTCGCCCCGAAGGCTACACCGATGCCGTCGCTACGGCAGGCGGTACCGGGGCCATCCATATTGCCATTGCCAATTATTCTGAAGTGGGTGACGTCGTCCTTACGACGAATTGGCGCTGGAATATTTACGATGCTTTGTGCCAGGAAATCGGCCGCCGTCTCCGCCCTTTTTCCATGATTGATTCGAAGGGCCATTTTAATATCGTTTCCTTTTCGGCGGCTGTATCAGAGGCCCTTGAAAGTCAAGATTCCTTGCTGATTATCCTCAATACGCCGGCCAACAACCCGACGGGGTTTGCCCTGTCCGACGAAGAATGGCGCCAGGTCCTCGACGTCTGCCGTTTCCATGAAAAGCAGGGAAAGCGACTGAGCCTTCTCGTCGACATCGCCTACATTGCCTATGCCGGTGAAAAGAATAAGGTGCGCTCCTTTATGAAACAATTCTCTAACCTTCCGGCCCATATCTTTTCGATGTTTGCCTTCAGCATGTCGAAGGGCTATACCCTGTACGGTCAGCGAGCCGGCGCCCTCATCGGCGTGTCGTCGAGTAAAGACGTCATTGACGAATTTGCCGATCTTGGCAAATATTCGGCCCGGACGGCCTGGTCTAATGTTAACCGGGCGGCCATGACCTTGCTGACGGAGATCCGCGGAGATCAGTCCCTGAAAGCACGCCTCGATGCCGAACGATTGGCCTTTGCCGATAAACTTCATCGCCGCGGGGCCGTATTCGTCGAAGAAGCACGGAGCTGCGGCCTGCAGCACGTTCCTTATCAGGGCGGGTTCTTCATTTCCGTCCCGACGGCTCATTCGACGGCACTATGCCAAGCGCTCCAAGAGGACCTCATCTTTGCCGTACCTTTGGCTGAAGGCGTTCGCCTTGGGATTTGCTCCATTGCTGAAAGCAAGATGACGGGCCTTGCCGGGACCATCAAAAAAGCCGTCGACCGGGTGGCGCTGATGGATTCGGCAAGCCTGGCTGCTAAGTAAAGATTTTTTTACCATAAAAGACAAAAGGATGACCAAAGTTTTTGTATTGGTCATCCTTTTTATTTGCAAAAATGTCTCAGAACCTGTATAATGGAAGTACAAATTTATAATTATATACTATTTATATAAAGTTGTAAAGATTGTGAGTAGAACGGGTAACGGACGAGGTCCTCTGTAGGGAGGGCAGCGTTTTTGGCACGGCATATGGAACATCGGAGCAACTTTTTTTATTCCATATGGAGCAATGCTCAAGCACAGGCAGAGGCCCTTGAGCGGAGTGTTACTTTACAAATTGAGAAAGGTGGGACAACTGCTGCTGCCTCTGCAGACATGGATAGGAAGATTGCGTCCGTATAATGTTTTGTAAGCCCTTTCGCTTCTGGGAGAACAACTGTATATGGGGAATAAGTCCGTCTCCGTTGCGAACATCTTGTTATAGGACAAAAGAACTCCTGTTTTCTGTGTTTTAGCAGCAGTGAGCTGCATGGATGGATTGAATCGATTTATGGGTTGTATGTTGGGCGGCGCTGTCGGCGATGCTTTGGGGTTTGTTATTGGCAAAGACGATTTGAAAACGATTCATAAGAAGTATGGCCCTTATGGACTGCGGACCGTTTTAAAGTCGGCCAAGAACGGCAATAAAAGTATCATTTCGGATGATACCCAGCTGTCCTTATTTACGGCAGACGGCATGTTGTGGGCCGATCACGACGGACTGGAACCGACCGAAGGCCTGTACCGGTCTTATATGCGCTGGTACTACACACAGACCGAGCGCATCATCCGCCCGGAACAGGAAAAATGGATGAATCGCCAGGACCATGAAGTCGACCTGGAATATGACATGATGGGAGAACAGGCTTTGTTTGCCCGCCGTTCTCCAGGGAAGACCTGCCTGACGGCCCTGGCATCGGGGAAAAAATTGTCTCGTGATGAAACCCTCAATCACAGCAGCGGCAACAGCACGGTCATGCGGGCGGCTCCCATCGGGCTCTTTTATGAAGGCGATCCGGAGATGGCCTTTTTTGTCGGATCTCAGGCGGCCAGTCTGACCCACGGCAATCCCAAGGCTTTCCTGTCGACGGCGACGATAAGCGCTATCATCGCATCCTTGGCGGTAGGGAAGGATATCAGTACGGCTCTCGGCGGAGCCCTCCATATCCTGCAGCGTGATCCCGAAGGCGCACGCCTGTTGAAATTGCTGCTGCATGCCATCGATGAAGCCGTTACCGACCGCAATCCTGCCCGGTCGATGAAAAAAATCGGCCTTGGGAAAAAAGCCGATGAGGCCCTGGCCTTATCCATCTACTGCGTGCTCAAGACGGGTACCTTGAAAGAAGCCGTCCTCATGGCCTGCAATCAAGACGGCGACAGTGATACCTGCGGAGCGATTTGCGGGAACATTATGGGCACTATCTTTGGCGATAAGGCGATTCCTAAGAGCTGGAGCTGTAATTTGGAATGCGATGTCTTAATCCGGAAATTGTCGCAGTGCCTCTATGAGCACAACCGGATGCAGCAAGTGGAAGGAGAAGCTGTCAGTCACTGATGGTTCTTCTGCGTCTTTTTTCTTGACATTATGTGTGCATCCCATATAATTAAGATTATTATTCTTGGCGTCGTGATGATGCCGGATCGGGGGAGCGCTTATGATTGAATCCATTGACCGGGCCCTGGCCGTTTTACAGCTCTTTTTAAAAGAAGAGCGGCCCCTCAGTGTAACGCGTATCAGTAAAGTCATGGAACTCCATAAAAGTACGGTCAGCCGTACGTTGGAAACGCTGGAACACCGCGGGTTTATCCAAAAGGATGAAGAAACGGGAAAGTACTGGCTCGGACTGCAGGCGTATGCCCTGGGGATGCTGTTTCGCGAAAAAGATAAATTTCATAAAGTCGCCTATCCCTATGCCAAGGCCTTGTCCCTGCAGTGCAACGAAGGCGTCCATATCACGACCTTTGCCCATAATGGGGCAGCCTATCCGCAGCACATCATCTTGGAAAAGATCAAGTCTCCCAGGACCATCGATACGGCGCCGCCCATCGGAGCCGTCCGCCCTGCCTACTGTTCGGCATCGGGCAAGTGCTTGCTGGCCTTTTCGGAAGAATATCGACAGTCCTATACGGGTTGTACCCTGAAAAAATTTACGGAGTATACCGTGACCGATTGGAAGGAACTCTTACCGGAATTGGACGAAATACGCAACCGCGGCTATGCCATTGAACGGGAAGAAGTTGAGCTCGGCATGGCCTGTGTGGCAGCTCCTATCTTTCGCAGCGGCCGTATCACCGCTGCCATCAGTGTTTCCGGTCCGGCCGAACGAGTGGCAGATGCCAATCGGGAGACTACGATTGAGGCCGTTATCAAGACGGCCGGCGACATCAGCCAAGCCTTGGACTGAGTCCGGCGTGATTTCTTTTGCCATAAACGAAAAATGTTCTTCGATGTGAATTGTTTGGTATAAAAATCATGCAAAACGGGAATATACTACATGCATTTGCAGAAATGGACTTTTATGGTACAATAGGCATGGATACTACATTCGGGTCACAAGATTGTCTGTTGTGAAATGAAAAAATCTTTCCTTTTCAATTGCAGCAGTGTGGGAACAGCTTGGGATCTTATCCATGATTCGAGGCGAAAAAGAATGCAAACTACAATCAGTATGGCTGCAACGACAGTGCCACGTGTGGCCTACCCATATAAAACGCGCGATGGGGGCGCTACGGTTACTATTTTTGTGCCTTACAATTGCCATAATCATTGTCCTTTTTGTATCAACAAGGCTGAATATGAAGACATGACCGGCTTTTCGGAAGAAGCTATTTGCCGGAGTATTCGCTTGATGGACAGCATTACCCCCTCTTGTGATTTTGTCTTTACCGGGGGCGAACCCTTTGCTGACATGGAATCGCTGCAGCGCATGCTGGACTGCATTCCCGTGACACATAAGGTCTATATCAACACGACACTTCCGGTTTTTGAGACGCAGACGGAAGACGATATCGTCGCTTTTACACAGCGGAATCGGCATAAAATTACGTGCATCAACGTTTCACGCCATATGCAGCATTATGTGGAAGAATCGAATGATCAGCTCCTGACGAGATTGGCCGTTCCTTTCCGCATCAACTGTGTCCTGTATAAGAAGTACCCCGTCGACCAGCTAAAACCGTATCTGGATCGGTTTATTAAAATCGATGGCGCGTCGATTCAGTTCCGCTTTGATTATACGGAAACGACGCCGGAAAACTTGTACGAAGAAGAAAATGATCAGATTCTTCACGACTTAAAAAATATCGCTGAGTATACGGGCCTCGACGGTTGCCGTATGCGCTGCGGTTTTCATTTTGATTATCAAGGGATGGAATTGACCTATCACAAGACCCTGCCGTACAGCACGGTCATTGAACGGGATGAAAAAGACGGAAAGAATTACGACATCCTCTATGATATCCTGATCAAACAGAATGGTGCCATCCATTCCGACTGGGATGGGACGCCCCTTGATCTTGAAGCCTACCGCAAGGTCGTCTTTGAACCCTATGATCTCCGCTGGCTTCAGCCGTCGCGGACCGGTCTTGGCAAACATCTGCCGTTCTTAAAGACTGCCTGTGCTGCTTTTCATTAATTGAATAGACTGTGTAGACCTATAAGGGATTGCTGCAAGCGCGGCAGTCCCTTTTTGTTTATTGGCGCCGAATAGGCATGATAAAAC